>CALULL010000005.1 GCA_944321465.1 uncultured Bacteroides sp.
TCAATCGTTGGATAGACACTTGTATCAGTCTATTGAAATATATCAAGGATGATGATTTGCACATCTCCCGACAGCAAGTTGATCGGATGAATATCAGAAATGTAGGGGATATAGTTTCTTCCGCCCTAGTGGACGCTTATGAAGAAGCGCCTACACCAAGTGATGAAGAAGACGGTCTTCCCGACAAGCTCTATTATGGCAAGAAAATATATGTCCGCAAAATGGAGCGGCTGTATTACCGGATACGTCTTTACAAGATGAGGGAGTGGTGGGAATAAAGCAAACATTATAGGCAATAACCCTAAGACAGGGACATCGGTATTTTATGACAATCATTCTATCGTGCAAAATAGTATTATATATTTTTTGCAGACTACAGGATGGGCTAAAAGACTAATGAGATTGCCATATCCAGATGAGGTCCCAGGTTCAAGCCCTGGCTGGTCTACGAAGAAAATGAAGCAGTTACGGGTTCCGTAGCTGTTTTTGTGTTTTTGTGTCTTTGCGTAATTAGTGCCCAAACAAAGGAGCTGGGATAGACGGATTTTGGTTTCCTTGTCCGCCTACGGGCATAAAAAAAGGGCTCCGCTGAGCCCAACCTTTGTTAACCTTAAATCTAATACTATGAAAAAAATCACGATGCAAAGGTAGGAGGCAGGAAGCTTATTTCCAAATATCCGGGCCTTTGAGGGCTGTCTTTTAATTTTCTTTCACGGATTTTTAGTGTTAACGCACACAATGTAATAGATAGTCAGCAGAAACGAACAAATCAGCGTCAACTTGTAACCAGTTTGTCACATCGGGCGAAGCGCGTCATGTTCCGCCCGGAAGGGGTTCGTCCGGCAACTCGGCCAGCAACTGAGCCACGGTCTTGCCAAGCAAGGGATGAACCACGTCGGGAGCTATCTCGGCCAGCGGAGCCAGCACAAAGCGACGACGATGCATCAGAGGATGGGGCAGGATGAGGCCAGGGAGGTTGGCAATGCGGTCGTCGAAAAGCAGGAGGTCGATGTCTATAAGACGGTCGGCATAGGCTCCTCCTACCGACTTACGGGTGCGCCCCAGCCGCAATTCGATGGCTTGGGTGGCCGTCAGCACTTCCTCGGGCCCTAAGAAGGTAGCGACCGCTACGGCAGCATTCAGGAACGTATTGGCCGAATGGAAACCCCAAGGAGCCGTGGCGTAAAAGGAGGAACAGGCCTGCACACGACCTACATGGCGGCCTATCTCGCCGATGGCCGTTTGCAGCAACTGCGCTTTGTCGCCCAGATTGCTGCCAAGACTGAGATAGAGCATGGTAAAGGGATAATCTGAGGGTGTTTCTTAAGATATTGAACGCTGTAGCCAGACGAGCCGCACGATGGCACAGGTCTGCTCCCAAGGCAGCAGACCTGTCCGCCCGCAGTCGCACACCTGTGCCCGCCCGGCAGCAGACTTGCGCCACCGTGCGCCGCTACCCGAACGGCTGCCGTAAACCTATGGCACCCGGGAAACAGAGTAACGGCACGGCGGCGGACAGACGCTACGCCCATCGCCGCCGAGGCACGTGCCTGGCAACAAGCGGGATGGCTTAGTCTATAATCAGCATGGCATCGCCGTAGGTACCGAAGCGATAGTCCTCCTTCAGGGCCACGTCGTAGGCATTCATCACCTGTTCGTATCCGCCAAAGGCAGCCACCATCATCAGCAGCGAAGAGAGCGGCATGTGGAAGTTGGACACCATAGAGGTAGCCACGGTGAAGTTGTAGGGCGGGAAGATGAACTTATTTGTCCAACCGTCGTAAGTCTTCAGGTGTCCGTCGGTGCTGACGGTGCTCTCTATGGCCCGCATGGCGGTGGTGCCCACGGCACATACCTGCTTGTCGTGGTCCTTGGCCCGGTTGACAATCTCCACGGCCCGTTCGTCCACGAGCATCTGCTCAGAGTCGGTCTTGTGCTTGGTGAGGTCCTCTACGTCTATGTCTCGGAAGTTGCCCAGTCCGGCATGAAGGGTGATGAAGGCAAATTCGATACCCTTGATTTCCATCCGTTTCATCAGCTCGCGGCTGAAGTGGAGGTTGGCCGTCGGGGCAGTGACGGCCCCTTCGTTCCGGGCAAAGATGGACTGAAACCGCTCGGCGTCTTCCGGCTCTACGGGACGGTTGAGGATGCTGTGGGGCAGCGGAGTCTCACCCAGTGCATAGAGCGACTTCTTGAACTCTTCGTGGGGGCCGTCGTAGAGGAAACGCAGGGTGCGTCCGCGCGAGGTGGTATTGTCTATCACCTCGGCCACCATCGAGTCGTCATCGCCAAAGTAAAGTTTGTTGCCTATGCGTATCTTGCGTGCGGGGTCGACCAACACGTCCCACAAGCGCAGTTCTTCGTTAAGTTCGCGCAGCAGAAACACCTCGATGCGTGCGCCGGTCTTTTCCTTGTTTCCGTAGAGCCGTGCGGGAAACACCTTGGTGTCGTTGAATATGAACACGTCCTTGTCGTCAAAGTAGTCCAGTATATCTTTGAACACTTTGTGCTCTATCTCTCCCGTCTTGCGATGCAACACCATCAGCCTCGACTCGTCGCGATACTTGGTGGGGTGCATGGCTATTTTCTCTTCGGGCAGCTTGAATTTGAATTGAGACAGTTTCATAATCGTTGTTTTTTTAGTGTTTTGGTTTATTCATCGGCAGGCTCTCCCGAGCTTGCTAATTGTTGCTTATCTATCCAGTCACGGAACAGCAGGGGGTCGAGGCAGTCTTCCACCCGTACCTTGCCCACGCGGGTACGCCTCAGGGCGGTAAGGTGTGCTCCGCTGTTCAGTGCCTGGCCTATGTCGCGGGCCAAAGCCCTGATGTAAGTCCCTTTGCTACAGACGACGCGTATTGTGAGTTCCTGCCTGCCCAGGTCGCAATCCAGCAGCTCGATTTCGTCGATAACCAGCAATTTGGGTTTCAGCTCCACCTCCTTGCCCCGGCGTGCAAGGTCGTAGGCACGGGTGCCGTTCACCATGCACGCCGAGAAGGCCGGAGGCACCTGCTCTATCTCTCCTTGGAAACGCCGCAGCACGTCCTCGACCATGCCCCGGGTGATATGGGCGGTGGGATAGGTGGCATCTATCTCGTGTTCCAGGTCAAAGGAAGGTGTCGTGGCCCCCAAGCGCAGGGTGGCCACGTACTCTTTGGTATGTCCCTGGAACTCTTCAATGCGCTTCGTGGCGCGTCCGGTGCACACAATCATGACACCCGTAGCCAGAGGGTCGAGCGTGCCCGCATGTCCCACCTTGAGTTTCTTCACGCCCATACGGCGGCAGATGTGGTAACGGGCATGGCCCACTACTTTGAACGAGGTCCAGCCCAAAGGCTTGTCGAAGTACAACACTTCGCCCTCCCGGAAGTCCAGCGGGCGGTCGTTCGGTGCATCGGTCATCATGCCAGTTGCAGGTTGTGTCCCGTCAGCAGCATGAGCAGGATGACACCGCCCACGACAATACGGTACCAGCCGAAAGCCTTGAAGCCGTAGCGGGTGACGAAACTTATAAAGAACTTTATGGCAAGCATAGCTACCACAAAAGCCACCACGTTCCCGATGATGAGTGCCGAGAGGTTGTCGGTAATCAGTTCCACGCCACCATCGCTGAAGAGCTTGTACATCTTGTAGACTGTGGCTGCGAACATCGTGGGAACGGCCAGGAAGAACGAGAATTCGGCAGCGTCCTTTCGGGTGAGCTTCTGCGCCATGCCTCCCACGATGGTAGCCATCGAACGCGACACGCCCGGAATCATCGAGATGCACTGGAACATGCCTATCCAGAAGGCCCGCTTCTCGGTCAGTTCGTTTTTTTCGCTGCCTTTGTTGAAGATGCGGTCGCAGAAGAGCATGAACACGCCTCCCACGATAAGCATCACTGCCACCACTTCTACGCTTTCAAGCATGGCATCGATGGCATCGCTGAACAGCAGACCGAGCACAGCCGCAGGAATAAAGGCCACAAGCAGTTTCCAGTAGAAGTCGTACTTATGCAGGAAACGGCGCAAAGCCGAGGCCCCTTGGGAAACCGGGGTGCGGTTGAGGCGGAAGAAACGCTTCCAGTAGAGCACGACTACTGACAGGATGGCTCCAAACTGGATGATGAACGTAAACGCCTTCACAAAGTCGGTGCTTTCCACACCCAAGACATTTTGTGCTATAATCATGTGGCCCGTCGACGACACGGGCAGAAACTCAGTCAGTCCTTCTACGATGCCTATCACGATGGCCTCGAAAGTTGTCAAATCTCCCATACGTTACTTTATTTTCATTTATTGGTTTGTTCCTCAGTGAGGGCCGGCCCGTTGCCGCTGCGCGGACGGCGCACTACGCCGTAAATCATGAACACAAAGCCAGCCAAGCATACCACGGGTGCTACCTTAATGCGGCGCACGCTGAAGATGTCCGGCTCGAAATGCGTCATGCTCGAAGCCGGCCCTGTCATCAAGAGAAACCCCACAATCACTACCACCATGCCGATGGCCAGCAGCAGGAAGTTCGTCTTGTCAAAAGCAAATCTTCTTCTATCCATATCTTTCTTTTCATTTATGATGTGTTACGTTTTTCAGGTTTGAGCCACGCCGTCAGACGTAGTGCAGCTCGCTTGCCCTCATGCGCAGAAAGCGGTTGACCGACAACAGGGCACAAAGCCACGTGATAAGCACCCCTGCCACCACGACCGACACCGACACCACGACCATCATCCGCGATGTTATGACGCTTATCAGCCCCGGTTCGGCCTTTACCAGCCAGTAAGCAGCAGCCCATAACAGGGCAGCAGCCACCAGTCCCGAGAGCACACCTATCCAGACGTGGCGACGCAAGAAAGGCCTGCGGATAAAACTCCAGCTTGCCCCTACCAGCGTCATGGTGTGTATCAGGAAGCGGTGAGAATAGATGGCCAGCTTCACCGTATTGTTTATCAAGGCGAACGATACCAAGGCCAGCACAACGGCCAAGCCCAGCAGGAAGAGGGTTATCTTGCGGATGTTCTCATTGACGGCATCGATGAGGTCCTTGCGGTAGAGCACTTCCTCGATGCCCTTGGTGGCGTTGAACTGCTGCTCTATGCGGGCTATGCTATCCATGTTGGCATACTGCGAACGGAGCCTTATCTCCAACGAGGCCGAGTAGGGGTTTTCGCCCGAGAACTCGCTTGGATCGGTGCCCAGAGCCTCGGTCTGCTCACGCAGGGCCTGTTCCTTCGAGACATACTCCACCGAGCGCACAAAGTCGGCATGCTCCAGCTGCTTGCGCAGCCGGTCTACGTCGGCCTGCCGCATGTCGTCGGACAGCAGTACCGAGAAACTGATGTTCTCGCGCACGTAGACCGACAGGTTGCGGGCTGTCAGCACGAAGAACAGCACCAGGCCCAGCAGCACCAGCACAAGTGTTGTGCTGATGCCCGAGGTGAGAAACTGCATGTCGACCACCGGTCTCTTATGCTGTCTGCGTCTTGTCCTTGCCATTGTCATCGCTTCGTTTTCTTGCGGAATACATAAATCATGGAACTGCTACGCTCCTTACGCACCTGCGCACTGAACCACGCCAGCATCCCCGCCAACATACCGCGCACAAACGGAAAACGCCGGTGCAGGGCACGCTCACTGAGTATCGAGACGTAGAAAGCATCGAAGGGCATAGGATGACGCTCGGCCAAGATGAAGCCGTGTTTGGAGCCGAAGCGCTCGATGGTGCCGGGCGTAAAGTGCCACAAGTGGCGCGGCACGTCGTAGGCCGCCCAGTAGGCCCCATACTTGCGCGCGTCGTAGGACGAGCTGTTGGGCACAGCCACTACCAGCCGTCCTTGCTCGGAGAGCAGGCTATAGAGCAGTTCCCAAGTCTCGTCCAGACGTTGCAGGTGCTCCATGACGTGCCACAGCGTCACCACGTCGAAGCTGCCGGGCACATAGCCGTACAAAGCACCCTCGGGGAGCACTTCGATACCGAAGTTCCGAAGGGCAAACTGACGAGCTCCCTCGTTCTTCTCCACGGCCTCCACCTGCCAGCCCCGCTTGCGCATGGCGGCGGGAAAGTAGCCCGTACCGGTACCTATGTCGAGCAGACGACCTGCCGAGCGGTGGGCGACACGGCACACCAGCCGGGCCTTGCGCCCCAGCATGAAACGGCGCACGCCGTGGTAGAGCAGATTGGTCAGCCCCTTATGCGTATTGCTGTGAGAGATGTATTCGGGAGTCTCGTAGTAACGGCCTATCTCCTCCTCCACCGGGGCATCCTCCGTGAAGAGGAAACCACATTCGCCGCAACGGCACAAATGAAACGCTTCGCCCGTGGCATAGTGGTCCACACAAGTAAGGCTACGTTCCAATCGCGTCCCCCCGCAAAGGGGACAGGTGGTTATTGTAAGTCTGTTCATCCCGGCGCTTTCGTCTGTTTTTCGTTGAAGATAGGAAAACCCTTTTGCCTCCTTGGGGAGCTTAGCAAAAGGGCATATTACACCTTAATTTGGCGCAAATTAAGGAATAAAAACCGACTTGCCGCAATCCCGTTAAGGAGCTTTAACCTTTTTGCCGGTTCTGCGGGGCAAATCCAAGCCCCGCGGACCTATGGCGCGCCTCATGGCCAAGGACTACCGGGAAAGTGCTCAGCCCACCTGCTCGACGAAGACTTCGGACGGCCCTATGTCGAAGAAAGTGAGGTGCAAAATCTCGTCGTGGTCATACACCACGCCGATGGCGAACGACGCGACGCAGACACCCTCCTCGGGCAGCATCTGCCGCAGGATGTCGTCTTCGTCCGGGCCGACTACCTCGGACAGTTGTTCCATGTAGCGCCCCGACAGGATGTCGCTCGCCCCATCGCCCGCCGAGGCATAAAGGTGCATGGGGTTGGTGTCGGTATAGTGGTAGAAGTGGCTGTTGTCGCCCAGGACCTCCCGTGAACAGTCCACACCAAAGGCACTCAGGCAAAAAGACGAGCCTTTGCGGTAATTGTCCATCAGCAGCTGCTGCCCACGAAAGTCCACGTGCACCGTCGCGGGTTGCCGATAGGGGTCGGCGGCCCGCAGTTCGCGCATCCGCAGGACGGTGCCTATGTTATCCTTGACGAGGAACGAACTGGCCGCTTTCTTTTCCAGAAAGCAGACGTAGCGTCCGGCATCCGGGGCGTGGTCGTCGAAGTCGTTGCGAAGAGCATAGCCTATGTAGCGGTAGTAGTAACCGCCGCTGGTGAGGATGCGATAGATGTAGGTGGGAATGTTGGCTTCGGCATACTCCTTGCGCTCGGTCTCGGACAGTGCCAGGCAGCTCAGCGTCTCGTAATAGACCTGATAGAACAGGCGGGTCCGGTGGTTGGACAACACTTTGACGGTGAGCGGCACGACATAGCATCCGGCCTTCCCGTCCAGCCGCCTCGGCTCGCCAGCCTCGAGGGCAAAACTGAACATGCCCGTCTGGGCGATGACCTCCAAACGCTTCATCAGGCAGGCAAAAGCCTCGGCCTCGTTCCTGCGCGCCAGTTCCTTCATCTGCATGCCGACGGCAAAGGACAACGACGGCAAGCCCCCAACCACCCCCGCGCCCCGAACGCAGTCGAGCAACCGACCTACCGGGATGCTTACCTGCAAGGCAACGCTCTTGCCCCCTCCGGGCAGGTCGACGCAGGGCAGTTCGCGGCACACCTGTACGTCCTTCTCCGGCAGGGACACACGGCTCTCGCCGACCTTGCCTGCATCCCCGGCACGAGGCCTGGCAAAAGTCTCCAGCACATGACTCACCCCCGACCGCAGGGCCTCGCTCCGGGCCTCCTCGCGGGTGGAAGCCTCGCCACCGACGACAAGCCTCACCCGGCGGCCCTGCAACGAGGCGATGACACCCCGCACTGCGACCGACCGACGTTGCGGCCCGCTTACGTCCGACACTTCTTCCGGACTCTGCTGCCGCCCTTCTGCGGCGGCGGCAGAGTCTTTTCCTTTTGCCTGTCCGGCAGGAGCAAGCCCTGTCCATGCCTTCAACAACGCATTTGCAATGCGTCTCACTTTCGCCATAATTCCTCCCTTAGGTTCTACAAATTAAAGATTTGGAGATGGCGTGAAGACCATTGCGTACCGCTTAACCTGAAGCTCTGGACAGCTCATTCCCAAGCAGTAAACAATAGCCCACGCCAACGGTATATATAGTCTGCCTCCGTAGAGGCAGGTATATGACACCTCAGGCGTGAGCATTCTTGCCACTATCCTTGGGAATTAGAAATTTTCCAGATTTCAAGTCGAGGATAGTATCTTAAACGCTCTGCGCGCAATGTATGCCGCGTCCGCGCCGAGGGGCGCGAACGCGGCAAAAGTAAGAAAAAGCATGATGTACAAAAGTGTCATCCTTCTTTTTTGCCCCGCTGCCCGCCACAAAGCCTCCCGACGGAGCGGAAGGGGGCAAAGGCATACCCGCACGGAGGCACTCCTTTGCCCGCAAACGGGCAAAAGAGTGCCCGCAAGGAAGCACAGGTGTGCTCGCTTGCGGGCTTATGGGACACGTCGCCGATGGTCTTGCCCCGGCCAACAGGCACAAGGGCAAGGAAGGCCGGGCAGGCCGCAGGCGGACGATGCGTCAATAGGACACGCTCACCGCAATGCCAGCCTCGCTCACCAAGCGGCCTATGCGGTCCAGTTCCTCACGAGTGGCCTTGCGCAGGTCGTGGAGAGGGGTCTCGCGGTCGATGGTGTAAATCATCACCTCGCGCGGTGCTATCTGCCTGACACGCTCCAGCCAGGGCAGCACGTAGCGGTCGGAGGTGTTGTCCATGTCGCGGTCGCCGCAGCTGCCTTTCAGGAACATGGTCTGCACGATGCACTGCCCCCCGAAAGCCTTCATTCCCTCAACGACGGCATCGACGTTGTAGTGGCCTGCCGGACGGTTGAGCACACGTATGTAGTCTTCGTCCACCGTATCGAGCTTCAGGATGTTGTTGTCCACCCGGCTCAGGGCACGAAACACCTCGGGACGGTGGATAAAGGTAGAGTTGCTCAGCACGCTCACCCGGGCGGCGGGGAAGTAACGGTCGCGCAGGGCGAGGGTGTCGTCAATGATTTCGGCAAAGTGCGGATGAGCCGTAGGCTCGCCGTTGCCTGCGAAGGTGAGCACATCAGGGGCAGGACCGTTCTGCTTCATATCGCTCAGGCGGGCCTCAAGGGCCGTGCGCACCTCTTCGCGGGTAGGACGCGGACGGGTGGGACGGTGGTCGGCGTTAAGCCCGCACTCGCAGTATATGCAGTCGAAGGTGCATATCTTGCCATCGGAAGGCATGAGGTTGATTCCCAACGAGACCCCCAGGCGACGGGAATGGATAGGCCCGAAGATGGGGGAAGGATAAATGATGGTCATAATTGCGTAGTATGTTGGTTAACGGGCGCAAATGTACAAAAAGAGGCAAAGGAGACAAGGCTGACGGGCGTTTTTTTTGACGGACGACGGCCACGGTCCGCTCCGCATCAACCCTCAATCGGTCATTAGACCACCGCGTGTGTGCTTGACAGTCGTCCTCTGGCTTTCCAAGTCCTTTCGTCCTGCTGTCGGCATCTTGTCTGCCGCTTTGTCTCGGCGTAGCCCGCTACGCCTTCGGCAAAGGTGGCGGACAATCTGCACGGCAGCAGAACGAAATTGCTTTGGACTCTAATAACCGATTTGGGCTAAAGGGAGAAGAGGGAAAAAAGACGCGCCGTGCAGAAGCCTTTGGGGCTGCCCTGCACGGCGCGTGGCCAACAGAAGCGGAACGGGTCGTAGGAAAGTCTACTGCCCGTCTATCTGGCGGAGCAGTTCTTCGACGGCTACCTTCAGCTGCGTGTCTTCGCCCCGGACAACGGTCTCGGGCGCGTTGAGCACCGGCACGTCAGGCTCCAGCTGCGTGTTCTCCAGATAAGAACCGTCGGGCAAGCGGTAACCCACGATGGGAATGCCGTAGACCAGCGTGCCGTCTTGCAGCGTCTCCCAAGACACGCTTGTCATGGTACCCGGCACAGGCGCACCCACCAGTCGGCCTATGCCACGGAGGCGGTACACCCAGGGGGTGCCGTGGGCGTTGGAGTAGTTGGCCTCGCACTGCACCATGATGCTGGGCTTGTTCCAGCGGCGGCTGGGCATGTCGCAGGCTTCGCGGCCACGAATGACTTGCGTGAAGTACTTCTGTCCGCTGAAGAGCACTTCAATGTCCTCGTGCAGACGCCCTCCGCCGTTGAAGCGGGTGTCTATGACGATTCCCTCGCAAGAGTTGTACTTGCCCAGGATGTCGGAATAGACGTTGCGGAAGCTGTCGTCGTCCATCGACTCAATGTGCACGTAGCCCAAGCGTCCGCCCGACCAGCGTTCCACGTCGGCGGCACGTTGCTTCACCCAACGCCGGTAGAGCAACCTGTCCTGAGCAGCCTGTGCGATGGGGCGCACCACTTCGTCCCAACGCTGCCCGGTGGCAGGGTCGAGGAAACTGGCGAGCACTTTGCGCCCGGTCTTCCCGGTGAGCAGCTGCGAGAGGGTAGTCGTGTCCGTGAGGGCCGTCCCGTCTATCTTCTCCAGCACGTGCCCGGCCCGGACGCGCGACTGAGCGTTGTCGAAGGGCGACTTCGCCAGCACCTCGTCCACCAGCAGGCCGTCGCCCGTGTGTGTCCAGCTGAACAGCAGGCCCAGCGCAGGGGTGGACGGGCCGGAGGCGGCAGGATGGTAACGGCAGCCGGTGTGCGACACGTTCAGCTCGCCCAGCAGTTCGCTAAGCAGCTCGGCAAAGTCGTGGTTGTTGTCAATGTGGGGCAGGAAGCGGCGGTAGGCAGCGGTCAGCATGGGCCAGTCCACCCCGTGCATGTCGGTGCGGTAGAAGCGTTGCTGCTCCTGGCGGCATACGTGGTCGAACATGGCAGCCCGCTCGGCGGCCAGGTCGACCTCAAGCTCGGCCCGGTAGGTGACAGGCTCCAGGTTGCCCGAGGGCAACGACATCTTCTGCATGGAACGTCCGCTCAGGGCGAAGAGCGTGGAAGCGTCCTTGTCGGTGGCCAAGGTGGTCCACCCGGCATCCATCTTCTTGAGCAGCTTGGTCTCGTGCTTGCGCAGGTCGAGTTGCCACAGGTCGTAGCCTCCCTCAAAGGCGGCCATGTAGTAGAGCATCTCGCCGTCCTTGCCAAGCAGGGCATCGGCAAGATTGGCCGAAGCAGGCGTCAGGCGCACGATGCGCTCGTCGATGCCGTCCAGCTCCACCACAATGTCTTTCGTCTCTTCTTTGGCCTCTTTCTCCGCGTCGTCTTTCTTCTTCTTTTTCTTACCTTCGGGCTTGGCGGGTTCGTCCTTCTTCGCGGCCTTCTCCTGCTCCTGGGCCAGTTCATAGTCTTCCTTGTTGAGGCAGTAGTCGTCGTAAGCCTTGCGGTTGAGGAAGACCATCAGAACGTCGTCCAAGGAGCCCCAGGAAGCGTGGTTGCGCATGCCGTACCGCTCGGTGCGGAAGAGCAGCGCGTTGCCGTCGAGCGACCAGCGCGGCGCACCGCTCATGTATCCGCTTTGGGTGAGGTTGACGACCTCGCCCGTACCGTCGGCCCGCACCAGGGCCACATCGGAGTAAGGGTCGTGGCGGTTGCCTATGATTTCGAGGGCAAACCACTTGCCGTCGGGCGACCATTGATAGCTGAAGAAGCCCGAGGTGTTGTACCACAGGGAGCCGTCGGTGACCTGACGCACGCGGCGGGTATCGAGGTCGACCACCATAAGGCGGGTGCGGTCTTCGATGTAGGCCAGCTCCTTACCGTCGGGCGAAAACTGGGGGTAGCTGCGCTCCACGCTGTCCGAGGGCAGCAGCAGTTCCTCCTCTATCAGTGTGGCATTGGGAAAGTTGGGGTCTTCGTCGCGGACGATGCGGGCCAGGCAGAGCTGCCAGTTGCCGTTGCGCTCGGTGCCGTAGGCCAGCGTGCGTCCATCGGGCGAGAAGCAGACACCCTCCTCGATGGCCGGAGTGGAGGTGACACGGCGCGTAGTGGCATAGTCCACCGAGGACACGAACACGTCGCCGCGCAGGATGAAAGCCAGCTGCTTGCCGTCGGGCGAGACAGTGGCCGAAGTCGCCCCGCTGCCCAACGTCAGGCGACGAGGCATCTCCTGCGAGTCGGTAGTGAGCCGGACGGCTACCTTCTGCGGCTCGCTTCCGGGACGCTGGGTATAGATTTCGCCGTCATAAGTGTAGCACAGCAGGCCTCCGCCCAAGGAAAGAAAACGCACGGGGTGCGTCGGGAAGCGGGTCACTGCACGGGCCTGCAAGGGGCTGTCGAACGAAGCATAGTAGACGTTGAAGCTGCCGCCATCGCGCTCGCTCAGGAAATAGAACCCACTTCCGTCGGGTGCAGGAACGGGGTTGCGGTCCTCGCCGGGACGGGCGGTAAGGTTGGTGTGGCGACCGTCGCGCCAGAGCCACACGTCGCGCGTCACCGACGAGGTGTGGTGCTTGCGCCACTCGTCCTCATAGCCCTTGCGGTCCTGATAGAGCATGGAGCCGTCGGGCAGAAAGGCCACGGCCTCGGCGGGCGTGGCCAGCACCTGTTCGATGCGTCCGCCGTCGACGGGCACGGCATACAGTTCGTTGAGAGCCGTCGTAGGATAGAGTGCACTTTGGGCAGGATCTTGCAAGGCGGCGGTGAAGAGCACCCGTGTGCCGTCGGGAGTGAAGGCAGTGGGCAACTCGGTGTTCGAGTCGAAGGTAAGACGGCGTGCCTGCCCGCCGTCGGCAGGCATCAGGAACACATCGAAGTTGCCGTGGCGATCGCTGGCAAAGGCTATGGACTTACCGTCGGGCGACCACACGGGTGACGACTCGTAGGTGTCCATCGACGTAAGCCTGACTGCCTCGCCTCCTTGGGAACTTACTTTGTAGATGTCTCCTTTGTAGCAGAACGCTATCTGCGTCCCATCGGGCGAGATTCGAACGTCGCGCATCCAAAGCGGCGTACCAGCCCATGTTGCCGAAGCGGCGGCTGCCGCCAGCAGGCAGGTGAGTAGTTTCTTCATAAGAAAAAGTGTGTTTGTTAGTTAACAAATTATAGACCGGACAAAGGTAGGCAAAAAACCGTGCAACGCAAATACCTGTAGCAACAAGGGACGAAAGTATGCCCGGCGGGAGCAGCCAAGATGTTGCGGTCGCAACCCTTGCAGATACTTTTCCAGACATTACTTGACCTTCTCCCCCACCCTTGCGCCACACGCCAAGGGAGGAAGGAGAAGATTGCACCACTGAAAACCTTTGGCAGAAAGGAGAATATCCAATCAGCCCACACTGCCCTCGAGCGACACCGAAAGCAGCTTCTGTGCCTCGACAGCAAACTCCATAGGAAGTTTGTTGAGCACTTCCTTGGCATAGCCGTTGACAATGAGGCCTACGGCATCCTCAGTATTTATACCACGCTGGTTACAATAGAACAACTGGTCTTCACTTATCTTGGAAGTAGTAGCTTCGTGCTCTACCACAGCCGTTTCGTTGTGTATGTCCATGTAGGGGAAGGTATGGGCACCGCATTTGTCGCCCAGCAACAAAGAGTCACACTGGCTATAGTTTCGGGCACCCTCGGCACGTTGCCCTACCCGCACCAATCCCCGGTAGGAGTTCTCACTCTGCCCTGCAGAAATGCCCTTGCTGACAATTGTCGAACGGGTGTTACGCCCAAGATGTATCATCTTAGTACCTGTGTCAGCTTGCTGATAGTGGTTGGTGACAGCCACACTGTAGAACTCGCCCACAGAGTTATCACCTGCCAATATGGTACTCGGGTACTTCCAAGTAATAGCACTGCCTGTCTCCACCTGCGTCCACGACAATTTGGAATCATTTCCACGACACAAGCCACGCTTGGTGACGAAATTGTAAACACCACCACGGCCTTCAGCATCGCCAGGATACCAGTTCTGCACGGTGCTGTACTTCACCTCGGCGCGGTTCATCACCACTATTTCCACAATGGCGGCGTGCAACTGATTTTCGTCGCGCATGGGGGCTGTGCAGCCTTCGAGGTAAGAAACGTAAGAGTCATCGTCGGCCACTATCAGTGTGCGTTCAAACTGTCCCGTCCCCCGAGCGTTAATGCGGAAGTAGGTGGATAGCTCCATAGGGCAACGTACGCCCTTGGGAATGTAGACAAAAGAGCCGTCGGAGAACACTGCGGAGTTGAGCGCAGCAAAGAAATTGTCACGATAAGGCACTACCGAACCGAGATAGCGTTGCACCAGGTCGGGATGCTCGCGCACGGCCTCGCTGATAGAACAGAAAATGATGCCCTTTTCCATAAGGGTCTCCTTGAAAGTGGTTTTGACGGACACGGAGTCCATTACTGCATCCACAGCCATGCCGCTCAGTGCCATCTGTTCTTCCAAGGGAATGCCCAGTTTGTTGAAAGTCTTGATAAGCTCGGGGTCCACATCGTCCATCGACTTAGGGCCTTCCTTCTTGGCTGCCGTAGGATCGGCATAGTAAGAGATGCCCTGATAGTCAATCTCAGGAATGCGCAGATGGGCCCATGTAGGCATATCCATTGTCAACCAATGACGGTAAGCCTTGAGACGGAAGTCAAATAGCCACTCCGGCTCGCCTTTCTTCTCGGAAATGAGCCGAATGGTATCCTCGTTCAGGCCGTGAGCAATGATGTCGGTATGGACATCGGTCGTGAAGCCGTATTTGTACTTCTCCTCGGCTATTCGACGCACCAAGTCTTGGTCGGCTTTGACGGTATCTTCATTCTTGTCAGATAATTCGTTCGGTAGCATGGTTTATCTCGTTATAGATTTGTTTCGTAAATTCTTGAGCGGCGGGAAAGAAAAAACCGGCCAGAGGCTCCAGTCTGTAATAGAGCAGGGATTGGCGTTTGGCATCGAGGCTTAAAAGTATGTCGTCCGTATCGGCAAACTCGATGACACACACCAACAGACTCAACACCAACGAATGAACCAGTCCGCCCAGCACCGCACCCAGCAATCGGTTGAGCCATCCCAATGACATAGCCTCCATCGCTTTGGACAGCAGCGAAGCCAACAGCAAGAACAGCAACGGAACCGCCACCCAAATGGCCACAAAGGAAAGTATCTGAGCTACGGTAAGGCTGTCTGTCACATGGCTGAACACCTCTTCGGCCAACGCTGCGTACAAAGCCTTAGCAGCCAGTAACCCCACTACCAACCCCAGCAGCCCTGCCAATTGCTTCAGTGCCCCTTTGAAGAAGCCCATCACAACCCCTATACCTATTATGGTAAGGATGATAACATCAAGAGCGGCCATACCTACATTGCGATAGTCGGATAGATGCACGGACTACGCGGAAGTCCTGCTTCAGACGCAGAGCATATCCTCCCCGTCTATCGGCCAATCCGCGTGTCCCGTGCCTATCTCTCTGTATTGTCTTTACAACGTTTGTTTAACCTCCACTTCTTCGTAGGTTTCAATGATGTCGCCCACCTTAATGTCGTTGCAGTTGGTCAGGCTGATACCACACTCAAAGTTAGTACCTACCTCCTTCACATCGTCCTTAAAGCGCTTAAGTGCATTGATGGCTCCGGTATAAATCACAATGCCGTCTCGGATGAGGCGAGCCTTGTCGGTGCGCTTCACCTTTCCGCTCTTCACCATCGCACCGGCTACTTGTCCAACCTTACTAATGTTGAACACTTCGCGCACCTCTATCGTAGCCGTAACCTGTTCCTTCACCGTCGGAGCCAGCATGCCTTCCATTGCCGCCTTCACTTCCTCGATGGCATCATAGATAATGGAGTACTTGCGGATATCCACACCCTCCTGCTCGGCCAGTTTGGCCGCATTGCTCGAAGGCCGTACCTGGAAGCCCACGATAATGGCATCAGAAGCAGCAGCCAGCGACACGTCCGACTCCGAAATCTGCCCGACACCCTTGTGGATGACATTCACCTGTATCTGTTCGGTGGAAAGTTTGATAAGCGAGTCGCTCAGTGCCTCTACCGAACCGTCCACGTCACCCTTGACGATGATGTTCAGTTCGTGGAAATCGCCCAAAGCCAATCGGCGACCCACCTCGTCCAGCGTCAGCATCTTCTGCGTGCGCAGTCCCTGCTCGCGTTGCAGCTGCTCGCGCTTGCTGGCTATCTCTCGGGCTTCCTGTTCGGTTTCTATCACATGGAAGGTATCACCCGCAGCAGGAGCACCGTTCAATCCCAGAATAAGAGCCGGCTCGGAGGGACCAGCTTCTTTCATGCGCTGGTTGCGTTCGTTGAACATAGCTTTCACCTTTCCGTAATGCGTACCGGCCAGCACAATATCGCCCACCTTCAGCGTACCGTTGGATACCAACACCGTGGCCACATAACCACGTCCGCGGTCGAGCGACGACTCGATGACAGAACCCGTAGCCTTTCGGTCGGGATTGGCTTTCAGGTCGAGCATCTCGGCTTCGAGCAAGACCTTCTCCAACAACTCGGGCACGCCTATGCCTTTCTTGGCCGAAATGTCCTGCGACTGGTACTTGCCGCCCCACTCTTCCACAAGGAAATTCATGGCGGCCAGCTCTTCCTTTATCTTGTCAGGATTGGCACCCGGCTTGTCTATCTTATTAATGGCAAACACAATGGGTACGCCCGCAGCCATAGCGTGATTGATAGCTTCCTTGGTCTGCGGCATTACACTGTCGTCGGCTGCAACGATGACAATAACCACGTCGGTCACCTTCGCACCACGGGCACGCATGGCCGTGAAGGCTTCGTGTCCCGGCGTGTCGAGGAAGGTTATCTTACGCCCGTCTTCCAGCGTCACGTTGTAGGCACCGATGTGCTGGGTGATGCCGCCCGCTTCACCCGCTATAACGTTCGACTTGCGGATGTAGTCCAGCAGCGAAGTCTTACCGTGGTCCACGTGTCCCATTACCGTGACGATAGGTGCACGCGGTTGCAGGTCTTCCTCCCTGTCGGCTTCCTCCACAATAGCCTGTGCCACCTCGGCACTGACGTATTCTGTCTTGAAGCCAAACTCCTCGGCCACCAGGTTGATTGTCTCAGCATCGAGACGCTGGTTGATGGAGACCATGATGCCTACGCTCATGCACGTAGAGATTACTTGCGTCACTGGGACATTCATCATGCTGGCCAATTCGTTAGCCGTCACAAACTCGGTTATCTTCAGCGTCTTGCTCTCGGCCTGTTCCATCGACTCCAGTTCGTGCTGGCGTTCGGCCACCTGCTCGCGCTTTTCCTTGCGGTACTTGGCACCTTTGCTCTTGCCTTTGGACGTGAGGCGTGCCAAAGTTTCCTTTACCTGCTTGGCTACGTCTTCCTCGCTCACTTCCTGTTTCACGGGTGCTTTCTTAAAGCGGTCCTTGCTCTTCTTGCCGCCGCCTTGCTGAGCCTGGCCGCTACCACCTTTTCCTTGGCGGGTTTCCTTGCCACTGCCACGCTGGAAGTTCTGCACATCGTTCACGTCGACCTTTTCCTTGCCGATGCGCACACGCTTCTTCTTGCCACTGCTCTTTTCCTCGCCATTCTCCGATTTTCCGTCCTCGTGGCGTATCTCCTTCATAATGGCTTCCTTCAGTTGCTTCTTCTGGTCTTGGCGTTGTTTTTCCTTCTCCTCGCGTTCGCGGCGCTTCTCTTCTTTCGTCTTCTTTTTCGGACGTGTGCTCTGGTTGAGGGCAGACAGGTCTATCTGTCCCACGACGTTGATTTTCGACACAAATTCGGGTCTGCGCAGCGTGAAGATTTCCTCTCCTGCCGGTTTGGTTTCAGGGGTTTCGGCCTCTTTGGCTTCCGGTTCTTTGGCCACTGGTACCTCCACAGATTTGGAGGCTTCGACCGGTGCAAGCGGTTCTTGCTCAACCTTCTCCACGGGCTTGGCAGGCTCTGCGGCATTTTCAGGAACAGCAGGTGCGACGGGCTTGGCGGCAGATGCGGCAGGCTCGGTGGTTCCTGCGTTCTTCTCGTATGTCCGGTGGTTTAGTTTTTCCAAGTCTATTTTGCCCACGGGCTTGAACTTTGGCCGTATGTCTTCGGGTACGACCGTCTTTATTTCCTCGGGCTTTCCGGCCTTGGAGTATTCGTCCTGCTGACCGTAGCCGTCTATCGATACGGTTCCGGCGGCAGCACGCACCTTGTTCTGGCGTTCGCGACTGAAGCGGTTCGACTTTTGTTTCAGGTCTTTGTCCTTACTGAATTCCTTTACCAACAAATCGTACTGTTCGTCGGTAATCTTCGTATTGGGATTTGCCTCCACGGCAAAACCTTTCTTTTGCAGGAACTCGACCACGGTCGCTATCCCTACGTTCAAATCTCTTGTTACTTTATTTAACCTAATCGTCATACAATAGTTTTAATTATTAAACCACCCCGTTCACACACTCTCTGTTCCTGTTGTCCTTATTCTTCAAATTCTTTCTTTACGATGCGTATCACGTCGTCAATGGTCTCCTCCTCCAAATCGGTCTTTTCAATCACCATGTCGCGCGGAGCGTTGAGCAACGATTTGGCCGTTTCGATGCCGATGCTCTTGATGGCATCGATTACCCAGTCGTCCACTTCGTTACGGAACTCGTCGAGGTAGATGTCCTCATCCTCGTTGTTGGGCTCGCCTGTAGTGTCACGGAATACGTCGATGGTGTACTCCGTCAACATGCAAGCCAACTTTATGTTCAATCCGTTCTTGCCTATGGCCAAAGACACTTCTTCGGGTTTGAGCAGTACTTCGGCCTTGTGCTCCTCCTCGTTGAGCTTTATGGAGGTTACCTTGGCCGGACTCAAGGCACGCTGTATGAAAAGCTGCGTGTTGTTGGTATAGTTTATGACATCGATATTCTCATTTCTAAGTTCGCGCACGATGCCATGTATGCGGCTGCCCTTTACGCCCACACAGGCACCTACGGGGTCTATTCGGTCGTCGTAGCTCTCCACGGCTATCTTGGCCCGTTCGCCGGGAATGCGGGCTATTCTCCTGATGGTGATAAGCCCGTCGTTTATCTCGGGCACTTCCATCTCGAACAACCGTTGCAGGAAGACGGGCGACGTGCGGCTCAGGATAATCTTCGGGTTGTTGTTCTTGTTCTCTACGCGGGCCACCACGGCGCGGGCCGTCTCGCCCTTGCGGTAGAAGTCGGTGGGTATCTGTTCCGTCTTGGGCAGCAGCAGTTCGTTGCCCTCGTCGTCGAGCAGCAGCGTCTCCTTCTTCCATATCTGGTAGACCTCGGCACTGATAATGGTGCCCACCTTGTCCTTATACTTATTATAAAGGCTGTCCTTCTCCAGCTCCAGTATCTTCGATGCCAGTGTCTGACGCAGGTTCAGGATGGCACGGCGGCCAAAGTCTGCAAAATGCACCTCTTCGGAACACTCTTCACCCACTTCAAAGGAAGGGTCTATCTTGCGCGCCTCGCTCAGCGAAATCTCCAGATTAGGGTTCGTCAAGTCCCCATCTGCCACGATGGCACGGTTGCGCCATATCTCGAAATCGCCCTTGGCAGGGTTCACGATGACGTCGTAGTTCTCGTCCGTGCCAAACATTTTGGCTATCACGCTGCGAAACGACTCTTCGAGCACGCTCACCATTGTGGTCTGGTCGATGTTCTTCAACTCCTTGAACTCCGAAAAGGTGTCCACCAAGTTTATTGTTTCTTCTTTCTTGGCCATATCCGTATGTTGCTTATTTAAAACTTATTAAGTATTTCGTATGTTTTACTTCGTCGTAACCGAACGTATGTTCCACTTCCACCATCTTGGGACGCTTGGCTCCTTCTTCTTTCACCTTTTGAGGAACGGCCACGGTGAAACCGCTGTCGTCAGAAGCCGTCAGCACACCGACCAGTTTTCGCCCGTCGGCAGTCAGCACTTCCACCTCGTGCCCCACATGGATGGCATACTGCTGGGGCACCTTAAAAGGCTGGCCGATACCGGCCGAGCCAACCTCCAGCTCGTAGTCTTCCTTCTCGCGGTTGAGCCGCTCCTCTATGAAGCGGCTCAAGGCCACGCAATCTTCAATCCAAACGCCGTCTTTGTGGTCTATTTCCACTACTATCTTGTCGTCCGGGCTTACGGTCGCTTCTACCAGGAAGTAGTCTTTATCCTGCAGCCACTCGCCGACAATCTGGCAAACTGTTTCCTTTTGTATCATCACGTAGTTTTTTGGTTTCAAAGAACCGGTACGTACCGACCGGCCTATATGTTTTTCGTTGGAAGATTCTATGTTGCTCCGTCTGTCACGACTGTCTTAGCCCCACTCGGTCTTCAGACCACCAGCCGCATGTTTTGTCACTTTTCCCGGCTTTCCAAGTGCTTTCGTCCTCTTGTCGGCAGCTTGCCTGCCGTTTTGGCCCGACGTAGCCCGCCACGCCTTTGGAAAAGGCTGCGGACAATCCGTAAGACAACAGAACGAAATCGCTTTGGCCTCTCATGACCGGTTGGGGTTTTAAGAACAAAAAAGAGGAGCTTGATTGCCCCTCCACCATTCATCCTTTTTCGACGGCAAAGATATAAATAATCTGTTCGACTGCAAAATATTAGAAATAAAAAAGTATTTCTAACACTTAAACCCGTCCTGCCCGCCCCTGTTCCGGGAAAAAGTTGCCTCCCTCCTGCCGCGCACGCAAGACCCCGACGTAGCCTTTCTTTGCCCGTCTGCGGGCACACCTGTGCTCTGCAGCAGGCATACCTGTGCCCGCCCGGGAGCACAGGTGTGCCCCCAAAGGCCGGTTCCCGACGCGACAGGGAGCGGACGGGGCGGCTCAGGCCGACAAGCGTTTCTCCACCGCCCGCACAAACTCTTCCTCGTTGACGGGGAAGAGAATTTCGCAGCGGGCCGTCTCCAGATGCACCAGCACACAATGCATGTACTCGAAGCGTCCCAGCCAGCGGGCCGAGGCACGGCGCACGCTGCGCACATCGGCCAGGCTAAGCTCGCGCCGCCGCCAGAAACGTCCATAGCAGAGCAAGAGCTTGCCGTCGGACGTCAGTGTGTAGGTAGTGTGCACCAACTTCTCTACCAGCACCACCATTGCCAGCATGAACAACGCCGCCAGCACCACCAGCTTCATCCACAGAAAGTAGACCGCCAGCCCCGTAAACAATAACAAGAAAGCCATCTGCCCGAAACGGACGCGAGCATGAAAAATTCGTTCCATCTGTTTCCTCCTAACCTTTAAAGCCTGTCCAAATTCTCCAGCCGGCAATTTTTCCAGACCTTTACATATCGTACATAAAAAACGTTTACGCCGCTAAGTTAAGACAAATTATCGGCAATCGGACAACAATTCCTCCCAAAAATGCCTTTCTACCCCATTTCGGGCTTACAAACCGTACCAATTCCACGCCACGGGGCACCCCGGAAGGCACACAAGCGCGCCCTGAGACACAGGAGGAGTCCAAAAGCGGCGTATTTGCCCGCCGACCGATACAAGGGACGCACTTATTTCGTAGCTTTGCCACCGGTAAACATCCAAACACTATGGTTAGAAAGTTTGATTTTCTCGTTATCGGCTCCGGGATAGCCGGGATGAGCTTCGCGCTCAAAGTAGCGCACAAGGGCAGCGTGGCCCTTATCTGCAAAGCAGGGCTGGAGGAAGCCAACACGTATTTTGCACAAGGAGGCATCGCCTCGGTAACCAATCTGGCCGTGGACAACTTCGACAAGCACATCGAAGACACCATGATAGCAGGCGACTGGATAAACGACCGCGCGGCGGTGGAAAAGGTAGTGAAGAATGCTCCCGGGCAGATAAGGCAACTCATCGACTGGGGCGTGAAGTTCGACAAAAAGGCCGACGGCACCTTCGACCTCCATCGCGAAGGCGGCCACTCGGAGTTCCGCATCCTGCACCATCAGGACAACACCGGAGCCGAGATACAGACCAGCCTCATCGAGGCCGTGAAGCGGCACCCCGACATCACGGTGTTCACCAACCACTACGCAGTAGAAATCATCACCCAGCACCACCTGGGCATCATCGTGACGCGCCACACGCCGGGCATCAAGTGCTACGGCGCCTACGTCCTGGACGAGGAGCGGGGCGAGGTGGACACCTTTCTCAGCAAAGTCACCGTCATGGCCACGGGCGGCTGCGAGGCAGTCTACCGCCACACCACCAACCCGCTGGTGGCCACGGGCGACGGCATCGCAATGGTCTACCGTGCCAAAGGCGCGGTGAAGGACATGGAGTTCATACAGTTCCACCCCACGGCCCTCTATCACCCCGGCGACCGCCCCTCGTTCCTCATCACCGAAGCCATGCGAGGCTACGGAGCCGTGCTGCGCACGCTAGACGGCAAGGAGTTCATGCAGAAGTACGACCCGCGCCTGTCGCTGGCACCGCGCGACATCGTGGCACGGGCCATCGACAGCGAGATGAAACTGAGGGGCGAGGACCACGTCTATCTGGACGTAACCCACAAGGACCCCGAGGAGACAAAACGCCACTTCCCGAACATCTACAAGAAGTGCCTCAGCATAGGCATAGACATTACCAAAGACTACATACCCGTGGCACCGGCGGCCCACTACTTGTGCGGGGGCATCAAGGTTGACCTCGACGGACAGAGCAGCATCCGCCGCCTGTATGCCATCGGCGAGTGCTCGTGCACGGGCCTGCACGGCGGCAACCGCCTGGCTTCAAACTCACTTATCGAAGCCGTGGTCTACGCCGACGCGGCAGCCAGGCACGCCGTCAGTGTGCTGGACCGCTACGACTTCAACACCGACATCCCCGAATGGAACGACGACGGAACCATAAGCAACGAAGAACGTGTGCTCATCACCCAGAGCATGAAGGAAGTAAACCAAATCATGGAAGCCTACGTCGGCATCGTGCGCAGCAACCTGCGCCTGACACGGGCATGGAACCGCCTGGACATCCTCTACGAGGAGACCGAACGCCTCTTCAAGAGCTGCAAGGCCACGCGCGAACTGTGCGAACTGCGCAACATGATAAACGTGGGCTACCTCATCACCAAGCAGGCCATGGAGCGCAAGGAAAGCCGGGGCCTGCACTACACCATAGACTACCCGCACGCGGCCAACTGACAGCCGCAAACCGACGGTCAAAGCCCGCCCCGGGTCTTCTTCGGAAGGCCGGAGGCGGGCTTTGCCGTTCACGGGGGGCCTGCCGACAACACGCCACCCCGCGAAGCCTCCCCCACGCTGAGCAAGCAACGGACAAAAAGGAAAGACATACTCACCAACCGGGACAGGCGGCACCGACATCCCTTGCAAAGGTCAATCCGCAAAGAAGATTTCCACTGGTTATAAACAGGTTGTCAACAGGATAAACCATTGTAATACAACACCAGGCACCAATCAATCAACAGCCATCCCGCAAACTGTCCACAGGCCACAAAGAGGTAGGGAAAGGCCACGAACATACCTACCAGGCAATCCGAAAGATTTTTACCTCTCCCGCTTCAGCCCCGCCCAAGAGCTGCCCAAAGCACTTGGAGAAACCCACCCAAGCCCCTCCTCCCCTCGTCCAAGGCGCACGGCAGAGCCGGCAGGGGAGTTTTGAACCCAAATCGGTCATTAGACCGCCTTGCCGTGTGCCTGACAGTCTTTCTCCGGCTTTCCAAGCCCTTTCGTCCTGCCACCGGCATCTTGGCTGCCGCCTTGTCCCGCCGTAGCCCGCTACGCCTCCGACAAAGGCGACTGCCTATCTGCACAGCGGCAAAACGAAACCGCTTTGGACTCTAATGGCCGATTGGGTTTGAACCGAAGCGAAAGGGGTTATAAACCGTTCTTCCCACGTTATCAACCGAAACAAAGCGGACTTTCAACAGGATTTCAACTGCGTTTTCAACCGAAGGAAACGAGCAGCACAAACGGTATCAACAGCAGAATGAACCGCCCGGCGGACAGTTACCAACCACCCTACCCCGGTTATCAACAGCTATTAACCGAACTATCAACAAACAGTGGAAAAGCAAAGGAAGAAGCAGAAGGACACAAACGGTTGACAACTCCAGAACAACAGCCCGACCAGTAGCAGGAACATCCCTGTACAAGCCGTGAGGCCGAATTGCCAAGAAGCAAGCAACAAAGCGCAAAATGCAGACAAAACGACGCGAAAAACAGGAAAACACCGACAAGCATTTGCCGCAAAAAGAGCGAAACAGAGCAGGAACGGGCACAAAACGGAGCAAAAACAGCCGTCGCCGACACCGGGCACAGGCTTGCCACGCCAGACGGCGGCAGACCCGGACACCGCAGCACGGGCAACAACGGCGGCAAGCACTCCGCCTAGCGCAAACGGGCACACCTTTGCCCGCAACAAAACGCTCCGCTGCCTGCCAGAGGGCGAACTTCTCTCCCCCATCCGGGCGGCCTGAAAGCGGATTTCGAGCCTCAGTTCCTCCTCTTCGGGAAGCCCCGTTTTCATCTACAACGCTATTCTACAGCAAGATAAGTGTTTTTCAATCCGAAAATCGAGACCAACTTCTGCCACGGTCCGAAAAAAACGATTCTCGCGGCAACAGGAAATACAAAATGTCAGCTTGACAACCGCCACCGTCCGCAGGAGTTTCCAACAGTCCCTGTTCAAAACTCACCTTGCCATTTTTACAGCCTTAACCACTACAAATCTGGAAATAAACGCGTAACTTTGCACCGCTTATAACACTCTTTTCACAGAGTTATCAACAACATGCTAATACAAACCGAACGAAGCAAATGAATTATGGAGTATAACTTCAGAGAAATAGAAAAGAAATGGCAACAGCGGTGGGTAGAGCAAAACACCTACCAAGTGACGGAAGACCCGGCGAAACCCAAGTTCTACGTACTCAACATGTTCCCCTACCCCAGCGGAGCAGGTCTGCACGTAGGTCACCCGTTGGGCTACATCGCCAGCGACATCTACGCACGCTACAAGCGGCAACAAGGCTTCAACGTGCTCAACCCTATGGGCTACGATGCCTACGGTCTGCCCGCCGAACAATACGCCATACAGACCGGACAGCACCCCTCCATCACCACCGAGGCCAACATCCGCCGCTACCGCGAGCAGCTGGACAAGATAGGTTTCTCCTTTGACTGGAGCCGCGAGATACGCACCTGCGACCCGGAGTATTACCATTGGACACAATGGGCCTTCCAGCAGATGTTCGAGCACTACTACGACAACCGCCAGCAAAAGGCACGCCCCATTGCCGAATTGGTGAAGGCGTTCGAGACCGCCGGAACCGAGGGTGTGGATGCCGCCTGCACCGAAGAGCTGAGTTTCACAGCCGCCGACTGGAAGGCCAAGGACGAGAAGCAACGGCAGGAGGTGCTGATGAACTACCGCATAGCCTATCTGGGCGAAACGATGGTGAACTGGTGTCCGCAACTGGGCACGGTGCTGGCCAACGACGAGGTGGTAGACGGCGTGAGCGAGCGCGGCGGCTACCCCGTGGTGCAGAAGAAGATGCGCCAGTGGTGCCTGCGCGTGTCGGCCTATGCAGCCCGGCTGCTCGACGGGCTGGAGACC
Organism: uncultured Bacteroides sp.; assembly: GCA_944321465.1. Lineage (GTDB taxonomy): Bacteria > Bacteroidota > Bacteroidia > Bacteroidales > Bacteroidaceae > Bacteroides. Next base: position 25,412 of record CALULL010000005.1, read on the forward strand.
ATCGAGTGGACCGACTCGCTAAAGGAAACACAACGCAACTGGATAGGCCGCAGCGAAGGCACGGAGATGCAATTCAAAGTGGCCGGACAAGACTTGGAGTTTACCATCTTCACCACACGCGCCGACACAATCTTCGGTGTCACCTTCATGGTGCTGGCACCCGAAAGCGAACTGGTGGGAAAAGTTACCACCGAAGCGCAGCGCAGCGAAGTGGAGGCTTACCTGGAACGCACGAAGAAGCGCACGGAACGCGAGCGCATCAGCGACCGGAGCGTCACGGGCGCATTCACCGGAGCGTATGCGGTCAATCCCTTTACAGGCAAGGAGATACCCATCTGGGTGAGCGACTACGTACTGGCCGGCTATGGCACAGGAGCCATCATGGCCGTGCCCGCCCACGACTCGCGCGACTATGCCTTTGCCAAGCACTTCGGCCTGCCTATTATCCCCCTGATAGAGGGTGCCGACGTCAGCCAGGAAAGCTACGATGCCAAGGAAGGCATTGTCTGCAACTCGGCCTGCGAGACCTTCTCGCTCAACGGTCTGACGGTGAAAGAAGCCATCGCAGCCACCAAAAAGTATGTGGAGGAGCACCACATGGGCCGCGTCAAGGTGAACTACCGCCTGCGCGATGCCATCTTCTCGCGCCAACGCTACTGGGGCGAGCCGTTCCCCGTGTACTACAAGGACGGTATGCCGCACATGATACCCTCCGCGTGTCTGCCCTTACAGCTGCCCGAAGTAGACAAGTTCCTGCCCACCGAGACGGGAGAGCCCCCGCTGGGCAATGCCGCACGCTGGGCATGGGACACGGCTTGCAACTGTGTGACCGACAACAGCCGCATCGACCACAAGACGGTGTTCCCGCTCGAACTGAATACCATGCCGGGCTTTGCCGGGTCGAGCGCCTACTACCTGCGCTACATGGATCCGCACAACAACAAAGCACTCGTCTCGCGCCAAGCCGACGAGTACTGGCGCAACGTCGACCTCTACGTAGGGGGAACCGAACATGCCACAGGACACCTCATCTACTCGCGGTTCTGGAACAAGTTCCTGCACGACTTGAACATATCGGCAGTGGAAGAACCCTTCCAGAAGCTCGTCAACCAGGGAATGATACAGGGCCGCAGCAACTTTGTCTATAGAATAAAGGATACGAATACCTTCGTCTCGCTGGGACTGAAGGACCAGTACGACACAACGCCTCTGCATGTCGATGTCAACATCGTGCAGAACGACATCCTCGATCTTGAAGCCTTCAAGGCATGGAGACCTGAGTATGCTTCGGCAGAATTCATACTGGAAGACGGCAAATACGTATGTGGCTGGGCGGTGGAGAAAATGTCCAAGTCGATGTACAACGTTGTCAATCCCGACAAGATAGTAGAGAAGTACGGAGCCGACACCCTGCGCATGTACGAGATGTTCCTTGGTCCCGTAGAACAGTCTAAACCCTGGGACACGAACGGCATAGACGGCGTTCATCGATTCCTGAAGAAGTTCTGGGCACTGTTCTACGATCGCAACGGACAATACACCGTCACCGACGAAGAACCGACGAAGGACGAACTGAAGTCGCTCCATAAGCTCATCAAGAAGGTGACAGGCGACATCGAGCAATTCTCCTACAACACGTCGGTGAGTGCCTTTATGATTTGCGTCAACGAGCTGGCCGCGCTGAAGTGCGCCAAACGCTCCGTGCTGCAATCGCTCGTAACGGTACTCGCTCCGTTCGCCCCTCACGTCTGCGAGGAACTCTGGAGCACGATGGGCGGCACAGGTTCGGTATGCGATGCCTGCTGGCCCAAGTACAATGAGGAATACCTGCGCGAGGACAGCGTGAACTACACCGTTTCCTTCAACGGAAAAGCACGCTTCAACATGGAATTTCCTGCCGGAGCCGACAGCAAAGAGATAGAGAAAGCCGTCCTGGCCGACTCGCGCTCCGCCAAGTGGCTTGAAGGAAAAACCGTGGTCAAGATTATCGTCGTGCCCGGAAAGATAGTCAACATCGTTATCAAATAATCTATAACAAAGAAAAACTGAAAAACATGCATCTTCAAAAACCATCCAGAGCCGCAGTGAAAAGGGAGGTTAAAGACTACCTGTTCATCACTTTCGGACTCATCTGTTATGCACTGGCCTACGCCGTGTTCATGCTCCCTTACGAAATAACGACAGGAGCCACTACGGGTATTGGTGCCATTGTCTACTATGCCACGGGATTTCCCATGCAATGGACCTATTTCCTCATCAATGCCGTACTTATGACATTTGCCCTCAAGATACTGGGCCCCCGGTTCAGCGTAAAGACACTCTATGCCATCTTCATGCTTACGTTTTTCCTGTGGCTCTTTCAGGAAATCGTCAGAGACCCTGTCACAGGTGTGTACCCAAAGATGCTTGGCGAGGGACAGGACTCAATGGCCTGCCTCGTGGGAGCCGCCATTTGCGGGCTGGGACTGGGCATCGTCTTCACCTGCAACGGTAGCACAGGCGGCACAGACATCATTGCCGCCGTGGTGCACAAGTACAAGGACATAACACTGGGACGTATGGTGATGTTGTGCGACGTCATCATCGTCAGCTCCTGTTACTTTGTCTTCCACGACTGGAGACGGGTCATCTTCGGCTTCGTCACCTTGTTTGTCCAAGGCGTAGTACTTGACTACGTTGTCAACAGCTCGCGCCAGTCCGTACAGTTCCTTATCTTCTCGAAGGAGTACGACAAGATAGCCGACCACATCGTCAAAGAATCCCACCGGGGTGTTACCGTGATTGACGGCGTGGGCTGGTATAGCAAGAACAACGTAAAGGTACTCATCATACTGGCCTCCAGACGACAGTCGGTAGACATATTCCGCCTGGTTAAGGACATAGACCCGAACGCCTTCATCTCGCAAAGTGCCGTCATAGGCGTGTACGGGCAAGGATTCGACAAGCTGAAGGTGAAGTAACCGACGCACTCCCCAATAACCATCAACAACAAAACCGCCACACGATGAAGAAGAAATTTGTGTTTGCCACCAACAACCCGCACAAGCTGGAGGAAGTAAAAGCCATTTTGGCCGGAAAGGCCGAAATCGTCAGCCTGAAGGACATAGGTTGCTACGAAGAACTGCCCGAAACAGCCGACACACTGGAAGGAAACGCACTGATGAAGGCACGCTTCGTCAACCGACACTATCAGGTAGACTGCTTTGCTGATGACACCGGGCTGGAAGTGGAAGCACTTGGCGGAGCACCCGGCGTGCACTCTGCACGCTATGCCGACGAGGAAGGCCACGACGCAGAAGCCAACATACGCAAACTGCTGCGTGAACTCGCAGGGAAAGACAACCGGAAAGCCCGCTTCCGAACTGTCTTTGCCCTCATCCTCAACGGCAAGGAGCACCTGTTTGAGGGTTCTGTCGCAGGAGAAATACTCACGACACGGCGCGGAACGGCAGGCTTCGGCTACGACTCCGTATTCCTGCCCAAAGGCTATACACAGACTTTCGCCGAAATGGGTGAAAACCTGAAAAACCAAATCAGCCACAGAGCTATAGCCGTCAACAAACTGTGTCACCTGTTACAATCCATCTGAAAGCAACGACAACATGAAACTGTTTACCGCCGCACTCGCACTCGCCGCCCTGCTTGCCACCTCGCAGCCCACATGGGGGCAAAAGGCAGTAGGAGAATGGACCATACACCTGTCCTATCACAACCCTACACGATGTGAACCGGCAGGAAACCTGCTCTACGTCGTAGGCAACGGAGGGCTCTACTCCTATGACAAGGAGGACAACTCCATACGAACCTATTGCAAGGGAGACCCGCTGAACGACACCGACATCAGCCTCATAGGCTACAACAGCGACTACCGGACACTCATCATCATCTACTCCAACGACAACATCGACCTGCTGGTGAACGACGAAGACGTGTATCACCTGCCCGACTACATGAACAAGACCGAAATCGTGGAGAAACAAATAAACCACATCTGCCTCTACAGGCAGTACGCTTACTTGTCCACGGCTTCGGGCGTGCTGGTGCTGAACCTTGCCAACCACGAGATAAGCAACTTCTATCAACTCAACATGAACATAGCCGCCTGCCACGTGGAGCAGAACACCGTCTATGCCGCAGCCCCCGACGGGCTGTATGCCGGGCTGCTGACCAGCAATCTCCTCGACGTGAACAACTGGAACAAGGTGGCGGACGATACCTCGGAATTTCTGGCACAATACCACGACGTTCCCATGAAGGAAGCCGTCCCCGAAGGAATCACGCCCGACAGCCCGCTGCGCAACTACTTCTTCAACATGAACTTCGCAGGAGAGAAACTGCTGGTGGCCGGAGGCGGACACACCGACAACCGCTTCTTCCGTCCCGGCACCATCATGGCCTACGAAGACAACACCTGGAGCAGTTTCGACGAGGACATGCCTACCCACACCGGCCTGTCCTACTGGGACATCACCTGCGTGGTGCAAGACCCCTCCGACCCCACCCGCCACTTTGCCGGCTCGGCCGGAGAGGGCATCTACGAGTTCCGCGACGGACACTATGCCAACTGGTACAGCGAGCACAACAGTCCGCTCGTCTCGGCCGTACCGGGAGAAGCCTCGCACAACTACGTGCGCGTCAACGGACTGGCCTTCGATGTCGAAGGAAACCTCTGGACCGTGAGCTGCGAGGCCGAGAGCCACCAGGTGAACGTGCTCGGGGCGGACAGCGGCACGTGGAGGAGCTTCGACTTCTCCGAGCTGAGCCAGGCAAGCAACATCAACCACGCCATGATAGACAGCCGCGGATGGCTCTGGGCCACTTCCTGCCGTAGCGAGTCGGGAGGACTCTTCTGCCTGGACTATAACGGCACGATAGACAACACCAACGACGACCGCCACCGCTTTCTCACCGAGTTTATCAACCAGAGCGGCTCGTCCGTAGACAACAGGGTCGGAGTGTACTGCATAGCCGAGGACCTCGACGGAGCCATCTGGATAGGCACCAGTACAGGTCCGCTCATCCTGAACAACCCGCAGAACTTCTTCGACGACGACTTCACCGTCCAACAAATCCTGGTGCCCCGCAACGACGGGACCAACCTGGCCGACTACCTGCTGAGCGGCGAAGTGGTGAACGCCATCGCCGTGGACGGAGCCAACCGCAAATGGCTGGGCACGGAAGGAAGCGGACTCTACCTCATCAGCGCCGACGGGCAAGAGACCATCCACCACTTCACCACCGAGAACAGTCTCCTGCTATCCAACGCCATCGAGTCCTTGGCCATACATCCCGTTACGGGCGAAGTTTTCATAGGAACCTCCTACGGGCTTGTGTCCTACCAGAGCGACGCCACTCCGGCAGCCTCCTCTTTCGAAGAAAGCAACGTAAGGGCCTACCCAAATCCCGTCCGTCCCGACTACAGCGGGGTAATCACCGTCACCGGCATGATGCAGGACAGCGACGTGAAGATAGTCAATCCCGCCGGGCAGCTCGTCTACCAAGGCACCTCCGTCGGAGGCCAATTCGTGTGGGACGGGCGCGACGGGCGCGGTCGCCGCGTCAGTTCAGGTGTCTACATGGTGCTTGCCGCCAATGCCGACGGCAGCGAAGGCATTGTCACCAAGATTGTCATCATACGCTGACCGACACAGAAACGGTCCGAAACCACCCTACCTTTGCCCGCTTGCTGGCACAGGTGCACCCGGAAGGGGGCAAAGGTGTGCCGCCGACCGGGCAAAGAAGAACCCGGAAAAGACACAACTATCAGTAAAACCCTAACTACTAAAGAATAGAAAAATGAAAGCTCTCATCTTCTCATTCACGTCACTGCTACTGGCAGGAACGCTCTCTGCCCAAACCCATTGGACGGACGAAAACTGCTACGACACCTCTTGGTACGATGCCAGCGCCAGTACCTACACCATCGGCAACGCCGCCCAGCTGGCGGGTGTTGCCTGTCTGGTCAACGAAGGAACAACCTTCGACGGAAAAACCATCCTGCTCAGTGCCGACATAGACCTGAACGGAATGCTCTGGACTCCCATAGGGAACGGCGAAGAGACCGGACAGACCAATGCCGAAGGTCTGCCCCAGCAAGCCGCCTTCCAAGGCACGCTGGACGGACAAGGACACACCGTGAGCAACATGCACATCGAGGCATCGGCCAAAGCCGGACAAGAATATACAAAGTTCGTTTACCTCGGCCTCGTCGGCCTCATGTCCGAAGACGGAAAGGTGGCAAACCTGAACATCGGAGGCGACTCGCACATCAAGTTTGAGCAAATACCCTTCGCGGAAGGCGAAGAGCCGGACGGATACGTCAGTTCCTCCTTGCTCTATGTCTATGCCGGCGGCGTGTGCGGGACAGGCAATGCCTACAACTGCACCAACAGCTCCACGCTCAGCATCCAGGGCATCGAGTACGCCGACGCAACCGTGGGAGGCATCGTGGGCGACGGAGAGGCACAGGATTGCCAGAACCAGGGTGCCGTCCGTGCTACCGACCTGTACGAACCTGACGCGGGAGGCATTGTCGGAACAGGCGCGGCCAGCGGCTGCGTCAACTACGGCAGTGTCAGCCTGACGGCCGGAGGCAACCAAGGCGGCATCGTGGGCTACGGCTCGGCCTATGGCTGCACCAACCACGGAACCCTCAGCGCCTATGCCGACGACGGCTACTCCATCTACATGGGAGGCATCATAGGGCAAGGCACTTCCGTCATCAACTGCAGCAACGAAGGACTGTTGGAAACCGACCTCCATTCGAGCATCTATGCCAGCAACATGGTCAACGCAGGCGGCCTGGCAGGCATAGCCGAGACCGTGGCCAACTCCTACAACAAGGGCGACATAGCGATAACGGGCGGAAACGGAAATGCAATCGTCGGCGGCATTGCGGCATCCGTTTTACCGACGGACATACGCAACTGCTACCAGTCTGCCTCGATAAGCATCGTGTCCACTGGCTCGTTCGAGATTTTCGGCCAATACCCCATAGCCGCGACCAACGACGAAAGCCGCATCAGCAACTGCTACTACAATGCCGACAACTGGACAGAAACGGTAGAAACCCGGCAAGAGGGCATTTCCGCAATGACAACGGAGGAAATGTGCCAGCCCGAATTTGCCTCCCTGCTCAGCCAACAAGCCGGAGACGTCAACGCAGAACTGAACTTGCCAGTCGAGGCCGTGACTTGGCAACACAACGAAGGCAACACCCCGACACTGACGCAGGACGGCATGCACGTCGTCTGGCTGTGCGTGGCCGACGGATGGGTGCCGCCTATGAATACCCCTACCCTGCTGAACAACGAAAACCAGTACGGCAAGCTCACGGCCAACGTGAAGTATGCCACCACGGGAACCCCCATCGAGCTTGAAGCCATCCCTGCCGAAGGGTACAAACTCGATAAGCTGACAGTGTATGGCTCGGAAGGAATGAACGGGACAGACTACATCCTCTTCGAGCAGACCGATGCCGCACCGTTCGACATGCCCGACGAAAGGCGCATCTACATCCTGGCCGAGTTTGTGGACGAAGGCACAGGTATCGGGGACAATGCTGCTGTCAGCCCGGTAGAAATCCGCACGGAACAAGGGAGCATCGCCGTCCACGCTCCGGGTGCCAGAAGCACCGATCTCGTTTCGGCCAGCGGCCGCACCGTCACAACCCACGGTGACGACTGCATCTTCCAGGTGCCCCAGCCCGGGCTGTACGTAGTGAAAGTACTGCTTGAGGACGGCACGACGGTTGTGCGCAAAGTGCTGGCACGGTAGTCCGCCGTCAGTCCTGACAGAATGCACGGGAGCGGAGTCATCAACACGGTTAACAACCCTGTTGACAACTCCGCTCCTACTTTATTATCAATCCCGTAGCAATTCACAGAGGGCACGCAGCTTCCTGCCGCACGCTCCCCTATTGCCAACGCCCTGTCCCTTGTTGTCTCAGAGACCGAGCCGTGCAGAGATTTCGAGCATACGCTGAATGGGACGCACGGCCTTGGCTGCCACGTCGGCATCTACCGTCACTTCGGGCGTTTCGTTGAGGAGACAGTCATAGACCTTTTCGAGCGTATTAAGGCGCATGTAGCTGCACTCGTTGCAGGCACAGGTGCCGTCGGACGGAGGAGCCGGAATAAACTCGGTGTGCGGACATTGGCGACGCATCTCGTGCAAGATACCTGCCTCGGTGGCCACGATGTAGCTCCGCTCGGGATGTCGCACGGCGTACTTCAGCAAAGCAGCCGTAGACCCGACCACATCGGCCATCTGCAACACGGCTTCCTTACACTCGGGATGAGCCAGTACCAGTGCATCGGGATGCTGACGCTTCAGTCCGGCTATTTTCTCGGTCGAGAAACGTTCGTGCACATGACAGGCCCCATCCCACAACAGCATGTGACGGCCCGTCACGGCATTGATGTAGCTGCCCAGGTTGCGGTCCGGTCCGAAGATAATCTTCTCTTCCGGCGGAAAGCTCTCCACGATCTGCCGTGCGTTGGTCGAAGTCACCACTACGTCGGTCAGTGCTTTCACCGCCGCCGTAGTATTGACGTAGGAAACGACGGTATGTCCCGGATGCGCGGCCACAAAGCGTGCAAACTCATCGGCAGGGCAGCTGTCGGCCAGCGAACACCCGGCGGCCATGTCGGGCACCAGCACTTTCTTTTGCGGGCACAGTACTTTGGCCGTCTCGCCCATAAAGTGCACGCCACACATCACAATAATGTCGGCCTGCGTCCGCGCTGCCCACTGGGCCAAGGCAAGGCTGTCGCCCACATAGTCGGCTACGTCCTGCACTTCGCCCCTCTGGTAGTAGTGCCCCAGGATAACGGCGTTCTTCTCTTTCTTCAATTGCCTGATGGCTTCCGCGATATTAACCATATGAATAATAAATAAAGTTCTTTGTTTTTTTATTGAAAGAAATCTATGATGCTTATGATAGGGTGTTGATAGTGTGGACAATTATTCCGGCTTTTTCTTGCTTTTTTAGTTGTCAACAGTTCACCCGTTTTCTGTGTTACAAGGTTTCAACAGGCAATCGTTTCTGTTTCCTGTTGTCCTGTAGCAGTTTGCTTGCTGCTGCCGAGGTTCTGTCAACAGCTGTTGACAAGGTGCAAAGTTAGTAACTTTAGTCGTATCCTTTGTCCGCAAGCTGCTGAAAAATGTGTTTAATATCGGCGTAGAACTTGGTCTTTTCTTTTTTGCATGTCTCATTCCTGTCGTGCTATAGTCGCAGTTTTCAGTTTTGCAAGAGATAATTTTCAAAATCTTTCCTCTTTCTTTCCACCGTTTATCCACTGCTTATCCACCGCCTTTTGAGTGTTTTTTCACTGCACCTTGGGCCGGTATATGCGTCTTAGGATAAAAATAAACCGCATGGCAAGGATAATAAGGCAGGCACTTCGGTCGTTAATATCGCGCGTGCAGGCATTGGTCAACTTGTCTTCCTGTGCTTGTTTCCTTAATGTATTAACCATTTCATTATCCGTTTCTATCCTGTGTTCCGCAAACTGAAGATTACCGAAATGGGGCGCATCAGTCCCGAAGAATTCAAAGTAGCTCCGAAATTGCCGCTGACAGTGGTGCTCGACAACGTGCGCAGTTTGCACAACGTCGGTTCGGTATTCCGCACTGCCGATGCCTTTCGCATCGAGCGTCTCGTGCTCTGCGGCATCACTGCCGTCCCGCCCCACCCCGAGCTGCATAAGACAGCCTTGGGTGCCGAATTCACTGTCGACTGGCAGCGTGTTGATAACCCGGTCGAGGCTGTTGAAAACCTGCGTTCCGCCGGTTACACGGTCTTTGCCGTGGAGCAGGCCGAAGGCAGCGTCATGCTCGACCGCCTGCAACTCGACCCTTCGCGCAAGTATGCCGTCGTGCTGGGCAACGAGGTGAAGGGTGTGCAGCAGGAGGCCATAGACCGTTGTGACGGTTGCATCGAGATACCCCAGCACGGCACGAAACACTCGCTCAACGTTTCGGTGGCCGCCGGCATCGTGCTGTGGGATTTTTATTGTCGGTTGCGCCGCTGAGGGACATTCCTTTGCCCGGTCGCGGGCGAAGGTGTGCCTGCGAACAGGCGAAGGTGTGCCCGATCGGTAGCACACCTGTGCCCGCGACAGATTGTCCCGTAGGCTGGACGGAACCGGGCGTGGCTCATGTGCCTGCATAAATGCTAAACTTGTGCCATATTTCCAACCTTATAATCCTGTAAAAATATGGCAACAGTAAAAGTAAAGTTTCGCCTGTCCTCTCCGGGGGCAGGCAAAGGCACGTTGTATTATCAAGTGAGCCACCACCGTGTCGTGAGGCGCATCAATTCCGGTTGTGACCTGTTTGTTTCGGAGTGGGACAACGAGAAGTCTTGCGTATTGACGCAGGAAGGCGACGACAGCCGCCGCACTTACCTGCGGGACATTGAACGTCGGCTGGAGACCGACATCATCAAGCTGAAGGACATTGTGCGTCATCTGGAGATGAAGGCTTGCCCCTACACTACGGACAAGGTGGTGGAGCTGTTCCGGCATCCGATTGTCACCGAGAGTTTCTTTGCCTTCATGGAACTTCTCATCAGCGAGTTCCGGCAGGTGGGCCGCGTGCGCACCGCCGAAACCTATGCTTCGGCTCTGAACAGCTTCATGCGTTTCCGGGAGGGACTGGGCGATATCTATCTGGACGACCTTAATTCGACCCTCATGCTGGAGTATGAAGCTTATCTGAAAGCTTCGGGCATGACCCGCAACACCATGTCGTTCTATATGCGCAACCTGCGTGCTGCCTACAACCGTGCTGTCGACAAGGAACTTACCAGGCAACGTTACCCTTTCAAGCACGTCTACACAGGGGTGGACAAGACGTTGAAGCGGGCCGTGTCGATAGAGACCGTGCGGCGCATCCGCGATTTGGACTTGTCGTCTTCTCCCTCTATGGATTTTGCCCGCGACGTGTTCATGTTCAGTTTCTATACACGTGGCATGTCGTTTGTCGATATGGCTTACTTGCGCAAGCAGGACTTATGCAACGGAATACTCACTTACCGCCGTCGCAAGACTCGGCAGCAACTGTTTATCAAGTGGGAGCACCCTATGCAAGAGATAGTGAACAAGTATGACACTTCCAGCGCGCCCTATCTGTTGCCCATCATCCGGGATACGGCGGTCGACGAACGTCGCCAGTACAGAAATGCTGTCCACCTTGTCAACGAGAAGCTGAAGCGCATAGGCATCTTGCTTGGCATCCCCGTGACGCTTACTACCTACGTGGCGCGCCATGCCTGGGCCAGCATTGCCAAGAGCAAGAACATCTCGCTGTCGGTAATAAGCGAAGCAATGGGCCACGACTCCGAAAAGACCACGCGCATCTATCTGGCCTCGCTCGACACTTCGCCTGTCGACCTGGCCAACAGTCTGGTAATAAACTCGCTGTAGTTTTTTTGTTTTGTTGCGGGTATTTTTCCCGCTTGTTCTTGCACATGTCGGGTATTCTCGATACCTTGGTCGTCGTTACTTATCTGAGAAAAGTATGGACATAAAGAAAAGTAAAGAAGAGTTTCTGGAATTGTTACGCTCCACGGGGCGCGACGGAGTGGAGGATTTAATCAGCGGGCTGGAGGACATGGGGTTCTTCGAAGCTCCGGCTTCGGCCAACCATCACCTCAATACCGAAGGAGGGCTGGTGCAGCACTCGGTCAATACCTGCAAGGCGGCTCTTGCCGTCTGGGAAGGCATGAAGGCTCTTGAACCGGGCCTGAAGAACGAGGTGGAACGCGACAGCGTAATCATTGCCAGCCTGCTGCACGACGTGTGCAAGAGCGACATCTACGTGCGTTCTGTCCGCAAACGTAAGAATGCCTTGGGCATGTGGGAAGACAACGAAGGCTATAAAGTGACGTACAGAAACTTCCCGATGGGCCACGGTGAGAAGTCGGTCATACTGCTGCTGTGCAACGGGCTTGAAATGACCGATGCCGAGATGCTTGCCATCCGCTGGCACATGGGAGCATGGGGCATCAACATGAACAGCTTGGAGGACCAGCGCAGTTACGATGCTTCGCGTATGCTGTATCCGTTGGTTGCCATCGTGCAGGCTGCCGACAGCTTGGCGGCAAGCATCATGGAGCGCAGCGGGGAAGAGCAGGACGAACTGTAGGGGCGATACACGCCTCGGGTGGCCGCTTATCGCCGCTTTCCTTGCTTTCCGGCAGGACAGCGGTGAGGAGGAAATACCCGCAGGCGTGTTTTCTTATACCCGGAAAGAGGTAATAGGCGTGTACGTCTTTCCTCCTGGACAGCAGGGAGGGAGGGCGTTTTTTCGTCCTTCCGGCCTCGCAGTCCGCGCATTAATTCGTATCTTTGCGCCCCATGATTGATAAACATTTACAGATATGTTGGAAATAAAAGACCTTCATGCCAGTATAGGTGGCAAAGAAATATTGCGGGGCATCGACCTCACCATACGCGACGGTGAGGTGCACGCTCTCATGGGTCAGAACGGAGCCGGGAAAAGCACACTGAGCAATGTTCTGGTAGGACATCCTGCTTATGAGGTGACGCGTGGCTCCATTACCTTCAACGGAAAAGACCTTCTGGCTCTTTCGCCCGAAGACCGGGCGCACGAGGGCATCTTCCTGTCTTTTCAGACTCCGGTGGAAATTCCCGGAGTATCGATGGTGAACTTCATGCGTACTGCCGTCAACGAGCAACGCAAGTACCGCCATCAGCCTGCCCTGAGTGCTTCGGAGTTCCTCAAGCTGATGCGCGAGAAGCGTGCCATTGTGGAGCTTGACAGCAAACTGGCCAACCGCTCGGTGAACGAGGGATTTTCGGGAGGAGAAAAGAAGCGTAACGAGATTTTCCAAATGGCCATGCTTGAGCCGACGTTCGCCATCTTGGACGAGACAGACTCCGGGCTGGATGTCGACGCTCTGCGCATCGTGGCCGAGGGCTTCAACAAGCTGCGCACGGCACAGACTTCGGCCTTGGTCATCACCCATTACCAACGTTTGCTGGACTACTTGAAGCCCGATACCGTGCACGTGTTGCTGGGAGGACGTATCGTGAAGACAGGTGGCCCGGAGTTGGCACAAGAGATTGAGTCGCGCGGCTTCGACTGGATAAAGAAAGAAGTAAACGAGTGACCGCTCTATGAGACCCGAACAACAATACATTGACCTCTACGCACAGGCAGAGGCTTTGTTGCGCGACCACAGTGCCGAGCCACTGAACCAGCTGCGGGCCCGTGCCTTCGACGACTTTGAGCGTCTGGGCTTTCCCACCCGTCGGCTGGAAGAGTACAAGTACACAGACATCGCCAAAGCATTTGAGCCGGACTACGGCATGAACCTGAAGCGGCTTGCGATGCCTGTCAATCCCTACGAAGTGTTCAGATGTGATGTGCCGAACATGAGCACGGCACTTTTCTTTGTGGTGAACGACATGTTCCACACCCCCGAAAAGGCCTTGCCCGACGGTGTGTTGATAGGCAGTTTCCGGGACTACCCCGACATCGTGCAGAGGTATCTTGGCACACTGGCCGACACGTCCTGCGACGGACTGACGGCCTTCAACACCGCTTTTGCCCAGGACGGTGTGGTGATTTATGTGCCCCGGGGTGTCGTTGTGGAGCGGCCCCTGCAGCTCATCAACATTCTGCGCAGCACCGTTCCCTTGTTGGTAAACCGCCGGTTGCTCGTTGTGCTGGAAGAGGGAGCGCAACTGCGTCTGCTGGCTTGCGATCATGCAATGGACGAGGTGAATTTCCTTGCCACGCAGGTTATTGAAGTCTTTGCCGGACGCAACTCGGTCTTCGACCTCTACGAGCTGGAAGAGACCCACACGGGAACTACCCGCCTGAGCAATCTTTACGTCCGTCAGGAAGCCGGCAGTAACGTCTTGCTCAACGGCATGACGCTGACTTGTGGCACCACGCGCAACACCACCCGCGTCCTGCTGGCAGGAGAGGGGGCCGAGCTTAATCTCTGCGGTATGGCCATAGCCGACAAGAACCAGCACGTGGACAACCGCACCGTCATCGACCATGCCGTCCCTTCGTGCACCTCGCGCGAGCTTTACAAGTACGTCCTCGACGAGCAGGCCACCGGTGCCTTCGCCGGACTTGTGCTTGTCCGCCCCGGGGCGCAGCACACCGACTCCCGACAGACCAACCGCAATCTTTGTGCTACGCGCGATGCCCGCATGTACACCCAGCCCCAGTTGGAAATCTATGCCGACGACGTGAAGTGCAGTCATGGCGCCACCGTGGGGCAGTTGGATGACCAAGCCCTGTTCTACATGCGCCAGCGCGGCATCTCTCTGTACGAAGCACGCCTGCTCCTGATGTTCGCCTTCGTGAACGAAGTAGTGGACACCATCCGCCTCGACGCTCTGAAGGACCGTTTGCACCACTTGGTCGAAAAGCGGTTCCGTGGCGAGCTGGGGCGGTGCCGGGACTGCAAGGTGATGTGCAAATAAGACTTCCTTTTTCTTCCACCACAACCCTGTCGGCAGCAGACCTTCGCCCCCGCGCGGGCACAGGTCTGCTGCCGACAGAGCACAGGTGCGCTCCTGCAAGGGCGAAGGTCTGCCCCTCCGGCTCCTTTCCGAAGCCTCGGCGACGGGCCGGGAAAAAGCGGGAACGGCGCGTCATTATTGCCGGAAAGCATGTATCTTTGCGCAGACAATCAACAACGGAATACTTATGTACGACATAGAACAGATACGTGCCGACTTTCCCATCCTCGGTCGGACCGTCTACGGCAAGCCGCTGGTTTACTTGGACAACGGTGCCACGACGCAAAAGCCCCGTCAGGTAGTGGAGGCCATTACCGAAGAATACTACAACACCAATGCCAACGTGCACCGTGGCGTTCACTTCCTTTCGCAGCAAGCTACCGAGCTGCACGAGGCCAGCCGCGAGACTGTGCGCCGCTTCATAGGCGCACGCAGCACCAACGAGGTGGTCTTCACCCGTGGCACGACGGAGAGCATCAACCTGCTGGCCTCCACTTTCTGCCAGTCGCAGATGCAGGCGGGCGACGAGGTGATAGTCACCACGATGGAGCACCACAGCAACATCGTGCCCTGGCAACTGCAAGCCATGCAGCGGGGCATCGTCGTGCGCGTTGTCCCCATGAACGACCGTGGCGAGTTGCTGCCCGGCGAGTACGAGAAGCTCTTTTCCCCGAAGACGAAAATCGTCAGCCTGGCCCACGTCAGCAATGTGCTGGGCACCGTCAACCCCGTCCGCGAGCTGATACGCACGGCCCACGCCCACGGCGTGCCCGTGCTGGTGGACGGTGCGCAGAGCATTCCCCACATGCCGGTGAACGTGCAAGAGCTGGATGCCGACTTCTACGTCTTTTCCGGCCACAAGGTCTATGGGCCGACGGGGGTAGGGGTGCTCTACGGCAAAGAGAACTGGCTCGACAGGCTGCCTCCCTACCAGGGCGGTGGCGAGATGATACAGCACGTTTCGTTCGAGCGGACCACCTTCAACGAGCTTCCCTTTAAGTTCGAGGCCGGCACGCCCGACTACATCGGGACCACCGGCTTGGCCCGCGCCTTGGACTACGTGTCCGCCCTGGGCATGGACAGCATAGCCGCCCACGAACACGACCTGACGCAATACGCCCTGCAACGTCTGCGCGAAATCCCCGGAATGCGCATCTTCGGCGAGGCGGCGGAGCGCGGCGGTGTCATCTCTTTCCTCGTTGGCGACATCCACCACTTCGACATGGGCACGCTGCTCGACCGCCTCGGCATCGCCGTGCGCACGGGCCATCATTGCGCCCAGCCCCTCATGTCCCGGCTGGGCATAGAGGGCACCGTCCGCGCTTCTTTCGGCCTTTACAACACGAGGGAAGAGGTGGACGTGCTGGTGGCTGGCATCGACAGGGTGAGAAAGATGTTCTGATGCGAGTGTTTCTTTTAGTGTAGCCCCACAGGGGCCGTTTTTCCGTATTCGCAACCCTTATGTCCCACATCCGCAGTTTCATTCTCCCCATCGCCATCTCCCTGGGCATCCTGTTCCACCAGTGGTGCCAGGCGGGGGCGTTTCTTGTGCCCTACCTCATCTTCACCATCCTGCTGCTCAACTTCGTGGCTGTCGACCTCCGTAAGCTGCGTTTCTCGCGGATGCACCTGTGGATTGTGCTCTTCCAGGCACTTGCCAGTCTGGGTGGTTATGCCTTGGCTCTGGCTCTGTCGGGCGACGGCATTCTGGCCGAGGGCATACTTGTGGGCATACTCTGCCCGGTGGCGTCGTCGGTGGTGGTCGTGGCGGCCATGCTGGGGGCCGACCGTGCCACGACGACCTCCTACACCATCACCGGCAACCTGCTTGTAGCTGTGGTGGCCCCGCTTTACTTTTCGTTCATCGGGAGCAATCAGGACATGCCCTTCTTGCAGTCCTTTATGCTGATATTCGGAAAGATAAGCCCCGTCATTGCCCTCCCGTTCTTCGTGGCCCTGGCCTTGCAGCTGTTTGCCCCGCGCATGGGTGCTGCTCTGAGCCGCTACAAGGACTGGTCGTTCTACCTCTGGGCGTTGGCTTTGCTTCTGACGTTGGGGCAGACCATACACTTCATCATCGAGCACGGGCAGGGCAATGGGCGCAGCATCCTGGCCTTGGGCATCGCCTCGGCGGCTATCTGCACGCTGCACTTTGCCTTGGGCAAGTGGATAGGCTCGCGCTACGGCGACCGCATTGCGGGCGGGCAGCTCATGGGGCAGAAGAACTCGGCCATCGGCATCTGGATGTCCAACACCTACCTCAGTCCCTTGGCCTCCGTCTTTCTGGCCTTTTATTCTGTCTGGCAGAACCTGTTCAACAGCTGGCAGCTGTGGAGGCACGACCACTACGCTTCCCGGCGTGTGTCTTAGCCTGCCTTGGCGTGCCTGTTGACGGGGGTGCATCTGTGTCCATAGGGTAGCACTCCTGTGCCCGCATGGTGGCAAAGGTGTGCTGCCGAGGGGGCAGACCTCTGCCGTTCCGGGAGCGGGTAGGGGTGGTGCACGGAAGTCTTCTGCGTCCGCGCACCTTTCGGGGCATTGTCCGGGCGGAGGAAAGGGTCGGTGGTTTCCGGGCCGTTCTTTCGCCTTGCAAGCCGGGCGGAGGTCGTGTGTCGCACTTTTTCTTTCCCGCCGCTGCAACTTTTTGTCTGCCTCTGCGTCTAATAGGGCGTAAACCAACTTAAAATAAGGAAACCATGTTACTGACAACAACACAGAACGTCGAGGGCAAACGTATTGTCCGCTATTACGGCATCGTGTCGGGCGAAACCATCATAGGTGCCAACGCTTTTCGCGATCTCTTTGCCAGCATACGCGACATTGTGGGCGGGCGCAGCAGCTCCTACGAGAAGGTATTGCGCAAAGGCAAGGAGACGGCCTTGCGCGAGATGGAGGAGCAGGCCCGGGAACTGGGAGCCAACGCAGTGGTGGGTGTCGACCTGGACTACGAGACGGTGAACGGCTCTATGCTGATGGTGACGGCTTCGGGCACCGCCGTGCAGCTGGAAGGCTGAGGCCCGGGGCCTGACACTTTGGCTGTCCTGTCGGTCTGTGGCTGCGTTTTTTCGGCCCGTCGGCAGGGCAGGTGGAGATTTTTGCAGCGAAATCTTTGCCAAGAGCCTGTAAATTAGTTTGCTGACTCGTAATTTAACACTTCCGGGACACATCAACCAGAAGCTAAGTTGCCGCTGACGAGTGCTTGTGGGTGGGGGGGACAGGTGTGCCCCTCGCTGCTGTCTTGTGTCTTCGCCGGAGGCAGTCCTCTGTCAAGGCGGGGACAGAGGTTTGCCCCCGCTTGGCGTGTGCCCTGGTTGTTTGTGCCGAAAGAGGGTTTGCACGTCGGCGGACGGGGTGGAAGAAGGTTGTTGAGACTGTTTTTCGACCCGGGTGCCCGCTGGTTGGGTTGTCGGTACAGGCAGGGTGTGTAGGGAAAAAGGGGCTTTTCGTGTCGTTTTGCCGGTTTTTCCCGTTGTTGGCCGACACTTTGCCGGGTGCGTCGGTACGTGGGGCAGGGTGGGGGACAGAGGTTTCCGGGCGGGACATTCCTTGTCCGTTTGTTGAGGTTTTTCCCATGTTTTCCCCCACTTCTCAGGGCCGCTTAGACGGCGTTCATTATCAGCCCGGTAGCCAGTTAACAACCTGTTGAAAACTTCTTGTGAATATTTTCGGTGGAAAAATGTGGGGGATTGTGGGGAAATGTGTACTTTTACCGTCGCTTTCTATAAGAAAGGCTATGCCGATGGTAAGATTTCTGGGCAACATCGAAGCAAAGACAGATGCCAAGGGCAGGATATTCCTTCCGGCCGTTTTCCGCAAGCAGCTGCAAGCTGCGGGCGAAGAGCGGCTTGTGCTGCGCAAGGACGTCTTTCAGGACTGCCTGGTGCTCTATCCCGAGAGCGTGTGGTTTGCCACGCAGGCCAGCCTGCGCGGCAGGCTCAGCAAGTGGAACCGCCAGCAGCAGGCCCTCTTTCGCCAGTTTGTGAGCGATGCCGAGGTGATGGTGCCCGATGCCAATGGGCGCATCCTGCTGAGCCGACGGCACTTGCAGGCTGCGGGCATCGGGAGCGAGGTTCGCCTTATCGGTGTGGACGACGTAATCGAGATCTGGGCCAAGGAGCGCGGCGAACAGCCGTTCTACGACCCCTCTGCCTTTGGCGACGCCTTGCAGGAGGCTTTGGCCGAGGGCGGACAGCAACAAACCGACAACGACTATGGACGAAGCAAGACAATGGACGAATGAGGGCGGCGCCACGGTGGCGCGGCAGGACGGAGTGGCAGTCTACCACGTCCCGGTACTGCTGGGGCCGAGCGTGGACGGGCTGGACGTAAAGCCCGGCGGCGTGTACGTGGATGTCACCTTCGGGGGCGGAGGCCACTCGCGCGAGATACTGTCGCGACTGGGACCGTCGGGCCGTCTGCTGGGCTTCGACCAGGACGAAGATGCCGAAGGCAATGTGCCCTGCGACGAGCGGTTTACGTTCGTGCGCAGTAACTTCCGCTACCTGAAGAATTTCCTGCGCTACTACGGCGTGGAGCAGGTGGACGGCATACTGGCCGACCTGGGCGTGTCGTCTCATCATTTTGATGACAGCACACGGGGCTTCTCTTTCCGCTTCGACGGAGCGTTGGACATGCGCATGAACAAGCATGCGGCCCTGACGGCGGCCGGAGTGGTGAATACCTACGACGAGTCACGCCTGGCCGACCTCTTCAAGCTCTATGGCGAACTGCCCGGCAGTCACCGGCTGGCGGCAGCCTTGGTCAAGGCGCGGGCACGTAACCCCATAACCACGACGGGCGACTTCCTGGCCGTGGTGCAACCGCTGCTGGGACGCGGGCGCGAGAAGAAAGACCTGGCAAAAGTCTTTCAGGCTCTGCGCATGGAGGTGAACCACGAGACGGATGCCCTGCGCGAGATGCTGGCGGCAGCCGCCGACGTGCTAAGGCCCGGCGGACGGCTGAGCGTCATCACCTACCACTCCATAGAGGACCGCATGGTGAAGAACGTCATGAAGACAGGCAACCCCGAAGGGCGTGCCGAGAAGGATTTCTTCGGCAACATGCAGTCTCCGTTCAGGCCGTTGGGAAAGCCCCTGGCACCTGGGGCCGATGAAGTGGAGCGCAATCCGCGTTCGCGCAGTGCCAAGTTGCGTGTGGCCGAGCGGTGCTGACGGGGGGCCGCAGCGCGGTCTCGGGCCGGGGCGGGCAAGGAGCATGGAAAACAAACGAAGCAAGTGTTAAGGTATTAGTTTTTATGGAAGAAAAGAAAGAAAAGAAAAATACGACTTTGAAGAGCATCATTGGGGGCGACATTCTGGCCAACGACTTCTTCCGCCGCCAAATGGGTCTTCTCGTGCTCATCATGGTGCTTGTGCTCTTCTACATACACAACCGCTATGCCTGCCAGCAGCAGATGATAGAGGTGTCGCAGCTGAAGGAACGGCTTACGGATGTGAAGTATAACGCTCTAACCCGCAGTTCGGAGCTGATGGAACGCAGCAGGCAGTCGCGCATCGAGGAGTACATTGAGACCAAAGGCAGCGACTTGGAAACCTCGACACAGCCGCCTTATCTCATAGAGGACTGAACCACAGCCTCTGTCGGGGGCGACAACGCAAGACACGATGGTAATAAACAAGAAGAACATAATAATACGCTATGCGTTCGTGGTGCTGTTCATGGGACTGCTGGGGGTAGGAGTAGCGGTGAAGGCGGGCTTCGTCATGTTCGTGCAACGGGACTACTGGTTGGCCGTGGCCGACCGCTTTGTGCGCGAGAACGTTCCCTTAAAGCCTACGCGGGGCAACATCCTTTCATCCGATGGCAAGCTCATGGCCAGCTCGTTGCCCGAATACCGCATTTACATGGACTTTAAAGCAGGCGGCTACACCAAGGATACCATGCTGATGAATCACCTGACGGAAATCTGCGAAGGTATGCACCGCATCTTTCCCGACAAGAGCGCAGCTGAGTTCAAGCGGCACATCCTGGCCGGGCGGCGCAAGGGTAGTCAGAACTATCTGCTCTATCCCAAGCGCATCTCTTACATACAGTATCAGGAGATGAAGAAACTGCCTGTGTTTCGTCTGAGCCGCTACCGTGGCGGTTTTATAGCCAACGTCTATAACCTCCGCAAGAAACCTTTCGGCTCGCTGGCTGCCCGGACGCTTGGCGACCTGTACCCCGATACGGCGATGGGAGCGAAGAACGGCATCGAACTGGCCTTCGACTCGCTGCTCAAGGGACGCGACGGCATGAGCCACCGGCAAAAGGTGCGCGGCGACTGGTTGAACATAGTGGAGCGACCGGCCGTAGATGGCTGCGACATCGTGACAACCATCGATGTGGACATGCAAGACATTTGCGAGAAAGCTTTGGTAGATAAGCTCAAGGAGCTTGATGCCTATGTCGGCGTGGCAGTACTTATGGAGGTGCATACGGGCGACGTAAAGGCCATCGTCAACATGAGCCGGGGCAGCGACGGAAACTACTACGAGACGCGCAACGCAGCCATAAGCGACCTCATGGAGCCGGGTTCGACCTTCAAGACCGCTTCCATTATGGTGGCGCTGGAGGACGGCAAGATAACACCGGACACCAAGGTGAACACCGGCAACGGAGTGTTGAAGATGCACGGCAGCCTCATGCGCGACCACAACTGGCATCGTGGGGGCTATGGCGAGATAACCGCCACCCGGGCCTTGGAAGTGTCGTCCAACATAGGCGTGTCCTATCTCATCGACCAGGCCTATGGGAGCGACCCGCAGAAGTTCATCGACGGCCTGAAGCGCATGAGCCTCGATCAGCCTTTGCATCTACAGATACCCGGTGAGGGGAAACCCTACATCAAGGACGCGGACGACCCTACTTTCTGGAAGACCACACTGCCGTGGATGAGCATCGGCTACGAGTCGCAGCTGCCGCCCATCAACGTGCTGACGTTCTACAACGCCATTGCCAACAACGGAACCATGATGCGCCCCCGTTTCGTGAAAGCTGCGCTGCGGGACGGCGATGTGGTGGAAGACTTCCCCACGGAGGTAATCAACCCTAAAATCTGTTCGGACCGCACCTTGGAGCAGATACGCAAGATGCTGGAGGGCGTTGTGTCCGAGGGCCTTGGCAAGGCTGCCGGAAGCACGCAGTTTGCCGTGGCCGGAAAGACGGGAACGGCACAGATAGCTCATGGCGGCCAAGGCTACCGCAGCGGGGGCATGGACTATCTCGTGAGCTTCTGCGGCTACTTCCCGGCGGACAAACCCCAGTACAGCTGCATCGTCTCCATCAAGAAGCCAGGCCCGGGGGCATCGGGCGGTCTGATGGCCGGAAGCGTGTTTGCCAGGATTGCCGAGCGCGTCTATGCCAAGAACCTGCACTACGATCTCCAGAATGCCATCGACAGCACCTACAACCCCGTCCCCAGTGTGCTGGCAGGCAACCTGGACGACGCGCGCAGAGTGTTGCGGGAGCTTGACGTGCCCGTCGAGACGGGACATGCAGCCCGTCACGGGAACGGCTCTTGGGGAGTGGCACAACCGCTGGCCAAGGGAGTCAGCCTGGTGGAGAACGGCGTAGCCGACACGCCGGGCCGTGTGCCCGATGTCGTGGGTATGGGTGCCCGCGATGCCGTCTATCTGCTCGAAAGGCAGGGACTGCGTGTGCGCCTCAACGGCGTAGGGCAGGTGAAGCGACAGTCTATACCGGCGGGAAGCACCGCGCACAAGGGACAGACGGTGACGCTCACCCTGCGATGAGGAAAGACAATACTGAACCCAACGAATGTACTATATATAATAAGGTATGAAACTAAACGAACTCTTACAAGCTATACAACCCCTCGAAGTGGTGGGCGACACCGATGTCGACATCTGCGGGGTGGACATCGACTCGCGCCTCACCGCACCCGGCCATCTCTTCATGGCCATGCGCGGGACGCAGGCCGACGGCCACGCCTACATTCCCGCCGCGCTGGAGCACGGGGCCGTGGCTGTGCTTTGCCAGGAGATGCCCGCCGAGCTGAAGCCTGGAGTGGCCTACGTGCGTGTGGCCGACAGTGAGGATGCCACAGGCCGCCTTGCCACCCGGTTCTACGGCGACCCTACGTCGAAGCTGCGGCTGGTAGGCGTGACGGGTACTAATGGAAAGACTACCGTGGCCACGCTGCTCTATCACATGTTCCGATACTTTGGCTACAAGGTGGGGCTGGTCTCCACTGTGTGCAATTACATAGACGACCAACCTGTGCCTACCGAGCACACCACCCCCGACCCCATTACCCTGAACAGCCTGTTGGGACGCATGGCCGACGCAGGCTGCCGGTACGTGTTCATGGAGGTAAGCTCGCATGCCATCGCCCAAAAGCGCATCAGTGGCCTGCGTTTTGCCGGAGGCATTTTCACCAATCTGACGCGCGACCATCTGGACTACCACAAGACGGTGGAGAACTACCTGCGTGCCAAGAAGAAGTTCTTTGACGACCTGCCAGGCGACGCTTTCAGCCTGACGAACCTGGACGACCGCAATGGCATGGTGATGGTGCAGAACACCCGTTCGCAGGTACACACCTACTCGTTGCGCAGCCTGGCCGACTTCAAGGGCCGCGTGCTCGAGTCCCATTTTGAGGGTATGTTGCTCGACTTCAACGGTCGCGAGGTGGCCGTCCCCTTCATAGGCCGCTTCAATGCCAGCAATCTGTTGGCCGTCTTCGGTGCAGCCGTCCTGCTTGGCAAAGGCGAGGAAGAGGTGCTCGTAGCCCTCAGCACCCTGCATCCGGTGGCCGGGCGCTTCGAGGCCCTGCGCTCGCCCAGTGGCTATACGGCCATCGTGGACTATGCCCACACGCCCGACGCGCTGGCCAATGTGCTGAGTGCCATCCACGGCGTGCTGTCGGGACGGGGTCAGGTGATTACCGTCGTGGGGGCGGGCGGTAACCGCGACAAGGGCAAACGCCCCCTCATGGCCCAGGAAGCCGCACGCCAGAGCGACCGCCTCATCATCACCAGCGACAATCCCCGCTACGAGGAACCGCAGGACATCATCGGCGACATGCTGGCCGGGCTTGGTCCGGACGACTTGTCCAAGACCCTGAGCATAGCCGACCGCCGCGAGGCCATCCGCACGGCCTGCCTGCTGGCCAGGCCGGGCGATGTGGTCCTGGTGGCCGGTAAGGGGCACGAGAACTACCAAGAGATAAAAGGCGTGAAGCACCACTTTGACGACAAGGAAGTGCTTCGCGAGGTAATGAACTGACAGACAATATGCTGCCTCGACCCTAACCCGTCCCTCGGCAATGCCTCTCCGCCCCCTCGCCGGGAGCACACCTGTGCTCCCCGGCTGGCGAAGGTGCACTGCCCGACGGGCAAAGGTCCGCTCCCCGGGGCGCACACCTGTGCCCCCTCCGGGGCCGAGGCAGGAAAACGAAGCGAACGCAATGTTATACTATCTATTCCAATGGCTCGACCGCTACGACTTTCCCGGTGCGGGCATGTTTGCCTACACGTCGTTCCGCGCGCTGATGGCTGTCATCCTGGCCTTGCTCATATCGAGCATCTGGGGCGACAAGTTCATCTGCCTGCTCAAGCGCAGGCAGATTACCGAGACGCAGCGCGATGCCAGCATCGACCCCTTCGGGGTGCAGAAGGCGGGTGTCCCTTCGATGGGGGGCATCATCATCATCGTGGCCATCCTCATCCCCTGTCTGCTGCTGGGACGGCTGGGCAACATCTACATGGCCCTCATGCTCGTCACCACCGTGTGGCTCGGCTCGCTGGGCTTTGCCGATGATTACATCAAAATCTTCAAGCGGGACAAGGAAGGGCTGCACGGCAAGTTCAAGATTATCGGGCAGGTGGGCCTGGGGCTTATCGTGGGGCTGGTGCTCTACTTCAGTCCGCAGGTCGTCATCCGCGAGAACATCGAGGTGCAGCAGCCCGACGGCACCGTGGAAGTGGTGCATGCCGCCAAGGAGATTAAGGCCACCCAGACGACCATACCCTTCGTCAAGAGCAACAACCTGGACTATGCCGACATCATGGGCTTTCTGGGCGAACATGCTCAGACGGGCGGCTGGATACTGTTCGTGCTGGTGACCATATTCGTGGTGACAGCCGTCAGCAACGGAGCCAACCTGAATGACGGCATGGACGGCATGGCGGCAGGCAACTCGGCCATCATCGGCCTGACGCTGGGCATACTGGCCTACGTGTCGAGCCACATAGAGTTTGCGGGCTACCTGAACATCATGTTCATACCCGGCTCCGAGGAACTGGTCATTTTCATCTGTGCTTTCATAGGGGCACTGATAGGTTTCTTGTGGTACAATGCCTATCCCGCCCAAGTGTTCATGGGCGACACGGGCAGCCTCACCATAGGCGGCATCATCGCCGTGCTGGCCATCATCATCCACAAGGAGCTGCTGATACCCATCTTGTGCGGCGTGTTCCTGGTGGAAAACCTGTCGGTCATCCTTCAGCGGGTCTACTACAAGTCAGGGAAGCGGAAGGGGGTGAAGCAGCGGCTGTTCAAGCGCACGCCCATACACGACCACTTCCGCACGTCGATGAGCCAGGTAGAGGCGGGCTGCAAGGTGGTTTTCACCCGACCCGAACAGTTGTTCCACGAGTCAAAGATAACGGTGCGCTTCTGGATCGTGACCATCGTCCTGGCCGCCGTCACCATCATAACGTTAAAGATTAGGTAAGAAGAAAAAGGAGAAAAGATAAAGACATGAGCAAAATCGTAGTTTTGGGCGCAGGCGAGAGCGGCGCCGGAGCAGCCGTATTGGCCAAGGTGAAGGGTCTGGACACGTTTGTGTCCGATGCCTCGGCTATCAAGGACAAGTACAAGCAACTGCTCGACAAGTATCACATAGAATGGGAAGAGGGAGGCCACACCGAGGAGCGTGTCCTCGGTGCCGACGAGGTGGTGAAAAGCCCCGGCATTCCCAACGATGCCCCCCTCATCCTGAAGCTGAGGGCACAGGGCACACCTGTCATCTCGGAGATAGAGTTTGCCGGACGGTACACCGATGCCAAGATGATTTGCATAACGGGGTCGAACGGCAAGACCACCACTACCTCGCTCACCTACCACATCTTCAAGAGTGCAGGACTCAACGTGGGGCTGGCAGGCAACATAGGGCGTAGCCTGGCCTTGCAGGTTGCCACCGAGCAGCACGACTATTACATCATCGAACTAAGCTCCTTCCAGTTGGACAACATGTACGACTTCAGAGCCAACATTGCCGTGCTGATGAACATTACTCCCGACCATCTGGACCGCTACGACCACTGTATGCAGAACTACGTGGACGCCAAGTTCCGCATTACCCGCAACCAGACCGAGGACGACGCTTTTGTCTTCTGGAACGACGACCCCATCATCCGCCGCGAACTGGCCAGACACGGACTGAAGGCCCGTCTCTACCCCTTCGCCGCCGTCAAGGAAGACGGGGCCATAGCCTATGCCGAAGACGGGCAGATGGAGATTGACATCCCGCCGACCTTCAACATGGAACTGGAAAAACTGGCTCTGCACGGCACGCACAATCTCTACAACTCGCTGGCGGCGGGCATTTCGGCCAAGCTGGCAGGCATCCGCAAGGAGAGCATCCGCCAGGCTCTGTCCGACTTCGAGGGAGTGCCCCATCGGCTGGAGTATGTGGCCACGGTACGGGGTGTGCGTTTTGTCAACGACTCCAAGGCGACCAACGTCAATTCCTGCTGGTATGCCTTGCAGAGCATGACGGCTCCCACGGTGCTTATCCTGGGCGGCAAGGACAAGGGCAACGATTACCGCGAGATAGAGCCTTTGGTGCGGCAGAAGTGCACGGCCCTGGTCTACCTTGGGCTGCATAACGAGAAGCTGCACGACTTCTTCGATTCCCTGGGCTTGCCGGTGGCCGACGTGCGTAGCGGCATGAAAGAGGCTGTCGAGGCCGCCTATCGTCTGGCCCGCAAGGGCGACACGGTGCTGCTCAGCCCCTGTTGTGCCTCCTTCGACCTTTTCAAGAGCTACGAAGACCGGGGCGACCAGTTCAAGCAGTATGTGCGCGAGCTGTGAGGACGGCAGCCACAGTGTGACATTCAACCGAATAACCAATACTTAAAAACTCCGACAGAAGTGGACTTACTCAAGAGCATCTTCAAGGGCGACAAGGTAATCTGGATTATCTTTCTGGCGCTTTGCCTCATCTCTCTCACCGAGGTCTTTTCGGCTGCGTCGCGCCTCACTTACGCCGATGGGGACTATTGGGCTCCCATCACCCAACATGCCATCTTCCTGCTGTCTGGCGCAGGCATCGTGGTGGGGGTGCACAGCGTGCCCTACCGCTGGTTTCAGGTTTTGCCGGTCTTTCTGCTGCCTGTGTCGGTGGGGTTGCTGCTCGTCGTCATGCTGGGCGGGCTTTTCGGTGATGCGCGGGTGAACAATGCCGCCCGCTGGATGTCTTTTATGGGCATTCAGTTCCAGCCCTCCGAGCTGGCCAAGATGGCGGTTGTCATCTCCACGGCCTATATTTTGTCCCACAACCAGGACGAACGCGGTGCTACGCCGGCAGCCTTCAAGTACATCATGTGGATAGTGTGCGTGGTGTGCGGGCTTATAGCCCCCGAGAACTATTCCACCGCCGCCCTGTTGTTTGTCACCGTCTTCCTTATGATGTTCATAGGCCGCGTGCAAGTTCGCAAACTGCTGGCAGTGGCGGGCGTGTTGGTTGTCGTGGGCGGGTTGTTCATCCTCTTCTTGCAGGTAACCCCCAACGACACGCTGCGCGAAATACCGCTCGGCCACCGTTTCACCACTGTCAAGGCACGCATAGCCGACTTCACCGACAGTGAGCTTCCGCCCCCCGATAAGTATGACACCGATGACAACGGCCAAGTGGCCCATGCCCGCATAGCGGTGGCTTCGAGCGGCCTGATAGGGTGCGGGCCGGGCAACTCGGTGCAGCGCGACTTCCTGAGCCATGCCTATTCTGACTTCATCTACGCCATCATAATCGAGGAGCTGGGCTTAGTGGGAGGCATCGTGGTGGTGGTGCTCTACTTCTGGCTGCTCGTCAGGGTGGGGCGCATAGCCAGCAGGTGCACGCGCACTTTTCCGGCCTTTCTTATTCTGGGCATCGCTCTGTTGCTCGTCACGCAGGCCATGTTCAACATGATGGTGGCCGTGGGAATGGCTCCTGTCACGGGACAGCCGCTGCCTCTCATCAGCAAGGGTGGCACCTCGACGTTCATCAACTGCGCCTACATTGGCATGATATTGAGCGTGAGCCGGTACACTGCTGCCCAGCGTGAGAAGGAGCAGCAGGCCGCCGCCGACGGACAATTGCCCGCCGCCCTTGCTGCCGACAGCCAGGCGCAGAGTGGCGAAGAGCCTCAGTCGGCTGCCCTTAACAGCGACGACGAGCTGAAGTAAACTTACAACCGGACACTTAAAGAGAAAAACGATATGGCTACCAATCGAAACACAAGCCGAAAGGCCGATGCGCCCCGCATCGTCATAAGCGGGGGCGGAACGGGCGGGCACATCTTCCCGGCAGTCTCCATAGCCGGGGCTGTGAGAACCCTGTGTCCGCAGGCCGAAATCCTGTTTGTCGGGGCCGAGGGACGCATGGAGATGCAGCGCGTGCCCGAAGCCGGATACCCCATCATTGGACTGCCCGTGGCGGGCTTCGACCGCAGCCACTTGTGGCGCAACGTTGCCGTGGTGCGCAAGCTGCTGGGCAGCCTGTGGCAGGCAAGGCGCATCGTGCGCGACTTCCGGCCCCACGTGGCGGTGGGAGTGGGCGGATACGCCAGCGGGCCTACGCTCTACATGGCCAGCCGCATGGGCGTGCCCACCCTGTTGCAGGAGCAGAACTCGTATGCCGGAGTGACCAACCGCCTGTTGGCCAAGCGTGCCAGCAAGATTTGCGTGGCCTACGACGGCATGGAGGCTTTTTTCCCCAAGGACAAAATCCTGCTGACGGGCAACCCCGTGCGCCAGAACCTGCTGGACGGCAACCTGACGCGTGCCGAGGCTGCTGCGGCCTTTGGGCTGGACCCGGCCCTGAAGACCGTCCTTGTCGTGGGGGGCAGTCTGGGAGCACGCACCATCAACCGCACCGTGGCGGCCATGTTGCCCGCCCTGCGCCAGCGTCCCCGCGTGCAGCTCATCTGGCAGACGGGCAAGGGCTATGTGGACGAGGTAAGGCGGGCTATCCAGTCAGCCACCGGGGCCGAACAGACTGGTACGTCCATTCCGGGCCTGCCGGGCGTGTATGTATCCGCTTTCCTGTCGGACATGGCCCGGGCTTACCGCGCTGCCGACTTGGTAGTGTCGCGTGCCGGTGCGGGTTCCATCTCCGAGCTGTGCCTGCTGGGCAAGGCCGCCGTGCTGGTGCCCTCGCCCAACGTGGCCGAGGACCATCAGACGAAAAATGCCCTTGCTCTCTCGACCAAGGGGGCGGCCCTGTTCGTGGGCGATGCCGATGCCGCCGGGAAGCTGCCGTCTGCCATCTTTGACACCTTGGAAGACGACGACCTGCTGGAACGCCTTTCGCACAATGCCGCTTCGCTCTCCATGCCCCATGCCGCCGAGACTATTGCCCGCGAGGTGCTGAGCCTGGCGGGGTGGGCGGTTTGAAGGAGGGTAGCTGCCCGTCTATCATCACAACACAGAAGAACAACACACAGACAACGCAATGAAGCATATATCAGACATACGTTCCGTTTACTTCGTAGGTGCCGGAGGCATAGGCATGAGCGCCCTCATCCGCTACTTCCTGTCGCTGGGCAAGCGCGTGGCCGGGTACGACCGCACGCCCAGCCACCTCACCCGCCAGCTGGAGGACGAGGGGGCACGCCTGCACTACGAGGAAAATCCGTCCCTCATCCCCGACGACTGCCGCGACCCGCAGTCCACGCTCGTGGTCTACACCCCTGCCGTACCATCGGCCCACGCCGAGCTGACGTGGTTTGCCGCGAACGGCTTCGAGTTGTGCAAACGCGCCCAGGTGCTGGGGCTCATCACCTGCCATAGCAAAGGACTCTGCGTGGCTGGCACACATGGCAAGACCACCACTACCACCATGACGGCTCACCTGCTGCGCCAGTCGCATGTGGACTGCACCGCCTTTCTCGGAGGCATATCCCAGAACTACGGCACCAATCTGCTGCTCTCGGCAGACAGTCCCTACGTGGTAATCGAGGCCGACGAGTTCGACCGTTCTTTTCATTGGCTGCGCCCGTGGGCCAGCGTCGTCACGGCCACCGACCCCGACCACCTCGACATCTACGGCACCTACGAGGCCTACCTCGACAGTTTCCGTCACTACACCGAGCTGGTGCAGCCCGGTGGCGCGCTTATCGTGCATACCGGCCTGGCCTTGCATCCCGCCCCGCAGCCGGGCGTGCGCCTCTACAGCTACGGGCGCGACGAAGGCGACTTCCATGCCGCCAATGTGCGCGTGGCCGATGGCGAGATACGCTTCGACTTTGTGTCGCCCTGGGGCGTGGTGCCCGACGTTCAGCTGGGCGTGCCCGTGAGCGTCAACGTTGAGAACGGCGTGGCGGCCCTGGCCTTGGCCAGCCTGGCCGGGCTGACACCCGAGGAAATGCGGCGGGGCATGGCCTCTTTCCGTGGCGTAGAGCGGCGCTTCGACTTCAAGCTCCGCACGCCGCGCCACGTCTTGCTGAGCGATTATGCTCACCATCCTGCCGAGATAGCCCGCTGCCTGGAATCGCTGCGTGAACTGTACCCCTCGCGCCGGCTGACGGTGCTGTTCCAGCCTCATCTGTACAGCCGCACGCGCGACCTCTACCACGAGTTCGCCCAAGCCCTGTCACTGGCCGACGAAGTGGTGCTGACCGACATCTATCCGGCACGCGAGTTGCCCATCGAGGGTGTCAGCAGCCGCCTGATTTACGACAACCTGCGTCCAGGCGCAGAGCGTGTCCTCTGCCCCCGTGCCGACGTGCTGCGGTGGCTTTCCGCCCATCCCGTCGACGTGCTGGCCGTGCTGGGGGCGGGCGACATCGACAATCTGGTGCCCGACATGCACCGCCTGCTTGCCGCCGTCGAAGAAGGGGAGGGCAGGCCGTGAACATACCTGTCTGCCGGACTTCTTCGGCCGCACTTCGGTCAGGGCCGCTGGACAGCCGCTTGGCAGGCACACCTGTGCCCGCGTGGAAGCGCACCTGTGCTCCCGGCAGGGCACAGGTGTGCCACCAAAGGGGCGGACCTCTGCCTCCGGCGGGCCATTTACAAGCCTCCGGGCTACGCATAAAAACAGACACCGACAGATAACCGAAAACGATGAGCTACTTCAAGAAAATATTGCTTATATTTGCAGTCATAGCCGTAGGGGGCTATCTGGTGGCAGCCGCCACGCTGCTCAACCGCCGTCCGGCAGACCAGAAATGCACCGGGTTGGAGTTCTTGCCGCGCGACACGGCCTTTGCGGGCTTCATTTCGCAACGCGAGGTGGAGTCGCTGCTCAAGTCCGAAGGGCTTTATCCGGTGGGCAAGCCGTTGTCCGACGTGCGCACGGCCGAGATGGAACGCGTGCTGGACAGTCATCCGCTGGTCGACCGCGTGGAGTGCTACGTCACGCTCGGTGGCCGCGTCTGTGTGGAGGTGTTCCAGCGTGTTCCGGTGCTGCGGGTCTTCCCCACGGGAGGCGACAGCTACTGCGTCGACAACAAGGGCACGGCCATGCCGTCCTCGGTCCGATGCTCGGCCCGCTTGCCAATCGCCACGGGAGATGTAGAAAAGTCGTTTGCTGCAAGGGATTTATGTAAGTTTGCACTATTTTTGCAGCAAAATCCTTTTTGGGAAGCCCAGGTGGAGCAGATACACGTCTTGCCCAAGGGCGACGTGGAGCTTGTGCCGCGCGTAGGCAACCACGTGGTTTATCTGGGTCGTCTGGACGGCTACGAGCACAAACTGGCTCGCCTGAAGGAGTTCTACGAGAAGGGGCTGAGCCGCGTCGGGTGGGACAAGTACTCACGTATCAGCGTGGAGTTTGACAACCAGGTCATCTGCACCAAACGCCGTCCCTAAGACAAAATGGAAAGGAAGAAAACGAAAAAGACAAACGAAATATGGCAACAACAGATTTCATAGCAGCCGTTGAGCTAGGCTCCTCGCACATAGCAGCCGTAGCCGGGCAGAAACACCGCGACGGGAGCATACGGGTGCTGGCCTATGCCAAGGAGGATGCCTCGAAGTTTATGAACAAGGGGGTAATCTACAACATCGAGAAAGCCGCGCAAGCACTTACCTCCGTGGTGAACAAGTTGGAGGAACAGCTCGGCAGCTCGGTCGCCAAGATGTATGTAGGCATAGGAGGACAGTCGTTGCGGACGGTGAAGAACGTCATCGTGCGCACTCTGTCCGAGGATGAAGACATCGTGTCGCAAGCCCTCGTGGATCGCCTGTTCGACGAAAACCGCGAGTCGCCCATCAAAGATATGGACATACTGGACGTGGCTCCGCAGGAGTACCAGATAGACAACACCTCGTCGGTGGACCCCGTGGGAGTGGCCGGACGGCAAATCACGGGCAAATACCTCAACATAGTGGCACGCAGCTCGCTGCGGAAGAACCTGGAGCACAGTTTCCAGCTGGCCAAGGTCAACATAGCCGACGTGTTCATCTCGCCGCTGGCACTGGCCCACGCCGTGCTGTCCGAGAACGAGATGCGGGCAGGATGCGCGTTGGTCGACCTCGGCGCACAGACCACCACGGTGAGCGTCTACAAGAACAACATCCTGCGCTACCTGTGCGTCCTCCCGCTGGGCGGAGACAACATCACCCGCGACATCACCAGCCTGAAACTGGAGGACGACGAGGCCGAGCAGCTGAAACTGCACTACGGCGACGCGCTCTACGAAGAGGCCGAGGGCGACATCCCCGTGCTGCTGCAGAGCGAAGACGGGCGGTCGTTCAAGCTCAGCGAGCTGAACGACCTGGTAGGGGCACGCGCCGAGGAGATAATGAGTAACGTGTGGAACCAGATAAGGCTCTCCTGCTTTGACGACAAGCTGCTGGCCGGCGTGTTCTTCACCGGCGGCGGTTGCAACCTCAAGAACCTCGACAAGGTGTTCTACAAGCTGAGCGGAGAGGACAAGGTGAAGACATGCAGGGGAGTACGTTCATTCAGCATACAGGGCTTCGAGGACGTGCTGCTGAAAGACGGCGAGGCAAACACGCTGCTGGGACTGCTTGCCCTGGGACGGGAGAACTGTTGCCTGCAAGAGGTGGAACCCGAACCGGTTCCCGTTCCCGAGCCACCCAAACCGAAACCGCACGAAGAAACCGTGGTGCCCCACGAAGAGAAACCGAAAACCGAGCCTGTCCACGTTGCCGAAGAAAAGCCCGAAGAGGACGAACCCAGGAAAAAGAACGAGAAACTCCGCGAAAACGGGCAGAAAAAAGGTGGCAGCGTCTGGAGGACAAGGATTTCCTCGCTGTTCAACTTTGACAACGACGACAGCAACACAATGGACGACTGATGCCGGTGCAGGCATGGCCGCCGCGACAGATACTTAACACTCAGACATAACAAAGAAGAGAGGAGAAGAAAATGGACGATATGGTGCAATATGACATACCCCTCGAAACGCCCAAGATAATAAAGGTTGTCGGCGTGGGAGGCGGAGGAGGAAACGCCGTGAAGCACATGTACGAACAGGGCATTCAAGACGTGACGTTCGTGCTGTGCAATACGGACGGACAGGCATTGAGGGACTCTGAAATTCCCATTAAGATCCAACTGGGGCGGAAGACGACCGGCGGGCTGGGCGCAGGCAATGACCCCAAAGTGGGATGCGAGGCCGCCGAGGAGAGCATAGAGGAGATACGAAACCTCTTCATGGACGGCACGCAGATGGTGTTCGTCACCGCAGGCATGGGCGGAGGAACCGGCACCGGGGCCGCTCCCGTCGTGGCCCGCACGGCCAAGGAGATGGGACTGCTTACGGTAGGCATCGTAACCATTCCCTTCATGTTCGAACGCAGGCCCAAGATACTGCAGGCCCTGCGTGGCG
Organism: uncultured Bacteroides sp.; assembly: GCA_944321465.1. GTDB lineage: Bacteria > Bacteroidota > Bacteroidia > Bacteroidales > Bacteroidaceae > Bacteroides. Next base: position 58,953 of record CALULL010000005.1, read on the forward strand.
TAGAAGAGATGTACAAGAACGTGGACGCTCTGCTCGTCATCAACAACGAGCGCCTGAAGGACATCTATACCGACGGCATCACCACCATGACCGAAGCCTATGCCAAGGCGGACGACACCCTGTCCATTGCCACCAAGAGCATAGCCGAGATTATCACCATCAAAGGGAAGATAAACTTGGACTTCCACGACGTGAAAAAGATACTCAAGGATGGTGGCGTTGCTATCATGTCTATCGGCGTGGCCAGCGGCGAACGCAGGCTAAAGACTGCCATCGAGAACGCCCTCCATTCGCCCTTGCTCAACAACAATGACATCGTCAACGCCAAAAAGATTCTCTTCAACATAACCTCCAACGAGAAGCAGGCACCGCTCCTCATCGAGGAAATGAACGAAATAGACGACTTCATGGAGAAGCTCGACCCCAATGTGGAAGTCATCTGGGGACAGGCCGATGACCCTTCGCTGGGCGACGAGGTGAAGATAACCATCCTGGCAACGGGATTTGGCACGTCGAGCGTGCCGGGTATGGAGGAAATGACCGAGGAGAGGAGCAAGGAGGAGCAGGAACTGCGCGAGGAGCAGGAGCTGCGCGACGACACGCTCATCAGCAGCGTATACGGACGCTCGCTCGACGGGAAGAAGCGCAAGAAGAAGAACTACATCTACCTCTTCACCCCCGAAGACCTTGACAACACCGACCTCATTGCCTTGGTGGAGAACACTCCGACCTATCTGCGCAACAAGAGCGTGCTTGACAAAATATCGGCCAAGGCCCGCGAGGACACGAAGCTGATGCAGCAGGCCGCCGTACAGCCGCAAGGCGGGCAGGACGGGGGAACACCTGTCATTTCCTTCTGAACCGCGACGGGCCGGAGAGAAACACGGACAACACAGAATAGAATAAAGAAAGGAACAGAAAACATGGATTTATTTGACAGAGTAAGCGAAGACATCAAGACCGCCATGAAGGCCAAGGACAAAGTTGCCCTTGAGACCCTGCGGAACATCAAGAAGGTTTTTCTCGAGGCCAAGACAGCCCCGGGGGCCAACGACTCTCTGAGCGACGAGGCCGCCCTGAAGCTCATACAGAAGCTGGCCAAGCAGGGCAAGGACGCTGCCGACATCTACGTGCAGCAGGGTCGTCAGGACCTGGCCGACGAGGAGTTGGCCCAGGTGCGCGTCATGGAGAACTACCTGCCCAAGCAGCTTAGTGCCGACGAGCTGGAGAAGGCTCTGAAGGAAATCATTGCCGAGGTGGGCGCAACGTCGGCCAAGGACATGGGCAAGGTGATGGGCGTGGCCACCAAGAAACTGGCCGGAGTGGCCGAAGGCCGCGCCATATCGGCCAAGGTGAAAGAGCTGCTGGCCTGACGGCTGCGGTTGCCACCGGCTCCGAGGAGCAAACGAACAGCGGGCATACCGCCTCACACTGGGTGTGGGGACGGTGTGCCCGCTGCTCGTTTGGGCCGTCCGGCTGCGGCGTTACCCGTTGTCCACGGCCTCGCCCAGCAGGGTGGCCGAGGTCGACCCGGTGATGCGTACGCGCACCAGCTGGCCCGGGCGATGCTGACGGCGGTCGAACACCACCACGCGGTTCTGCTCCGTGCGCCCGAACAGCTGCTCGCGGCTGCGCTTGCTCGTGCCCTCGGCCAGCACCTCGTACTCGTGCCCCACGCAGCGGGCGTTGGCTTCGGCCGACAGGCGGTTCTGTAGGGCGATTATCTCGTTGAGGCGACGTACCTTCACTTCCTCGGGCACGTCGTCGGGCAGGTGTTTCGAGGCATAGGTGCCGGGCCTCTCGGAGTACTTGAACATGAAAGCCGAGTCGTAGGCGCATGCTTCCATGAGGCTCAGCGACAGCTGGTGGTCCTCCTCCGTCTCGCTGTGGAAGCCCGAGAAGATGTCTGTCGACAGGCCGCAGTCGGGGACGATGCGCCGGATGGCCGCCACGCGCTCCAGGTACCACTCGCGGTCGTACTTGCGGTTCATCAGCTTCAGTATGCGGCTGCTGCCGCTCTGCACCGGCAGGTGTATGTGGCGGCACACGTTGGGCTCCTCGGCGATGACGTGCAGCGTCTCGTCGCTCATGTCCTTGGGGTGCGAGGTGGTGAAGCGCACCCGCATGTCGGGCACGGCGCGTGCCACCGTGCGCAGCAGCAGGGGGAAGGTGACGGCGGTGCCGTCGGGCCGCACGAAGCGGTAGGAGTTGACGTTCTGTCCCAGCAGCGTCACCTCCTTGTAGCCTTTGGCCTGCAGGTCGGCCACCTCGCGCAGAATGCTCTCCACGTCGCGGCTGCGTTCGCGTCCGCGTGTGTAGGGCACGATGCAGTAGGTGCAGAAGTTGTTGCAGCCCCGCATGATGGACACGAAGCCCGAAATGCGGTTGCCACACACGCGGGCGGGCACCACGTCGCGGTAGGTCTCGGTGGTGGACAGCTCCACGTCGATGGCCTTCTGGCCCGCTTCGGCCGAGGCCATCAGGCCGGGCAGGCTGAGGTAGGCATCGGGTCCGGCCACGAGGTCTACGCCGTGATGCTCTATGAGGTCGTCCTTCACGTGCTCGGCCATGCAGCCCACCACCCCGATGAGGAGCTTCGGGCGGTGCCGCCGCAGGGCGTTGAGCTGTTCCAGCCGGCTCAGGATTTTCTGCTCGGCGTTGTCGCGTATGGAGCAGGTGTTCAGGAACACGGCATCGGCCTCGTCGAGCGTCGCCGCCGGGTCGTAGCCCGCCATTTGCATCACCGAGGCTATGACCTCGCTGTCGGCCACGTTCATCTGGCAGCCGTAGGTCTCTATGAAGAGCTTTTTGCCCTCCTTGTCGCGGGCAGCCGATTTAGAGTCGGCCCCCTGTTGTCTTTCTTCTTTCATAAGCAATGGATTGGTGTCGTGCCCCGGCGGGGCCGGTAGCGGCTGCAAAGATACGCTTTAGCGGCCAAAGCCTGCTCATGCGCGGCAAGAAAATGCCCTTGGGGCCGCCCCGTGCTGGCGCAGGTGTGCCTGCCGGCTGGCTCTCCTGTGCTCCCAGGCGGGTGGACCTGTGCCAGCCGGGGGGCGCACCTGTGCCGCCGCAGATGTGCAAAAGCCCTCTTGGCGGGCTTGCAGGAGCCGGGGCAAAGGCGTATCTTTGTGGGCGCAAAAAAGAACAGGAAATAGCGATGAAGAAATTTTCCAAGGTACTGCGTTTCACTCCGAAGAACTACCCCGACGAAGTGGAAGCCAAGGTGCAGCAGTATAAACGCGAGGGGTACAAGCTGCCGGGCCGCCACGCCCTGCGCACGCCCGAGCAGCTGGCGGGCATACGCGAGAGTGCCAAGATAAACACGGCGTTGCTGGACTACCTGTCGGAGAACATCCGCGAGGGCATGACGACGGCCGACATCGACCACATGGTCTACGCCTTCACGACCGACCACGATGCCATACCGGCGCCTTTCCTCTACGAGGGCTTCCCCAAGAGCGTGTGCACGAGCCTGAACGACGTGGTGTGCCACGGCATACCCAGCCCCCGGGTGCGGCTCAAGGAGGGCGACATCCTCAACGTGGACGTGTCGACCATCTACAAGGGCTACTTCTCCGATGCCTCGCGCATGTACATCATAGGGCAGGCCAGCGAGGAGGCCCGCCGCCTGGTGCAGGTGGCCCGCGAGTGCCGCGACATAGGCGTGCAGGCTGCCCGGCCCTGGGCGCGCTTGGGCGACGTGGGCGCAGCCATCCAGGAACATGCCGAGAAGAACGGCTACAGCGTGGTGCGCGACTTGTGCGGACACGGCGTAGGGCTGCAATTCCACGAGGAGCCCGACGTGGAGCACTATGGCCGCCGGGGCACGGGGATGCTCATCGTGCCGGGCATGACGTTCACCATCGAACCGATGATAAACGCCGGTGCCTACGACGTGTTCATTGACGAGGACGACGGCTGGACGGTGTTCACCGAGGACGGGGCGCTGTCGGCCCAGTGGGAGAGCATGATACTGATAACCGAGGACGGCAACGAGGTCCTCACGCAGTGAGCCTCCCCCGTCAGCTTCCCTTCTGTCTCCGTATCTCAACTTTGTCTCTTATGGAATTATTCTACCTGTTGACAGGGCTTGCGGTGGGTGCCGTCGCAGGCTATCTGGCCGCGCAGCGCAAGGCAGCTGTCGCCCGGGCCGAAGCACAGGCGGCACAGCAACGTCAGCAGCTGGTGGAGCGCACCGCCGCCGAGCACCAGTTGCAGCAGCAGCGCGAGTGGGAACAACGGCTGGAGCAGCAGCGGCGCGAGGCCGAGGAGATGCACCGGCGCATGGTGGCCGAGTTTGAGAACCTGTCCAACCGCATCTTCCAGGCCAAGGCCGAGGACTTCAGCCGCCTCAACGCCGAACGGCTCGACACGCTGCTGCGTCCGCTGACCGACAATCTGAAGGACTTCCGCGCCCGCGTGGAGCAGGTGTGCAACGACGGGGCTAAGGAACGCTTCTCGCTGGCCGAGCGCATCAAGGAGCTGGTGGAGCTGAACAAACGTCTGGGCGAGGATGCCGACAATCTGGCCCGTGCCTTGAAAGGCGACGCCAAGGTGCAGGGCGACTGGGGCGAGATGCTGCTGGAGCGGCTGTTGCAGGCTTCGGGGCTGGTGGAAGGCGAGCACTACGTGCGTCAGGAGTTCTTGCGCGACGAGCACGGGGCCGTGCTTACGGGCGAGGAGAGCGGCCAGCGTATGCAGCCCGACGTGGTGGTGCGCTTCCCCGACGACAAGGAGATGATCATCGACTCCAAAGTGTCGCTCACGGCCTATGCCGCCTATGCCGCTGCCGTCGACCGGACGGCCCGTGATGCCGCGCTGAAGGCCCACCTGAGGTCGGTGCGTGCCCACGTCGACGAGCTGAGCCGGAAGGACTATTCGCGCTACGACTCTAAGGCGCCGGACTTCGTAATGATGTTCGTCCCCGTCGAGGGCGCTTACCTGCTGGCCATCCAGAACGACGAACGGCTGTGGGAATACGCCTACAATAAGAAAGTGGTGCTGATGAGCCCCACGAACCTCATCAGTGCCTTGCGCCTTTCGCTCGACCTGTGGCGGCGCGAGGACCAGGTGAAGAACGTCGAGGCCATCGTGCGCCGGGGCACGGCACTCTACGAGAAGGTGGCTTCGTTTGCCGACACTTTCCTGTCCGTCGGCGACAAGCTGGCTGCCGCCCGCCAGAGCTACGACAAGGCACTGGGGCAGCTGACGGAGGGCAACGGCAGCGTCATCCGTCAGACGGAGCTGCTTGGCAAGATGGGCCTGAACCCCAAGAAACGCATCTCGCCCCGGCTGCAGGCCCACGGGGACGACGACAGTGCGGAGGCTTCTGTCTCCTGACAGGTCTCGTGCGGGCAGAAACGACGAGGGGAGGCAAAGACCCATGTTGCGGGTCTTTGCCTCCCCTCGATGTCGTGTAGCCTTCGGCGGGCTATTTGGCAATGAGCAGGTAGTAGTTCTTCTTGCCGCGCTGCACGAGCAGGTACTTGTCGTCCAGCAGGTCGTTGGTGTCTATCGTGCGGTCGAAGGCTGTCAGCTTCTCCTTGTTGAGCGACACGCCTCCGCCTTGTACCAGCTTGCGCATCTCGCCCTTCGAGGCAAAGACGGCAGCGTGCTCGGTGAAGAGGTCTACGGCTTTGATGCCTGCGGCCAGTGCGTCGCGCGACACCTCAAACTGCGGTACGCCCTCGAAGACGGAGAGCAGCGTCTGCTCGTCGAGCTTCTTCAGGGCCTCCGACGTGCCTCCGCCGAAGAGAATGGCCGATGCCTCTACGGCAGCTTCGTAGTCGGCCTGGGAGTGTACCATGACGGTAACCTCCTGTGCCAGCCGCTTCTGCAGCACGCGCAGGTGGGGGGCAGCTTCGTGTTCGGCGGTCAGTGCCTCGATTTCTTCTTTGGGAAGTGCCGTGAAAATCTTGATGTAGCGGGCGGCATCGGCATCGCTGACGTTGAGCCAGAACTGGTAGAACTTGTAGGGCGAGGTGTAGCGCGGGTCGAGCCACACGTTTCCGCTCTCCGTTTTGCCGAACTTGCCTCCGTCGGCCTTGGTGATGAGGGGGCAGGTGAGGGCGTAGACTTCGCCCCCGTTGGTGCGGCGTATCAGTTCGGCCCCGGTGGTGATGTTGCCCCATTGGTCGCTTCCGCCCATCTGCAACTTGCATCCCTTGGTCTCGTAGAGGTGCAGGAAGTCGTAGCCTTGCAGCAACTGGTAGGTGAACTCGGTGAAAGAAAGTCCGTCCCGCGCTTCACCGTTGAGGCGTTTCTTCACGCTGTCTTTGGCCATCATGTAGTTCACGGTGATGTGTTTGCCCACTTCCCGTGCGAAGTCCAGGAAGCTGAAGTCCTTCATCCAGTCGTAGTTGTTTACCAGTTCGGCGTGGTTGGGAGCGTCCGAGTCGAAGTCCAGGAACTTGGCCAGCTGGCGTCTCATTCCCTCTTGGTTGCGGCGCAGGGTCTCCTCGTCCAGCAGATTACGCTCGGCCGACTTGCCCGAGGGGTCTCCAATCATGCCGGTGGCTCCTCCGATGAGGGCGATGGGCTTGTGCCCGCAACGCTGGAAGTGTCGCAGTATCATCACGCTGCACAAGTGTCCTATGTGGAGCGAGTCTGCCGTTGGGTCGAAGCCGATGTACGCGGTGACTTGTTCTTTAGCCAGGAGTTCTTCGGTGCCCGGCATCATGTCGTGGAGCATTCCACGCCATCTTAATTCTTCTACAAAGTTCATCGAATGCTTAGTCTTTTGTTTATATAGGGTTAGTCTATTGCTCGTTGTGTGAGCGCAAAAGTACGACTCTTTATCAGTAATAGCAACAAAAGGAGGGAAAAAACACCCGCCGCACATTGTCCCGCAGGGTCGGTAGCAGGCGTTCGGGTGTGGTTTCACGGGCTTGGGCTACGCGCTGTAGCAGGACGGGCAGGGGGGTGGGGCAGTCGTCGGTCTCCAGCAGCAGGCGGTCTGAGGGCACGGTGCGGAGGGCTTCCGCCTGCCAGTGTTCGCCGAAGGAGAGCCAGAAGCCGTGTCTCAGGTAGTCGGTTGCCAGCTGTGCCTTGCCTCTGAAGCCGTGGAGTATCCAAGGCACGGTGGGGCGCAGCATCCGGTGTGCGGCCAGCAGTTCGGCCTGTGCCTTCACCAGGTGTATGACGAGCGGTTTTCCGGTTTCCTCGGCCATGCGGGCTTGTTGCAGGAACACGTCTGTCTGGAGTTCCATCGGGGCGGTGGCCAGTTTGTCGAGTCCGGCTTCGCCTATGGCTACGACATCGGGGCGGGCGAGCGCTCCGGCAAGCAGGGCGAGCAGGCGGGGGAGTTGTCCGGCTTTCTGTGCAGGGCCTACGTCCCAGGGGTGTATGCCTACGGATAGCCACGTCGGCGGAGTGGCTTGCCGCGCGGGGCAGTAGGGGGGTACGTCGGCGGGCGTGTGGCAGACGATGGCCGTGGCGGGAGGTGTCGGCGTGTGGTGGGTGTGGATGTCTATGGGCAGGGTAGCGGTCATGGTACAGGGTCGTAGCCCGAGCCTCCCCAGGGGTGGCAGCGCAGGATGCGCCGTAGGGCAAGCCACAGCCCTTTGAAGGGACCGTGTCTGCGAATGGCCTCGGCGGCATATTGCGAGCAGGTGGGGGTAAAGCGGCAGGAGGGCGGAGTGAGGGGCGATATGAAACGTTGGTAGAAGTAGATGGGTTGTAGCAGTATCCACGATAGCAGGCGGAGGACTGTTGCCGGCCAGGAATCAGTCTTCATGGGTGGTGTGGGTTGAGTCCGGTCGGGTTGCCGGCCGGTCGGTTGGCAGCTGCTCGGCTATGCGGGTCAGGGCAAGAGCCATGCGTTCCTTTACTTGCTTGGTAGTGGCCGGGCTGTCGGACAGGTAGATGAAGGCAATGGCCAGCCTGCATTCCTGTTGCTGGAGCACGGGCAGCAGAATGTGCTTGCTGAGGCGGTAGGCTTCGCGTATTTGGCGTTTGACCCGGTTGCGCTTCACGGCGCGTTTGAAGCGTTTCTTTGGCACGCTTACCAGTATGGCAGCCTGGGCTTCCAGTTCGTCGAGCGGCAGGTAGACCACTCTCAGCGGGAAGAGCGAGAACGAACGTGCCTTCCCGGCAAAGAGCTTGTCGATGGCTTTTTGCTTGTTGAGGCGTTCTGTTTTGCTGAGAGTGTGCATGGTGTGCTGGTTGTCTTATGTATTGACGGCTGGACAGGCACCGGCTCTTCTCTGTGGCACGTGGCTCGCTTGCAGGGGAGGCGGTAGTCTGTCCAGCCGGCCGGTATTGCGGGAGATTACTTCTCCTTGTTGTTTTCCTTGATGAACATGTCCAGTGCGGCTGTCATGGAAGGTGCCTGCACGCTGGGGGCCTCAAGGTCGAGGCGCAGACCGGCATCGCGCACGGCTTGTGCCGTAGTGGCACCGAACGTGCCTATCTTGATGTCCTTCTGCTCGAAGTTGGGGAAGTTCTTTTGCAGCGAGCTGACCCCTGCCGGGCTGAAGAACACCAGCATGTCGTAGTCGAATGCCTCGTCGGGGCGGAAATCGTTGCTCACCGTGCGGTACATTACCACTTCCGTGTGTTTCACTTTACACTTGTCGAGCTGGTTCTTTATCTCGTCCGTATGGACATCGGACATGGGAACCAGGTATTTCTCCGTCTTGTGTTTGGTGATGGCGGGCATCAGGTCGTCGAACTTGCCTGTGTTTCCAAAGAAGATTTTGCGTTTGCGGTACTGCACGTACTTTTGTATGTACAGTGCGATGGCTTCGGTGACACAGAAGTATTTCATTGTCTCGGGGATGGTCACGCGCATCTCCGTGCAGAGATGAAAGAAGTGGTCGATGGCGTGGCGGGAGGTGAATACGATGGCTGTGTAGTCCAAGATTGAGACTTTCTGTTGCCTGAACTCTTTCGCCGAAAGGCTTTCCACCTTGATGAAAGGGCGAAAATCTATTTTCACTCCATACTTTTCAGCAATGTCGTAGTATGGCGACTTCTCGGATGTCGGCTTGGGCTGCGACACCAATACTTTCTTAATCTTCAAAGTCCTAAATTTTTATTTATCAACAATCCACTTACTGCGCTCAGGCTTCGGTAGAACACGAAGCAAGGCACGATTTCCAGGGCGCAAAAGTACAAAATTAAAAGATACACGCCATGTGTGCGCCTGCAAAAAAGCCTTAGCCACTTGTAGAAGATTAACATTTTGGCGGAAATCAGCAGAATTGCGCCGATTGTGACGGAAACCTGGAGGCTGAAATTGGTGTAGACGGCGAAAAGCGCGAGCGCGAAAAGCGCGAAACTGGCGTAGTAGAGCAGCGACGAATAGGCTTCCATCCACAGCGACGAGCGCGTTTCGTCAAAAAAAATCCAACCCACCAGCGAGTAGACGAGCCATTTGAACGTCAAGTAGGCTGTCACTCCGCCAATGCAGGCTGCCAGCAGCAAGTGGGGCGATGCGAGGTTTCCGGGCTGGGGCAGGAGGCCTGTCTGTAGGCGGAACAGGAATATCCCTCCCACGACGCACGCCTGTAGTACGAGTAGCAGCAGGCTGTGCATGTCGGTGGCGGTAGAGGTGTTGAACAGGTTGCCCCGCCCGCGTTGTAGCAGGAAGTCGCGCCCCAGTTGGCAGAGCAGCTTGCGGCTGTTGCCCAGCACGTAGGCCGAAGCCAGAAAGCAGCACAGCAGGACGAGTGTCAGCACGTCGTCGGTGCGTGGCGAGTAGGGCAGGGGAAGGCCCGTGACGTTCCACGGGGCGGCATCCGTCAGCAGGGTGGTGAGCGGGTTCATAGGGCGGCGAATTTGCGTATGGAGGCATCCCATTGCGGCGTTTCAGCTACCAGCCGCAGGGCTTCGGCGGGGGTGGATGCCACGTGCCAGATGCCGGCATGTTGCGGGCGCATGAAGTGTTCGTCCACCGCCCGGCGGAACATTGCCAGCAGGGGGTCGTAGTAGCCGTTCACGTTGAGCAGCACCACGGGCTTGAGGTACAGCCCCAGCTGTTTCCAGGTGATGACTTCGAGCAGCTCCTCCAGCGTGCCGCAGCCGCCCGGGAGGGCTATGGTGGCATCGCCCAGCTGCGCCATCAGCCGCTTGCGCTGGTGCATGTTGTCCACCTCCACCAGTTGTGTCAGGCCGGTGTGCTGCCAGCCCTGTTCCACCATGAAGCGGGGGATGACGCCCGTCACCCGTCCTCCTGCCGCGAGTGCGGCGTTGCTCACGGCTGCCATCAGGCCCATGCGGCCTGCCCCGTTCACCACGCCTATGCCTGCTTCGGCCAGCAGGGTGCCCAGCTGGCGGGCGGCCTCGAAGTAGGCGGGGCCTATCTGCGTGCTTGAAGCGCAATACACGCACACGTTCTTTATGTCGTTCTTCATTCCTGTGTCGGTCTGTTCTGCTTGTGCCCGGGGTGTCCGGGCGGGTGGCCGTCTGTGCCTAAACCTCCTCTGCGGAAATGGCGGAAGAGTCGGCGGTCGTGTTCAGTTTCAGCATTTCCTCGATGTGCTCGCGCGTGTTGCTCAGTCGTGGCACCTTGTGCTGTCCGCCCAGTTTGCCCTTGGAGGCCAGCCAGTCGCGGAACAGGCCGGGACGGGCTATGACAAGCTCGGGCGACTGTAGGGCGAGGTCGTTCTGGCGTTTGGCTTCGTAGTCGGAGTTGACTTCCTTGAGCGTGTCGTCCAGCACGCGCGCGAACCGCTGCACGTCGTCCGGCATACGGGCAAACTCCACGAGCCACTGGTGGCGGCATTTGGCATGTTCGTCCATGAAGACGGGTGCCGCCGAGTAGTCGGTTATCTGCGCCCCCGTGGCCTGGCAGGCGCGGGCCAGGGCTTTCTCGGCGTTGTCCACGATAAGCTCTTCGCCGAAGGCGTTGATGAAGTGCTTGGTGCGTCCGGTGATGACAAACTTGTAGGGCCGGATGGAGGTGAAGCGCACGGTGTCGCCTATCATGTAACGCCACAGTCCCGCCGAGGTCGAGATGACGAGCGCGTAGTTGCGCCCCGTCTCCACCTGGTCGAGGCTGTAGGTGCGGGGTGCGTCGGAACCGACGTCTTCGAGCGGGACAAACTCGTAGAAGATGCCATAGTCCACCATGAGCAGCATGGCCGGGTCGGCGGGGTCGTTCTGCGTCCCGAAGTAGCCCTCGCTGGCGTTGTAGGTCTCCACGTAGTGCATGCGGGGGCTTCGGATAATCTGCTGGTACTGTTCCCGGTAGGGCGTGAAGGCCACGCCTCCGTGGAAGAACACCTCCAGGTCGGGCCACACTTGTTCGAGGCTCTCGCGGCCCGTCTTTTCCAGTATGTGCTTGATGAGCACCAGCATCCACGAAGGTACGCCCGAGAGGTTGGTGACGTGCTGCCCGATGGTGGTGCGGGCGATGGCCTCTATTTTGGGCTCGAAGTGTTCCATGAGGGCTATTTCCTTCGAAGGTACCCGGATGAGGTTGACCAGCGGGTTGATGTTTTCGATAAGTATGGCCGAGAGGTCGCCCACCAGGCTGTGGTTGGTGGCCAGGTTCGGGCTGTGGCTGCCGCCCAAAATCAGCCCCTTGCCGCTGAAGAAGCGGCTTTCGGGGTTTCCGTTCAGGTAGATGGCCACGGCATCCTGGCCTCCCCGGTAGTGGGTGTCGTGCAGCGACTCTCGGCTGACGGGCAGGAACTTGCTCTTGTCGTTGGTCGTGCCCGAGGACTTGGCAAACCATCGTATTTCGGTAGGCCACAGCAGGTTTTGCTCGCCCGCCCTCATGCGCTCGACGTAGGGCTTCACCTCTTCGTAGGTCTGCACGGGGAAGCGGTTCTTGAAGTCGTCGTAAGTGCGGATGGAGGCGTAGCCGTGGCGTTGTCCCCACTCCGTTCGGGCAGCTGTGTGCGTCAGCCGCAGCAAGACCTGTTGCTGCAGGTCGCCGGCTTCTCCGGCGTAGCGGGCCAACTGCTTGCAGCGGTGGGCGAAGTATGTGTTGTACAAAAGCCGCGTAGTGTTCATAGTCTTCTGGAAACTTGTTTCGTTGCGCAAAAATACGCTTATTTAGCATCCCTTGCATTCTTTTCGCCGTTTTTTTCTATCTTTACAGTCGGTTAGGACACAGGTGCGCCCGTCGGCTGGCACAGGTGTGCCGGGCGGGGAGCACAGGTTCGCTCCCGGGCGGGCAGAGGTGTGCCTGCACGGGCGTGCAGGCAGGGGTGTCCGGGCCGGACGCAAAGATACGGACAGACTATGAGGATTGGAATTTTGACGGCCGGGGGCGACTGTCCCGGCATCAACGCCACCATCCGTGGCGTGTGCAAGGCGGCCATCCTGCACTACGGGATGGAGGTTGTGGGCATTCACAGCGGCTTCCAGGGCTTGCTGACCAACGACGTGGAGGAGCTTACCGGGCGTTCGCTCTCGGGGCTGCTCCATCTGGGAGGCACGGTGCTGGGTACTTCGCGCGAGAAGCCTTTCAGGCGGGGCGGCGTGGTGGACGATGCCGACAAGCCGGGGCTTATCCTGCGCAACGTGGCCCAGCTGGGGCTCGACTGCGTGGTGGTGATTGGCGGGGGCGGCACGCAGAAGACGGCGGCCAAGCTGGCCGCTCTGGGGCTGAAGGTGGTGACGGTGCCCAAGACGATAGACAACGACATCTGGGGGACGGACTTCTCGTTTGGCTTCGACTCGGCCGTAACCATAGCCACCGAAGCCATAGACCGCCTGCACACCACGGCCAGCTCGCACCGGCGGGTGATGGTCATCGAGGTGATGGGGCACAAGGCGGGCTGGATAGCACTCTACTCGGGCATGGCCGGAGGGGGTGACATCATCCTGCTGCCCGAGCTGCCTTACGACATCCACCGCATAGGCGAGTCTATCCTGTCGCGCCTGAAGCGCGGCAAGCCCTATTCCATCGTGGTGGTGGCCGAGGGCATCCGCACCGACGGGCGCAAGCGCGCGGGCGAGTTTATGGCGCAGGAGATAGAGTACGAGACGGGCATAGAGACGCGCGAGACGGTCCTGGGCTACGTGCAGCGCGGAGGGTCGCCCACGGCGTTCGACCGCAACCTCTCCACCCGCATGGGCGGGCACGCTGCCGAGCTGGTTGCCACGGGACAGTTCGGACGCATGGTGGCACTGCACGGCGATGCCATAACGTCGGTGCCGCTGGACGAGGTCGCCGGGCGGCTGAAACTGGTGACTCCCGACCACGACCTGGTGGTGCAAGGGCGGCGCATGGGGGTATGTTTCGGGTGAGGTACAGGCCGCAGGGCGGCGCGTCAGACGGCTTCCTCGCTGTGCTGGCGTTTCTGTTCGCGTGCAGCGTCTACCTGGGCGCGGAAGTCCTTGTCGCCTTTCAGCTTCTTGATGGCAGCCTGGGCGGCGTTTTGCTGTGACTCCTTCTTCGAGTAGCCTACGCCCTTGCCGGCGGAATAGCCTTCGATGAGCACTTCGGTATGGAAGATGGGATTGTAGTCCTTGTCGAGGAACTGTTCGATGAGTTCGAAGCTGACTTCCACCTTGTTCTTCTGGCTCCACTCGATGAGCTTGGACTTGAAGTTGACCTCTTTGCGCGACATCTTGTCGAGGTCTATGTAGCGTGTGAAAATCTTCTTCTCGATGAACGTCTGGCAATGCTTGTAGCCGTGGTCCAGATAGATGGCCCCGATGAGGGCTTCGAAGGCGTTGCCGTACATGTAGCTGTTGTGGGTCTGCGAGCGTGAGGTGTATTTCACGAGTTTGTCCAGTCCGATTTCAACGGCGAGCTTGTTTAGCGTCTCGCGCTGCACAATCTTCGAGCGTGTGTTGGTAAGGAAGCCCTCGCGGCGGCCTTCAAAGTGGCGGTACACGATGTCGGCCACGACGGCATCAAGTATGGCATCGCCCAGAAACTCCAGACGCTCGTTGTTGACGAGGCCTCCCTTTTCCGAGCGTACGAGGGTCGACTTGTGGAGCAGGGCTTGCTTGTATATTTGGATGTTGCGCGGCATGAAGCCGAGTATTCTGTAAAAACAAAGATAAGACTCTCTGTCCTTTCGGGGCAGGAGCCTTATCTTGTTTATCAGTTCGCGTAACACTGTCGTATTATTCTGCGTATTTCTTGAAAATGACGCACGCATTGTGTCCTCCGAAGCCGAAGGTATTGGACAAGGCGACGTTTACCGGTCGTTCTTGTGCTTTGTTGAACGTGAAGTTCAGCGTGTAGTCAATATTCTCGTCGTTGTCGCCTTCCTCATGGTTGATGGTGGGCGGCACAACTCCGTTCACAATGGCCAGTATGCTGGCGATGGCTTCTACGGCTCCGGCGGCTCCGAGCAGGTGTCCGGTCATCGACTTTGTGGAGCTGATGTTCAGCTCGTAGGCGTGCTGGCCGAATACTTCTTTGATGGCCTTTACTTCCGATATGTCGCCTACGGGGGTGGATGTTCCGTGCACGTTGATGTAGTCTACCTCCTCCGGTTTCATTTCGGCATCTTCCAGTGCGTTGGCCATTACGAGCTTGGCACCCAGTCCTTCGGGGTGCGATGCCGTGAGGTGGTGTGCGTCGGCCGACATGCCCACACCTGCCAGCTCGGCATAGATGTGCGCTCCGCGTGCCTTGGCATGTTCCAGTTCCTCCAGCACCAGGCATCCGCCGCCTTCGCCCATGACGAAACCGTCGCGGCTTGCACTGAATGGGCGGGAAGCTGTCTCGGGAGAGTCGTTGCGGGTGGAGAGGGCGTGCATGGCGTTGAAGCCGCCCACGCCGCAGGCTGCAATGGCTGCCTCGGAGCCTCCGGTTACAATGGCATTGGCCTTGCCCAGACGGATGAGGTTGAATGCGTCGGCTATGGCGTTGGTCGACGTTGCACAGGCCGAGCACGTAGCATAGTTCGGTCCGTGGAAGCCGTACAGAATGGAAATCTGACCGGCTGCGATGTCGGATATCATTTTAGGGATGAAGAACGGGTTAAACTTCGGCCCGTTCTCCTTGTGGAGCGCGTAGTTGCCGGCTTCTTCCTCAAAGGTGCGAATGCCGCCTATGCCAGCTCCGAAGATGACACCTATCCTGTTCAGATCTTCCTTTTCGACGTCGAGTCCCGAGTCTCCCACAGCTTGCTTGGCCACTGCCACCGCGTACTGGGTGTAGAGATCCATCTTGCGGGCTTCCTTGCGGTCGATGTAGAGGTTGGGGTCGAAACCCTTCACCTCGCAGGCGAACCGTGTCTTGAAGAGGGATGCGTCGAAATGGGTAATAGGCCCTGCCCCACTAACCCCATTAACCAAGTTGGTCCAGAACTCCTGAACCGTGTTGCCAATGGGGGTAATGGCACCGAGGCCTGTTACTACAACTCGTTTTAATTCCATACTGTGGAGTTGGGATGGATTTACTTAACGTTTGTTTCGATGTAAGAAATAGCATCGCCTACGGTTGTAATCTTCTCGGCTTGGTCGTCGGGAATGGAAATGCCAAATTCCTTTTCAAACTCCATGATCAACTCTACTGTATCCAGAGAGTCTGCACCCAAATCGTTGGTGAAGCTTGCTTCGTTCGTTACTGCGGATTCTTCAACGCCTAACTTGTCTACGATGATAGCCTTTACTTTAGATGCGATTTCAGACATAACTCTAAGTTTTTAATTAATAATCAGTTTTATTTCTTTACTTTTGCGCTGCAAAGGAATGAATATTTATTGTTCTGCGCAAATATTTGGAGAATTAAATGCTGTTTTTTGCACAATTTTTACGCTGTTGTGCATAAAAGGACACGCTTATGAAGAAAAAAGTAGCAATTCTGGCGTCGGGAAACGGTACGAACGCCGAAAACATTATCCGTTATTTCAGTGGCAGTGAAACTGCGTGTGTCAACCTCTTGATTGCGAACCGGAAGGATGCCTATGCCCTTGAGCGGGCCAAAAGGCTCGGGGTGCCCTCGGTGTACATGGGGAAGGACGAGTGGAAGGAAGGAGCGAACGTGCTTGGCCTGTTGCGGCGCGAGGGGGTGGACTTCGTGGTTCTGGCCGGGTTTCTTGCACGTGTGCCGCAGGCCGTCATCGATGCTTTTCCGAGACGCATTGTGAACATTCATCCGGCCTTGTTGCCCAAGTTCGGGGGAAAGGGCATGTATGGCAGCCATGTGCACGAGGCCGTGCTGGCCGCAGGCGAGAAGGAGAGCGGCATCACCATACATTATATTAATGAACACTACGACGAGGGCGACATCGTTGCCCAGTTCCGTTGCGAGGTGCTCCCGGGCGACACGCCCGACGAACTGGCCAGCCGCGTGCACGCTCTGGAGTACAAGCACTTCCCCGAGGTGATTGAACGTCTTGTGACCGCACTCTGACGGTGCTTTCTCCGTGCCTGCCGCGCGGGGGGCTCCTGCTTCAGATGCCCGCTTCGGCCTTGCGAGCCGGGGCGGGTTTCTTTATTTCTACGCGGTAGGCCGTGCGCTCGCGGCGCAGGGGATAGTTGCCCCGCAGAGTTTCGAAGGCTTCGGGGTGTGCCTTCAGGGCTGTCGAGTCGCGGCGCGGGTCGTACATTTGCAGGCAGGCATCGGCCTCGTCGGCAGCCACAATGAGGGGGTTGGCTGGTGCCGGTGGTTCGATGTGGTAGTCGGCCTTCAGCCTGAAGTGGCGGCACAGGGCATCGAGTGCCATGCGGGTGGCTCCGGCCTTGCCGTCGGCCGAGTAGCCCGCTATGTGGGGCGTACCCAGCAGCACGCGTTGCAGCAGGGGCTGGCTGATGTCCGGCTCGTGTTCCCACACGTCGATGATGGCATCGCCCGCCTGTCCTTTGTCCAGGGCCTGTAGCAGCGCACGGGTGTCGGCCACTTCGCCGCGCGACGTGTTGATGACGAGCGGCCTGCGCCGCAAATAGCCGAACCATGCCGCGTCGGCCAGGTGGTACGTGGGGTAGGTACCTTCGCGGCTTAGGGGGACGTGGAACGTCAGGATGTCGCATTCGTGCGTCAGCTCCTCCATCGTGCTGAACGCTTCTCCGCCTTCCCGTTCCTGGCGGGGAGGGTCGTTGAGCAGCACGCGCATGCCCAGCGCATGGGCCATGCGTGCCACTTTGCTACCCACGTGGCCCACGCCCACGATGCCCAGCGTGCAGCCTTGCAGCGGACGGTGGCGTTCGAGCGACCACACGCAGAGAGCCGACTGCACGTACTGCTCCACCGACGATGCGTTGCAGCCCGGGGCGTTGGCCCACTCTATGCCGGCCTGGCGGCAGTAGGCGGTGTCGATGTGGTCGAACCCTATGGTGGCCGTGGCGATGAACCGCACGCGGCTGCCTTCGAGCAGCCGACGGTCGCAACGGGTGCGGGTGCGCACCACCAGCGCGTCGGCATCGCGCACCAGCGCGGGGCCGATGTCGCGTCCCGGGGCATAGGTCGCCTCCACGCCCAGCCGGGCCAGTGCTTCCTTTATATAAGGGATCTTGTCGTCTACAATCAGTTTCATGTCGTTCGCTTGTGTTTTGTCCGTTAGCTTTTGTCGTGGGGCGGCTGTGGCGTGTGTCTGCTCACAGTTGCCCGTTCTCCACCATGAGGATGACGCGCTCGGTCAGTTGGTCGTCGCCCTCGGCATCGTATTCTTTTTTCAGGCTGGCCCCGAACAGGGCGGCAAACGTCTGGTAGAAGCCTGCCTTGAAGGGGCCCATGAAGGCGCGCACCAACTCGTAGGAGGTCTGGTTCGTTTCTCTGTCGACGAGCTTGATGAGGAGTTTGCCCTGCGAGTAGGTCAGTTTCTTCAGCCTCGGCGTGTATTGTTTCTTCAGTCCCTTTTCCACGCGGCGGATGTGTTCCTGCCGTGCCTTGTCGGTAGGCAGGGTTTGCAGCAGCTCGTAGGTCTCGATGATGATGCCGCGTATTTCCTTTGACAGCGGCAACACTTTCTTCACGTCGCGCACCAGTTTGTTGTAGCGTCGTTGTTGCCGTTTGTTCTTGAATTGCAGTGGCTCGAAGACGTACAACGTGGGCAGTTGCACCCTGGCGATGGTGTCGCCCCGCGTGGCGTGCACGGGCATGGAGGGCTCGTGCTCTGCCTGCCGGGGGAAGGCTTCGTGGGCGGGACAGGCTGTGGCCAGCAGCAGGGCCGACAGCAGTGCTGTGTGTCTGCTTCTCTTCATGCGGACAAAATTACTGCATTCCTGCCACATGGCCGTGCTTGTCGGCTCATTATTTTGGGCTCGGACCGGCGGACGGGCTGCGGGGCGGGTGGGGGAGGTTGCGGCTTCTTGTCGTTTTGACACTTTGACTGTGCCGATGCTTCTGCCTGGCTTGTTTCGGACCGCAGGATGTATCGGGCCGGAATGGCGAAACACCTGAGGGGTATTCTGTTGACGTTCAGAGATATATCGCCTACTGGTGCCGGAAACAGGGCTGAAACGGAAGGCGTGGAGACTTGCCTCGACGGGCGTACAGGCTGGCTACCGAGGAGGCGCACCTGTGCCCGCTGGCGGGGACTTCTGTGCCTGTGCGGGGGCAGAGGTGTGCCCGGTCGGCTTGTTTACTTGCCGCTGCGTGTCGGCATGGGGCGGGAAGGGCGTTGCAGAGGGTTTGCGCCGGAGGTGGCACACCTGTGGCCGGAGGGGCGGGTTTTGCTGGTTGGGGCGGATGGCCCATAGGGCGTGTAAGCAGAAACGGACTGTTGCTGTCTTTTTGAACCCCAATCGGCCTTTAGACCGTTCGCTGTGTGTCGTGTGGCCGGCCGAACGAAATCGCTTTGGGCTCTAATGGCCGATTGGGGTTGAAGGGGAAAAGGCACAAGCCGCAGCGTGGCGTATGAAGGTGGACAGTCAGAATGTTTACAATTACAAACATTTATTGGGACCTCGTGCGACCTGTGCCTGTGTATCGTGGGTTAAGAGAGAATGCGGACCCGGCGGTTCGCTCTTTGTACTGAACGAAGATAGGCTTTTCCGCGCACATGGGCAACTGTTCCTGCGGGGGTTCTCTGCCTGCACGTCCGCAGGGGGCGATAAGGTGCCGAAAATACCCTCTGACGGGAAGATTTTTTTTGCCCTTCCCCGCGTGGCCGTCCCTCTGCCGGGGCGTTCAGCTTCCCATCGGCCAGTCGCTCAGGTCGTAGCTGGCCTCCACGACGCGCTCCACCTCGTCGGGCAACGAGGGGAAGAAGTCGATGCCGGTGATGCGTTCCACCTGGTCGACGGAGTTGACATAGGAGTCGAGCGGGCGGTTTCCGGCTGTGTTCTTGTAGATGAACCCGACGGCTTTGGGCGTGCCTGTGGTCGAGAGGACGACCTTGAAGAAGGCATCGGGCACGGTGATGCAGTGTTCGCGCCCTATGGTGCGGTGTTTTCCCCGGTAGAGTATCGGCCCGCAAACGATGTAGATGCGCCCCTCGCGCTGTGCCCACTCCCGGCAGGCGTCCTCCAGCTCTTTCCAGTCGCCACGGTTCAGGTTGTGGTGCTGTGGGCAGATGTTGGTCATGTAGAAGCTCTCGCGCATGGCCCGCCAGTCCCAGCGGTTGTCGGCGGCGGGGCACATGTGTCCCCGGTCCCAGCCCGAGTTGCTGTAGTCCTTGGTGACGACGGCCTGCGAGGGGGGCAGGTCGGGGTCGGGCAGGAACTTGTCGGTGCGGCTCTCGCGCTCCACCAGCCGCTCGGTGTTCAGTTCCCAGGCCACCCAGTTGGGCAGGTTGAGCCGCGTGTTGTAGCTCACGGTGTAGGTGCGTCGCTTCAGCGTCAGTTGTGGCGTGTCCTTGGGCAGCGGGCCGGGTATCTCCAGCCCGGCCTCGGGCAGTTGTCCGGCGGTGGGCGTGGCGGTGGCGGCTGAGGCGTTCCGGCTCAGGCGGTGCACGGCGTTGGTGAGCAGTGTGCGCAGGTCGGTGTTTTGGTTTCGTCGCAGGGCTTGGTCTATAGGCTCGAAGCCCAGCACGGCGGCAGCCACGGCGACGAGCACCACGAACAGTCCGCCGGGGCGGCGGCGCGAAGCGGGTTTCTTTCTGCTTTTCCGGGTAGTCATGGGGTGTGTGGGTTTTGTGGGTAAGGCCGGCCTGTCGGTCGGCAGGCTCTCCGGGCCGGGGCTTTGCGGACCTCTGCCCGGAGGCCCTGCAAAGGTAAGCCAATGTGGGGAAAGGAACGTCGGGCGGAGCGTTTTTTTTGCTTCTGCGGGCTGCCGGGTGCCGCATTTTGGGACGGAAAGTGTTTTGCCATGTGGAAAGTAAGTCCTATCTTTGTCGTAGCACTTACGATAGTGTATATGCTGAACTAAACAAACAATTGTAATTATGGGAAAGAGCATCAAAGGAACAAAGACCGAGAAACATCTGCTGACTTCGTTTGCCGGCGAGTCGCAGGCACGTATGCGTTACACTTACTTTGCCAGTGCGGCCAAGAAAGAAGGATATGAGCAGATAGCAGCCATTTTCCTTGAGACAGCCGAGCAGGAGAAGGAACACGCCAAACGCATGTTCAAGTACCTGGAAGGCGGCAAGGTGGAGATAACAGCCAGCTACCCCGCCGGGGTGATAGGTTCGACGCTTGAGAACCTCCATGCTGCCGCCGAGGGCGAGCACGAGGAATGGTCGCACGACTATCCCTATTTTGCCGACGTGGCCGAGGAGGAGGGCTTCCCTGAGATAGCCTTGATGTATCGCAACATTGCCGTTGCCGAGCGTGCCCATGAGGACCGCTACCGTGCTTTTGTCGAGAACATCGAGAAGGCCGCCGTCTTTGCCAAGGAAGGCGAAGTGGTGTGGCAGTGCCGCAACTGCGGTTTCGTCTATGTAGGGACGGAGGCCCCCCAGGTATGTCCGGCTTGCCTGCATCCGCAGTCGTACTTTGAAGTGAAGAAAGAAAACTGGTAACCGCCGGTTTTCCGTGCGCCGGTAGGCGCGATAAGCGGGCGAGGGAATGCCATGCACGGCAGTGCGTGCGGCATTCCCTCGCTTTTTGTGTCGCCCCTGTGCGGGTGGTTCCCCGGAGCGGGCCGTGTGGCGGTGTCCTTGGGGGCTTAGGCGGACTGCCTGGGCGGCGTGCTTTGCGGATTCTCCTATAATAAAAAAGGTGTGCCGCAGCACTTGGCGCGGCACACCGGGATTTGGTTTATAGATTGTAGTTGTGAGGGGCGTGCGGCGTATATGCAGTACCACACGCCCCAGGTAAACATGGAATGGTTTCGTAGGCCGGTCGCCTCCCGTTGCCGGGGGTGTGCCTTGGAGCGGGAGGAAACGGGCGTTCGGCTTTATTCTACAACAACCTTACGCGTCTTGCCGTTCAGGCTTACCAGGTAGATGCCCGTGGGCAGCGCGATGTCGGCCTTGCCGTCAACGGTGGCGGTGGCCACGAGTTGTCCCGTCAGGCTGTAGACGTTGGCTGTCCCGGCTTCGGGGCTGTCGATGGACAGTTGTCCCTTGCCGCCCGTCACGCACAAGCCGTTGTCGGCTACGCCGTCGGCTATGCCGGTAGCGTCGCTAACCGAGAATACGATGCTGATGGCGTAGCCCTCGTCGCGCAGGTCGATAACGGGGAAGCCGGAGGCATCCATCAGGTAGTAGGTGTCTTCCGCTACTTCCTTGTCGTAGCAGGTGACCTTCAGTACGTTCTCGGCTTCGGAGTAGAGCAGTTCGACGTTTGGCATGTTGCCGTTGTCGTTGGTCAGGCCATAGACGTTTCCGTCGACAAATACGCGGGTGAAGTACATCGTATCCAGCTCGTCCCATTCGGCCTTCAGCTCGTCAAGGCTGATTTCGCCCAGCTCGTAGTCGCCGGTGAAGTCAAAGTGGGTCTCGGGCAGTTCTCCCGCCAGCACCTGTGGCGAGATGGTCAGGTTCAGCACGATGTTGATGTCCAGGTCTACTGCGGCACCCTCTTCGCCGATGTTCCAGTCAAATCCGGTGAGTTGTACCGGCTCGTTGTTCACTATTACGCTTTCCGAAGAGATGAGCAGTTCGAAGTATTTCTGTTCCATCGGGTTGGTGCGCAGGTTCAGCGACACGTTGGGAACTATTTCGCCCGTCTCGATGACGCGGAACTTGTAGGTCTGTCCGGAAATGAAGGTTTCGTTGAACAGGTCTTCGCCCAGCAGTTCCGTCATGCTCTCGGCATAGCCGTCCAGATTCATGGGCTGGGAGACGGTGTAGGTGTCTATGATGATAGACTCGGCATCGTATTGAGAGAGCAATGGTGCCTCGACCGTCAGCACGAGGTACAGCTCCAGCCCTTCCTCGCGCCAGTCGAGGTGCGAACCGTCCTCCTGTACCGTGGCCAGGTAGTAGTGTCCGCGGGCAACGACCGTATTGGCCCGTATGGTCAGATACAGCCCGTTGAAGGTGTTATAGGTAGCCGTCACGCCTTCCACTACTTCGGAGTTCTCGTCCAACAGCACGAACTCAGCCCCAGTGCTGGGGAATACCTCGTCGACGCGTTCGCCTGCGGCTTCGCGCAAGGGCGTGATGTCGTCCACAGAAGCCATAATGGACTCCTCGGCATCGCTCTGGGCGGTGACGACGGGCATTATCTCGCCTGCCGAAAGTTCGATGGTGAAGTTGTACTGCTCGGTGAGGCGCAGGTCTTCGTGCTCGCCTGTCTCAAGGTTCAGCTTGCCCAAGTGGTAGACGGCCTTGTCGAACTCGGTCTCGGCAGGAACGCGGACGGTGAGCCCGTCGGCTGTGGTGTAGGCAGAAAGGTTTGACAGGACAGAGGTGGTCACTACCAGCTCTTCTCCGGCTTCGTTGAAGAAGTAAACGTTGGTATAGGCCGGGAACACTTGGTCGTAAAGCCCCTCTTCGATGGAGTTGAGTGCTTCCTTGACGTTGTCCATAGGGATGACAATTGTCTGAGCATTGTCGCTCATTGGGAAGTGGGTAGCGGGCAGCTCGGCACTGGCCACGTAGTCGCCTTCGGGTTCTTCACCCGTGTCTCCGGCAGAGAGTTGGATGGTGAAGTTGTACTGTTCGGTGACACGCAAGTCCTCGTGTTCGGCCGTGCTGTTGTTCATTTTCCCGAGGTGGTAGACTGCTTGCGGAAACTCGGTTCCGGCGGCTACGCGGACGCTGATGCCCTCGGCTGTGGTGTAGGCCGTCAGGCCGCTGCCTCCGAAGGGCGAGGAGGAGGGCACAGTCAGTTCTTCTCCGTTCTCGTCGAAGAAGTAGATGGTAGTGTAGGCCGGGAATACTTGGTCGTACAGTCCCTCTTCGATGGCGTTGAGGGCTTCCTTGACGTTGTCCATCGGGATGACTACTGTCTGCGATGACTCGCTCAGGGGGAAGTGGGTGGCGGGCAGCTCGGCACTGGCCACGTAGTCGCCTGCGGGCTCTTCACTGCTGTCGCCTGCTGAGAGCAGGATGGTGAAGTCGTACTGCGCGGTGACACGCAAGTCCTCGTGCTCGGCCGTGCTGTTGTTCATCTTTCCGAGGTGGTAGACAGCCTGTGGAAACTCTACGCCCGCTTGTACGCGGACGCTGATGCCCTCGGCTGTGGTGTAGGCCGTCAGGCCGCTGCCTCCGAAGGGCGAAGAGGAGGGAACGTTCAGCTCCTCGCCGTCCTCGTCGAAGAAGTAGATGGTGGTATAGGCTGGGAACACTTGGTCATAAAGTCCCTCTTCGATGGCGTTGAGTGCTTCCTTGACGTTGTCCATCGGGATGACTACTGTCTGCGATGATTCACTCAGGGGGAAGTGGGTGGCCGGCAACTCGGCACTGGCCACGTAGGTCTGGGCCTTCGCTGTGAAGAAGCCCAGGCAAAGTAATAACAACAAACATACCTTTTTCATAATACTACGTTTTTATTAGTGAAACAATCTTGTCCTTTCAGCTAGGGGCAGGGAGAGGTAAGGTAGTTCTCTCTCCCGCCCGTATGGTTAGGCCGGGGCGAGGCAGGGCGGTTTGTTCCTGCGTGTACCTGCCTCTGTCCGGGTTATTTGGCCAGCTTGCCGGTGGCGATACCTTCGGGGGTGTTGACCATGTAGAGGTATACGCCCTGGGGAAGCCTGTCGAGCGACACGGTGCGTGCGTCTGCCACGTCTTGCGCGAAGACCAGCACGCCGCTCAGCGAGTAGACGCGTACGTCGGAGCAGCCTTCGGGCAGAAGCAGGGAGTGGCCGTCGTACCTCACTTGGGCTTCTGTGGCAGGCATCGTGCTGTCAATGCCCAGCGGGCTGCCGTCCAGGTTGAGTATGTCGGCGTTGACTATTGTCCCGTCCGTGGCATCTATCAGCAGGGCGGCGACTGCTATGCGCACACCCGAAGCGATGTTGGGACACGCTTTCAGGTCTATCTCTATCTCGTGCCCGTAGGTTTCATCCAGTGTGGCGTTGGCAGTAAGTTCGTTGCCGTTGAATGACGGGAAGATGCCGCAGGCCACGTCGTCGTAAGCCAGGTTGTAGACGTATTGCTGGCCGTAGATGCCGCCTTTGCCGAAGTCGCCGAACGTGGGGTACTCCCCTGTGGCCAGATAGTTGCTTTGCACGCCCGGTGCTGTGTAGTTGCTCGAAGTGACTGCGTAGGCTATGTGGTAGGTCTTGCCCGGGGCGTTGAGTACGAAGCGCGTGTCGGTCGACACGTGTGCCACGCTGTCGGCATCCATTTCGATGGACGTGATGCGCACTTCGGCCTCGGGCAGCAGGGCCAGCTCGGCCACGAAGGCATCGTGGAACGAGCCGGGACCTTCCAGTTCATACGAGTCGGTCGTGGGGGTTACGGTGGCTCTGTTGCGGTTCACCCGTCCTGTGGGGAAGGCGTTGAAGCCCATGTTCCCGTCGTACTCTGCAATGGCCATGGCATCCTGGTTGTGGACGGCTATGGGTACCACGTTGTCGGGGTACTTCTCTTTCAGGTAGTCCAGCACGATGATGCCCAGCGGACACCAGCCGCACCACTGGCCTGTGCCTTCCTCTATCACCACTTTGTGCATGGGTTCAAACGGAATCAAGGCCACCGAGTCGGTAATCTGTGTGGTCGTTTCGCCATACGTCACGCCTATCTGTACCGGCTGGTAGTTGCCAAGTGCGGTGAGCGTGAGGGGCTGGTCGAAGGTTATTTCGCGGCTTTCGCCCGGGGCAATGTCCATCGAGGCGAACTCCTGTTCGTAGCGGGTGCCGTCGGCTGCCACATAGTAGGCCTGGAAGGTGCCGATGGTTTCGTCGATAGCCTCCACCGTGGCTTTCACCTCTATCGTGGGTTCGGTCGTGTAGACGGGCAGGCCGCTCTCCAGTGTCAGGTACTGGCGCGTCATTACAAACACGTCGTCCAGACAGAGGATGTTCTTGTCGTAGCTGTTGTTGACGAAGGCCACGTAGATGCTCTGCCCGGCATAGTCGTCGAGCGGCAGGCGGTGGGTTGTCCATTCGCCGTCGGTGTTGCCCGTCGGGCCGCTTTCTTCCTCGTCGATGGCAAAGACGGGCTGTCCCGTGAAGTCGGCGGGCGTGTTGCCCGTGGTCGATATGTAGACGGCAATGCCGTCGCGCAGTTCCAGGTCGAGGGCCTGCGAGTTCCAGCTCAGCACGTAGCCTTCGCCGGGGATGCTGATGGGGTTCACCGTCACGAGCCAGTCGTTGGCCTGCCCGGCGGGACGGTAAGAAGAGGTCGAGCCGGCAAAGATGTTGGTCGACGTGTTGGTGTCTTGCAAGGTGAGCAGCCAGCCGGTGTCTGTCGAGAAGCCAAGCTGAATCATCGTGGTCGAAGGCGTTAGCCCGTCCTCGTCGTAGGCCACGAACTGTGCCCGTGTTTCGGCGTTCTGAAAGTCGCATGCGAAGAGCACGTCTTCTCCTGCCGCAGTTTGGGCGACAGCGGCCGAGGGCACGAGTCCCAGGCCGAGCGTTGCGGCCAGCAGGCGTATGGATAAGTCTTTTTTCATTTTTAGGTTCTGTTTATTGTTAGGTTAAAAACGTTGGGGTTGCTTTTGTCGTGGCATCCGTCCGGCTCTTTGGAAGGCCGGTTCGGAAGCCTGGCCGAGGGCGCGCGGTGGCACGCCTTTGCCCGTTTCCGGGCAGTCCTTTGCTTCCGTGGTGGCAATCCTTCGCCCGCTTGGGGGCAGAGGTATGCCCGCTGGCGGGGCTACAGGATGATTTTGCCTGTCTCCACTCCGTCGGGTCCTTCGGCCAGGAAGAGGTAGACACCGGCGGGCAGGCCGGCAAGCGAGACGGTGCGTGTGCCGCCCTGTGCCGAGAGCGCCAGCACACCGCTCGGCGAGAACACCTGCAGGCTGCGGCAGCCTTCGGGCAAGTGCAGCGACTGCCCGTCGAACGTCACGCCGGGCGTTGTCCGCTCCGTCGTGGAAATGCCGGTGGGCACGAAGCTGTGCAGTTCCTGCGAGGTGGCGTTGTACACTTGGCAGTCATTGTAGTCGGCGGCGTTGTAGTTGCCCACGAATGCCACCACTTCCATCTGCTTCATGTTCCATTCCCGGGGCACCTCCACGGTGTAGGTCTTCTCGAAGCCCTCGTCCAGCGCGATGGGGTCGCCCCACGTGTCGCTGAGGCTTTGCCGCAACGAGTGCCTGTGGTAGTAGTTTCCGGCTGCGCCTGCCTGGTTTTCGGTGAAGATGCTGTCCTCCGTCAGGTAGACAAAGAGGCGGTCGTCGTGGCCTTCGGGCAGGGGCAGCAGGCTTTCGCCCGTCACGTGTATGGTGAGTTGCCGGTAGTTGTCTCCGCCTTCGCTTGTCACCTCCAGCTGCACGGTGGCAAAGGCGGGCGTGGCGAGGGCGTCGGCAATGACCTCTTCCAGATAGCCCACTCCGCCTATCGGTCCGCCGTGGCCGTAGGTGTACATGCCGGGATAGCGGTCGTAGCGGTTGGTGCGGTCCATCATGTAGGCCGGGGCAAACTTCATGGTGCCGTAGAACCATTCGTAGTCCACGCTGGCATCGACGGTGAAGGGGTCGGTGTAGTAGCCCGAGTGGTGGCCCACCTCCACGATGCGGTGGTTGCCGTCCACCACGTAGTCTATGCCTGCGTGGGCGGCGGGGCAGTTGGTACACAGCTCGGTGGAGAATACCTCCATGAGCGCGTTGCGCTGCACGAACTCGTCGAGGCACGTATAATGATAGGTGTCCGATGCGTTGTCGCTGTCGTCCAGGTCGGGCTGGCCGTTGACGGCTGTAAGCTCTACCGTCAGGTCGTATTGCCCGCTCTCGGCAAAGGTCGGGCCTTGCAGCCTGATGCCGCTCTGGCCCAGGTAGGGTATGTTCAGTCCTTCCACAGTTTCGGTTTCGGTTTGTCCGTCGTATCGGTAGGTAAAGGTGAGGCTGTTTATCGTGGTCACGCCTTTGTTGAACACCGTGCCCTCTATCTCATTGGGCTGCCCGCTGACGGCGTAGAGGAAAGGCGTGCGGCATTGCCACACGGCATTGTGGGCGGGCAGTTCGTCGCCCCGCACCACGCCATAGATGGCTATGCTGTAAGCATCGTTCTCGTAGGGCACCCATTTGCCGTTCTGTAGCGAGAACTCCGGTCCGTCGAAGCGGCGGGGTGCGTAGGACACGGGGCAGGACTTCAGCGTGAAGCCCAGGTAGAGGCTGTCGCCGCTCAGCTCGTAAGGTTCGTCCAGGACGATTTCGTTCCATCCCGTCCTGCTCACCTGGGCCGGGAACACGCGGTCGTAGGGCTCGTCCAGGCTTTGCGTCACGAACACCTGTACGTCTTCGGCCTGCCGGGGGTAGTTGACGTACAGATAGACCTTTTCCAGACTGTTGCCTGCCAGGAGCCGCATGTAGGACTGGGGGAAGAAGAGGGCTGCGCCTGTTATGTCGCTGCCCGACATGCTCACGCCGCGTCCTTCACAGTTGCCCAGATACACGGAGTCGGCTGCCGCCGCGTCCGTCTGGGCTGCGGCGGAAATCGCAGCTTGCAGGAGTATGATGAGGCTGAGTAGGTGTTTCTTCATTCGCGTAGGTTTTAGTCGTTGTTCAAAATGCTGTTGCGGAAAGTAAATCAGGGAACGTCCTGGTTTTCCTGGCAGGGAAGCGGCCAGGACGTATCCCTGATTTTTAGGTTACCTTAATAAACGCCTTCTGTCACAGATGTCGTTGGTCAATGAAAAAGTTCTTTTACAGCTTTATTTTACGATTACTTTTTGAATTTTCGCGTAGTTCTTGCCCGTCACCTTCACGATGTAGACACCGGCTCCGAGCTGTCCGAGGTCCAGGTTGCCGCTGTCGGCTCCGGCTCCGGCCTGGAGCATACGGTTGCCGTTCAGGCTGTAGACGGCCACTTCGTTGTACAGTCCTTCTACGCTGAGCACGTTGTCGGCATAGTGCAGCACGGCTTCGCCGTTGGCGGCTGTCTGGCCGATGCCTGTCTCGTCTTCGTCGAAGCAGATGACCAGGGGGCATTGTATAGCACCACCCATTGCCGAAACAACGTATGAGGAGGCAAACGTGCGCTCTTCTGCGTCTACGTCGTTAATGGCTGCGGGGCTGGCGGTGCTCCCTTCGGTCGTCAGGTCGAACATCATTCTGTAGTAGCTCATCAGGGAAGTTACGCCGCCGTCGTAGTAGACCGTGCCGCCGCCGCCCAGTAAACCGCCACCGAAGAACTTACCGTCGTTTCCGCCTGCTGTCAACGCCGTTTCAACTATTTGTACGCTTTCATCCGTGGCGTTTTCCTGGCTGAAGTCTTCGGGGATTGTCCACAGGATACCCTCCATACTATATTGGCTTGCGGAAAAGTATCCGCCTACTTGTGTCAGGTCTCGGCTGAAGCAGTAAAGCTGGCCCTCGTAGAATTCTTCCCACTTGTCGGGGTTGGAGATTGCCGGCTCGGTGCCGATGAGGCGTACCATCTTGCCGTCTTTCCATACGGCGGGGCTGCGCGTACCGTCGTCCCATTCGGCCCAGCCGCACATCATGGTGCCGTCGGGCGACATGTCGTTTATCCTGCAACCTTGGCCTAAGTAGGTGATGGTGTCGATGCGCTCAATCATGCCGTCGCGCCACAGCACGGGCACGGTGGCACCGCCGGTCTCGATCGTCTGTCCCGGCAGAGCGTCGGAGGTTGCGATGTGTCCCGACACCTGTCCGCCGATGAGGCTGCCGTCCGGGCTGATGCACATGGCACTCACAGCAGCACTGTTCTTCTCGACCAGCGTGGGCAGAGGTGTCCACGTTCCATCTTTATAAATGCCCGGTACTATTCCCAGCGTGGCATCCTGATAGTAGCCTACGGCAGTGCCGTCGTCGGCCACGTCCTGCAAGGCACAGCTGTAGCCTTGAGCCATGTTGCCCTCTTCGTCCACACCGAACACGTCGACGAACTCTTTTGTCTCCCGGTCCCAGATGAAGGATGCGTTGGTGGTGAGCTCATCGTAGCCTACGGCATAGCGTCCGTTGTCGGACACCGCCTGTACGATGCCGGGGATTTCCTGAGTGAAGTAGAAGGTGGCAATCATCTTAGGTCTTTCGTCCTGTGCAAAGATGTTCTGTGCCGTGGCAAGGCAGCCCGTGAGAGCTGTCGCTAATAGTAGATAGTTTTTCATAATAGTACGTTTAGTTAGTTAGCTCTAAAACTTTTATCGATAGCGAAATTATACATTTTCAGAGCAATATGAAGCGAAATGGGCCGGGAATGGTTTCTGATTTAAGAATAAGTAATGCGGGCGTTTCCTTTTTGCGTAATTGTGTGACGGGGGTGGCGGTCGGGGGAGACATTGCGAGAGCGGAAGCGGGCGCGGCTGCCCTTGCCGGAAAAGGTGTGCCGCGCCTGTCGGGCACACTTCGGACTGTGCGTCTCGCCGCAGGGGGAAGGGGGAGGTGGTTGTGGAGAAACTGGGGGGAGGGGGATGTTCAGGCATCGCCTTGCGCCATCTTCTGATAGATGGATGGCAGCATGCCCGTCTGGCGTCGGAAGGCATCAATGAAGTTGGCCTGCGACTTGTAGCCCACGCTCTCGCCTATGGCCCTGATGGTGTAGTTGCCGTAGTTGTTGGTGTCGAGCAGGCGCAGTTGCGCCTCGTTGATGCGATACTCGCTGATGAACGAGCGGAAGTTTTTGCCCAGTGTCTCGTTGATGATTTGCGACACGTAGCGGCTGTTTGACCCGACGAGGGTCGACAGTTTGTCGAGCGAGAAGTTGCTGTCGCAGAAGTTCTCCGGGTTTCTCATCACCTTGTTGATGCGTTGCAGGATGATGTCGCGCTGCTCGTCGGTCACCTTGCTTGAGCTGTACTTGGCCTCTCCGCCTGCGGGTGCCGCCGGGCGGCCCTGTTCGTCGGCGGGCTGGCGTTGTTGCTGCTGTTGTTGTTGCTCCAGCTGCGAGTCGAGCCGCTTGTTGTCCTCTTCCAGGCGTGCGATGCGGCGTTCGTACTCGTCGCGCCGTGCTTCGTTGGCCTGCTCGGCCTGCACCATTTCCTTGTTGCGGCGGAAGAGGTTCTCGTAGGCCAGCTTCAGCTTCTTTTTCTGGGCGTAGACCACCCCCAGCATGACGACGAACACCAGCAGGCAGACGATGGTGCAGGCCAGCACCGTGCGCTGGTGCTCTATCTGCATGGCCTTCTCCTCGCTCTCCTGCATCAGGCTGGCTATCTCCTTGTGGTTCTTGTCCAGTTCGTAGACGATGTAGGAGTTCTTTATCTTGTTGTATTCCTTGGAGTTCATCACCGAGTCGGCCATCAGGAAGTATTGCTCCCTGTACTGCTCGTACTTGGCTCTGTTGCCCACCTTTTTATATAGCATGTACAGTGCCCGCAGGTTCTTCAGCTCCATCGAGCTGAGTTTTTCGCGCCGCGCCAGCTCCAGGTTCAGCTCGCAGTAGTGCAGCACGGAGTCGGTGTTTTGCTTGTCTTCGTAGACGTTGGTCAGTTCGGCGTAGATGGCGGCCAGGAACTGCGAGCCCAGGTCGTGTTGCCTGACGTAGGCTTCGGCCACGTGCAGCTGGCCGACGGCCTCGTCGTAGTGGCCCTCGGTGGCCATGATAATGGCCGAACTGAGGTGTCCGAAGTAGGTTATCTGGCCGTCGTTGGGGCACTCCATCATAAGCCTCTGGTACTCGCGGGCCTTGGCCAGGTTGCCGTCGTAGATGTAGATGCCCGTCAGGTTGATGAGGAGCTTCATCTCCAGCTCGGTGTTGCCGTTGGCCCGTGCCAGTTCGAGGCTCTTCTCGTAGTAGCCTATGGCCAGCTTGTTGTCGCCGAAGATGCTGTAGATGTTGCCTATGTTTTTGTAGAACGTGCCTACCAGGTCGTCAAACTGGTAGCCCTCGCACATGCGTATGCCCAGGAAGTAGAAGCCGAAAGCCTGCGAGTAGGCCTCCTTGGCGTAGCACATGTCGCCCATGCGCAGGCAGGCGGTGGCGCAGTTGCGCTTCTGCTCGGCTGTCATCTGGCTGTTGTACTGGCGCACGATTTGCACGTAGTGCTCGGCGGTGTCGGCTTCTTGGGGCGATGCGGCCAGAATGAAGTCGTCCGCCTCGCCGCCCATGTAGGCCAGCACGTCGGTCGTGTCGCCTTGGGCGTGCTCGTTGCCCCGCGCAAAGCCCGGCCCTCCTGCCACCAGGCAGGTCATCAGCAGGCAACCGCACAGGCACAACAAGTGTGCCGCCCACGACGTGCGTTTTGTTCCTTTTTGTTGATTCATAACGATTTCCTTCACAGTCCGGGGCAGAACACGACCACTCTTGGCACTGCCTGTGCTACAGACTGCGCCCTGTGCTTTGCTTCCCTGCCCCGCAAAACGGCGTGCAATTTAGACATATTTGTGGAAACGGCAAAGGGAATTTTTGGAAAAAGGGAAAAACTTTTGCCGTGTCCCCCTCCGCGCCGCCGCAGCTGGGGAGCCGCCGCAGGCAGCACACCTGTGCCCGCCGCCGGGCGAAGGTCTGCCACCGAGGGGGCGCAGGTGCGCTTGCGGACGGGCGCAGGTGTGCTCCCGCAGGCATGGCCTGCCGCGTCTGCGGCAAAGGCGGTGGCCTGGCTGCACGGCGACGGGATGAAAACCGCTTGGCCCTCTGTCGGCCGGTTGGGGTTAAAAAAAGAAAAGGAAGGCAGCGGCTTGGTGCGAAATGCTTATCTTTGCCCCGCATATGCTGTGCTCGCCCGGAGGCCTGGCCGACGGGAAGGGGGGCAGACAACTTTCGCAACGAAAAGCTAAGCAATGAGAGATTATAAGCGAATAAACAACCTGACGGGTTGGATTGTGTTCGCCGTGGCGGCTGCGGTCTATTGCATGACTATAGAGCCGACGGCGAGTTTCTGGGACTGTC
Source organism: uncultured Bacteroides sp. (assembly GCA_944321465.1). Classification (GTDB taxonomy): domain Bacteria; phylum Bacteroidota; class Bacteroidia; order Bacteroidales; family Bacteroidaceae; genus Bacteroides. The sequence goes on from CALULL010000005.1 coordinate 91,039, forward strand.
CCGAGTTTATCACCACCGGCTACAAGCTGGAAGTGGGCCATCCGCCCGGCGCGCCGTTCTTCATGCTGGTGGCCAACCTGTTCTCGCAGTTTGCCTCGGATACCACGACGGTGGCCAAGATGGTGAACTACATGAGTGCGCTTATGAGCGGTGCCTGCATCCTGTTCCTGTTCTGGAGCATCACGCACCTGGTGCGCAAGCTGGTGGCGCGCGACGGCTCGGAGGCCCTCACCGCCGGGCAGATGGCAACCATCATGGGAAGCGGCGTGGTGGGCGCGCTGGTCTATACGTTCAGCGACACCTTCTGGTTCTCGGCTGTGGAGGGCGAGGTCTATGCCTTTTCGTCGCTGTTCACGGCGGTGGTGTTCTGGCTCATCCTGAAGTGGGAGGACGTGGCCGACGAGCCTCACTCCGACCGCTGGCTGGTGCTCATAGCCTACCTGACGGGCCTCTCCATAGGCGTGCACCTGCTCAACCTGCTGTGTCTGCCCGCCATCGTGCTGGTCTATTATTACAAGAAAGTCCCCCATGCCAACGCCAAAGGCTCGTTGCTGGCCCTGCTGGGCTCGGCGGTGCTGGTGGCGGCGGTGCTCTATGGCATCGTGCCGGGCATCGTGAAGGTGGGGGGCTGGTTCGAGCTGCTGTTTGTCAATGGCTTCGGGCTGCCGTTCAATACGGGTGTCATCGTCTACATCTTTGTGCTGGCGGGGTGCATCGTCTGGGGTGTCTACGAGAGCTATGTGGACCGTAGCCGGATGCGCATGGCCCTGTCCTTCGTGCTCACGGTGGCCATGCTGGGCATCCCGTTCTACGGGCATGGTGCAGGAGCCGTCGTCATAGGCGTAGTGGTCATAGCCCTGTTGTGGCTCTACCTGAACCCCCGCACGCAGGCTGCGTTGAAGGAGAAGTACCGTGTGTCGGCCCGCACACTCAACACGGCCCTGCTCTGCGTGATGATGATTGTGGCGGGCTACTCTTCCTATGCCGTCATCGTCATCCGCTCGACTGCCAACACGCCGATGGACCAGAACTCGCCCGAGGACATCTTTACGCTGGGCGAATACCTGGGGCGCGAACAGTATGGCACGCGGCCGCTCTTCTACGGCCCGGCTTTCTCCTCGCGCGTGGCCTACGACGTGAAGGACGGCTACTGCGACCCCCGCGTGGCTTCGCAAAGCACCCGTTTCATCCGCAAGGAAAAGGCTTCGCCCGAGGAGAAGGACAGCTACGTCGAGATACCAGGCCGGGTGGAGTACGAGTATGCCCAGAACATGCTCTTCCCGCGCATGTACAGCAGCCAGCACTCGGCTCAGTACAAGGCTTGGCAAGAGATAGAAGGCCGCGACGTGCCCTACGACGAGTGCGGCAACACGGTAATGGTGAACATCCCCACACAGTGGGAAAACATAAAGTTCTTCTTTTCCTACCAGCTCAACTGGATGTACTGGCGTTACTTCATGTGGAACTTCGTGGGGAGGCAGAACGACATCCAGGGCTATGGCGAAATAGAACATGGCAACTGGATAACGGGCATTGACTTCATTGACAACCTGCTGGTGGGCAACCAGTCGCTGTTGCCCCAGGACCTGAAGGAGAACAAGGGCCGCAACGTGTTCTACGGCCTGCCGCTGTTGCTGGGCATCATCGGCCTGGTGTGGCAGGCCAATCGCGGCCAGAAAGGCATCCAGCAGTTCTGGGTGGTTTTCTTCCTGTTCTTTATGACGGGTATCGCCATTGTGCTCTATCTGAACCAGACCCCCAGCCAGCCGCGTGAGCGCGACTATGCCTACGCCGGCTCGTTCTACGCGTTTGCCGTCTGGGTGGGCATGGGAGTGGCTGGGCTGACGCAGTTCCTCAGCCGACTGATGAAAGGCAAGGCTGCTGCGGCGGGCGGTGGCGAAACACCATCGCTGGTGCCGGGCAACAGCGACACGGCGGTGCAGGAGGAGGCTCCGTTCAGGCCCGGTGTGGGCTTGGCATTGGCCGTGGCCGTGCTCTGCCTGCTGGTGCCTGTGCAGATGGCCAGCCAGACGTGGGACGACCACGACCGCAGCGGACGCTACATGGCCCGCGACTTCGGCGAGAACTACCTTTCGTCCCTGCAAGAAGAGGGCTACCCAGTGATATTCACCAACGGCGACAACGATACCTTCCCCCTGTGGTACGCCCAGGAGACCGAGGGCTTCCGCACCGATGCCCGCACCTGCAACCTGAGCTACTTGCAGACGGACTGGTACATCGACCAGATGAAGCGTCCGGCCTACGACTCGCCCTCGCTGCCCATAAGCTGGGAACGCATGGAGTACGTGGAGGGGACCAACGAGTTTGTACCCGTGCAGCCCGAGTTCAGGCAAAGCATTGACCGCCTTTATGCCGACGCGCGTAGGGAGGCCGCCAACGGCAATCTGCAGCCGTTGCAGAACGTGCAGCAGATGTTTGGCGAGAATCCCTATGAGCTGAAGAACATCCTGCGCTACTGGGTGCGCAGCACGGACAAGGACCTGAGGGTGATTCCTACGGACAGCATCGTCATCACGGTGGACAAGGAGGCCGTGCGCCGCAGTGGCATGCTGATACCGGGAGACTCTATTCCCGACTACATGCACATATCGCTGAAGGGGAAACACGCCCTCTACAAGAGCGAGCTGATGATGCTCGAAATGCTGGCCGAGGCTAACTGGGAACGGCCCATCTACATTGCCATCAGCGTGGGACGCGAGAACCAGCTGGGCATGGAGAACCACTTCATGCTGGAGGGACTGGCCTATCGGTTCACCCCCTTTGACAGCCGACAGACGGGCGTCAGCATCGACAGCGAGAAGATGTACGACAACCTGATGAACAAGTTCCGCTTCGGCGGCATCGACAAGCCGGGGCTTTACATCGACGAGAACGCCATGCGCATGTGCTACTCTCAGCGTCGCACCTTCAGTATGCTTATCAGGCAGCTGATGCACGAGGGCAAGAGGGACAAGGCGCGGGCCGCCTTGCAATACGCAGAGAAGATGGTGCCTGCCTTCAACGTCCCCTACGACTGGCAGAACGGCTCGCTCGACATGGCCGAGGCCTACTACCAGCTTGGCGAAACGGCCGAGGGCGACCGGGTGGCAAAGGCGTTGGCCGACAAGGCTGTGCAGTACCTGACGTGGTACCTGAGCCTGGACGACCGGCGTTTCCTGCTGTCGTCGCAGGAGTGCGAATACCACGCCGCGCTGCTCCACCGCGAGTCGCAGCTCATGCTGAAGTATGGTTCGGAGTTCGGACAAGGCTACAGCGACCGGCTCAACGAACTTTACACGCTCTACGGCGAGCGTATGCAGCAAGCAGGTTACCAGTACTGACGAATATCGAAAAGGAGCGTGCCGCCGCAATGCGCGGCACGCTCCTTTTCTTTTTCTTGTTAACCAACCGGGCGAGATCTTTTCGCCACAGAACAAAATCACAAGACATACCATGCTCATTGAACAACCGCCTACTTTGTTTCGCAAACTCTATCCTGCCGCCTTGTGGCGTGTGCGCCCCGAGGAGAAAGCCGTTTATCTCACTTTTGACGACGGACCCATACCCGAGGTGACTCCCTGGGTGCTGGGCGTGCTGGGCAAGTATGGCATCAAGGCGACCTTCTTCATGGTGGGCGACAACGTGCGCAAGCATCCGGCCGTGTTCCGCATGGTGGTGGAGCAGGGGCACCGCTTGGGCAACCACACCTTCAACCACCTGCGCGGTTTCCAGCACAGTTCGCCGGACTATCTGGCCAACATCGAGCTGGCCAACGAAGCGTTGCAGACCGACCTCTTCAGGCCGCCCCACGGACACCTGACGCGCGACCAGTACATGATGCTCCGCCACCGCTACCGCATCATTATGTGGGACGTGGTGACGCGGGACTACAGCAAGAAACTGCGCCCTCCGCAGGTGCTGGCCAACGTGCTGCGCTATGCACGCAACGGCTCCATCATCACCTTCCACGACTCGCTCAAGTCGTGGGGAAACGGCAACTTGCGCTATGCGTTGCCCCGCTCCATAGAGTTCTTGCAGGAGGAGGGGTATGAGTTCAGAGTGCTTTGAGGAAGGGTGCAGGGCAATCCTTGTCGGGGGGGTGCTTCTTTGGACCTGTTTTCCGACGGGCATTGGAGCTGTCCGGGCTGTCGTGTTGTCTGCGCACTGAGTCTGCTGTGGGGCATTTGTACAATATTATCAAATAATTGGAATAAATTAGCATACGGCCTCCGCTTTCTTTTGCTACATTTGCGGCGTATTCGGCCAGACCTCGGCGCATGGGCCGCAGTACCCTTAAATCGGGAACGCTTCCCGCCTGTCGGGCCACACAAAAATGGTTATCAACAAAAAACTTAATGATTATGAATCCGTATCTGAATTTTTCTTTGGAAGGTAAGGTAGCTCTTGTTACAGGCGCTTCTTACGGTATCGGTTTCGCCATTGCTTCGGCTTTTGCAGAGCAAGGCGCAAAAGTCTGCTTCAACGACATCAATCAGGAACTGGTGAACAAGGGACTGGCTTCTTATAAGGAAAAAGGCATAGACGTGCACGGCTATGTATGCGACGTTACCGACGAGGCTGCCGTACAGGCTATGGTGGCTCAGATTGAGAAAGAAGTAGGCACAATCGACATCTTGGTGAACAACGCCGGCATCATCCGCCGTATCCCCATGATAGAGATGGCCGCTTCCGAATTCCGCAAGGTAATCGACATCGACCTGAACGCCCCGTTCATTGTGTCGAAGGCCGTTTTGCCCGGCATGATTAAGAAAGGCCACGGCAAGATAATCAACATCTGCTCGATGATGTCCGAGCTGGGCCGTGAGACGGTATCGGCTTACGCAGCAGCCAAAGGCGGCTTGAAGATGTTGACGCGTAACATCTGTTCAGAATACGGACAGTACAACATCCAGTGTAATGGCATTGGCCCGGGCTACATCGCTACGCCTCAGACAGCACCTTTGCGCGAGAAGCAGCCCGATGGCAGCCGTCATCCGTTTGACAAGTTCATCTGCGCCAAGACTCCGGCTGGCCGCTGGTTGCAGACCGAGGAACTGACGGGTCCGGCAGTGTTCCTGGCATCCGAGGCTTCCAATGCCGTGAATGGTCACATCCTGTATGTGGACGGTGGTATCCTGGCCTACATCGGCAAGCAGCCCGAATAAAGAAAAGACGCAGGGAAGGGCGGAGACCGGTACTGTTGCCCGCTCCGCATCTCCCTTGGCTATAGACGAAGGGACGGCCGCACAGAGATGGGCAGCCGTCCCTTCTCTTTATCTCCCTCCGTACTTAAGACTACAGAAGCGATCACTCCTCAACACACATTACGAGCAATGAAAAAGTTACTTATGCTTGCGGCGGCAGCCGCGCTGCTGGGGGCTTGCAGCGAGAAGAAGCCCCTTACCGTATCGGTGGAAAACCCCTTGCCCATAGACCGCACGGGCGAGATGGTAGAAATACCTATGAGCACGGTGGCCGAGAGGCTCAATTTGCCAGACACGGCTTTGGTGGTGGTCTACGACAGCGAAGGCAACCCCGTGCCCAGCCAGACGACGCACGACGAACTGCTCATCTTTCCCGCCACGGTGCCCGCTGGCGGAACGGCTACTTACACCATACAGATAGGTACTCCGCAACAGGTGGAGACGCTGGCCGAGGGACATTGCTACCCGCGCCGCATGGACGACTTGGCTTGGGAGAACGATTTGGTGGGCTTCCGTGCCTATGGTCCCGGTCTTCAGGCTGCGGGTGAGCATGGCTATGGCTACGACCTGTTCGCCAAGCGTGGCACGTCGGCTCCGGTGCTCGAAGCAATGTATGCCAGCGAACTGGACGAACCGACATGGGAGAAGATACGGGCTTTGCGCACGACCGACCGGAAGGCGGCTGACGAGTTGCAACGCTCTATTACCTATCATGTAGATCATGGTTACGGCATGGACTGCTATGCCGTGGGAGCTACTTTGGGCGCGGGTACGGCTGCGCTGATGGCAGATGATGCTATTGTTTATCCTTGGTGTTATGATGCGTGCGAGATACTGGACAACGGACCGTTGCGTTTCAGTGCGCGGCTGGTGTTTAAGCCCTTCGAGGTGCAGGGAGATACAGGCGTGGTAGAGACCCGTGTCATTACGCTGGATGCCGGTTCGCACCTCAACCGCACAACCGTCAGCTACGCCAATTTGGGGCATGCAATGCCCGTGGTTACGGGCATTGTGCTGCACGATACGCTCAGTGCTTCCGTCACGGCCAATGCTGCCGATGGCTACATCGCCTATATTGACCCTACAACAGGTGCCGATAATGGTAAACTGTTCATTGGTGCCGCTTTCCCGGCTCCTGTACAGGAGGCTAAGGCTGTGCGTTTCGGCAATGCCGAAAAGAAGCAGCGCAACAATGCGGAAGGGCATGTATTGGCCGTCAGCCAGTATGAACCGGGAGCAGAGTACGTCTACTATTGGGGCTTCGGGTGGGACCGTGCCGACATCAAGGATGCTCAGGCTTGGGAGGGCTATCTGAAGGACTTTGCCCAAAAGGTGCGCAATCCGTTGCGGGTGAGCTACTGATGCGCTTCGGGCGCTTTTCCTGTGTGGTTTCCTGTCGCAGGAACTTGGGGTCGGCGAGGTCGCTTGGCACGGAAAAATCTGTGGCAGGCGGTTTAGCCGACTTTTTCGTTGATTGCTTTGTTGGCTTTCTGCATGGCGTTTTGGGGTTTCAAAAGAGCCAGTTCTGCTTGAAAATCTCCTCGAAAGGCTTAATGAATGCAGATAAACCTATAAAATATGTTATTAAACAGGCTTTTTTATTTGGATTATTTGCAGGTAACGAAAAAGTCCGTACCTTTGCAATGTGTTTTTCATAGTATTAGATTTAAGGTTAACAAAGGTTGGGCTCGGCGGAGCCCTTTTTTTTTGGGGATAAAGGTGGAACAACGCTGTTCTGTCATGCCGTTGTGACGGGCGTAAACAGATGAGAAGATTTTGTTGTGGGTATATTGTCGGTGGTAATGACGAAAAAGTGCATTCTTGTTACATACCATAATATAAAGGCTGAGTTCATCTGGTTGCACCTTAACGAGCCTATTATGAACAGTTACACAAATGACAAATTATAAGGTATTGAAGTTATGAAGATGCTTCGTAAGAAAACAGGTAAGTTGTGGCCAATGAGTCTGCTCGTCAGCCTTATTACTTTGTGCGCAGGGTCGCTATGCCAAGCTGTAGCAGCTATGGAGGGGGTGTTGTTGCCACAACAAACGTCTTTCCACGGGTTGCATTTTGAACATATTCCTACTGCATGGGATGAGGGTATTCCTTTGGGAAACGGTATTATGGGAACGTTGATATGGCAAAGAGGGGGAAATCTTCGCTTGGCGGTTGATCGGGCAGACTTGTGGGACTTGAGGCCTGTGGAAGAATTTAGCGGGGCGGATTATTCTTACAAATTTGTCTGTGAAGCCGTTGAAAAAGGCGACATCAAACCTGTGTATGAGCTGATAGACGCACGTACCAGTCAAGATGTAGCCCCCACTAAAATTCCGGCAGGTGCCATTGAAATCCCGATTAAAGGATTGGGAGAGGTGGCAAGCGTGGACTTTGACGTGCATACAGCCATATGTACGATTGTCTGGAAGAGCGGAACCGTCGGACAATTTTTCGTTTGTGCCACTGATAAGGCCGGTTACTTCCGATTTGTCAACCTGTCCGGCCCGCTGGAAATAAACTGGGAAGCACCTGCCTTTGAAACTCCCCAAAAAGGAGAGCCTGCAAAAAACGCACTGACACGGCTGGGATATAAGAAAGGAAAGACCGTTAGGAAGGGAAATCACATCAACTACAAGCAAAGGGCTTATGGTAACGTGGCGTATGAAGTGGACATACGCTGGACATATCCCGATGACCATACTCTTGAAGGAGCTTACCTGTTGACAACACAAGGCACGTGGTACAGCGAAAAGGATAGTGCAGGAAACCTGATGGACGATTGCCGAAACTGCTTTCATGTTGCTATGGAAGAGCACTGCAGATGGTGGGAGAACTATTGGAAGCAGTGCCTGATAGAACTACCGGACAAGGTGTTGGAGCGGCAATGGTATCTGGAAATGTACAAGTTTGGCGCGGCATCGCGTAAAGACGCACCACCCATCTGCCTGCAGGCTGTGTGGACTGCCGACAATGGGCAGACTCCTCCTTGGCGAGGAGACTTCCATAACGATTTGAATACGCAACTGAGTTATTGGCCGGGATATGCGTCAAACCATTTGGAAGAGTCGGCTGTGTTTACCGACTGGCTGTGGAGAATTAGGGACAACAGCGAGGCATATACAAGACAGTTCTTTGGGGTGGAGGGGCTGAACGTGCCCTGTATCGCTACCTTAGACGGCAAGGACCTCGGGGGTTGGAATCAGTACTCGCATCAGCCCACTGCTTCGGGGTGGCTGGCGCATCACTTCTATCTGCAATGGAAATACTCGGAGGACGAGGACTTCCTAAGAGAGCGGGCATATCCATGGGTAAGGGAGGCTGCGCGCTATTTTGAAAACATCTCGGTGAGAGGTCCTGACGGAAAGCGCAAGCTACCGCTCTCCAGTTCGCCGGAAATCAATGACAATAGCCTGGAAGCCTGGTTCACGGAAACTACAAATTACGACTTGGCTTGCATACGTTTTACTTTGCGTGCTGCACAAGAGATGGCGGATTCTCTGGGCCTACATGAGGATGCTGTACATTGGAAAGAACTGGAAAGCGAGTGGCCCGATTTTGCTACCGACGCCACTGGACTCTGCATAGCTCCTCACTATCCGCTGCAACAATCGCACCGCCATCTCTCTCATCTGCTGGCTATACATCCGTTCGGGTTATTGGATATATCTCAAGGGAAAGATGTAGAAAGGCTCATCCGAAGATCCATTCATCATTATGAGGATTTGGGGGCGGAGGGCTGGTGCGGTTACTCCTATAGCTGGTTGGCCAACTTGCAGGCACGTGTGCAGAATGGTGATGCGGCAGCCCGTTCCCTACATATTTTCATCAAGGCTTTCTGTTCGCCAAACAGTTTTCATCTGAACGGGGACCAACTGAAAAAAGGCTATTCTGGTTTGACTTATCGGCCTTTCACGCTGGAAGGCAATTTTGCCTGCGCTTCTGCCATCCAAGAAATGCTGTTGCAAAGCCATACGGGGGTAGTGCGTGTGTTTCCCGCTGTGCCCGAGTATTGGAAGGATGCCTCTTTTCGCAACATGCGTGCCATGGGAGCCTTTTTGGTCAGTGCCAGTATGGAGGGGGGGCGCATAACATACATCACTGTGCGTTCCGAAAAGGGAGGTAGGCTGAAAATCTGGAACCCTTTTACCGACCAGATAGAAGAGAAGGCCTTAAAGGCTGGTGAATGTATTAGTATTGTTCAGTAAGATAACAACCACATCGTGAGGCCCAAACCTCCGGGGTCTTTATCCGTGTAGATATTGGGCTCTCTTTTTATTGTACTATGCGCGAGATGAACGAAGACATTGTTCTTACACCGATGATGAAGCAGTTCGTGGACTTGAAGAAGAAGAATCCCGATGCTATTCTGCTGTTCCGTTGCGGCGACTTTTACGAAACGTACAGTAGCGATGCTGTGGAGGCTGCCGACATCTTGGGAATTACCCTCACCAAGCGGAACAACGGCAAGGCAGGACAAGTGGTCGAGATGGCTGGTTTCCCCCATCATGCCCTTGATACCTACCTGCCCAAGTTGGTAAGAGCGGGTAAGCGGGTGGCTATCTGTGACCAGCTGGAGGATCCGAAACTGACGAAGAAGTTGGTGAAGCGCGGCATTACCGAACTGGTCACTCCTGGTGTATCCATCAACGACAACATACTGAATTATAAGGAGAACAACTTCTTGGCTGCCGTCCACATAGGAAAGGCTGCTTGTGGAGTAGCGTTCCTGGACATATCGACGGGCGAGTTTCTGACAGCTGAGGGACCTTTCGACTATGTGGACAAACTGCTGGCCAATTTTGGCCCCAAGGAAGTGCTGTTCGAGCGCGGCAAGCGGGCGGTGTTTGAGGAGCACTTTGGCAGTAAATACTTCACCTTCGAACTGGACGACTGGGTGTTTACCGAAACCACTGCACGCGAGAAATTGCTCAAGCACTTCGAAGTGAAGAACCTGAAGGGTTTCGGGGTGGAGCACTTGCGCTTCGGCATCATTGCTTCGGGAGCCATCCTGCAATACCTTGTCATGACCGAACACACGCAGACAAGCCACATCACTTCTCTTGCCCGCATAGAGGAAGAGAAGTATGTGCGTCTGGATAAGTTCACGGTGCGCAACCTCGAACTGCTTGGCTCGATGAACGAAGGCGGAAGCAGTCTGCTTAGTGTGCTCGACAAGACCATCAGTCCTATGGGGGCGCGTCTGCTGCGCCGCTGGATGCTGTTCCCTCTGAAGGATGTCAAGGCGATAGACGAACGCCTCGACGTGGTAGAGTACTTCTTCCGTCACCCCGACTTCAGGGCTCTTGTCGAAGAACATCTTCACCTGATGGGCGACCTTGAACGCATCTTGTCCAAGGTCGCCGTGGGGCGTGTCTCGCCTCGTGAGGTGGTGGCTCTTAAGGTTGCCCTCATGGCCATCGAGCCTATCAAGGCCGCCTGTGCCGAGGCCGACAACGCCAGCCTCAACCGCATGGCCGAGCAGCTGAACGTGTGCCGTTCGGTGCGCGACCGCATCGAACGCGAGGTGAACAACGAGCCCCCCCTGCTGGTCAACAAGGGCGGAGTCATCAAGAGCGGTGTCAGTACCGAGCTTGACGAACTGCGCGAGATAGCCTACTCGGGCAAGGACTACCTGCTGCACCTGCAGCAGCGCGAAAGCGACCAGACCGGTATCCCCAGCCTGAAGATTGGCTATAACAACGTCTTCGGCTACTACATCGAGGTACGCAACGCCCATAAGGACAAGGTGCCGCCCGAGTGGGTGCGCAAGCAGACGCTGGCCAATGCCGAACGCTACATTACACAGGAACTGAAAGAGTACGAGGAGAAGATACTTGGAGCAGAGGACAAAATCCTGGTGCTGGAGACCCAGCTCTACAATGCTTTGGTACAGTCGTTGTGCGAGTTTATTCCTGCCATACAGATTGATGCCAATATCGTGGCTCAGCTCGACTGCCTTCTCTCGCTGGCCACTGTGGCACAAGCCAACAGGTACATCCGTCCCGTGGTGGCCGACGACGACGTGCTCGACATACGCCAGGGGCGGCACCCCGTCATCGAGCGGCAGATGCCCGTGGGCGAGAGCTACGTTGCCAACGACGTGATGCTCGACACCGCTACGCAGCAGATTATCATCATTACCGGTCCCAATATGGCCGGTAAGTCGGCACTGCTGCGGCAGACAGCCCTCATCACCTTGTTGGCCCAGATCGGCTCTTTTGTACCCGCCGAGAGTGCCCACATAGGGCTGGTCGACAAAATCTTCACCCGCGTTGGGGCGAGCGACAACATTTCGGTGGGCGAGTCTACGTTCATGGTCGAGATGAACGAGGCTGCCGACATCCTCAACAACCTCTCTGCACGCAGTCTCGTGCTTTTCGACGAGCTGGGGCGAGGCACTTCCACCTACGACGGCATATCCATCGCCTGGTCCATCGTAGAGTACATCCACGAGCACCCCAAAGCCCATGCCCGGACCCTCTTCGCCACCCATTACCACGAACTGAACGAGATGGAGAAGCACTTCCCCCGCATCAAGAACTACAATGTCGCCGTCAAGGAGGTGGACAACAAGGTCATCTTCCTGCGCAAGCTGGAGCGTGGTGGCAGCGAGCATTCCTTTGGCATACACGTGGCCAAGATGGCGGGGATGCCCCGCAGCATTGTCAAGCGGGCGGGCGAGATACTCAAGCAGCTCGAAGCCGAACACCGGCAGGCCGGTGCCATAGGCACGACCCCCGATGCCTCTCTTGTCCGCCAGCAGAAAGGCGGAGTGCAGCTGAGCATCTTCCAGCTCGACGACCCCGTGCTCTGCCAGATACGCGATGAGATACTCGACCTGGACGTGGATCGCCTTACTCCCATCGACGCTCTCAACAAGCTGAATAACATCAAGCGCATTCTGCGCGGCAAGTAGGCCGGCGGGCGACTCCTTCCCTTATACTTTATTATCCCCAATCGACGCGCGCGTCTTCGCGGGGCATACGCATGTTCTTGGCTGAGCGTATGTCCTGCGAAGCGCGGCACGTCCGCAGACCTTTCTTTCCGTGTGCGTGAGGGGTTGCTTCTTTACAGGTATTTTCCCCAGTCGACGTTGCGCATGTCGCCGCTCTTGGCCAGCTCGGCGTGCATCCCCAGGGCGGCGCGGATGGAGTGGGGCGTTTGGGCTTTGCCGTCGGTTTGCTTCAGGTAGTCCCGCAGGATGTTCTTATAGTCAGGGTGGGCACAGTTCTCAATGATGGCCTGTGCGCGTTCCTTGGGGCTTTTGCCGCGCAGGTCGGCTACGCCCTGTTCGGTGACGACTATGTTGACATCGTGCTCCGTGTGGTCGGCGTGCGAAACCATCGGTACGATGGCGCTTATCTTGCCCTCTTTGGCCACCGACGGGCAGGTGAAGATGGATATGTAGGCATTGCGCGTGAAGTCGCCGCTGCCGCCTATGCCGTTCATCATCCTTGTGCCACCGATGTGGGTGGAGTTGACGTTGCCGTAGATGTCGGCCTCGATGGCCGTGTTGATGGAGATTACGCCCAGCCGTCGCACTACTTCGGGGTGGTTGGAGATTTCCGAGGGCCGCAGCACCAGCTTGTCGTGGAAGAAGTTCATGTCGCGGTAGATGTCGTCCAGGCAGTCGTTGGTGACGGTGAGCGAGCAGGTGCTGCCAAACTTGATGCGCCCTTCGCGGATAAGTCCTATGACGGAGTTTTGTATCACTTCGGTGTACATCTCGAAGGGGGGGATGGTGTTGTCGTGCCCCAAGGCGTTGAGCACGGCGTTGGCTATGTTGCCCACGCCCGATTGCAGGGGGAGGAACGAGGACGGGATGATGCCCCGTCGCATGTCGGCGGCCAGGAAGTCGGCCACGTTGCGGCCTATCTGGTCGGTCAGCGGGTCGGGGTCGGAGAAGCCCCGGGCTTCGTCGGGCCAGTCGGTGTCGACCACGCCCACGATTTTGCGCGGGTCTACCTGTATGTAGGGCGTGCCGATGCGGTCGCTGGGCTTGTAGATGGGTATTTCGCGTCGGCCGGGCGGGTCGAGGGGCTCGTAGACATCGTGCAGCCCCATGCCGGCCTTGCTGTGGGCCGCGTTCAGCTCGACGATGATGCGCGGGGCCAGCCTGCACACCGTGGGCGAGATGCCGCCTGCGGCGGTGAGGTATATCTTGCCGTCGTCCGTCACTTCGCAGGCTTCGATGATGGCCACGTCTATGTCGCCCATGAAGCCGTAGCGCAGCTCTTGTGCCATCTGGGAGAGGTGGATGTCGTTGTAGGCTATTTCGCCGTTGTTCACCGCCGCGCGGAAGTCTGCATTGGTGGTATAGGGGGCGCGGTAGCGGATGGCTTTGGCACGCGACAGGACTCCGTCGCACGAATCACCCGTAGAGGCTCCCGTGAAGATGCTCACCTGGAAGGGGTTGCCCTTGGCGTGCTCCGCTTCTGCGATTTTTGCTAACTCGGCCGTGACGGCCTTGGCCGTTCCTGCGGGGGTAAATCCGCTCAGACCTATGTTGTAGCCATGCTTGATGAGGCTTGCAGCTTCTGCTGCCGAAATGTGATTGAGTGACATGGTTATGCTATCTCTGTATGTGTGTTGTTGTCGTTCTCTGTCCGTCGCTTGCAGCGGGTGGGGTCAGTATTTGCGTTGCAATATTTCCGACCAGATGATGCCGCGTCTCACCTCGTCAAGTCTGTCCTCCGTGGCTTGCGTCTCCTGTCTGTCGGTCCGGGGTGCGAGGGGGGCGGCTGCTGCCGTGTGCGCGAAGGGGCGTGGCGGCGTGGCCATCGGCGCAGGTTCCGCCGTGGGGCGGGCAGGCTTTGTGGCCGGTCGGGCGGGGCGCTTGCCGGTGGCGGCTGTCTTGAGGCGCGGCTTCCTGACCGCCGACGCGGTCTTTTGCTTTTCTTTCTTCCAAACCTCTGCCAGCCTTTTCCAGATAAGGACAATGCCTGCTATCGCAAGTGCGATGATTGTGCTCGTGTTCATGCGCCGTGTAGCTTTAGTTAGCCACAAAGGTAGGCTTAAATCCTGTTACGGCCAACATTTTGTCCATAAAAAAAGGGCAGCTTCACAGCTCCCCTTATTTTTTAACCTAAACCTTAACTATGAAAAAATCTAATGTTTCTTTCATGTCGCAAATATGAAAATTCTTTCGGAGAAGTGCAAATGGGGGGAAATAAAAAACGCCTCTATTTGCATTTATTAACAGAAAAGATGCTGCAAAAAGTTTGCGATTGTAATTTTTGTTCCTTGTTTGCTATCTTTTTGTTATGTGCTTGCGCCTGTTTGACGGGTGTTTCGCTCGGGATGTGGGCTTCCGTGGGCTGTTTGGGCGGGTTTTTGGTGTCGTTTTGACATTTTGCCGCTCTTGAGGCGTTTGGACGATGTTTGTGGCAGGCGACATCCGCCGGGAGGCTTCTTGCCTGGTGCGGCGGGGGGCTTCGGGGTGTCAAAAGGAAAGGCCGTTCCGCGCCCATCTGTCCGGCAGGGGGCGGAGGGTTTGGGGGCAAAGGTGTGTTCCCGAGGGGGCGGACCTCTGCTGCCGGGCGGGCTTTCCTTTGCTGCCACGGTGGCACAGGTGTGCCCCGCAGGTCCGTCGGGCAGAGGCTCGTGCGGGGGTGTGCAGAGGCAGGAGAAGCCCTTTGTTCGGTGGTTGTGGGGAGGTGGGGGGCGGGGCGCGGGCGTGTCCTTTTTTCCGTAATACGGGTAGGTCTTGTGTCGGGTTTTCGCTTTATCTTTGTGCCGCAAATTGTAGACCGGATTCATTATGGCCATCGCTTCCAAGAAGGAAACCAACCGCTTGCTGTCGCTTATCAAGGAGGGACGGCCCATGACGCTGGGCCAGCAGCTCTATCTGGCCGTGCAGCTCAGTCTGCCTTCCATCATGGCTCAGCTGTCGTCCATCGCCATGCAGTACATCGATGCCTCCATGGTGGGCAGTCTGGGGGCGCGGGCGTCGGCCTCCATCGGGCTGGTGTCCACTACCACGTGGCTCTTCATGGGGCTGTCGTCGGCCACGGCGGCGGGTTTCTCTGTGCAGGTGGCCCACCTGCTGGGGGCACGCGACGAGATGCAGGCGCGCAACGTTTTGCGTCAGGGGCTGGTGGCGGCTCTGTTCGTCAGCCTCGTGCTGGCCTCGGCGGGCTGTGCCATCAGCGGGGCGTTGCCTCGGTGGCTGGGCGGGGGCGAGGACATCAACTCCGATGCCTCGGCCTACTTCTTCATCTTCATAGCCTCGTTGCCAGCCTTGCAGATGAACATGCTGGCCAGCGGCATGTTGCGCAGCAGTGGCAACATGTACGTGCCCAGCATGCTGAACGTGCTGATGTGCGTGCTCGATGTTGTCTTCAACACCTTCCTCATCTTCCCCACTGCGCACTACGACGTGCTGGGCGTGGGCATTACCTTGCCCGGAGCGGGGCTGGGCGTGACGGGGGCTGCGCTGGGCACGGCGTTGGCGGCGGCGGTGACGGCGTTGCTCATGCTCTACTTCCTGTGCTTCCGTTCGCCTGAGTTGCATCTGTGGGGCCGTCCGGGCAGCTTTCGTCCCACGGCCGACTGCCTGCGCAAGGCTTTGCGCATAGGGGTGCCGATGGGGGTGGAGCGCATAGCCATGTGCGGGGCGCAGATAGCCTCCACGGTCATCGTGGCTCCCCTGGGCACGGTGGCCATAGCGGCCAATGCCTTCGGCATCACGACGGAGAGCCTGTGCTACATGCCCGGATACGGCGTGGCCGACGCGGCCACTACCCTCATCGGTCAGAGCATGGGGGCGGGCCGCCGCGACCTGATGCGCCGTTTTGCCCACATCACGGTGCTCATGGGCGTGGGGGTGATGACGGTGATGGGCGTGCTGATGTACGTCGGTGCGCCGTGGGTTATCGGACTGATGACGCCCGATGCCGACGTGCTTCGGCTGGCCGTCGAGGTGCTGCGCATCGAGGCCTTCGCCGAGCCGCTCTACGCGGCCTCCATCGTGTGCTACGGCGTGTTTGTCGGTGCGGGCGACACGCTGGGTCCGTGTCTGATGAACCTCGTCAGCATGTGGGTGGTGCGCCTCTCGCTGGCGGCCCACCTGGCACCCGTCATGGGGTTGCGCGGCGTGTGGACGGCCATGTGTGCCGAGTTGTGTTTTCGCGGCATCATCTTCCTGGCTCGTCTGCGCTGGGGGCGGTGGGGCAGGCGTTAGCGGCTCTCCTTGCCGGTAAGGAGGCTTTCATGGCAAAAAAATACCCCGCGCGGGCACGGGTGTGCTCCGGCGGGGTTTGCTGGGGGCGTGGCGGCGGGGTTAGCTGCGCACGTAGTGGGGCATCTCTTCGGGTATCACCATCGAAATCTCCACCAGCCCGGCCACGGTGCCGTCCTGCTTCCAGGCGGTCTGGTAAATCATTTTCTTCACACCGTTCTTGTGTATCGTGTAGGCGTTGCTGCCGCCGGTGGCCAGCAGGTTGCGGATGATTTCCTGCGAGCGGGGCGAGTGGCAGTCAAAGAGGTTGTGGCCGACGAGGTTGCCGTGCTTGCGGTAGGTGTCTCGGGCCTTTTGGTTCATGTAGAGGATGACTCCCTGGGCATCGCACACGGTGACGGCGCAGTTCATTTCCTCGGCCCAGGCGTAGTTGTTGTTTTGTGTGTCCATTGTCAAAGTTGTTTTTTAGTGTCGTGCAAAGATAGGCAAGGGGCCGGAGAAAAGAAAGCGCGGGGCGGAAAAACCGTCGGGCTGCTGGGCGGCATGGCGTTGTCCGTGGCAGCCCGTGGCATGGAGCCGGTGGAAAGAGCCGCGCGGGCATCAAAGCATGCCCTGCTTCTTCAGCTCGGCGACGGCGGTCTCCAGCTCGGCGTACCAGTCGGCTCCGAACCTGCGTATGAGGGGTTCGCGCAGGAAGCGGTAGACGGGCAGGTCGTGTTGCTGGCCTCGCAGCACGGCGGCGCGGCACACGTCCCAGCGGTGGTAGTTGACGGCCTTGTAGGGGCCGAAGTCGCTCACCCGCGCGGGATATAGGTGGCAGGACACGGGCTTTAGAAACTTGCTTTTGCCCTCGCGGAAGGCTCGTTCGATGGCGCAGTAGCAGCAGCCTTGGTTGTCGTAACAGGTGAACACACAGTCCTTGCCGTCGACGATGGAGGTGACGAGTTCGCCCTCCGGGTCGTTATAGGCCACGCCTTGTCGTTCTATGACTTCGCGTGCCCGTGGTGCGAGCGTGTCCCAGATGTGTGGCAGCACGTCTTCAATCTGTGCCACCTCATCCAGTTCGAGGGGAGCACCGGCATCGCCTTCGATGCAACATGCGCCGTGGCAAGCGCCCAGGTCGCAGAGGAATTTTTCTTTCAAGAGGTCGAAGGAGACCACTACGTTTTGGATTTGGAGCATAGGGGGTAGTTGAGTTTTGAGTTACATGTCTACGTCTACGATATAACAGTCATCTACATAGAAAGTTGTACCTGCGTAGCTGTGTATCTCAAACACGAAATAGTAGGCAATAGCAGGGACTCTGATGGTGTAATCGAAAGAAGCCCACGTGTTGTTTGTGTCGGTAAATTTTGGGATACCGTAACCGCCTCCGCGTATGATTTGTAGAGTTTCCTCATCATAGAATGTTTTCAAGAGATGATTGGGGATGTTGGTCGAACGGCTCTCACGGAAATAGCAGTACATGCGGGCTCCTGTGCCAGATTCGTAGGACATCTGGTAATGGAAGTTTATTCTGATGTGGTGGCCGGGATTGACATTGATGGTTTGACTGATGAAAGACGTGATACCTGTCTGGTGAGAGTAAAGTTTGGCGGAATATTTTCCTTCGTACACGGTGTCTCTTTCTTGATAAACAGTACCTTTATTGTCCTTTAGCGACCAGTAATTCATGTAATTCCCGGGTTTGAATACAGGCATTCCTATCCAATCTTCGCAGTTCCCGTTCTTGAGTAAGTTCATAAGCGGCACAAGCTCTTCCTCTTCTTGGGGTGAAGATGGGAGGGGAGTGCGGTGTTCTTCTGCTTCTTCTGCAATTTCCTTTACGCAGGAACTGCATAAGAAAAGACATACGATTAACAGTAGGGAAGTGTAGTGCATAAAATAGAAAGCCCCGCTACCCATTGGTAGAATGTGCCAAAGAGCAGTGGGGCTTATCTCTTATGGTTGATTTTAGCTTTCAATCAGGTCGTGTCCTGTCATTTCGACGGGTTGTTCCAGTCCCATGATGTGCAGGACGGAGGGGGCTACGTCGGCCAGTACGCCGTTCTTCACCTTGGCATCCTTGTTCTGCGAGATGTAGATGAAGGGCACGGGGTTGAGCGAATGGGCCGTGTTGGGCGTGCCGTCGGCGTTGAGGGCGTGGTCGGCGTTCCCGTGGTCGGCGATGATTATGATTTCGTATCCGTTGGCTTTGGCGGCCTCTACGGTGTCACGTACACAACTGTCGATGGCAACCACAGCTTTCTCGATGGCTTCGTACACGCCGGTATGGCCCACCATGTCACCGTTGGCGTAGTTCACTACGATGAAGTCGTACTGCTGGGTGCCGATGGCGGCTACCAGTTTGTCCTTCACTTCGTAGGCACTCATTTCCGGTTTCAGATCGTAGGTAGCCACTTTGGGGGAGGGCACGAGGATACGGTCTTCGCCTTGGTACGGCTCCTCGCGACCACCGTTGAAGAAGAAGGTGACGTGTGCATACTTCTCTGTCTCGGCTATGTGCAGCTGCTTCTTGCCACACTTGGAGAGGTATTCGCCCAGCGTATTGTGCACGTTCTCTTTGTCAAAGAGGATGTGCACGCCGGTGAAGGATGCGTCGTAGGGTGTCATACAGTAATATTGCAGGCCGGGGACTACGTGCATGTCCTGTTCGGGCATGTCCTTTTGTGTGAGTACGATGGTGAGCTCCTTGGCGCGGTCGTTGCGGTAGTTGAAGAAGATGACCACGTCGCCGGGCTTTATTGTACCGTCGAACGAGCCGTTTACTATTGGTTTGACAAACTCGTCTGTCACGCCTTCGTCATAGGACTCCTGCATGGCTTGCGCCATGTCGGTAGCCACGCGGCCTTGGCCGTTCACCAGCAGTTCGTAGGCTTGCTTGATGCGTTCCCAACGTTTGTCCCGGTCCATGGCATAGAAACGGCCCACGATGGAAGCGATGCGGCCTGCCGTCTGCTGGCAGTGTTGTTGCAGTTGCTCTATGAAGCCCTTGCCGCTCTTGGGGTCTGTGTCGCGACCGTCCATGAAGCAGTGTATGAAGGTGCGTTCTTGCAGTCCGTATTCGTGGGCTATGTCGCACAGCTTGTAGAGGTGATCGAGCGAAGAGTGTACGCCTCCGTCCGATGTCAGGCCCATGAAGTGAATATTCTTTCCTTGTTCTTTGGCGTAGGAGAAGGCGGCTATTACTTCGGGGTTTTTCAGTATGCTGCCGTCGGCGCACGCACGGTTGATTTTCACCAGGTCTTGGTAGACGATGCGTCCGGCACCGATGTTGAGGTGGCCTACTTCGGAATTGCCCATTTGCCCGTCGGGGAGTCCGACGTTTTCGCCGCTTGCCTGAAGCTGTGAGTTCGGGTACTGTGCCAGCAGGCTGTCCCAGTAGGGGGTGGGAGTGACGTATATAACGTCGTCTTTCTTGTGGTCGCCTATTCCCCAACCATCAAGGATAATCAAGAGAGCTTTCTTACTCATAAGTGTCGTCTTTCTTTAGATTAAAACTATATACCTATTCTTAATTGTCTATGCTCCGGCCCGTTGCGTGCGGCCGCGAAAGCCCGTCCTGCGCCGCCGTGCAGGGGCACGTCTGTTCGTCGGCCTTGCCTTTCGGGCTTGCTTCCGGCGGAGACGTGTGGTGGAAAGGGTCGGATTTCCGACCGCAAAGATACGAAATTCTTTTCTCTTGCAGGGCAAGCTGAGGTTGTAAATGTAGGTGTGCGTCCCGTGTCCCTTTCCTGTCGTGCCGGGGTGGTGGCGGGGCACGTGCTCTCTATTGGCGGCGCAGTACCATTGTGGCGGCATATTGCTTCACAACCTGGCTCATAAAGCTACAGAAGTCGCCGTAGGATTCGGGCGGATAAGTACCCTTGTGCATGTCGAGCTGCTGGCGTATGCGGATGGTGTTGCCTTCGACCGTTATTGTGGAGCTGAACCTGCCGGCCTCGGTTGTGGCTTCGCAGTCCTCGGGCAGGCTTTCCACCGTGTAGCCCTCGGGGATGGTGAGGGTGATTTCTTCCGTGTCTTGGTAGCCGTACCCGATGTAGACCGGTGTGTTGCGTCCGTCCGGGGGTGCCTGTAGTGCCGTGTAAAGGCCGCTTCGGAAGATGTTGAGCGGGACGAACAGTCGGTTGCCCGTCTTGCGTCCGTAGCGTGGTGTCGACACGCGGTAGTGCAGGCTCAGTTCGGGGTGGCTCTCCTTATGCTCCTCGCTGCTGAGGCCGTACACTTGGGCGTTTGTCAGTGACAGTCCGTTGCGCAGCATGTCCACCTGCTTGTCGGGCGAGGCGTGGAGCAGTGCTCTGCGGCTTTCGTATTGGAAGAGGCGCGAGACTTCCTCCACCGTTGCCTCGGCTTTCCCCGTAGCGTCCAGTCGGATGTGGGCCGTGGTGTGTTGGGTGTTCAGGCTGTCGGGATAGGAAGGCAGGCGGCACAGTTGTCCGCCGTCGGGGAGTATGAGCAGGGCATCGTGTCCGGCAATGTTGCTATGCACGTAGCCGAAGGGCAGGTCCGGGTTGGTGCATTCCAGCCACAGCGTGTCGCCGGGCAGAGGCACTTGCAGGATGGCGTGGTTCATCTGGGAAATGCTGGCATAATCCGTCAGCAGGCGTTCGTTCCTGGTGCTGATGATGGTATAGACCGACTCCACGCCCACTTCGCGCAACATGGCCGCCATGAAGTTGGATAGCCCCTTGCAGTCGCCGAAGCCCGTGCGGTGCACCTCTTCGGCCGCGATGGGTTGCCAGCCTCCTATGCCCAGCTGGATGCTGACGTAGCGCGTGTTGGCAGCCAGGTAGTCGTAGAGCAGGCGCACTCGTTGGCGGTCGGTGGAGCAGGTGTCGGTGAGGGCGTGCAGTTGCTGGCAGAAGGCTTCGTCAAGCCCGTCGCGCCCTTGCAGCAGGGCGTATTGCCACCGTCCGAAGTCCTGCCACGTGGCCATGTTGCCCTCGGTGCCTGCGTAGCGGAAGTCGGAGGGCGCGAAGTAGACCACGGGCATGGTCTGGTGTAGCGGCAGGTCGTATGGCTCGCTTTCCAGCGGAGGCAGCGACTGGGCACTTACCTCCACCACCTGTCCGCCATTGGGGAGGCGGCTTTCGCTGATGCGCAGGCGGTCGGCGTGCAAGGCGTAGTAGCGGCAGTCCTGTCCGGGCGGCAGCTCGATGCGGTAGGAAGCGTTTTCCACCCTCTGTTTGCGGTGCGTCTGGGGCATGAAGGAGGGGTAGTTTATCAAGCCTTCGTTGACGCGTATTGTCCACTCGTAGGTCACCGTGATGGGGAACGTTGGCGAGAGGCATTCGTAGTAGTAGAAGTAGCTGTCCGTCATCAGCGACGACGAGTACTCGCTCTTCTGCAAGTCGCTTTTCTTGAGGGTGCGCACGGGGTTGCCCTGCTGGTCGGTTATCTTGCCCTCAAACTTTTGCAACGACTGGAAGTCGTCGCACCAGCAGTAGAACTGGGCCGCGTCCAGGCCCGAGGAGTTTAGTACGGTGACGCTCGTGCGGTAGTGTGCCGTGCTCTTGGTCTTCGAGCGGCACACCACCTCGGTGCGGTCTTCCAGTACGATGGAGTTGACTGCCTCTTCGCTGTGCTCCTTCTCCGGGGCAGGGGCCGCAGGCTGTGCCGCCAGCAGCAGGCAGCACAGCAGGGCGGCGGTGTGGAGTATGCTTCGTGTCTTCATCGCCTTGCGCGGGTTTTACTGTTTACTGAGCACCAATATGCCTTCGCTGGCCTCCACCACGCGGTCGAAGAACTGTTGCAGCTGGGGATAGTATTGCGCCGGATAGGCACACCGCTTGATGCCCAGCGAGCACGTCAGCACCACCCTCTTGCCGTCCTCGGTCTGGCGGATGCGGTAGCGCAGGTACAGCTCGTTGTCCTCCGTGCTGAGCGTGCGCACCTGGGGCAGCTCCTCCACGGTGTAGCCCTCGGGCAGGGTGAGGATGCTGGTGACGGAGAGTTCCAGCGGATAGGGGAACTCGACGGGCAGGTCGCGTTCCGACTGCGTGAAGGGGTTCTCGCTCATCAGTCCGATTACCATCGGGTTGACGTACAGTTTGTCGCCCCCTGCCGACTGCACCGGGGCTTCCAGCGCGGCACGTTCGGTCACCTCGGCCTTCCAAGCCTCCTCCGTCGAGTCGGTGTGCTGGCTCAGGGTGACATCGCTTTCGTCGATGCCTCCTCCGTTGGAGTCGCCCTTCAGCTTGCGCTTCAGGTAGGAGGAGGCGTACTGTCCCTGGCGCACGACGCGGATGTTCCCCCTCAGGTTCAGGGTGCTGTCTATGGTGGCTTCAATCAACGTCTTGCGACGGTTGGGGCTGAGGCGGGAGAGGTCCACCCACTTCTTGTCCTCGGGCACGTCGTTCGAGATGATGCGTGCCCGCTCTACCAGCATGTCGGTGGGCAGCACGTCGAGCAAGGGCAGCTCCATCGAACTGTCGATGTAGACAAACCGGTTGGCCTGCGGATGGCGCACGGCCACGGCAAACGTGTTGAGCCGTTGTTCCGAGGGGAAGTGGACGGGCATCATGCCGCGCGAGCGCAGGCTCATCACCACGGGGTAGGCTTTCAGCCCCAGGTCCTTCAGCATACTGATGAGGATGAAGTTCAGTTCGGCGTTCGAGCCGCGTCCTTCCTTCACGGCCCGGAGCGGGTTCTCCGCGTAGAGCAGGTACTCGCCGTTCCACGACAGCTTCTGTTTGAGCAGCGCGAAGGCGGCGGCCACGCGTTGCTCAAACGTCAGGTTCTTGCCCGCCAGCGTCTGTGTCATCTCCTCGCGGTAGGGGTTGGTTATGTCGCGCAGGTGCACCCCGAAGAGGCCGTCCGTGCTCTCCTCGTAGGCTTCCTTTTCTTCGAGCAGCGACTTGTCCACGTCGGCCCACGTGCGGCTCAGCGGCTTGTAGCCCTCGGTGGGGAAGTTGGTGCCCTGCAGGTTGAAGTTCACCTGCACGCGGTAGTCGTCCGGGCACCAGCAGAAGGGCTCTTTGCGGCTCAGGGCGGGCAGGTTGCGCGAGACGAACGTCAGCTTGCGCGTGCGCAGCGTGAAGGTGTCCTCCATGCGCGACACGCCGCTCTCGCGGTGCTGCGTGGCCTGCATGGAGCTTTCTTCCTCGCTCATCTCGATGAGTTCGCGTTTACGGAACTCGATGTCGTAGATGTAGACCAGCGGTATGTTTATCTTGTACTCGTTGTAGAGCACCGGTATGTCGCTCTGCATCATCCAGGCATCCAGGTAGCTGACGTAGTCGGAGACAATCTTGTAGTGATACTCTATCACCGTCCCCTCCTTGACGTTGGGCAGCGAGAACTTCAGTACGCGCGTGTAGGCATCCACTTGCTCGTCCGACACCTGGCTGCGCTCCAGCCGCGTCTTCACCGTTTTGCCGTCCACCACGTTGTAGGAGCAGCCGTCCACGTCGTGAGCCGTCTCGCGTGCTTCGTTGCGGTTGGCAGGGCTGTAGTAGGGGATGCTTACGTCGGCATAGGACACGCCCTGCGGCTTCAGCACCTTGACGCGCATCCACACCTCGTTTACCAGCTGGAAGCCGTCGGTGTACTTGAAGTTCGTTTCTCCCCGTCGGAGCAGGCACACGGCTGCGGCAGTCGTGTCCGGCTCGTAGGTCGCGAGGTTCAGTTCGGCTTTCGATGGGCGACCGTACTTCAGGTTCGGTTTCAGGGGTTCGTTGTTGTCGGCCCGTAGGGGCAGGGTGCCGATGAACAGGCTCAGCAGAGCCACAAGGCATGTCGGCAGGAAGTGTTGTGTTGCGCGGGCTTGGCGTGGCCCGTTTGCGGATGGTGCGTGTGTGTTCATGATAGATGAAGTTTGATTGCGATATACAAATATCGCGCTTTTTTTGTCAAACATGTGCGTTTTTCCGCATTTTTCTTTCGCCTTTTCTTCATTTTCCTTCTCCCGGTTTCGTTTTGCCGCCGCGTCGATTGGCAGTCGCCTTTGTCGAAGGCGTAGCGGGCTACGCCGGGACAAAGCGGCATCCAAGATGCCGGTGGCAGGACAAAAGGGCTTGTAAAGCCGGAGAAAGACTGTCAGGCACACGGCAAGGCGGTCTAATGACCGATTTGGGGTTATTTCCGCCCCGGTCGGGCTTGTGCCGCCCGCAGGGTGGCTTGTGCCTGTCGGCGGGCTGGTGGTCGTCGCCTTTGGTGGCCTCTGTGAGCCTCGGTGGGGGCACACCTGTGTTCCCTGCCGGGCGCAGGTGTGCCCCCTCGCAGGCTTTCCTTTGCCCTTGCGGGAGCAGAGGTGTGCCCTTGCGGGCTGGGACAGAGGAGGTTGGGGTAGGACTTGGAGGCGGTTGTGACGGGATAGGCGGGGAGGGGCGGAAGCGAAACGACGGGCCAGCCCGGCGAAGGGGTCGGAACGGGGTGCGAATGCACGCCTCGGCTTCTTCCTGAGTGGCCCGTCGTCGGGACGGATGGGGTATTTTGTGACTTGCGGACTACCGGCTCTCGGCGAAGCGTCGGAAGCGGTCGAGGGCATCGGCCAGGCGGGCGCGGGGACAGGCTATGTTCCAGCGCATGAAGCCTTCGCCCTCGGGTCCGTACATGGTGCCTGCGTTGAGCCACAGGCGGGCATCGGCCAGGAGGCGGTGCTCCAGCTCGTCGGACGTGAGTCCCAGCACGCTGCAATCCATCCACGCCAGGTAGGTGCCTTCCAGACGGGCTATGGGGAACTGCGGCAGGTGCTGGCGGCAGTAGTCGGCCATGTACCGGTAGTTGAGGTGCAGGTAGGCGTTGAGCTGGTCGAGCCATTCCTCGCCCTCGGTGTAGGCGGCGATGAGGGCCAGCACGCCGAAGGGGTTGACATCGCACACCTCGTTGATGTTGATGGCACGGTCTATGCGCTGTCGGCGCAGCGGGTCGGCGCAGACGATGTTGGCTATTTGCAGTCCGGCGATGTTGAACGCCTTGGTGGGGGAGTTACAGGTGACCGAGGTGTGCAGATAGTCCTCGCCCAACGAGGCGAATGGGGTGTAGCGATAGCCCGGTTGGACGAGTTCGCAGTGTATCTCGTCGGCCACCACCAGCACACCGTTGCGCTGGCAGATGTCGCCCATGCGCCGCAGCTCCTCGGGAGTCCAGACGCGCCCGGCGGGGTTGTGGGGGTTGCACAGGAGGAACACCTTGACGAGCGGGTCGGCGGCCTTCTCCTCCAGGTCGTCGAAGTCTATGGCATAGGTGTCGCCCTCGCGTCGCAGTGGGCTGGCGGCCACTTGGCAGCCGTTGTTGCGTATGGAGGAGAAGAAGCAGTTGTAGACGGGTGTCTGCACCAGTACCTTGTCTCCGGGGCTGGTGAAGGCTTTGATGATGGCCGACACGGCAGGCACCACGCCCGAGGTGTAGATAACCCATTCGGGCCGTATGCCCTGCCAGCCGTGGCGGCGGGAGAACCACGAGGCGATGGCCTGGTAGTACTCGTCGGGCACGCGGGTGTAGCCGAAGATGCCGTGGTCGACGCGTCGGCGCAGGGCGTCGACTATGGGGCGGGCGGTGCGGAAGTCCATGTCGGCCACCCATAGGGGCAGCACGTCGGGGCCGTCGGTCGAGTCCCATTTGTAGGAGCACGTGCCGTGGCGGTCGGTAGGTTCGTCGAAATTGTAGTTCATGTGTCGTTGCAGGAAGGTGTGGGTTCAGAAAGTAGTGATTTGGCAGTCGGCCGGTGCCTTGACGTTCTCGTCCAGGATAATCTGTCCGTAGCTGCGGGCGGCGATGCTGCCTGTGCGGGGGTTCTTGACGCTGTGCACGGGGCTGTCGATGGTGGCGTGGAGGCTGCTGTACTCAAAAGCGAGGTCGGCATCGGGAGCCATCGTGCAGTTCTCCATCACCAGGTCGTGCGCGTAGCAGAGGGGTTGCGTGCCCGAGATTTTGCAGTTCACCAGCCGCAGGCGGCGCGAGTGCCAGCCCAGGTATTCGCCCGTCAGTTCGGAGTCGTAGACGGTGACATCCTCGGTGTTCCAGAAGGCATCCTTCGAGTCGATTACGGCGTTGCGTATCTCGACGTTCTTGCAGTACTGGAAGGAGTAGTTGCCCTGCTGGCGGTAGTTGCGTATGCGTATGTTGCTGCTGTGGAAGAAGAGGTAGTCGGCTTTCTCCACCTGCACGTTGTCCAGTTCTACGTCGCGGCACATCCAGAGGGTTTCGAGGGCATTGGGCAGCTGTACGTTCTTCAGGCGTATGCCGTCCATCTCGCGGAACATCTTGGGGGCTTCGACGAGGGTGTCGCTCATCTCCAGGCCGCGCGAGTACCACAGGGCTGCGCGGGCACCTTCGGTGAAGAGGCAGTCTTTCACCACGAAGCCGTCGACGTGCCAGAAGGGGTATTTGCCCTCAAAACGGCAACGGACGGCTTCTATGTTGCTGCATTCCTTGAGTGCCGACTCGCCGGCGTGTATGGTTACGTTCTCTAAGTAAAGGTTGTGGGTGGCGAACAAGGGGCGTTCACCTCCAAACTCGGTGTTGGTTATCTGTTTCATAGTTGTTGTATAGGGTATTGGCGTTTAGGATAATGGTTGTTTTTCTCGCTGCAAAGGTATGTCGTCCGTGTGTCGGTGGAGGTAGACGGATTACGGTAAACATTACCTTGATTACGGTTTGTCCGTTTTTTTTGTTCGCCGGGCACGGCAGCTGTGGGCGGGGATGCCCGTGTGGGCGGGGTGGTTGTCTGTCGGTGGGATGACGGGCATCGGTCGGGATGAAGAACGCCGGGGCGGCAAGGGGACGTGACACGTCTCCTCCCGCCCCGGCGCACAGTATGGTTTGTCTTTGCCGACGGGTCTTTAAGCGTCGATGTCGGCGTAGGTGGCGTTCTTCTCGATGAACTCGCGCCGTGGTCCTACGTCTTCGCCCATGAGCATGGAGAAGGTGTAGTCGGCATCGGCAGCATTCTCTATGCTTACCTGTCGCAGTTGGCGGCGTTCGGGGTCCATGGTTGTCTCCCATAGCTGGGCGGCGTTCATCTCTCCCAGGCCTTTATAGCGTTGCACGTGCACAGAGCCTTCCGTTCCGTCGCCATAGGTGTCGAGGAAGCGTTGGCGTTGCTGCTCCGTCCAGCAGTATTCCTGCACTTTGCCTTTGGTGCAGAGGTACAGGGGCGGATTGGCTATATAGAGATTGCCGTTCTCTATTATCTTCGGGAAGTAGCGGAAGAAGAGTGTCATGATGAGCGTGTCGATGTGCTCGCCGTCGACATCGGCATCGGTCATGATGATAATCTTCTTGTAGCGCAGCTTGTCTATGTTGGCTTCCTTGCTGTCCTCGCTGTCGACTCCGAAGCGCACGCCCAGTGCCTGTATGATGTTGTTCACTTCGTCGCTCTCGAATGCCTTGTGCCACATGGCTTTCTCTACATTCAGGATTTTTCCGCGCAGGGGCAGTATGGCCTGGAACACCCTGTTGCGTCCTTGTTTGGCAGAACCGCCGGCCGAGTCGCCCTCGACCAAGAAAAGTTCGCACTCCTCGGGGTCCTTGCTGGAACAGTCGGCCAGTTTGCCGGGCAGTCCGCCGCCCGTCATGGGCGACTTGCGTTGTACCGACTCGCGTGCCTTGCGTGCTGCCACGCGTGCTGTGGCGGCCAGTATCACTTTGTCCACTATCAGTTTGGCTTCTTTGGGATGTTCCTCCAGGTAGTAGCTGAGGGTTTCGCCGACGGCCTGGTTCACTGCGCCGCTCACCTCGTTGTTGCCCAGCTTGGTCTTGGTCTGCCCTTCAAACTGCGGTTCGGCCACTTTGACCGAGATGACGGCTATCAGCCCCTCGCGGAAGTCTTCGCCCGATATTTCCACCTTGGCTTTCTCCAGTTGCTTGGCACAGGTATCTTCGGCGTATTTCTTCAGCACGCGGGTGAGGGCGGAGCGGAAACCTGCTTCGTGTGTGCCGCCTTCCTTGGTGTTTATGTTGTTGACGTAGGAGTGCAGGTTTTCGCGGTAGCCTGTGTTGTACATGATGGCACACTCGATGGGCACGCCGCTTTTCTCGGTGTTCAGATAGATGACGTCGTTGAACAGGGGTGTGTTGTTGCTGTTAAGATAGCGGACGAACTCCTTCACGCCTTCCGTCGAGTGGAACAACTCTTGCACGAAGTTGCCGTTCTCGTCCTTTTGACGGCGGTCGGTGAGGGTGATGCGGATGCCTGCGTTCAGGTAGGCCAGTTCGCGCAAGCGTGCCTGTAGGGTGGAGTATTTGTATTCGGTCGTGGTGAAGATGCTGCCGTCGGGCCAGAACGTCTGCTTGGTTCCTGTGAATGAGGGGTCGCACGTGCCCACTTCTTTCACAGCGTAGAGCGGCTTGCCGCAAGCGTATTCTTGCTGGTAGATTTTGCCGTTGCGGAACACCTGCGTCGTCATGTGCGTCGAAAGGGCGTTGACGCACGACACGCCTACGCCGTGCAGGCCGCCGGACACCTTGTAGGAGCCTTTGTCGAACTTTCCTCCGGCGTGCAGGACGGTCATCACCACCTCCAGTGCCGATTTCTTTTCTTTGGCGTGCAGGTCCACGGGGATGCCTCGCCCGTTGTCCTGGACGGTGATGGAGTTGTCTTCGTTGATGGTTACCTCTATGTGGTCGCAGTAGCCTGCCATTGCTTCGTCGATGGAGTTGTCCACCACTTCGTAGACCAGATGGTGCAGTCCGTTCTCGCTTATGTCTCCGATGTACATGGCGGGGCGTTTGCGTACCGCCTCCAAGCCTTCCAGCACTTGGATATTGCTGGCCGAGTAGTTGTTCTCGCCTTCAATCTTTTCTTCTGCTGTCATATCTTGTCGTTGTGTGTATGTATTGTTCTTTGTTATGGCTCCTTACGGCCTGGGCGGAGGGGGCTTTGCCGGGGTCGTAAGGAGGGTATGCCGTGCGGTGGAGGTGCTGTGCGCGGCGTGTCCGGGCTGCTTGCCCGATAAACCGAGCAAAAATAGTGATTTTTATCGAAATAGGAGAGGAAAGTCCGGGGTATTTTCTGCTCTTTGCCCCAATTTCCTTGCGGTGCGTGGCGTGCGGCTTTTCCAGGGGTGCGCCGCTTGGCCTGGCAGGAAAAGAAAAGGCCGAGCTTGCCAGCCCAGCCTTTCTTTAGAATGATAAAATGCGTAAGAACAATTCTTTCCTCTTTCTTTTAAGCTAACTTATTGATGTGCAAAGCAAGCTTGGACTTCAGATTGTTGGCCTTGTTCTTATGGATAAGGTTCTTCTTGGCCATCTTGTCCAGCAGCTTCACAACGCTCGGATACATGGCTACGGCATCGCTCTTTACGGTCGTTGCACGCAGTTTGCGCACCGCATTCCGCATCGTCTTCCCGTAGTAGCGGTTGTGGAGTCTTCTCTTTGCTGCTTGTCTGATTCTTTTCAGTGCTGATTTATGATTTGCCATCTCGACTAATCTGTTTTAATTCGTTTATTTTTCTTGTTTATTGTAGCCCGTGGGGGAATCGAACCCCCCTTTCAAGAATGAAAATCTTGCGTCCTAACCGATAGACGAACGGGCCTCCTCCGAGGGGCTTTCCGGCCACCTCTGCAAATAGGCTTTTTGCATTTGCGGTTGCAAAGGTAGTGAGTCTTTTTGAAATGGCAAAGGCTTTGTGTGGAAAAAATAAAAAAATATTCTTCCCTGCTCTGCTTGTTCCTTTTCTGAGGCTTGATTGCCAGTGCGTTTCCTGCTTCCTGGCCTTATCCTTTCGGGCTTTTTGTGGAGCCGGACAGCCGCGCGCACCTGTTTTTTTTGTAGCTTTGCCGTCGGTCCGGGCGGGGTTGCCCGTCGGTGGCCGTGCGGGGGCTTTTGCCTCTTCGGGGGAGCACAGGTGTGCCCGCGAGGGGGGAAAGGAAAGCCTGCGAGGGGGCACAGGTGTGTTCCCGGCAGGGCACGCCTGTGTTCCCCGCCCTTTGTCCGTGGCCGTCCAGGCAGGGCTTTCCCGGGCGTGTGCCGACGCATGGGCGGCGGTAAAGAACGAGCAGGATATGTTGCAGAAGACAGAAGGAATCGTGCTGCGCACGTTGAAGTACGGCGATGCCTCGGTCATCGTCCACCTCTATACCCGCCAGGCAGGGCGGGCGGCGTTTGTCTTGGCGGTGCCCCGTTCGCGCCGTTCGTCGCTTCGTCCGGCCATCTTCCAGCCGCTGGCCGTGGTCGAGGTGGTTGCCGACGTGCGCCCCACGAGCGATATATATAAGGTGAGGGAAGCCAAGGTGGTGCGTCCCTTTGCCTCGTTGCCCTGCCATCCGGTGAAGGCGGCCATTGTCTTGTTTCTGGCCGAGTTCCTGTGCCATGCGTTGCAGGGCGAGGGTGAGAACCGCCCGCTCTACGACTACGTCGTCCACTCGCTGCTGTGGCTCGACGAGTGCCGGGGCAGCTTTGCCAACTTCCACCTGGTGTTCCTCATGCGCCTGACGCGCTTCCTCGGGTTGTATCCCAACGTGGGGGGCTACCGTCCCGGCTGCTATTTCGACTTGCAGGGGGCTTGCTTCACTTCCTCGCCCCCGCCGGAGCACTCCCATTTTCTTGGTCCCGAGGAGGCTTCGCGGCTGACTACCTTGCTTCGCATGAACTACGAGACGATGCACCTGTTCTCCCTCAGCCGCCGGGAGCGGGGCCGGTGTCTGGCTTTGCTCAACGAGTACTACAGCCTGCACCTTCCGGGCTTCCCGCCGCTGAAGTCGCTCGACGTGCTGCACGAGCTGTTCAGTTGAGGGGCGCCGCCGCCCGGGCTGTGCGTTCCGGCGGCTCTGGGCGTGTGGCCCGTCGTGCGCCGTGCGGTCGGTGCCGGGGGCTTCTGGGGCAGGGTCGGCGGGGCGGTATGGTCGGCCCGGGGGACGGGCATCGGGTCTCGGGGACGTTTTTATCTTTCTCTTTCTTTTTTTCTTTCTTAAAATTTGGATATAAGGCAGGAAAAGACCTGCCTTTGCGATAACCGTATGCCAAGAGTGCATGGCGGCGGTTATTTTGCGGGAAAAATATTAGCGTCAGCTATTATTCATCGTTGTTACTGAAACTTAGGAACTTTCAAAAACAATAGCGAGGAATAAAGAGCGGATGCCTGCATATACGCAGGTCAATCTCTCCTTTCTATTGTTTGGGTTTCCTAAGACCTCAGTAGCGGAAAGCATCAGATTGCACCTGCGTTTTCCGTATGCCTTGAATCCATAGACCTGCCCTCCTGATATTCCCTCCCCTTTTACCTGACATGGCACGGAGATTTTCTAAACACAATAATAGTATGGTATCAAAACGCACTGTCTCATCTATCCTGGCCGCCTTTCTGCTCATAGGCGTGGCTACTCTGTTTTCCGGCTGCTACACGTTGATTGGGTCGACCTATCAAGACGCTTACAACAAGACTAAGGCAAACGGAATGTCGAACGCAACAACCAATCCCAGTATTAACAAATAAAAAGGTAAAAGAACAATGAAAGCATTTTCAAGAACCGTCGCAGGCGTGGCCCTCATGGGACTGCTGGCTGCCTGCGGAGGTATGAAACCTGTGGTGTACATGGAATCCTACGCACCCGAAGAGAGCAGTCTGAACCTGGTCAAGATTACCGACGAGGCCACCAACAGCGTGGTGGCGGGAGGTTCGTTCAGGCCCAACGCCTACACCAACTACGCACTGACTTCCCAGGGCATCTGCGGCAAGCAGGGCTTTGCCTGGAACACCCACAACGTGCTGGACATCTCGCCCGACGGCTCGCAGCTGGCCTACTGTACCCGCATGAACGGGCAGGACAACATCATGGTGCGCAGCACCGGGGCGCAGGGCATGTCCACCCAGCGCACGTTCCGCAACGTCCACAGCTTCTCCTAGGGCGTAGATGACAAACTGTACTTCTCTGATATCAACGGCGACAACCTCTACGTCTGCAGCGTCAATGCGCAATCGGGCAGCCTGATGAACCAGTTGACGAACGGTTCGGTCAGCGACGTGTCCCCCGTCCTCAGCCCCGACCAGAAGCTGGTGTTCTTCACCCGTCTGTCCAGCTCGGGACCCTCCATCTGGTCGCTCAACCGAGAGAACGGCACCCTGACCTCTTGTGCCCGCGGCTACTCGCCTTGCCTCATCAAGGGCAACCCGGACGCTTTCTATTGCGTGCGCAATTCTACTTCCGGGCGCAGCGAGATATGGTACGTGGACTACGTGAAGGGCCAGGAGAGCCTTATCCTTTCCGACGAAAACAGGAGCTTCACCAATCCTAAGCTGTCGCCCGACGGCAAGTGGATTGTCTGCGTAGGCAACTCCGTGTCCAACATCAGCAACAAGGACAACCTCGACATCTTTGTGGTGCGTACCGACGGAACCCGCCTGACGCAGCTGACGTTCCACCCGCAGGCCGACACCTCTCCCGTGTGGGCTGCCGACGGGCGTAGCATCTACTTCGTGTCGAGCCGTGCCAACGAGAACAACTCTTACAACGTGTGGCGCATGAACTTCAATCTGGAATAAGCGGACTACGAAACGATGAAAAGGAGACTCTTATTATCTTTGTGTCTCGTCTGGATAGCCGGCATGTCGGTGGCTCAAATAGCCGCTGACTCGGTACGCATCCGGGTCGAGACATCCAGCGGAGCCAACATTGGGCTGGACGGTGAGGTGTCGTCCACCAACATGCTTACCGAGAAGGTGGCAGTGGGCACGCACAAGGTGGTGGTGCAGTATGGTGCCACGTTTGTCAGGGAGTATGACATAGAGGTAAAGGCCGACGGGCAGCACACGTTCAGCTTCCCGCTCGACGGCAGCCTGAAGGTGGCATCCGTGCCTTCCGGTGCCACGGTCTACGTCGACGGCATCTCTATGGGCAGCACCCCTGCCGAACTGAAGCTGCTGGGCGAGCACAACCTGCGGGTGGTGCAGGACCCGGAGGTCTACTATGAGACCACAGAGCGCGTGCACGTGGCTCCCTTCGAGGAGCTGACGCGCAGCTACACGCTGAAGAAACGTCCTCCGCGCCTCTACGGCATGGTTATGGCCAACTGGACGACCTCGGGCGTGGGAGGCTTCGTGGGTATGTGTCGGCGTTTCGGGGCGTATGCCCGTTTCGCGTCTTCTCTCAACGGGCTGGGCTTCGGCAAACTGAGCCCTCGGTCGGCGACGGACGTGATTGACAACGGCCCCGGTTACTACCACAAGGACGACGCGTTCTACGGTCAGGTCACGGGTGGCGTGCTGGTGCGCTGCCACAAGTACCTCTATGCGTACGCAGGTGCCGGGTATGGCGAGTATGCCCAAAGCTACGTTGCCGACCCGGATTACGACTACTACGACCGTCCCGACATCTGTCCCTATGGTTCCAAGGGCTGTGCCGTGGACGTTGGTGTCATCTTCAAGTGGAAGGCTCTGCTTTTGTCGGGTGGTTACTCCACCATCGTGGGCAGCAACTATCCCGGCGGTACCCGCCATAACGAGTTCACTTTAGGAATAGGTTTCACAATCCATAAAAAGAACAAGCAATGAGAAAGGCGTATTTATATATGGTGTCCCTGGCGCTTGCCGCTGCCCTGGGCTTGGGCGGATGCGCAGACTACGAGGAGGACTATGGCTACGTGATGACCTTAGGGGACCACGTGGTGGTTTCCGGCTTGCGGGCCGGGGCCGACAGCTATTCGGTGGACCTGCAATACCAGTACAGGGTCGATGTCGGACAGGCTGACGTGCTGGAGGCCGGGTTCGTGTACGCTCTGCCCGACGGGACGGAATGCACCTTGCAGGCTGTGGCGGAGGATGGGCTGATGCAAGCCACGGCAACGGGGCTGCTCTACGGCACTTCTTACGAAGTATATCCTTATATAATGCCCCCGGAAGGTACGCAGATGCCCAATGCGGTGGCCAACATCCACTATCTTGCCGCCTCCTTCGCTCCGCCCTTGTCGTCACCCGTGTTTTCCATGCCCGAGGCCGGGCGCATGGAAGTCGCTCTGCCCTATACGCTGGCTGACGATACGCACGCGGTCGATGAGGCCACGCTGTCGATAGGCGGCCAGACCTACGACATGGCATCTGCTGACGGATACCTCAGCGTGGTTCTCGACCTGGCCAGTCTTCCCGAAGGAAGCTATACCTCCGTCGACGTGGAGGCATCCAACGCCTTCGGCGCCGACAGGCTACAGGCGGAAATCGACCTTACGGTCTCTGCCGCCACAAGCCGGTACCCCGACGACGGAGAACGCGACGACTGCATACGCCTCTGCGGCATAGACTGGGCCAAGGGAAACCTGCAATACGAAGATGGTGTGTGGCAGATTGCCGATAGCCAGAGCAGTACTTTTGACGCGGCTGTAGGGACAGCCCCCAATCGGGTGGAACACTTCACCTATGGCGACACTTCGTCCGCGCTGCACACCGACATCGTGAGGAGGTGGTACACGTATGCCTTGGCCGAGGCGGCCTCGTCTGTATCAATTTCGGGCGACCCGGCTGAAGACGTGGTGGCAGCCCACATCGAAGGTGGTTGGGTACTGCCATCGGCTCAGGCTTTGCGGGCACTTGCCACCGAGGCATCCTGTCAGTACGCTTGGGTGGAGGTCGGTGGCTCTATGGTCTACGGATACTTGTTCTACACTCCGGGAAGCAGACGGGTCTGCTCCTCCACGCCCGTCCGCCTCGACGAAGCCAGTCTCGACCGCTGCGGACTTTTCCTTCCGGCCAGCGGCTTCTACAACCGCATGAGCGAAGCCTTTTGGAATCGAGGTCGGGATCTCTGTTACATGGGTGGCGGTGCTTCTGCATACGGCAAGGATGGGATACATATGCTGACTACCGATGCTCTCAGGTGGCTTGCCTGTTCACTTACCGGGAAGGGCAAAGGGCGAATGCCCATCCCTACCCGATAGTGACTTCCTTCCTCTATGGCCAGGCCGAAGATGCTTATGCGGCGTATTTCCAGTATGCCGTGCGTCCGGTGAAAGGGGAGGTGCTCGAAGACGACAGCGACCGCCCGCTCTAGGTGACGCAAGGGGAATATATCGACCTGGGACTGAGCGTGCGGTGGGCTTCCTGCAACTTGGGAGCCGACGGCCCTGAGGATGCCGGAAGCGTTTACACCGTGACAAATGTTCCCTCCTTTGCCGGTGCTGAGGGCAGGATGCCGAGCGATGCCGAGGTGGAAGAACTCCTGACGCAGTGCGAATGGGTCTGGGGCCTTCTCGACGGCGTGCGGGGTTGTCAGGTCGTAGGCCCGAATGGCAACAGCATCTTCCTGCCCGCTTCGGCGATAGAGGGCGAAGTGGGGTCGTACTTCGTCGGCTCTCGAGGAGTGGACAACGATTTCTTCGGTTTCTCCCGCAAAAGCCGTGGCACAACTACCTGCGATGAGTACGATTATTATACCTACGGTTGTTCTGTGCGTAGGGTAGAGGAGTAGTATCGTCTCGTTTCCATGCGGGTATCCGGGCGCAGAAGAAAGGCTGTCGGTGTCTTTCTTCTGCGCTTTCGTGTCTTGTCCTGAGAGGGGTGTTTGCTTCTGCCCGGTGCTATTGGCAGATATCTTCCGAGGTTGCTCTCGCTTTTGTGTGTCTGTCGCCGCTTTTTTCTTTGCCTGTTCCGCTTCTTCCGGGCTCAGGTCCGCCCTCCGTCGGGCTCAGGTTTGCCCGCCCGGTGGCTCAGGTCCGCCCCCGTTGTGCGAGAGGTGTGCCCGTTTCCCGTCCCCGGTCCTGCCGTTCCCGTGCGCTTGTCTCGCGGTCCTCCTGCGCGGGTCCTT
>CALULL010000006.1 GCA_944321465.1 uncultured Bacteroides sp.
ATTGAAAGTTGTATATCTCCACCTGTCACTTCCCATGCACTACCATATACAACTGTTCCTTGATGGACTTCTGCCATTAAAGCAGTATTGGAATCAGAAAGGGCTGGATTTTTTTCTTTTGAGATAGACGGCTTACCATATTTACGAGTATACAAATCTTTATAGTAGTCATAGGTGTTAACGAGAGTATTCCATTCTCCGCTCGGCTCAAACAAAACAACTACAGCAAAAACATTTTTCCCA
This sequence comes from uncultured Bacteroides sp., assembly GCA_944321465.1. Classification (GTDB taxonomy): domain Bacteria; phylum Bacteroidota; class Bacteroidia; order Bacteroidales; family Bacteroidaceae; genus Bacteroides. The sequence continues at coordinate 244 of CALULL010000006.1, forward strand.
TCGTCTGTAGCAGTTACACCTACAGTCGCTTCACGGCCAGTAAAATCTCCTGTAAACAAAGAAATATTGTTTTCCTGCCCGATAGAAGTAAATCCTTTGGTTTTTAGTTTTTGACAAAACTCGGTCATGCTTCCTTCAATAGGAATCCCTTTGAATGAAAGGTGTTCTTGTGCCATGATGTTAATAGCAGCTAAGAATACGGCTAAAGAGGCAAGAATCTTTTTCATAATTTATAATGGTTGATTTGTTATAGTTACAAAATTACTCATTTTTAGCAATATAGCAAATTATTTTAGCAATAATCGTTAATTCCATCTTCACCATCCCATTCTAAACCTTGGGCTAATGTAAAAGCCTTTCGTGCGCCCTGTTCCTCAAAGAATGTTTGTCCCTCGTGAATATATTTATCACCTTCAAATGACACAGTAATCAACGAGAATTTCTTGATGCCATCGTCTGCATGGGTTCTGATTAAAAGGGAGTTCCCTTTCAAGGCGAAATCGTCAATATAATGAGTGGAATATTCATTCTTGGTAACGATAGCCCCTTTTTTAAGCACCTTGGAATATGTTTCCAATGGTTCTTCATCCCAACGAATTGGGCATAGCGGAAATTCTGTCGGTGTACGCCAATACTTTTGCATCGCAGTCGGTGATAGCGATTCAGTCAGAATGTCTTGCTTGTATTCTACAGCAGAGAATTCTGATTGGTTACTGGGTACAGAACTGTACTTAGAAAATGGCTCAATGTGTTCGTGGCGTTTGGTCGATGCATAAATCCACTCGCCCATAGTACCATTGTTTGTGCTTGTTGGGGCAGATGGTGTTTCCGCCCATAATTTCAAGCGTTCATATGAGGCCTTTGCTTCCTCGGCAGAAACAGTCCGCATCCATGCAAACTTTGGGTTGTCATTGGCAAATTCCTGTATGATTGAAGGGTCGTTTATGAATGCTTCAATACTCCCACATAGAAACTCTATTCTCTTTCTTGTAATAGGATTTAGCAAAACATTTTCCAACTTTGTTAACCACCTTAGATTTTGAGGGCGATTGTTTCGTCTATTGGTGTCTATATGGTCAACAACATGTTGGGGTGTAGGTGGCTCCCCTAAGAAAGCATAGGCAACAATGCGATGTACTCTTTCTCCGCCAATAATCATATATCCAGTTTGTTCATTAGCTTTTCCGAATGTCCAAATATCATCTTCTTTCCTCACTCTTTTACCTATGCGAGAATGGCGCAATACCGCCCCATTGTCACGGACAGAATAGGTTTCACCTTTGTAGATGCAATCCTTAACCTCCTTATAATCATCCAATAAATTTCTCATTATTACCTCCTTCCAAATCTGTCATAGGTTTCAAAAGCTAACAGCAAGACTTTTCTCCATTCGTCTTGTGTCTTGTAATCCAGCTTCACATTTACACAGACTGACCCATAGACGACATTAGTGCAGACTTCGACTTCACAATTATTCGTGCTGTCGTGGACTACTCCAATAGGAAGCGCAAGGTTTTTGCCGATTCGCTCTTGGAGAGTGTCTCCGATGGTGAAAGTTATGAAATAGTCAGGCAATCCAAAATCTGGTGTAGCACAATCTTCATAGCCAGGTTCGTCCAATTTACAGAAGATAATTGTAGACGGTTTTCCCAATTCTCGCAATATATTCGGTACGACCCCAAAGAATTGTGATACTGCCTTTTGCTTTTTTACATCAGCCCCACTCATTTCTTCTTCATTTATCAATTCAAGGTCATCGGCAAGCTCTTTGAAAAAGTTCCGCCTTAAAACCTTTGATATTTGTTTAAGCTGTACGATGTCAATTTTGCTGCGCTTGAATATGTCATACACATTGTTCCTTTGGCAGCAAATCAATCGTGCAAACTCTGTGATTGGAATTTGTTGTTTCCTCACCTCCTTTTCGATGAGTTTGCCAATGGTTAATTTTTCACTTTCCATATTGCATAATATTTATGGATACAAAGTTACAGAACAAAATATACGCAAAGAAGAAATAGGTGTATCATGTTATTGTGCATAATGTATTAATTTCAAGAATACTCAATAATTCCTCGACAAGTTATTGCGGTCTTATCTTATCCCTTACACGAATAATCGCAGCGATTTATTAAAAAGCTAGATTTAGCCACTCTCTCTATTTAAAAATCTATAAAAACTCTCTGTAATTTCATGGAATTACAGAAGGTCACTATTACAGAGTTTCGCTTCAAAAAGGTCACTGTATAAAAGAAAAAGCACTTGCGATTTCTCGTAAGTGCTTGATTTTTAATGTGGACCAGCCAGGGCTTGAACCTGGGACCTCCAGATTATGAGTCTGTTGCTCTAACCAACTGAGCTACAAGTCCGATGCATCTCTTTCTCTAAGAAAGGTGGGGCAAAGGTACGGATTACTGTTGGAATATGCAAATGTTTGAGAGGTAAAAATGTGGGGAAGGGCTGGAAAGTATCAAAACTTGTATTTTCTCCGGGGATTTTTGGGAAACCAGCCTTTCTTGACGCGCTCTTCCTGCTCGAACAGCTCCTTGATGGTCCAGAAGGAGGAGAAGGCGAAGACGCCCAGCAGCGAGGAGGCCAGCAGGTTGTCCGTACATAGCGAACCTGCTATGCCGCCTATGCCGAGCAGCAGGAATAGCCACCAGCAACGTGCGCCCCAGTAATATTCTGCCTTCACTACCACCGGATGAAACAAGCCGATGATTAGAAACGTGCATACGCCTATGATAAGTCCTGTGTACTGCATGTCCTTATTTTGGGTGTACCGATGTGTTTCTCTGCCTTAGCTTTCGGGTTCGGGGCAGATGGGGATTTCCTTCTTTATGCTTTGCTCCAGCGAGATGAGCGTTTCGGTTGAAGTTACGCCGGGTATCTCCTGCATCTTGTTGTTGAGCAGGTCCATGAGGTGCTCGTTGTCGCGTGCATATACTTTGGTCAGCATGGTGTAGGGGCCGGTGGTGAAGTGGCATTCTACTATCTCGGGTATCTTCTTCATTTCGGCCACGACGGACTTGTACATCGAGCCGCGTTCCAGCTTGATGCCCACATACGTGCATGTGCTGTAGCCCAAGGACTTGGGGTTGACATGATAGCCCGAGCCTACGATGACACCGAGGTCTATAAGGCGTTGTACCCGTTGGTGAATGGCTGCGCGGGACACGCCGCATTCTGTCGCTACGTCTTTGAACGGTATGCGGGCGTTTTGGGATATTATTTCCAGTATTTGTCGGTCGAGGTTGTCAATCTTTTCCATAAGCAAACTTGTGTAAGTTCTCTTTTTCGCCAAATGGTAAGCAAATATAGGGCTTTATTTTATTTTATCTATGGAAAGGCAAGAAAAAGTGTTGCTTGAGGGTAGAAAAGCCTGCATTCTGGCATTTTTTTGCGTGTTTTCCTGTCTCGGAGGCTGCTTGTGCGGCTTTTGGGAAACAGAAAGTGCCGGAAGACGGCTGCCTTTGCGCGAGGCGGGCTGTGCTTCCGGCACCAAGGGGAGGTTTGTGTCGTAGAGTCTTGCCGCTTTACTTCTCAATGCTCAGCAGTTCTACCTCGAACACCAGTGCGGAGAAAGGCGGGATGTTGCGGTTGCGGTCGTTGGCGCCGTAGGCCAGCTCTTGCGGGATGTAAAGTTCCCATTTCGAGCCTACGGGCATCATTGTCAGGGCCTCGGTCCAGCCTTTTATTACCTGGTTGGCACGGAAGGTCGAGGGTTGTTTGCGTTTGTACGAGCTGTCAAACTCTTTGCCGTCGATGAGCGTGCCACGGTAGTGTACCTTCACGCGGCTCGAGTCGGTGGGCACTGCGCCGTTGCCTTTCTTCAGCACCTTGTATTGCAGGCCGCTGGGCAGTGTCACTACGCCTTCTTTGTTCTTGTTCTCGGCCAGGAATTTCTCGCCGGCTGCCTTGTTGTCGGCGTATTTTATTTCGAGTTGTTTGGTGTGTATTTCATCCGTCTTCTTGCTCATGTAGCTGTTGGCGGTAGATAGGCTCATCGTTTTGTAGTCGCGCAGCGCGCCGGCCACGAAGCCTGCCAGCAGGTTGTCGCGGCTTATGGTCTTGGTCGAGTCGCCTGCGAAGAGCTGGCGGTTGATTTGTTCGTACCAGTCGTTGCTTACCATCTGGCCTATCTGCATACCGATGATGCGGGCTGCGTCGGATTTGCTGGTGCGTGATGCGCCTTCGTTAAATCCTTTGATGAAATCGCCTATCTGGGCCGAGTCGATGCCCATTCTTCTCAGATAGGTGTCCAGGCCCTGTGTGCGTGCCATGCCTACGGAGTAGGACAGCGAGTCGATGTCTGTTTTCAGGTCGGCCCGGGGGGCTTGTGCCGTGCACGATGCCAGGCCGGCGGCGGCTACGATGGCCGCCATGATTGTTACTTTTTTCATTTTGCTTATCGTTATTTTTGAAGTATTGAATTGCTTTGTGTGCTTGTCGTCCGTCAGGCGTTTTTCCTGGGCAATATCTTTTGCAGTTCCACCTCGAACACCAATGTGCTGTGGGGCGGGATGGCATCTCCTGCTCCTTGTGCCCCGTAGGCCAGTTCGGACGGCAGGTAGAGTTTCCATTTGGCTCCTTCGGGCATCAGTTGAAGGGCTTCTGTCCAGCCGGGGATGACTTGGTTGACACCAAACACGGCGGGCTGTCCGCGCTTCACCGAGCTGTCGAACAGCGTCCCGTCCGTCAGCATTCCTTCGTAGTGGCACTGCACGCGGTCGTACAGCGTGGCCCGTGGACCCGACGGGTTGCCTTCTTCGATGACTTCGTATTGCAGGCCGCTGGGCAGCGTCACCACCCCCGGGCGTTGCTTGTTGGCTTCAAGGAAACGTCGTCCGGCTTCTATGTTGGCCGCATGGGCGCGTGCTTCCAGTTCCTGAAAGTGGCGTGTGACGATTTCTTGCGCTTCTTTGTGGGTGATGGCGGTGGGCTTGCCTTGCAACACGTCGCGCACGGCTTGCGCGAAGTCGTCCACCGACATGTCTTTGGCTCCCATCCCCAACAGGTTTTGTCCTATGCCCAGACCCAGGGCGTAGCTTAGTTTGTCCATGTGTATTCTTTCTTCTCTTTTGTTTTTCAAGCAAGGGGCAAAAGTACTTCTTTTCTTTGAATGAAGGCGTTTTTTGCATTTAATAATTATGAATAAGCCAAAAACATCTCTTCGTCTCTTATGGGAGGCGGTGCGATGGGGCCTCGGACGCGGCTGTAGCTGGCGGCGGGCTGGCCGTCGGGGGGCACAGGCGTGCCTGCCGGGTGGCTCTCCTTCGCTCCCTTGCGGGCATTCCTGTGCTACGTCGGTGGGACAGGTGTGCCTGCGGCAGCGGTCTCCGGGGGCTTCCTGTCCGCCGTGAGAATGGCTTCCACGCAGGCCCGGTAGTGGCTGTCGGGGGCAACGCGCGTCAGCGTCAGGCGGCCTGTCAGCAGATGTCCGTCCAGCCATTGCGGCGGCTGGTAGAGGTCGTCTTGCCTGCAACGGTCGGCGAGTTGGGCGGTGGTGGGGCAGTAATCGATGAAGAAGCGGCCTGCGACTCCCGGGGCGAGCATCTGCCTCAGCCGGCTGGCCACGAGGCCCATGTTCATGCGCAGGTTGACCTCGACGAAGGGATATAGCTTATAGGCCGACGAGGCTGCGTCGCGGCACACCATCATGTCCACGCCCAGCCAGCCCCGGTAGCCGTGCCGGGCGTAGTGCTCCAGGCACAGGGCTACGCGGTGGCGCACGCGCCTCAGGCTGTCCGGGCCCACGTAGCGCGCCAGGCGGGCCTCTATGTCGTCGTCGGGCAGCAGCCAGTTGCCCGTGTAGCCTCCGCGCTCGTTGGTGGTAAACAGGGAGTAGCCCGCAAAACGGGGCACGCAGTCGCTGCCGATGTGGAACTCCAGTGCGAAGTCCTCGGCCTTGTCGTACACGGGCGAGGCCACGATACAGCCCTGGGCTTGCAGCACGCGGGCGCACCAGCCCGCTATGGAGGGCAGGTAGTCGCCCTTGCACCAGCGCAGCCCCTTGCCGCTGCCCGACCACGGTGCCTTGAACACCACCGCGCGGCGGGCCTCGGCGTAGGCTTGGCACTGGGCGGGGGTGTGCAGCACTGCGCACTCGCCCGTGCAGGCGGGGTCGTCTTGCAACTTCCGCAGCCACTCTGCGGCCACGGGGCGGGCCGACAGTCGGCGGTAGGTGTCGAGGCGCGCGTCGTCGGGCATCAGGGTGGGGCGTATGCCCATGTCGGCAAGCCGTCGGCGCACGGCTTTGTTCCAGCCCCAGGGTTGCACGCCGTCGGCCTGGCAGTGGGCGGCATGTAGGTATGTCACTGCTTGCAGCCCCTGCGGCAGCAGGTGGCTCAGGCGGTCCAGGTGGCGGGCGTCGGCTTCCCGGGGCACCAGCACGGTGCTGCCCGGCTCGGCATACCAGGCGGGCAGCAGGGCCAGGTCGTGTGTCAGGCGGCAGGCGTTGGCCGGAGGGCGGTAGTACTCGGAGTTGTTTCCCAAGGCCAGGTCGGAGTCGGGGTTGAAGAGGTATAGGTCCATGTGCGTGCTTCGTTTTGTTTCCCGGGGTGCAAACATACGCATTTCTGCGGCTCGGCACCGGGGCGGGGGCGGCATTTTTCCTCTTTCCCAGCCTTCGTGCATGGCGTTTCGTCTCCTTCGGTGTCGGAATTGGCGGACGGGAAGGTTGCAGATGTTGGCCGAAACTTGTACCTTTGTCCCATTCTTAGCAAACGACATTAACAAACAGGACAATCTCAATGGAAAAAACGAAAAGACAGAAAAACAACCGATGGCTGCCCCTGCTGGCGGCCCTGTTGCTGGCCACGTCGTCGTCGGCACAACGTATCGACAACTTGGTGGAGCTGAAGCGCGAGTCGGACAATCCGCTGTTTCACCACCTGGCACCTGCACCACGCACACCGGCTTTCGAGTGCGAGGGCTATTGGGTGTGGGGCAGTTCGGTAGTGCGTGGGGACGACGGACGCTACCACATGTACGTGTCGCGTTTCCCCAAGTCGCTCCCCTTCCATCCGGGCTGGATGGTGGCATCGGAGATAGTGCACGCCGTCTCCGACAGCCTTATGGGTCCCTACCGCTTTAGCGACGTAGCTCTGCCTGCCCGTGGGGCCGAGTACTGGGACGGCCGCTCCACCCACAACCCGCGCATCCTGCGGCACGGCGGCAAGTACTACCTTATCTATATGGGGTCGACGCACCCGTTTGCCGACCCCACCTACGAACAGCTGACGCTGGACAGCCCGTGGTGCACCGTGGGCCGTTCCAACAAGCGCGTCGGGCTGGCAGTGGCCGACTCGCCCTATGGCCCGTGGCGGCGTAGCGACAAGCCCATCCTGGAGACCCGTCCCGGCACGTTCTACAGTTACCTGGCTTCCAATCCCTCGCCCGTGTTGCAGGAGGACGGCTCGGTACTGATGATATTCAAAGGCCGGCATTACACCTCGCCCACGGGCGACTACTCGGCCATGAGCCTTGGCGTGGCCTATGCACCGAGCATCGAGGGACCCTATACGGTGTTGAACGACGGCAAGCCCATTTTCGAGGTCAACGGGCAGGGCGAGGCCGAGGACCCCTTCTTGTGGAAAGATGCCGAGGGCTATCACGTCATCTTCAAAGACCACGTGGCCCGTTTCACGGGTGAGAAAGGCGGAGGAGTGATGGCTCATTCCAAGGACGGCATACACTGGACGGTGGACAAGGATGCAAAAGCCTATTCGCGTACGGTGGAGTGGGAAGACGGTACGGTGGCACTGCAAGGACAGCTGGAACGCCCTTTCATCTACTTCGATGAACAAGGCCGTCCGCAGTGCATCTTCTTTGCCACGATGGACGGTCCAGGCGAGTTCGAGAACGGCACCCGCTCGTGGAACATGGTAATCCCCATCCGCTGACGGCAGGGGCATGAATGCGTCAGGGGGGCAAGCGGCGATGCCGCTTGCCCCCCTGACTGTTATCTGTCGGTCTTCCGCCGGTCGGCCCCTGCTCAGGCTTCAAGCAGCTTCACGGCATCCACGTATTGGGCAATGCCGGCAGCCACCTGCTTGGCCGCTTTCATGGCCAGCACTACGGTGTGCGGATGGTGCACCACGTCGCCTCCGGCGAACACGCCCCGGCGGGTAGTCATGCCGTAGGGACGGTCCTTCACGATGACGTAGCCCGTCTCGTCCACGTCGATGCCCGTGGTAGTGGACACGATGCGGTTGGCCGGACGTGAGCCGATGGCCAGGAATACGCGGTCGAATTGCAGGGTCTTCTCGCCCTCGGGTGTGGTGGCGCGCATTCCCGCCACGTTGCCGTGGCCGTCGTCTATAAACTCTATGGTAGAAGTCTGCCACCTGAACTGTACACCCTCTTTGACAGCTTCCTGATATTCGCTCTGTATGGCACTCATCTCGGCTTCCGTGCGGTGGTATATCACGGTGACGCTTCCGGCTCCCATGCGCACGGCGGTGCGGGCTGCGTCCATGGCCACGTTGCCACAGCCGATGACGGCCACATGGTCGCCCTCGCGCAGGGGCACGGCATCGCGGTTGACGATGCCCTGGTTGAAGGTGTTCACCGTATGTAGCAGGTAGGACGATTGCACGATGCCCCTCAGGTGGTTGCCGGGAATGTTGAGTTCTTTGGGCAGTGCGGTTCCTGTCCCGATGAAGATGGCGTCGTAGCCTTGCTCGAACATCTGGTCGACGGTGATTTGTTTGCCCACCATGCAGTTCAGGACGAAGTTCACCCCGAGGGCTTCTATCTTCTCAATCTCTTTCTTCACTACGTTCTTGGGCAGACGGTATTCGGGTATGCCGAACATAAGCACGCCGCCCGGTTCGCTTTGGCCCTCGAAGATGGTGACATTAAAGCCCTGGCGTGCCAGGTCGCCTGCCACCGTCAGGCCCGCAGGTCCCGAGCCGATGACGGCCACCTTGCCGCGTGTCTTCTGAGGCAGGCGCTCGCGCAGGAGGTTCATCTCGGTGTCAAAGTCGGCTATGAACCGTTCCAGCTTGCCCACCTGTATGCCTTTGCCTTTAGCGTAGAGCACGCAATGGCCCTGGCATTGGTTTTCGTGGGGGCATACCCGTCCGCAGATGGCCGGAAGGTTGTTCTTCTCGTTGATGATACGCATGGCTTCACCCATGTTGCCCATAGAGAGCTGGTGGATGAAGTCCGGGATGTCGTTCTCTATGGGGCATCCTTTTTTGCAGGAAGGGTTCTTGCAGTTCAGGCAGCGTTTGGCTTCCATGATGGCTTCCTTGATGGTGAAGCTTTTGTTTACTTCGTTAAAGGTGCCTTCGTTAATATCCTTTTCGTTGGTATCCATAGATGTATATGAGTTTTGTTGGTTTTGTACTGTATGGGTTGCAAATGTACGGCTTTTTGTCGCAGGATGTGCCGCCGGGGTGTGCTTTTCTTCTTGTACGGGAGTGTTTTGAACCTTCGGGGAAGCCGTTTGGGCGGTTGCCGGGGCGGCAGGGGTTACTGGCCCATGTAGGAGGGCGCCACGCCGAACTGGCGTTTGAAGGCTCGCGAGAAGTGGCTCAGTGTCTTGAAGCCTACCGCACGGTACACCTCGGCCGGCCGTTCGCCCAGCTCCTCCATGCGTCGCTTGGCTTCCTCCAGACGGCGGCTGACAATCCATCGTCCGGGCGAGGTCTGGAATGTCCGGGCGAAGTCGTTTTTGAAGGCGGCCAGCGAGCGGCCTGCGTAGTGGGCCAGGCCGCTCAGGTCGAGGTCTTGCAGGTAGTATTGTTCCATGAAGGCGTGCAGATCGGGCTTCAGCGGGGTGGCGAAGTCGAACAGCAGCGAACGCAGCCAGGGGGCGGTTTCGATGAGCGTCAGCACCGTTTCCTGCATTTTCAGTTCCATGAGCCGCTCGCCCGGAAACTGTCCGGCCTTGAAGCAGGCCAACAGCGAGGCAAACAGGTTTTCGAGGAAGGGGCTACGGGGCAGGGCAATGTAGGCCGACGAGCGTGTCCACGGCTTTGCTCCGCGTAGCGAGATGCCGTTCTGAGACATGGCACGCCGCAGCATGGGCACCGTCAGATAGAAGAAGATGCCCTCAAACGGTTCGTTGCCCGGAAGCGGCCTTGCCTGTTTCTGGCACAGGTGGTTGCGTCGCAGCATGTAGGCGTCGCCCTTGCGCAGGTGGTAGGTGCGCCCTTGCGTTGTCAGTTCCAGTTCGCCCGAGTTGACGTAGATTATCATGTGCTCCGTCACTACGCCCCTGCCGGGCGTGGCGGTGGTCACCCGGCAGTAGTGGAGGTAGTCCTTGTAATGCAGCTTGAGAATGCCGTCGGCTGCTTCGGTGTGCAACAGTTCTTTCATGGGGATGTTTCTTTGCTTGGCAGGGGCAAAGGTACGTTCTAAAACTGTTGCCTGCTTGTCCGAAAAGCTAAAAATGCTTATCCCAAAAGCTATTTCATCTTTTTTGTGTGCTTGGGCTTGCTTGCAGAGCCTGTTTGTTGCCTACCTTCGTCCCCGGCAGTCTTGCTGCCATCCTTGTGGACACAACGTTACCCGATATGTTTAGAAAGAACATGCTGCTTATGGCAATGCTCCTGGCCGGGGCTGCCTCCGCATCGGCGGCGGAGAAGACGACCGACAACGACCAACCTGCAAACCAAAGGAATATGGAACAACTGAGTTTGACCAACGAATGGGACAAGGTCTTTCCCAAAAGCGACAAAGTAGACCACAGAAAAGTGACCTTCGTCAACCGCTACGGCATCACCCTGGCGGCCGACATGTACGTGCCTCGCGGCTTTTCCGGCCCCTTGCCTGCGGTGGCCGTGTGCGGGCCTTTCGGGGCTGTCAAGGAGCAGGCATCGGGCCTCTATGCGCAGACACTGGCCGAGCGGGGCTTCCTGACGATAGCCTTCGACCCCTCGTTCACCGGCGAGAGCGGAGGACAGCCGCGCTACGTAGCTTCGCCCGACATCAATACCGAGGACTTCTGTGCCGCTGTCGATTTCCTCGTCACTCATCCTCTTGTCGACCCCGAGCGGGTAGGCATTCTGGGCATCTGCGGCTGGGGCGGCCTGTCCATCAATGCTGCTGCCATCGACACGCGTGTCAAGGCTACCGTGTCATGCACCATGTACGACATGTGCCGCGTCACGGCCCGGGGCTATTTCGACTCACTCGATGCCGAAGGCCGTCACAACTTGCGCCGGACGCTCAACGAGCAACGCACCCAGGACGTGCGCAGCGGTTCGTATGCTCTGGCCGGCGGGGTGGTGGACCCTCTGCCCGAGGATGCGCCTCAGTTTGTGAAAGACTACCATGCCTACTACAAGACTCCGCGCGGATATCACAAACGTTCGCTCAACTCCAACGGCGGTTGGAACGTCACGTCCTCGCTTTCGTTCCTCAATATGCCCATTCTGGCCTACAGTGACGAGATACGCAGTGCCGTCCTTGTCGTTCATGGCGAGAAGGCACACTCGCGTTACTTCAGCGAGGATGCGTTCAAGAGGCTGAAGGGCGACAACAAGGAACTGCTCATTGTGCCCGGTGCCACGCATACCGACCTCTATGACAATCTGGAGAAAATACCCTTCGACCGCATCGAGCAGTTCTATCGCCAGTATCTGAAGTGACGGCTACGGCCAGTCCGCCGTGGCGGCACGGCCGTCCTGACATTTTGTTTTCTTCAGTCCCTGTGGCTGGCTTGTTTCGCAGCGGGAGGGGAGTTGTTTGGAACGGACGCAACGCCTTGGGGCTATCCTGTTGCTGCTTAGCGCGATACATAAATCGTTACATTTGAAATAGAAGCCTAAAGTCCGCTTTGTCCGGGCCGTCGGCGGGAGCACACCTGTGCTGCCGCAGGCGGCCCGGTGTGCTTGCTGGCGTGGAGCGGTGTGCGTGCATGGGGGCACAGGTGTGCCCGGTCGGCCCGTTTGTCTTTCGCTGCGTGTCGGCATGGGGCAGGCGGGATGCGCCAAAAGGCTTGTGGCGGATGTGGCGGCGGCACGGGCGTGGCCGGGGGCTTCTGGTTTGCCGTTGTTGCACGCGGAGACTGTCAGCCGGAGGGGCCTTTCTCCGTGCGCGGGGACACTAAAAAGCCCTTCCCGGCAGCAGAGTGTCAGGAAGGGCCGATGGATGCCGACGGTCGGGACCGACCGTCAGAAAGGTTCGTAGGGCGGCGGGAACAGTCCGGGCGGAGGCGGGGGCAGGCTGTCGGCGGCCAGACTGTCGGCAGCCTGTTGCTGGCGCACGATGATTTCCTCGCGCAAGAAGCCGGGAGGCACCGACAGGGTGATGATGAACACCCGCTGGTCGTCACCAAGGTTGGGGTGGAGTGCTACGCTCAGCGTGTTCTCGCCTTGGCGCATGAGGGTTCCGGCCCGGAAGTTGAGCGCACCTCTCTGGCCCATCTTCCCGGCCAGTTGGTGCCCTCGGCTGTCGGTTACGCAGTCTACGGTCCAATCGTCGCGGTTCATTTCGATGTGGAGCGTGTCGGCGTTTGCTTCGGCCATGTAGAGTCCCGAGGGGGCTATGCCTCCTCCTTCTGCATCGTCGCACGAGGCGGTGACCACGGTCTGCCCCAAGGCCAGCATGGCTGCGGCCAGTGCGGCGTACAGGCGTGTTGCATGTCGTAAGTGTGGTTTCTGCATTTGTTTTTTCGGTTTAGCCGTTCTGCGCGGATGAATACTGCTGGCAAAGCTATTAAAAATGTGGCAGAAAGTGAACGGTGCGCCCGGTTTTTTTGCTAACTTGCGCCGCGAAAATCTAATCTATACATTACTATGAGATATCAAGTTGCTATCATCGGCGGTGGTCCTGCGGGCTATACGGCTGCCGAAGCTGCCGGCAAGGCCGGTCTGAGCGTTGTGCTCTTTGAAAAACAAAACCTGGGTGGCGTGTGCCTCAACGAGGGTTGCATCCCCACGAAAACCCTGCTCTATTCGGCCAAGACCTACGACAGTGCCCGCCATGCCTCAAAATATGCGGTGACGGTGCCCGAAGCATCGTTTGACTTGCCCAAAATCGTGGCACGTAAGCAGAAGGTGGTGCGCAAGCTGGTGCTGGGCATCAAGGCCAAGCTCACGGGCGTGGGCGTGAATATTGTTACGGGCGAGGCCAGCGTGGTCGATGCTCACCGCGTGGCCTGCGGCGGCGAGGAGTACGAGTGCGACAACCTGTTGCTGTGTACTGGTTCCGAGACGTTTGTGCCCCCCATTGCCGGGCTGGACAAGGTGCCCTACTGGACCCACCGCGAAGCGCTCGACAACAAGGAACTGCCCGCTTCGCTGGCCATCATAGGCGGCGGGGTCATCGGCATGGAGTTCGCCTCGTTCTTCTGCAGCCTTGGCACGCAGGTGACGGTGGTCGAAATGATGGATGAGATACTGGGCGGCATGGACCGCGAGCTGTCTGCCATGCTGAGGGCCGACTATGCCAAGCGCGGTGTGCGCTTTCTGCTGAGCACCAAGGTGGTGTCTGTCGACGAGGTGGACGAGGACGGCCAGCGTCGTGTCCGCGTAGGCTACGAGGATGCCAATGGGGCCGGTTCGGTGGTGGCCGACAAGCTGCTGATGAGCGTCGGGCGCAGACCCGTGCGCACGGGCTTCGGACTGGAGAACCTCGACGTGGCCCGCGACGGGCGCGGCAATGTGGTGGTCGACGAGCACATGCAGACCTCCCTGCCCGGTGTCTATGCCTGCGGCGACCTGACGGGCTTCTCGCTGCTGGCCCATACGGCGGTGCGCGAGGCCGAGGTGGCTGTGGCCCACATTGCGGGACACGACGACCGCATGAGCTACCGTGCCATCCCCGGCGTGGTCTACACCAATCCCGAGATAGCCGGTGTGGGCGAGACCGAGGAGAGCCTCAGACGCAAGGGCACGGAGTACAAGGTGCAGAAGTTGCCTATGGCCTATTCGGGCCGCTTTGTGGCCGAGAACGAAGGCGTGAACGGCGTGTGCAAGCTGCTGCTTGCGCCGGATGGACACGTGCTGGGCGCACACGTGCTGGGCAACCCCGCTTCCGAAATCATCACGCTGGCAGGCATGGCCGTCGAGCTGGGGCTTACTGCCGCCGAATGGAAAAAGATAGTCTTCCCGCATCCCACGGTAGCCGAAATCTTCCGTGAGGCTTGCGAGTGAACGCCCCGGGCGTGGTCCGGCTGCCGGGAAGCGACGGAGGTCGCGCCGGCAGCCGGACTGCCGGCCGGCGACAAAATCAACTAAACACTGACTGATGAGAATACTGACGACACTTTTCGTTCTTCTATGGGTCTGCCTGTTGCCACTGCACGCACAGCAAGTGGAGCAGGCAGACTCTTTGTTAAGCAACCGTATGGACGGGCTTGTGGACCGCATGTTGCCCCGGGGGTCGAACGTAGGGGCACTCTTTGTCGACCTTGCCACAGGGCGGACGATTTACGACTACCAGTCCGACATGCTCTCGCGCCCGGCTTCGACCATGAAGCTGGTGACGGCCGTCACGGCCTTATCGGGGCGCGGGGCGGGCAAGGCGTTCCGCACCGAGGTGTGGTACACGGGCCGTATAGAGCGCGACACCCTGCACGGCGACCTCTACGTGGTGGGCGGCTTCGACCCCGAGTTCACCGAGGACGACCTTCAGATGTTGGCCGACAGCGTGTGCCGCCTGCCCTTCTCGGTGCTGTCGGGGCGCGTCTACGGCGACGTTTCGGCCAAGGACTCGCTCTATTGGGGCAGCGGCTGGCTGTGGGACGACAATCCATCGGCCTTCCAGCCCTACCTCTCGCCGCTTATGCTCGAGAAGGGGACGGTGCGTGTGCTGGCTTTGCCGGGCAAGCGTGCGGGCGAACCGGCAACGGTGATGTGCACGCCCGAGTCGGGCTACTGCCGCATCGTCAACCGCACCCGTACCAACACGCGCTCGGCCGGTCCCTTCCGGGTCACCCGCGACTGGATGCACAACAGCAATGACATCCTCGTGAGCGGCAACGTGTCGGCCACGCAGGCACGCGTCATCAACGTCTTTGCCCCCGAAAGGCTGTTCATGCAGGCCTTCGTGGAGCGGTTGCGCCAAGGGGGGCTGCGCTGCGACACGGCCTATGCCTTTGCCGAGCTGCGGCGGGACACGGCGGAGGCCGTGCTGGTGGCCGCCCACGAGACGGGCGAACAGGCCGTGCTCGGCCAGATGCTGAAGGAGAGCGACAACCTGAATGCAGAGGCTATGTTGTGGCGCACCGGGGCGCAGGTCGCCGGGCACAGGCGCGTGACGGCCAAGGACGGGCTGAAGGAGACCCGCAGGCTGATAGAGAGGCTGGGCCTGTCGCCTGCCGACTACCGGCTGGCCGATGGCTGCGGGTTGTCCCACTACGACTACCTGTCGCCCCGTCTGCTGGTGGAATTGCTGCGCTATGCCTACTCGCGCACGGAAGTCTTCCAGAAACTGTACAAGGCACTGCCCGTGAGCGGGGTGGACGGCACGCTGAAGTATCGTATGGGCTACGGCACGCCTGGCTTCCGCAACGTTTTTGCCAAGACCGGGAGCTACACGGGCGTGAGCAGCCTGGCCGGATACTTGAAGACGCGCAGCGGACGCTGGGTGGCCTTTGCCATTATGAACCAGAACAGCCTGTCGGGGCGCCAAGCGCGTGCTTTGCAGGACGAACTTTGCATGGAGGTGATTACGGGCTGGTAGGGACGGCCTCTTGGGAGCACACCTGTGCCCCCTCGCTGGTAAAGGAAAGCCCGCCCGGTGGCAAAGGTGTGCCGCCTGGCGGGCATAGGAATACCGGCAAGGGGGCTTTTCTATTGCCCTTCGCACCGCTCCAAGAGGATGTCGAGGGAGGGCAGCAGGTGCAGGGTGGCGCATTTCACTCCCGGCTTGCTGTCGGTGCCCGCCCGCCCGATGAGGTTGCGCAGGGCGCGGGCGTGGCGGCAGGCTTCACGGCAGGCGTCGGCCTGGCCCTCGTGGCGCAGGCGCAGGGCACGCAGCACCTCCAGCCCGTACTCGCCCGTGAGCTTGAAGCAGGCCAGCCAGGGGGCAATCTCGTCGGTGAGGGGGCGGTTCTCGTCGGCGGCCATCAGCAGGTCCGAGGCGACGACGATGCGGCGGCATTCCTCGTACACCTGCCGGTAGGCATCCTCGTCCGGGGTGCCGTGCTCCGCTACACTGGCGCAGAGCGACTGCAGGGCGGGACGTATGTTCTCCGACTCCTGGCGGCGGAAGCCGTGGCCGTTGGGCCCGGGGTCGGCGTTGTGGGCGGCAAAGGTCTCCAGGCTGGCGGCATGGAGCGGCATCAGCCTGCGCACGGACAGGTGCCAGGAGCGGTCGCTGTCGTAGGCATCGGGGTTCCAGGCATAGTCGGCAATGGAGGCGAGGGCCAGCTTCGAGGCTTCGGCGTGCTCCATCGGGTTGGCTACGAAGGCCGTCAGGCCGGAGGCCACGTCGGGGGCGTTGCCATACACAGGCCCCATGAGCAGGTGCGGGCGCACGTAGTCGGACACGGGGTAGTTCCACCACACGTAAGCCTTGCGCCCGGTGAGGGAACCGACGTATTGCAGTGTGGCGCGGTCGATGGTCGTCACCACGCGGTCGCCTGTCCACATAATCTGAATGCCGGGGTTCAGCAGGCGGCCCAGTGTGGCAAGGTATTCGCCATTGCCCTTGACGCGCGACTTGCTGTACTCTGTGGGGCAGATGATGAGCGGAGCCACGTCGCCCTTCACTTGTACGAAGTGGCGGTCGATGTAGTTCAGCAGCTCGGCCTGGCGGTCGGCCCGGGTGCCGTCGCCGGTGATGTCGTCAAAGAACACGGCAAAGCCCCTCACGCCGCAGCGGTACACGGTCTCCAGCTTGGCGAGCAGCAGGTCGCGGTCGGCCTCGTCCCAGCGGATGTCCTTCCCCGGGTGTATGGCCCAGTAGAAGATGACGTGGTTGCGGCGTGCCCTGTCGGCCAGTTCGGCCAGCTGGCGCGCCTTGTCGTCGGGGTAGGGCTGCCGCCAGTGGGGCGTGCTGTGGTAGGGGTCGTCCTTGGGCCCGTAGATGTAGACGTTCATCTTGTTGCGTCCGCAGAAGTCAATCTGCCCCAACCGGGCTTCGTGGCTCCAGGGGGTGCCGTAGAAGCCTTCCACGATGCCCCGGAAGGGAATGTCGGGGTAGTCCGTCACTTCGCCTGCGGCCACTTTGCCGTGGGCTGTCATCTGGGCGAGCGTCTGCACGGCGTAGAAGGCGCCGCGGGCATCGGCGGCGGCCAGCACGATGCCGTCGGGGGCGGTTCGGAGGTAGTAGCCCTCGGGGCGGTCGGGGATGCGGTCGTCATACTGCCTTACGCTGGCATCGCCCTTCAGCCCGAGGCGTATCTCGAAGGAGGCCGTGCCGTCGGTTCCGGGCAGCAGCCCGTGCAGGCAGGTCAGGGCGGGCGACAGGGCTTGGCCCGTCGTGTCGGCCAGCAGGCGGTAGCCGTCGGGCAGCGTCAGGCTGTCGGCCAGCAGGCGGCAGTGTTGGGGCAGGGGTTGGAGGGTCGTTTCTTGGGCGTGGAGTCCGGTCCACGCCAGGCAGGCGGCCAGTGCCGCCGCCAGGGTGTAGCTTTTTTGTAGTCTGTTCATGTCGTTTGTAGGTTTGTTTGGTCGGTATCGACCGGGCAAAGGTAGGCAAACGGGCGTGGGTGGCCAAACGTGTGTCCGCTTTTCTTCCGTTCTGGGCGGAGTACGAAAAAAAGGCATCCCTGCCCACGAAGGGAACAGGGATGCCTTACGGGTAGTATTACAAGTTATGGTCTATTGTTGGTCTCGTTGTAGGGAGACGCAGGTTGTGCGTCTTAATACTTGGCCACCTTCAGGGCGCGGGTCTTTCCGTCTTGCGTGTAGACCACGATGTAGATGCCGTCCTGCAAGCCTGCTACGCTCCAGTAGCCTTCTACCGTGCTCTGGCTCTCGACGAGGCTGCCCGAGGCGGTGTAGACCTGTACGTTCTGTACGGCTTGGGCTGCGTAGAAGGTGTCGCCGTCAAAGCTGAGGGCGGGCGCTTGCTCTGCGCTGCTGATGCCGTCGGGATTGTCGGCCACGACATTCAGTTTGCTCCAGTTTGCGTCGCTTGTGAACAGCTCCAGCATATCCTCTGCCACCGTGAGTGTGATGGCCTTCAGGTCGCTTATGCCTTCAAACATGTCGGCGTAGAACACCGGTGCCTCGGTGCCGGCATAGCTTGTCCAGTCAATGTCGGTCAGGGCCGTGCAACCGCCGAAAGTACTCGAAGCAAAGGCAATCTCGGCAGGCAGCGTCACCTTGGTTAATGCGGTGCAGCCGTCGAAAGTGCTGTCCATGCTGCTGAAGCCCGTCAGGCCTGTGGAGCTGGAGAGGTTGACTTCGGTGAGCGAAGTACAGTTCATAAAGGCACTGTTGAGGCTTGTCAGCCCAGAACAGAACTGCAGGTCGATTTCGGCCAGGCTTTCGCAGTTCATGAAGGCGTTCGTCAGGTCGGCAAAGTTGGCTGCCTGTTCTTCGGCAGGCATGATGACGGTTTCCAGTGCTTTGCAGTTGACGAAGGCTCCGTTCTTTGAGAACCCGCCTTGTACGTACAGGTCGGTAGTGGCCTCTATAAGGGCCTCGCTCATGTCGACGCTTGTCAGGTTGCTGTTGCTGGCTCCGAAACCAGTTACGCCCAGAGCCTGTGCCAGCTCGGTGAAGGACTCGGTGTTCCACGTACCCGTCAGCTTGATGGCTTTCGCATCGTTCAGGTTGGTCGGCACGTCTGTGGCATCTACGACAACAGCCTCTTCGTCGTCATCGCCTGGGTCGGGAGTTGCTCCACCCGGGCAGGCTATTTCGATGGGCTTCTTGTAGTAGCTCGTCTGGAGCTGTTCCAGTTCGGTATCGTCGCCAATCTGTCCGCCCTTGTTGCGTCCCCAGCCGTAGAGAACACCGTCGGTGGTGAGTACCATCGAGTAGCCCTGTCCCGACGACAGCATGGAGTAGGTAAGGCCTTCGGGCAACAGAGGCTGTACGGGCGTGCTTGAGAACGGCATTTCCGAGGAAGAGGAGGTGGCCGTCAGCAGCTTTCCGTTGCCGTCGCCCAGTGCTCCGTCGGTGTTGCTTCCCAGGGCGTAGATGGCGGTGATGGCACCCGGCTCGCCCACGGCGAAAGTCGTAGTATTCTCACAGCCCGATACGGTTACCACGCCGTTGGGGATGGTTGTTACTTGCGTAAATTCGGGATATGCCGAAACCAGTTCTTCTGTGGCTTGGTCGAAGCCCAGTAGGTTGTTCGAGTTGTCGCCTGCGGCCCACAGTGTGCCGTCGGTCTTGACGGCGTAGCTGCGATTGTCAATGGCTTTCACGTATGCCCAGTCGCTGTCCGTGCCAACCTGGGTGGGAGTTTCACGGCCTTCCAAGTCACCGTGGGCCAATTGGCCTGAGAAGTTGGCTCCCCAGCTCCACATGGTGCCGTCGCTCTTCAGGGCCAGTGTGTGCGAACTGCCTATGGTTACCATTACCCAGTCGGAGTCCTCGTTGAGTTTGGTCGGTGTGATGAGCGATGCTGTTCCGCCCCCTGTACCGAGCTGTCCGCTGGAGTTGTTTCCCCAGCCCCACATGGTTCCGTCGGCTTTCAGTCCGATGGCAGTGTATCCCCAGAAGTGGGACACGGCTACGTCGGTCCAGTCGTTGTCGGTGCCTACCTGTACAGGCTCGCGGTGGGCTATGCCGTCGCCCGTGCCTTGCACGCCGTCGGTTTCAGAACCTACGGCCCACAGGGTGCCGTCCTCTTTGATAAAGAAAGCATACGCTTTGCCGCCCACGACCTTTGCCCAGTCGCTGTCGGTGCCTACGCATTGGAAGGTGGCTGTACGCTCGCTTACCGTGGGCACTCCTAATTGCCCTTTTTCGTTCCAACCGCAGCTCCATAGGGTGCCGTCGTCGCGGATGGCATAAGTTGTAGCGTCGCCCGTTGCGACGTACTTCCACACGTGTTCTTGTGCGTTTACTGTCGATGCGGTGAGGGCTAATAGTCCTGCTGCCGCCCATGTTAAAGTAAGTCTCTTCATGATATTTACCTTTTTAATAAGTGGATAATTGTTGATTGTTGTTTCGTGTTTCTCGTGGTATGTATCTATCTTGTTGGTCTACAGCTTGCTGTCGTTACGCTCGCGCAGGATTTCCGCAGGCCCCTTGCCGGCACGGGTGTGCCCGGTCGCGGGCAGAGGTGTGCTGCCACGGGGGCACAGGTGCGTTTCCGAGGGGGCAGGGGTCTGCCCCCGGGAGGTTGTAGGGAAGCCCTGCGCGGCGTTGCAGGTTACGGTCTTGCGGCAATCTTGTGCACGTCGGTCTGGCCGTCGGCACCTACTACCTGCACGATGTAGAACCCGCTTGCGGGCAGTTGGAAGCGTGCCGTTTGGCCTTCCTCCGTCGTCCGGCTGTCCACGGCCATGCCGTTGGCTGCGAAGATGCGCACGTCGGCTGCCTGCGGAGTCGTCACTTCGAGGTTCAGGCCCGAGGTCTCGACTTGTACCTGGCTCTTGGCCTGTGCGGCTTCCTGTTCTATGCCCACAGCGTTGCCGTCCTGGTTGTCGATGATGGGGCAAATCATGAACGATGCTCCCGGCATGGCTCCGAAGTAGTTGATGGGCAGCGTGTAGCCGTATCCTCCGTAGTTCACCAGCGAGTTGTGTGCCAGCAACATGTTCATCTGGTCTTCGGGGATGGTCTGTCCCATGACTTCGGTCAGCATCACGATGTCGTTCTCGGCGGGGTCGTTGCCAAAGCCTTCAACGGTTACGAAGAACAACGGCTTGTCCCATATCTGCAACGGCTTCTCGAACCGGAACTCGCCCACGGCGGCATTTTTCACGGCCAGTTCGTTGTCATAGGCTTCGCGTATCTCGCTTACCGGCAAGTAGACTACTTCGAGTGGCAGTCCGTCGAGTATCATGTTGCCTTGTTCGTCTTCGGTGGGATACCACACGCGCAGCAGCAGTTGGGCATCTTCGGAATATTTGGTCGGCTTGAAGGCGAAGTAGACATTCACGCCCGTGATGTGGGCTTGCCCGTGTGCTGTCATAAAGAGGTTTCCGAAGCCCTCCATGCCTGCGCTGTTGGTACCGCCCACGTAGCCTGCGTTCTGGTTCAGGGGCAGGTAGCCCAGTTGGTAGGTCTCGCCCCACTTGCGGCAGTTGGCGGTGCTGATTTCGGCCTTGCCGCTCACCAGTATTTCGCCTTCGGCCTGATAGGTGCTGGTCGCTCCCTGCGTGTCGGTAGCCTCGAGTACGGGGAAGGGGTAATGCCCTAAGTAAGAGTAGGTAGCCACGCCGTCGGTCTCGGTGCTGGTGCCCTCGTTGGAGCCGGGCAGAGTCCATTTGTAGCCTGTCGGGAAGCCGCTGGTGCGGTTCGTGTAGTTGATGGCGCGGTTCAAAGGTGCCCACAGGAAGTGGTCGCCGTTTGTCAGGCGGTTGCACGACAGGTAGTTGCACGCGGGTTGCGTTTCCTCGTTATAGATGCCGAGGCAGCTCAGGCCCAAGGGATAGTCGTAGGCCGGTTCGGCCAAAGAGGCGCGCGTCGAGGCTTCCAGCACATCGTCTTCGGGGATGGATAGTACGGGTGCTTCTGCGCGAGGCAACGGTTGTGGTTGAGCAAACAAATATGTGCTCACGAATGCTTGAAGAAAGCAAAACAGGGTAATAACAATTCTTTCCATAAGTACTAAATATTAATAGTGGTTGAATAGTCCGCTGTGATAATCTGCCGCAATATTACGCTCTTTGAAAGAAAAATAAAAGAAAAAGGCATATACAAGGCATATACAGAAGCAAAAAAGTGCCCTTTTCTCTTAAAAAAGCATCAGTGTGCCCGTATTTCGCTTTCATCGGGGTGCAAAGCGTAAGCCCGGACGAAAAAAAACGTTTCCCGGGAACAGGTCTGCCAAGAATTGCCTATATTTGTATCGGGATACCGTTTGCTGCTTAGGGTGTCCCGCGAAACGCGTAATTATGATTTTACTTTTTTGCTGTATATTCGCACTGTTGTGCGCCCTCCCCGCCCAATGCCGGGAAAACGAGTATTGGAAGCCCATAGACCGGCAGTTCGACCAGCTGAACCTACAGATGGAACGGCTTGGCTCGAGCGGTCACATGGATTCTGCCGAAGCCGACCGTCTGCTCCAGCGTATGCGCGATGCACTGCACGGCAATCCGCCCAAGGAGGCACGGGCACGCGCCCTCTTTTGGGAAGCAACGATGGGGAGGCACAACAGTCTGCGTACCTCGCTCGAGCTGGCCAACGAGGCCCTGCTCTACGTAGACACCGTGCGCTACGAGTACGACTACTACCGCATTCTCTCCCTGAAAGCCGGTCTGCTGCTCAATATGGGCGATTACTACGCTGCCTTTACCCTATATAATAAGGTGACTCCCTACTTCGAGGACATAGGCAACGAGCTGCAGGCCGTGCGCTGCCGGGGAAACACGGGGCTAATCTACCTGTTTGTGGAAGACTACGACGCGGCTCTGCCTCATCTGGAAGTGGCTCAGGCTTACTTCAAGGAGCATGGCATGACGGACCAGTACCTGCTCTCGACGCAGCAGATTGCCTACGTCTACGAGTCGACCGGGCGGATTGCCGAGGCCGCCGACCTCCTGCGCTCCATCCTGCACCACTTTCCCGACAATGGAAACCCCGAGATAGAGTACTACTGCCTCAGTTCCTATTGCCGCCTCATGCCCGACGGGGCACAGAAAGACAGCTGCATGGAGCGTATGGTGCAAGCTGCCTTGGCCACCGGTGACTGGCAGTGCCGCATGGGTGCCCTGCGCAACAAAGCCCAGTATCTCTACGCCAAGAACCAACTCGACAGTGCTCAGATCTATGCCGACAGCGTCTACTCGGCCAGCCGCAGCAAGGTGCTGAAGTTTGGCCAGGAGGGGGCTGTGTGCGAGCTCCTGGCGCGCATCTACGGTGACAAGAGACTCTATCCCCAGGCCTACCGCTTCATGGCACGTGCGATGGACTACAAGGACTCCGTGGCCCGGGCCGAAGCTCAGGGAAACATACAGCGCGAGAACGTGCGCCGCGAAATCGTGCAACAGACCTTCCGCCTGCGCGAGCTGGACCAGAAGGCGCAGGCCGCACGGCGCATCAACTGGATTGTGGGCGTATCGCTCCTGCTGGTGCTCCTGCTCTCGGCTGTCATCATCTACCTGCTGCGCAAGCGCACCGCCGACGAGCGCACCCAGCACGAGCAGGAGAAGGAGGACCTGAACATGCAGCTCGACCACGAGAAGGAAAAGACCGATGCCAAGAGCCGGGAGCTGTCGTCGAAGATACTCATGTCCATGTCGAAGAACGAAATGCTCACCGGCCTCTCGTCCTACGTCGCCCAGGCGCAAGACGACGGCAAGATGGACCGGGCTGTGGCCGGGCAGATTAAGAACCGCATACACGACGTGCTCAAGGAGGAGAACGACTGGGAGCAGTTCAAGATACACTTCGAGGAGGTGCATCCCTCGTTCTTCAAGAAGCTCAAGGAGCTACATCCGGGGCTGACGGACAACGAGCTGCGCCTGTGCGCCTATTGCAAGATGAACATACCCAATAAGCAGATAGCCAAAATGCTCTCCGTGCAGCCGCAGTCGGTCATTGTGGCCCGTTACCGTATGCGTTGCAAGATGAACCTGCCCAAGGAGACCTCGCTCGACGACTACCTGATGAACCTGTAGACACGACAAAAGCCCTCCCGGCGGCTGCTATGTGCCGTCGGGAGGGCTGTAGTGTGCCCGCCGGTGGCGGGGCTGCCCTCCGGTCCTCGCGGGTGGGAGCGGCAATCGTTATGCCATGTTTGTTGTCCGGTTCCGTTCGTTGTCTGTCTTTTCGGGGCGCAGAGTCCTCCCGGCTTCCGTCCGCTTCGGGGCGGCACGTCGTCCGGGAGGTTGCAAACTTATCTACTGCCAACTATTGTCCTTTGCCTTCTGCCCTGCCGTGGCAGGTCTCCGCAGGCCCTGCGGGGGAGTCCTTTGCCCGCGCGGTGGCACAGGTTCGCCCGCCGGGGGGCAGAGGTGTACTCGCGCGGTGGCGCACCTTTGCCTCCCCGGGGGAAGTGGTTACCCCTGTCCGCTCGTGCGGTCGGGATAGTCAGTCTGTGTTCTATTCTATGCTGATTTTCAGCGTATAGGCTTCTCCGTCCACCAGGCTGCGCACCACGTAGATGCCCTGTGCCAGGTGTCCCAGTTGCTCCCGATGGCTTTGGCCGCTGAGTACCAGTCGTCCGCCGAGGTCGTAGACGAGGTTCTGCACCTCGGTGCCGCCCGCTACGCTGAGCACGTTGTCGGCAAACGTCACCTTGGCACCCTCCGTCGCGGCCTGGGCCATGCCGGTGGCTTTCACTTCCGTCCAGTAGCACACTTTGTCCGTCAATGTCCAGCCGCCCATTCCGTCGGCATCCAAGTAATGTATGACGTTTATCTTGTAGGGGTCCCCCCAGGTTCCGGGGACAATGAGCTTTTCGGGCGTATACTCAAAGTCGTACTCTATGCTCAACCCGTATCGGGGTGTCCAGTCGTCGTTTTGCCAGCTGAAGTGTCGTTTACCGAGGTATATCCCGTTGCCGTAGTGGTAGGAGATGTACTCGTAAGGCTCCCAACCCTCCAGGTCTGCTTCCTCTATGAACATTCCGCGTGTCGCGACACTGGAGTTAGTCTGGCCGGTGCTTGCCGCTTTGTATTGGGTTTCTTCCGTGCAGTTTCCCTCGTCGTCATAGGTATAGGTGTAACGGCCGTAGTTGACGCGTGTTCCGTTCTCCCAGGTCCATGACAATGATTCTGTCAGGCGGCCTGCCCCGTCGAATGTGTACTTGGCCTCGTATTGTTCAACCAATTCTTCTCCGGGAGAGTATGAACTCCAATCCTTTTTCCAGACAAGATTTCCGTTGGCATCGTATCCTTCCTCGTGGCGGGCACTTGGCCATTTTGCGGTTATTTCTCCGTTGTCGTTAACGTCGTATTTTATTTCCTCGTAGTGACCGCTGCGGTTCCCTGCTTCGTCGTAAGTCCATTCGTAGTCCACGGCGAGGGTCTGTATCCATTCGTCGGTGCTATTCATGTATATGTAGTCTTCCTGTTTCTGGCAGATGTTGTCCTCGTCGTATTCCCAGAAAGACCTGCCAGCCGAATATATTGTTTCGTTGTCAGGTCCCATCCGCCAGTGTTCTTCTTTGCTCATGGTGGTGTAGCCGTCGGCGTTGTATTCTCTGGTACCTCTATCGTATTTCTTCCATTCGTTGTTATCCCAGTCCCACGTGTAGGTTGTAGTCTGCGTGAAGCGTGTGCTCTCAGAGTATTCTGTCGGGTTGGGGCCGTCATACCACGTCCATTCTGTCTTGTAGCCTCCTCTCCAGTTACTACCGTCCCAAGTGTAGTATTCATACAGAATCTGGCGGTTGTTGCTGTCGTATGCCATTATGAAGTGTACGCTGGGTTTCCATTGTCCGTCGACAAGGCGGTAAGTCATCTCCTCGGTGGTGTTGCCGCGTTCGTCGTGGGTGTACTCGGTTTTCTTTTGCTCCGTCCAAGTGTTCTCGTCGTTCTTATAGTACATTCTTCTCTCAACACACCAGCCTTGGTCGTCGTATTCGTAAATGACGTATTCGTTTGTGCTGTGCGTCAGAGTCGATATTAGGAGGAGGACGTTGTCGTCCGTCAATCTGTAGTCATACTCGGTTGTTGCTTCCCAGCTGTCTGTCGAGGGGTTGTATCTTGCTTGTGTGTGGTGGAAGTTTCGGTAGGCATCGTCGTATGTATAGGCTTCCAGGGAGTTTCTGGTTCCGTCGGTGTTGAAAGTCACTATGCTGTCCAGCCGCATGGCCGTTCCCTCTTCCGCCATTCGTGCCACTGTCGCCGGGATGCGCCAGGGGCGTATCTGCCCGTTGCATGCCGTGGCTTGCAGCGTCTTGTCCGCGTCTTGGCTTATGTCGGCGGGGCACAGCAAGGGGGCTGTATGGCGGTCGGGGCGGTTGGCTTGCAGTCCGAAGGTGGGCGGCTCTTGCGCCTGCACGGTGGCGAGGCTGCACAGGGCTAAGAGTAGCAGTAGCATGGTTTGTTTCATGGTCTTTTGTTTTTGTGCGGTTAGTAAGTAAGGTTGAGGTCTTTCCTTGGATAAGGTTTTGACAAAGGAAAGGATTATTTTTCGTAAATGCAAATCTCTTAGGGACTGTTTGGCGGGCGGGCATTCATTTTCTCCTCTGTCTCTTGATAAAGTCCTCTGTTTCGATAACTACCATCCGGCCCGCTGCGGCGCGACCGGCGGAAACGCCCCGCCCTGCCTCCCGTGTGGCGGGGCGGCAGCGGCGGGGCGCACGCTTATTTACTGCTAACTATTGTCGTGTCGGGCATGGGCGGTTGTCGTCGGCAGCCTCCGTGCCCTGTTCCGAGGCCACGGGCGAGGCCCTGCGGGGGCAGTCCTTTGCCCGCCCGGTGGCACAGGTGCGCCCGCCGGGGGGCAGAGGTGTGCTCGCGCGGTGGCACAAGCGTGCCCCCAAGGGGCTTTCTGTAAACCCTGCCGACCCTCGCGGGCGGGCAGGGAAGTTATGGCCTAATCTATGTTGACTTTAAGTACGTGTTCCGTTCCGTCCACCAGGCTGCGCACCACGTAGAAGCCCCGGCTCAGGTGTCCCAGTTGCTCTTGGTGGCCGTGGCCGGTGTAGACCAGCCGTCCGCCCAGGTCGTAGACGCTGGTCGCTACGTCGTTGCCGCCCGCTATGGTGAGCACGTTGTGGGCAAAGGAGACTTCAATGCCGTCCTTCTTTTCCGTAGCTTGTGCTATGCCGGTGGCCTTCACTTCGCTCCAGAAGTAGACTTTGTCGGTCGTCGTCCAGCCGCCGTTGCCGTCGCCGCGCAGGTCGTGTACGATGTCAATCTTGTAGGGGTCGGTCCAGCCCTCGGGGGTGATGATGTTCTGGGCCGGATAGTCGAAGTCGTACTCCACGGTCTGTCCCTCGCTGGGGGTCCACTCCTCGTTGCGCCAGCGCCAGCCTATCTTCTCGGTGCGTGTGCCGTTCTCGTAGGCGTAAGTCCAGTGTGAAGAGTAGCCCCAGCCCTCTTCGTCCTCGTCGGTGATGGCTGCTCCGCGTGTCGAGGGCATACCGACAGGAACCAGTCCGCCGCCGTTGGGGTTGTTGTAGCTGTACTGTTCGATGACGTTGCCATCCTCGTCGAAGGTGTAGACGTTTCTGTTCTGCGGTGTGCGTATGCCGTCTTCCCAAGTCCAGTTGGCCTCATAGGCTATGTCGCCATACTCGTTGTACTGTCTTTTCCATTCGCTGTTGGGTTTCAGCTCGCGGTCGTCGATGTTGGCATCCCACTCCTTGCTCCACGTTTGCTTGCCTTCGGCATCGTAGCCTTCGTCGTAGCGCATGTCTACGTACTGGTCTACCACGTTTTCGCGGTTCTCGTCGTAGTAGTAGAAGGTCTGTTCGTAGTATCCCTCGCGGTTGCCTTCTTCGTCGTAAGTCCACTCGTAGTGGCAATCATAGTCTTTCGACCACACTGTGCTGTCGTTATAGCAGTAGTAACCGGCTTGGTGGGTCATTGCATTGTGTTCGTCGTATTCGAAGAATACTTCCCACGTAGAGCCGTCCTCGCCGCCCCAGTTGCGCCCGTTCCAGTAGTAGCGTGCCTGGCGGGTCATCCACCCGTCGGGGTTGTCGAAGTCTTGCTGCCACATCAGGCTGGGTACCCATGCGCCGTTCTCCCACACGTAGCCCAGCGACTGGGTGAACCGCTCGTTGTTCGAGTCTTCTACTGGGGTAGGATTAGGCACGTCGCTCCACTCGTAATACTTGTTGGTAGCTCCTACCCATTGCGAACCGTCCCACTCGTAGCCCTCCAGGTGCAGCTGGCGGTTCTTGTCGTCCCACTGCGCGGTGGCTTTGGTGGCGGGCTGCCATTGCGAACCGTCCCAGCTGTAGGTCCGTTCGTTCACGATGTTGCCCCGGTCGTCATACTCGTACTCGCCTCGGGAGGACTCCACCCAGTTGCCTTCTTCGTCGAGGCTGTAGATTACCTGTTCGGTTCCCCAGCCCCGGTCGTTGTACTTGAAGGTGTAGCGTGTGCCCACGCCGTAGCCCTTGACGGACTGGTCGAGGATAAGCCCGTCGTCGGTCCATTCGTAGCCATACCACTCCACGTCGTCCCAGCTGTCCTGGCTGGGGTTGTAGTAGGAGTTGACGCGCAGGGTGGTGAGTCCTTGCTCGTTGTACTCGAAGCGTTGCAGGGTGCCCTTCGAGCCGTCGGCGTTGTAGCCTATGAGGCTGTCCAGGCGCATGGTGGTCTCGGCCTCGGCGCGTGTGCTTGCGGTGCGTGCTTTCCAGGGGGAAGTTATGCGTTGCAGCGGGGTGGCGGAGCGCATCACGCCGTCGTCTCCGGCGGTGATTTCAACGGGTTTCAACAGTGGCTCGACAGTAGTGTTCCACTTTTCGTCGCTGAAAGGTTGCTGGGCCTGTGCGGCTGCGAAGCTGCACAGCGCAAGGGTGAGTAATAATCCTGTCGGTTTCATACGCATTAGTTTTTTTAATGATTGATTGTTCCTTGTTTCTGCTCTCGGTTTCGCGTCATCCTGTCCTCGGCCGAATGGACGGGTGGCGTGGAAAATCGATGTCGCAAAACTATGAAACCGTGCAAGAAAATGCAACCCGCGTGTTTACGAATTCGGAAATTCGTAAGTCTTAGCACCCGTTTCGGGGGCAAAGAGGCAGAAAAAGGCGGGGAAGGGAGGTCGCCGAAGGGGGAAATCGGTCCGTCGGCTATCGGCGGTGAAGAGGGCGTGGGGGAGCAGAGGTCTGCCCCCGTGCGGGCACACCTGTGCTCCCCGGGCGGCAAAGGTGCGCCACCGAGGGGGCAGACCTGTGCCACCACAGGGGCGCGGGAGTATCGGCTCGATTGCTTGGCACGTATGCGATAAATGAGTACCTTTGCGCGGATAATCCGACCGAAAACGTCTAAAAGAAACAACAATAGAAATAAGCTATGG
Organism: uncultured Bacteroides sp.; assembly: GCA_944321465.1. Taxonomy (GTDB): domain Bacteria; phylum Bacteroidota; class Bacteroidia; order Bacteroidales; family Bacteroidaceae; genus Bacteroides. The sequence goes on from CALULL010000006.1 coordinate 29,193, forward strand.
CATTACAATGTGGTATAGTCGGCCTGCCCAACGTAGGCAAGTCGACGCTGTTCAATTGCCTGTCCAACGCCAAGGCACAGGCGGCAAACTTCCCTTTCTGTACGATAGAGCCTAACGTGGGTGTCATCACCGTGCCCGACGACCGCCTGACGCGGCTTGCCGAGCTGGTTCACCCGGGGCGCATCGTGCCCACCACGGTGGAGATAGTCGACATTGCCGGGCTGGTGAAAGGCGCGAGCCAGGGCGAGGGCCTGGGCAACAAGTTCCTGGCCAACATCCGCGAGACGGATGCTATCATCCACGTGCTGCGCTGCTTCGACGACGACAACGTGACGCATGTGGACGGCTCGGTGAACCCCGTGCGCGACAAGGAAATCATCGACACCGAGCTGCAGCTGAAGGACCTGGAGACCATCGAGAGCCGCATACAGAAGGTGCAGAAACAGGCTCAGACGGGGGGCGACAAACAGGCGCGGCAGGTGTACGACGTGCTGGTGCGCTACAAGGAAGCCCTGGAGCAGGGGCTGAACGCACGCACCGTCAGCTTCGAGAGCAAGGACGAGCAGAAAATAGCGCACGACCTGTTCCTGCTTACGTCTAAGCCGGTGATGTACGTCTGCAACGTCGACGAGGGCAGTGCCGTAGGTGGCAACGCCTATGTGGAGCAGGTGCGGCAGGCGGTGAAGGACGAGAACGCCGAGATACTCGTCGTAGCGGCCAAGACCGAGGCCGACATTGCCGAGCTGGAGACCTACGAGGACCGCCAGATGTTCCTCCGTGAGATTGGTCTGGAGGAGTCGGGCGTGAGCCGCCTCATCAAGTCGGCCTACAAGCTGCTCAACCTTGAGACGTTCATCACCGCAGGCGAGATGGAGGTGAAGGCCTGGACCTACCACAGGGGCTGGAAGGCTCCGCAGTGTGCGGGCGTCATCCACACCGACTTCGAGAAAGGGTTCATCCGCGCCGAGGTCATCAAGTACGAGGACTACATCAAGTATGGCTCCGAAGCCGCCGTGCGCGAGGCTGGCAAGCTCAGCGTGGAGGGCAAGGACTATGTGGTACAGGACGGGGACATCATGCACTTCAGGTTCAATGTGTAACTAAAGGTTTTAGTCTATATATAAAATAGGTATGCTTCCTACCGCAATTATCCAGCAGAAGCTATACGGACACCGAGGCGGGAACTTGTTGCTTGGTTGTGGCTTGGCAGTTGCAAGCCTGCAGGCACGACGACGACAAGCCGCGCCGCCCCGTAGGCTTCCGCTGGCCCGGCGGTAGGCATACCGCATAACGATTTCTACCAACCCTTAACCCCTTTACCCACAATGCTACTCTCAATCCATTGGAACCCCGACCCCGAACTGTTCCGGCTGTTCGGCTCCATCTCCATCCGCTACTACGGGTTGCTGTGGCTTCTTGGCCTCACGTTCGCCTACTTCATCGTCCGCTACCAGTACCGCGACCGCCGGATAGGAGACGACAAGTTCGACCCGCTGTTCTTTTACTGTTTCTTCGGCTTGCTCATCGGTGCCCGGCTGGGCCATTGCCTGTTCTACGACCCGGGCTATTTCCTCACCAGTTTCAGACACGTGGTCGAGATGGTGCTGCCCATCCACTTCCTGCCCGACGGCGACTGGAAATTCACCGGCTACGAAGGGTTGTCGAGCCACGGCGGAGTGATTGGCCTCCTCATTGCCCTTTGGATGTACTGCCGCAAGACGAAGGTGCACTACATCGACGTGCTGGACATGATTGCCGTCACCGCACCGCTGACCGGCTGCTGCATACGGACGGCCAACCTGATGAACTCCGAGATTATCGGCAAGCCCACCGATGTGCCCTGGGCCTTTGTGTTCGAGCGCGTCGACCTGGTGGCCCGCCACCCGGCCCAGCTCTACGAGGCACTGGCCTACCTGCTGTTCTTTGTCATCATGGTGATTATCTACCGCCGCCACCGCTATCACCTGCACCGGGGTTTCTACCTCGGTCTGTGCCTGACGGAGGTGTTCGTCTTCCGCTTCCTGATAGAGTTTCTCAAGGAGAACCAGGTAGGGTTCGAGGAGCAGATGACACTGAACATGGGGCAGTGGCTCAGTGTGCCGTTTGTGCTGGTGGGCGTTTACTTCATGTTCTTCTACGGACGCGGGCGCAAGGCGTAGACCCTGCGCCGCACAGCGCATACGGACGGGCCGCAGGCCTCCGGGAGATGCGTGGGCAGGACTCTCCTGCCTCCTCCCGGGCGGCCTGCGGCCCGTTGGTTTCTCTGCAGTGGCCTGCGTCAGAAGTGGCTCAGGTCTATCAGCCCGAAGTCGGGGTCTTTCTCGGGTTGCCACGTGCGTACATGGATGACCGGCTCCTTGGGATTGTTCAGGTCGACCATGAGGAAGAGGTAACCGGTGTCACCGTAGCTCGACGAGAAGTAGTCCTGCTTGATTTGTATGCCGTATACTTCGCCCCCTACGCCCGACTTGCGCACCTGGTTGTCGGCAAAGCGCAGGTTGATGTACTCGTTACTACGGAAGATGTGGCGCAGCTTCTTCATGTACTCCGACTTGGTCTGGCGCGTGTACTTCACGGCCTGTGCGCTCATGGGCTGGTTCTCGTTGGCGGCGGTGCGCTTCAGCACCGAGCCGGTGATGATGAGAGCGTCGTCCGAGAAGATGCTGTTGATGTAGTCGTAGCGTTTCAGGGCATAGGCCGTCTTGTAGCTCTCCAGGAAGTTGATGAGGACGTTCCTCACGGTGTCGTTCCACGCCGTTTGGTTCATGATGTCGTCCACCGCCGGCTTGTTCAGGGCGAAGGACAGGCCGTCGATTTTTCCTTCCTTGTTGAGGATGAACACCACGTCCTCGACGAACGTGCGGTCGTTGCCCTCGAAATGGAAGCTCATGGGCAGACTGCGGCAGGTCACCTCCCCATTGCACTCCAGATACTCGTAGGCGGGCTGGGAGAGTATGCGTGCCTTGCCGTAGCGCACCAGCCCGTCGAACATCTGCTTGCCCCGTTCGGTGCACAGCGTGTCCATCGCGCCGTAGTCGTGCGAGCGTATGGCCTGCTCCACGCAGGCCAGCGTGGCGGCGTAGGGGGCAGCCTCCGTGGGGGGCAGGTAGCGCATGCCGTTGTTGGTCGTGGCGGCGGTGTCGGCGGCGGCCAGCGTGGCCGTTTCCATGCCAGCCTCGGAGGGCGCGGCTCCGGGCTGCGGCTCGGGACCGGATAGTTGCAGGTTGCAGCGGCGCATGGCTATCGGCTCGACGGCCTCCATCACCTCGGCCAGTTCGTTGTCAATGTTGGCCTCGCCTTCGAACATGTATTCCGTCCTGAGCTGCAACCCCTCGGCACTGGCCAGCGCGGGCAGCTCCACGATGCCGCGTCCGTCCTTGGCCGAGAAAATGTTGGACCAGTCGCGCCCGTCGAAGTAAGTGTAGTCGTAGTTGCGCACGGGTTGGCCCTTGTAGCTGATGCCGAGGGTCACCGTCTTCAGTCCGCCCTCCACCTGCACGTTCTCCATGTCCACCTCGATGTGGGCGAAGATGTCGTCCATCTGCCGGGGTATCCACGTGGCCAGCAGCTGCTCGCGGCCCTGGTCGTCGGTGGTGGTGAGGTAGTTGCCGTCGGGATAGCTTTGCAGCAGCACCAGTGCCCAGTAGTAGTAGCGCAGGGCGTCGGCCACTTGGGCGCGTTGTTCGGCCTTCTGGGCCTCGGCGGTGAAGTCGAGTATCTTGTTCTTGCGTCCGTCGAAGATGCGTTGTATCTCGCTCACCTTGATGTAGCGCATCACCACGGCCTCGGGCTCGTTCTGGATGACGATGCGGCGGGTGTTGGTCAGGGTGGAGTGGGAGTAGGTGTTGATGACGGACTGGAAGGTCTCTTCGACCGTAGCCTCGTCACCGTTGGTTCCGCCCTGCGTTAGCTGTTCAAACTTGGACGACACGCTGGTCGAGATTTGGCTTGTCAGGGCGGCCAATGCCTCTTGGTCGGCCTTGCGCAGGGTAGAGGCGTTGCCTGTGCCCCAGATGTAGGCGGGGTCGGTCTGGATTTCCTCTACCGATTGTGCTCCAGCAAGCAGGCAGGCGAGGTTCAGGATGACGGTCAGCAGCAGTTTATTCTTCATGTCTTGTGGGTGTGTTGTCGGGGGCGCGTTCCGAGCGTGCCCCCGGGTTGAGCGTTTTTTATTGATGCAGTTACAAAAGTAGTCAAAATTCTCGGATAATCGCCAAGATGCGGGCATCTATTTTTAGGCGGACGTGCAAAGTGTAAGTGCTTGGCGGAAGAACGGTGCAAAGTGTTTCCCGAAACGCCTTTTGGCTGACGGACCTCGAAGCGCGGACGGGCGAAATAGCCTGTACCGGCCCGGGGGCAGAGGGGTGGCGCAGGTGTGCCCGCCCCGTTTCCCGGTGGCGGGAGCGGTGTGTGCGCAGCCTGTGGAGGCCGACGGCGCGACGTGGCACACCTGTGCTCCCTGCCGGGGACACCGGCACCTGCCCGGGGAAGCAGGACAGGGCCGCAGGGGGCGCACCTGTGCCCGCCGGGGAGAGGGGGACGGAGACGGCGGCACGGGCACTGTCCCCGCGCTGGAAGGAAGGTAAGGATTTTTGTATCGGCCTGTGTAGCAGTGCAGAAGGCTCCCGGCGTTTCAAAAATCGGAAGCAAGGCCTCCGGCGGTCCGAAACGGCGCATTCTCGACCCGTCGGGGAAGTCAAAGTGTCAGCCGCGCGGGGTCGTTGAACTCGGGCATGGACTCTACGCGGCGGAAGAGTTCGAACAGCTCGTCGCGCGTCTCGGCGCGGAGCATGGCGATGCGCGTCTCGCGGAAGTTGGGGATGCCCTTGAACACCGGGCTGGCGGCCAGGTGGCGGCGCACATGAAGGATGCCCCTGCGTTCGTCGAGCAGGCGCACGCTGTCGTCCACTTCGCGGCGCAGCACGTCGAGCTTCCACTGCGCGGTGAGTCCCGTCAGGGGCTCGCCGGTCTGCAGGTAGTGGCGTATCTCGCTGAATATCCACGGCCTGCCGAAGCTGGCACGCCCCACCATGATGCCGTCCACGCCGTAGCGGTCGAAGCACTCCTTGGCCCGCTGGGGGGTGGTGATGTCGCCGTTGCCTATGATGGGGATGCGTATGCGGGGGTTGCGCTTCACCTCGCCGATGAGTGTCCAGTCGGCCTCGCCGGTGTACATCTGCGCCCGCGTGCGCCCATGTATGGTAAGGGCGGCGATGCCGCAGTCTTGCAGGCGTTCGGCCAGGTCGGTGATGATGAGGTTCTCGGTGTCCCATCCCAGGCGCGTCTTCACGGTGACGGGAATGTCCACGGCCCGCACCACCGCGCTGGTGATTTCGAGCATGAGGGGCACGTTGCGCAGCATGCCCGCCCCGGCTCCCTTGCCCGCCACGCGCTTGACGGGGCAGCCGAAGTTGAGGTCGATGACATCGGGGCGTGCCTGCTCCACGATGCGGGCGGCCTCGACCATCGTGGGCACGTCGCGTCCGTAGATTTGTATGGCCACGGGCCGCTCGGCATCGGCAATGGCAAGCTTCTGCTCGGTGCGTGCCACGGAGCGTATCAGGGCATCGGCCGAGACGAACTCGGTGTACACCATGTCGGCGCCAAACTCTTTGCACATCAGGCGGAAGGCGGGGTCGGTGACATCCTCCATAGGGGCGAGCAGGACGGGGAACTCGCCCAAGTCAATGTCTGCTATCTTCATGTTTTGCATCGTTTTAGGCCGCAAAGGTAAGGAAAATGCTTGCCTGTTGGTGGTAGAAGTCAAGAAAAGACGTATCTTTGTGCCTATTCATTCATCCTTAAAACTTACTGAGATATGAGTAAGCAAATCGTGTTCGTCGTCGTCCTGCTCACCATGCTGCTGGCGGGCGTGGCGGGCTTTGTGGCCTGAGGGGAACGTGCGACCCCCGTCGGCCTTCCGAGACGCTGACCGTTAACTATTAATCACTTCGTGACAATGCCTTTATCCGAAAACGACTTTGAAATCATGGCCCCCGTAGGCTCGCGCGAGTCGCTGGCCGCAGCCATACAGGCCGGGGCCGACTCCATCTACTTCGGCATCGAGAACCTGAACATGCGTGCCCGCTCGGCCAGCCCCTTCACGCGGGGCGACCTCAGGGAGATTGCCCGCACGTGCGCGGAGCACGGCATGAAGAGCTACCTGACGCTGAACACCGTGGTCTACGACGCGGACATGGAGCTGATGCGCTCCATTGTCGATGCCGCCCGCGAGGCAGGCATCTCGGCCATCATTGCCTCCGACGTGGCCGTCATGGACTACGCCCGCAGCGTGGGGCAGGAGGTGCACCTCAGCACCCAGCTCAACATCAGCAACACCGAAGCACTGCGTTTCTACGCCCGGTTTGCCGACGTGGTGGTGCTGGCACGCGAACTGAACCTCGACCAAGTGGCCGAAATCCACCGCCGCATCGTCGCCGGGAACATCTGCGGTCCGTCGGGGCAGCCGGTCCGCATCGAGATGTTCTGCCACGGTGCGCTCTGCATGGCCGTCAGCGGCAAGTGCTACCTGTCGCTCCACCAGATGAACAGCTCGGCTAATCGCGGCGCCTGTATGCAAGTGTGCCGCCGCTCCTACGTCGTCACCGACAAGGAGACGGATGCCCAGCTCGAGGTGGACAACCAATACATCATGTCGCCCAAGGACTTGAAGACCATCCACTTCCTGAACAAGATGATGGACGCGGGCGTGCGTGTGTTCAAAATCGAGGGCCGGGCACGCGGGCCGGAGTATGTGCGTACGGTGGTGGAGTGCTACAAGGAGGCCATACGTGCCTGTCTGGACGGAACCTACGACGACAGGAAGATAGCCGACTGGGACAAGCGTCTGTCCACCGTCTTCAACCGTGGCTTCTGGGACGGCTATTATCTGGGCCAACGTCTGGGAGAGTGGACCCGCAACTACGGCTCGGCTGCCACCGAACGGAAAATCTATGTGGGCCGGGGCGTGAAGTACTTCTCGAACATCGGGGTGGCCGAGTTCCTGGTCGAGGCGGCCGAGCTGAACGAGGGGGACAAACTGCTCGTCACCGGCCCCACTACCGGTGCTCTCTTCCTGACGGCGGACGAGATGCGCGTAGACCTCCGGCCCGTCCCGACGGTGCATAAAGGCGAACATTTCTCCATCAAGTGTGACAAGATACGGCCCAGCGACAAGCTCTACAAGCTGGTTTCTACCGAAGAGCTGAAACGCTTCAAGGGCCTCACCGACTAAACAGACAACCCGACATGAACCAATACATCCACGAGTTGCCCATGAAGGTGCGCGACTACGAATGCGACCTGCAGGGCATTGTGAACAACGCCAATTACCAGCACTACCTGGAGCACGCCCGCCACGAGTTCCTGCTAAGCACCGGCACCAGCTTCGCCGAGCTTCACGAGCGGGGGATAGATGCCGTGGTGGCACGCATCAGCCTGGCCTTCAAGACGCCTTTGCGCAGCGGTGACGAGTTTACCTGCAAGCTCTACCTGCGGAAGGAGGGCGTGAAGTATGTGTTTTATCAGGACATCTACCGCCGACCTGATGGCCGCCTGGTGCTGAAGGGGGTGGTCGAGGCAGTGTGCCTTGTGGGCGGACGGCTGAGCACCGGCGGCGAGCTGGACAGCCTTCTTGCCCCCTATCTGGACAACGGTCTACCCGCTGCCGGCAACCCATCTCCTGCCCGCAGGCCATGAACTACGACGAACATCTCTGTGCCGTGGCTCTCAGCCTGTGTCCCGGTGTGGGGGCGGTGAGTGCCAAGAGGCTGGTCGAAGCCGCAGGCAGTGCCGCCGACGTGTTCCGCCGTCGCACCGAGCTGGCGGGGGCGATACCCGGCCTGCGGGCTGGTGTGTTGCAGTCGCTCGACAGCCCTGCCACCCTGGCCGCAGCCGAGCGCGAGTTGGAGTTTGCCCGTCGTCACGGCATCAGTTGCTTCTCCCTGGCCGACGAAGCCTATCCCTACCGACTGAAGGAATGCCCCGACGCGCCCGTCGTGCTCTTCTGGCGCGGCAACGCCGACCTGAACTGCCGTCGCGTGGTGGCTCTTGTGGGCACACGCAGGGCTACCGACTATGGCAAGCAGTTCTGCGCCGCCTTCGTGGCCGAGCTGGCCCGCCTCTGTCCCGGCACACTGGTGGTGAGCGGCCTGGCCTACGGCATCGACATCAGCGCACACCGTGCCGCCCTGGCCGGCGGCCTGAGCACCGTCGGGGTGCTGGCTCACGGCCTGGACCGCATCTACCCTTCGGCCCATCGGAAGACAGCCGCCGAGATGCTTTCGGCCGGAGGGCTGATAACCGAGTTCACCACCGGCACCGAGCCAGACCGCTACAACTTCGTCTCGCGCAACCGCATCATAGCCGGGCTGAGCGATGCCGTCGTAGTGGTGGAGTCCGCTGCCAGGGGAGGAGCGCTCATCACCGCCGACCTTGCCACCGACTACAACCGCCAGTGCTTCGCCTTGCCCGGCAGGGTGGGCGACCTTGCCTCGGAAGGCTGCAATCGTCTTATCGCCGGGCACAAGGCACAGCTGCTGACGGGGGCGACCGACCTGGTGGCCGCTATGAACTGGGACGTGCAGCCCGCCAAGGGACAGCCCGTGCAGCGCGGCCTCTTCGACGAGTTGTCGGCAGACGAGACCGCCGTCGTGCGCCTGCTTTCCCGCCGGGGCGACCTGCACATCAATACCCTCGTGGTAGAGACCGACATTCCCGTGCAGCGCATGAGCGCCCTGCTCTTCGAGATGGAAATGAAGGGGCTGGTGAAGGCCCTCGTGGGCGGAGCCTACCACCTGCTCGGCTAAGCCCGGCGGAGGACGCGGCGGTCTGTCCGCCCGTGTTGCCGGGCAAAGAAAGGTGTGCCCCCTCTTTGCCGTATGGAGGCAAATGCCTACCTTTGCGCCCGCAAACGACCGGATAACCCACGACAATGAACCGCACAGGCCATACATATCCCCGCCCGCTACCCCTGCCGACCGCCCCGCAAGGCTGTCCGCGCGGTGTGCATGTGCATTGGTTCAGTGGTTTCATTTGAGTTCCTTCCCTTTGGCGGACCGACGACTTCCGCCGTCCTTACCTATTACATATACCTACATAGACCTAACCTCTTAACACAGACACCGACATGTTTACCGTCATCCTCGTTATGGCGGCCGGCGTGGCAACGGGTTATGTGCTGCGCCGTCTGCCCTTGCTGCAACGGGTGGAGCGAACGACCTCGCTCACCATCCTGTTGCTGCTTTTCATCCTGGGCCTGTCCGTAGGCTCCAACCGACTTATCGTTGACAACCTTGCCCGCTTTGGCTGGCAGGCGGCCCTGCTGGCCGTGGCCGGGCTGGCCGGCAGCGTGCTGGCCGCCGTGGTGGTGGCCCGCCTGTGGCTGAACGACGGCAGAAAGGAGGACCGCCCATGAAAGGTTCGCTCACCGTCCTGGCCTGCTTCGCAGCAGGCTGCCTGTGCGGCTTGTGGGGGCAGTTCGGCCCCGCCGTACACGACGTTTCGATGTACGTCCTCTACCTGCTCATGTTTCAGGTGGGCATAGGCATTGGCGGCAACCGGCAGCTGCGTTCGCTGCTGGCCACCCTGAAGCCACGTATGCTGCTCGCCCCCTTGGCCACCGTAACGGGCACGTTGCTCTTCTCGGCCCTGGCAAGCCTCCTGCTCAGCCAGTGGAGCGTGGCCGACTGCCTGGCCGTGGGCAGCGGCTTTGCCTACTACTCGCTGTCGTCCATCCTCATAACGCAGTTCAAGGAGCCTACCCTGGGCCTGCAACTGGCCACCGAGCTGGGCACCATAGCCCTGCTCACCAACATCTTCCGCGAGATGATGGCCCTCGTCGGCACGCCCCTGCTCAGCAAGTACTGCGGGCGGTTGGCTCCCGTGTCGGCTGCCGGGGTGGGGTCGATGGACGTGCTGCTGCCCGTCATCACCCGCTACTCGGGCCGAGACATCATACCCCTGGCCCTGCTCCACGGGATGCTGGTCGACTTCAGCGTACCCTTCTTCGTGTCCTTCTTCTGCCAGTTGTGAGGCCGGGGAGGGACACAAACAAAATGCCCTGCGGAAAGGACTTCCGCAGGGCGTTTGTGCGTTGGACTACCAGGATTCGAACCTGGACAAACAGAACCAAAACCTGTTGTGCTACCATTACACCATAGTCCAAGCTGAGGCTTTCTGTTAAAAAGCGGTGCAAAGATACGGGTTTGCCGTACATCCTCCAAACATTTTGCCCTATTTTTTCGCTCCTCCCCGTCCTTGTGCCTTCTCGGGCGGTTGCCTCGGTCTCTGCCTCTCCCCGTTTGTCGTTCTGCAGCCCTTCTGCCCACGTGGACTGACACTTTGCGCGGCCTGTGCCCTTTTCTGCTTACACGCCCTTCGGTCGGAAGCGGCCAGCCAGCGTGCGCCCCCGGCCTTTTTGCCCGTTCTCGGGACGGGGGCGCACCTTTCCCCGCCCCTCCACGCGCCTTGCCGGCGGGGCTTTCCGGGCGTTTCGGCTCTTGGGGGCACACCTGTGCCCGCAGGCGGGGATACCCTTTCCCGCTTGGGGATACGCCTGTAGGCAGGGGCGGGCACAGGTGCGCCTGCTCAGGTAGCCTTCGGCGGGTGTGCCGTCCGCTTCTGGTTCGTTTGTAAGGATTGATGTATCGCTCTGTTCTACAACGGGATGGCTACTCGGCGTTGCGTCCGTCCGGCTCGCCGTCGGCTTTGCCCCGAAACAAGCCATTCTCAGGCCGTCGGGAAAACAAAACGTCAACACGCCAAACGCCCGCGCACGTCAACTTCCTTGCCCGTCCTTGTCCGAAATCGGAATAAAATCACTATGTTTGCAACTTTCAACCCAAATTGGTCATTATAGTCCAAAGCGATTTCGTTCTGCTGCCGTGCAGATTGGCTGTCGCCTTTGCCGAAGGCGTAGCGGGCTACGCCGGGACAAAGCGGCAGACAAGATGCCGGTAGCAGGGCGAAAGGGCTTGGAAAGCCCCCAAAAAAGATAAGCCTATACTCATTGGGCGGTCTAATGGCCGATTGGGGTTCAATTCTCAACGCTCAAAACTTGACAACTATGAAGTTCATATCTTGGAACGTCAACGGCCTGAGGGCCTGCATAGACAAAGGCTTTGCCGATATCTTCAACCGCCTGGATGCCGACTTCTTCTGCCTGCAAGAGACCAAGGTGCAGGCCGGGCAGGTCGATTTGCCCTTCGAAGGCTACACGTCTTACTGGAACTACGCCGAGAAGAAGGGCTACTCGGGCACGGCCATCTACACCCGTCACCAGCCCGTCGGCGTGAGCTACGGCATCGGTCGCGAGGAGCACGACCGCGAGGGGCGTGTCGTCACGCTGGAGATGCCCTCGTTCTACCTGGTGGATGTCTACACGCCCAACTCTCAGGACGAACTGCGGCGGCTGGACTACCGCATGGAGTGGGAAGACGAGTTCCGACGCTATCTGCAGGAACTCGACGCGCGGAAGCCCGTCATCGTCTGCGGCGACATGAACGTGGCCCACCAGGAGATTGACCTGAAGAACCCCAAGACCAACCGGCGCAACGCGGGCTTCACCGACGAGGAGCGGCAGAAGTTCGGCCAACTGCTCGCCGCAGGCTTCACCGATACCTTCCGCTACTTCTACCCCGAGGCGACGGGCGTGTACTCGTGGTGGTCCTACCGCTTCCGTGCGCGCGAGAAGAACACCGGGTGGCGCATCGACTACTTCCTGGTGTCCGACCGCCTGCGCCCGCAGCTGCGCTCGGCGGCCATACACACGGATATCTTCGGGTCGGACCACTGCCCGGTGGAGGTGCAGGTGGAGGTGTGAAGAAAGGCATAGGGGGGATATTTGGAAGTTGTTCTGGCTTGTTCCAGGGCAACTTCTTTTTCTATGATGTAGGGGTATATCGTTTTTTTCAGACCTGTTTGTTGCCGGTTTATTGTTTTATGTCGGGTGTAACGTGACGAGTTGTCTCGGCACGTTGCTTGTTTTCTGTCTGCATTTTGATTCATCACGGTTTCCTGTAGCTTTCGTGTCGTACGAAGTTGTAAAGTCTGGTTTATGAGTTTGCCGGATGTGTGCAAGAAAAAAGAAGAACAGGAGGGTTGGCGTAGTATGTAGGGCATACCTTTTGGAAGAAAAAGTTTTTCCTGTTATCTGTTTTTTTCCCCTTTTTAGTATTCGTTGAGGCTTCTTGGAAGAGTATTCTTGTTTTTGAGTATTGTGCGTATAGTGAATTATTCCTAAATTTGCGAAACACATCCTATCATGTTGACAGGCCGTTTTGCTTTTGAAATAAGAAAACGATTTAGCTTACGAGGGAAGTGTGCGGAAGAGACTCACATTTATTTTTATTAGTACTATAAAAACAACGAATGTTATGAAACGTATGAATTGGTTGCTTGGTGCATGTGTAATGGCTCTCACATTAGTATGTGGAACGGGGACTTCGGCGTTTGCACAGTCCAAGAAAGACATTAAGAGTGCCGAGAAAACGGCTAAGAAGGTAGCAAAAGAGAGAGCAAAGGAAGGATGGACGCTGGTAGGAATAGGCTCTATGGAAGATGCCATTGCTGATGGCATCCTAAAGCAAAAGGAGGGCTACCGTGTGTTTACTTCCGAGGTGTCGGGACATAGTTCCAAGTCTTCGGCCATAGCAGATGCCCGTATGGAAGCCATGATTGCTTACGTGACGGAAACATCCAATGAGTTGAACGGCTTGATGGGGAACGTACAGTCTGGCATACCAGAGGCTGTGGTTCGTCAGTTGTCTCGTGACTATACGTCGGCAGTTCAAGCCGGCATATATGGCCAACTTCGCGAAGCATATACCTTGATACGTAAGGTAGGTAACTATTATGAAGTCCAAGCGAACTTTTTGCTGAACGAGTCTGATGCTTTTGAAATGAAGCAGCGTGCTTTGCGGCAGGCAATAGCGACGGCTAACTTGAACAAGGAAGTAGCCCAAGCATTGGAGGAGAGTTTGGCTAAGAGTAGTAGCGTGGGCAATAAAGAAGAGGACGGACAGAACGATGCGGAGTAGGATTATCCTGCTGGCGAGTTGCTTGTTTGTCCTGTATGGTATGCAAGTGGCAGCTCAGCCCAAGGAGGTTAAAAAGAAGATAGAATTTATCAAGTCAGATCCCAACTACAAGTACGGAGAGGCTACCGGCCCTTCATTTGAGCGAGCCTACCGGTCGGCGTTGGAAAAACTGATGGAAAGCATACATGTGTTTGTGTCAGCAGATACGCGACGCACAGAGATTCATTCACAGACTGAAAAGGAAGTTCTGTATGATGCTCAGCTTTATCGCAATTTGTCAACCTATACAATGGGTGCTTTGCAGAATGTGGAACGAATTGAGTTCGGTGAAGAGCCAGAGGCACATGTCTTTGTTTACGTCCTTGAGTCGGAAGTAACGCGTATGTTCGAGACTCGTTTTTTGAAAGTAAAAGGCTTGATAGGGAATGGGCTACGTGACGAAGAGAACTTTCGGGTTGGCGATGCTTTGCGATATTATACTTGGGCTTTGTGCTTGTTGCAGACGTTACCCAATGGAGATAGTGCTACGTTTGAATACCAGGGAAAAGAAGAAGTAGCCAAAATGTGGCTACACGCTCGCATCAATACGCTGTTGTCGGAGTCTCAGGTAAAGGTCGTAAATGTAGAAGAAGTAGACGCGTTGGACGTAAAATATCGGGTGTATTTGCAATTGTCTTATAAGAACCAACTGGTAGATAATTTTGCATTCTCATTTTATAACGGAATGCGTAATATTGGTCCTATTTATGCTTCGGATGGACGAGCTGTGGCCGAGTTTTCCGAAGGTAAGCTGGTGGATGAGTTGGAAGTGAAGATAGAATATCTCTTCCGTAGCCAAGCTCAAACCTTGGACCAAGAGTTGGCTATGGTGATGGAGAATATAGATATACCTAAGTTTAGCGCGGCCCAGAAACGGGTCTCGTTGCATGGTGATGAGGAGAGTAAACATACGGCTCGGAAAAGGGAACGTAAGAATAGAGTGCAGAGAGTAGCTAATGACGTGCAAACAGAAAGCTGCATGACACTAAGTTCGTTGGAGACCAATCGCGTGGTGTTAGAGACTGTGTCGGATACTTTACCTTATGCTGCCGTGTTGGACCGTTTGGCCGGAAGTATTCGAAAAGGGGAGTATGAGAGCGTCCGCGAATTATTCACAGACAGTGCCTATGTTATGTTTGATAAACTAATACACAATGGCAATGTAACGTTGTTGGATGATGCAAGGCATTACCAGTTTGTAAAGTATGGGGCAACGGTGATTGGCCGCAAGCTTCCTATGCAGTTCAAATTTAGTGACAATAGGCAGTTCGTCAATGACGTGGTCTTTCGCTTCAATGCAGAGACAGTAAAGATTGAGTCGTTGGCTTTAGCTTTAACCCGGAGGAGTGAAAACGACATTCTTACAGCTGATAAAAAATGGAAAGAGGACTGGCGTATGGATATAATCTCTTTTTTGGAGGATTACCAGACGGCTTACGCCTTGAAGCGTCTTGATTATCTGGAAAGCGTATTTTCAGATGACGCACTTATAGTGACAGGAGTAGTGCTGAAGCGTAAGGCCGGTTCGTCTGGTGAGGGCTCGTATTTGCCTGGTGCTTCGGCGGATGAGGTGCGCTATACCAAATATACTAAGGGAGAATTTCTGGACCGGTTACGCTATAGTTTTAACAGCAAGGAGTTCATTAATTTGCGTTTTAATGAAGTAGAAGTAGTGAAAGGGTCTGGTCCACGTGATGGCATTTTTGCCATGCAGATTTCACAAGATTACTACTCCAATAATTATGGAGACTCGGGGTATCTTACTTTGCTTGTGGACTTACGTGAAGAACTTCCTGTTATCAAAGTGCGAGTATGGCAGCAAAAGAAAGAAGCAAATTTTACGGCGAGGACATTATTAAATAAGTAAACAGAGTAAACATGGTTAGAGATATGAGATATGCATTGTTATTTGCTGTACTGGCTCTTTTCCCTTTTGTTGCTAGTGCGCAATTGCAACTTGTTCCAGGTAGCTTTAAACAGATTTCTAATTTGGATGCTTCAAATCCGAACGAATGGGGCGATATCGATGCGCATTTATTGACGCGAGAGGACAAAACGGACGAAAATGGCGTGAAAAACGCGCTGTTGAAGCTAAAAGTAGATAAAATAAGTAGTGAGGATATGAGTGAGTTGCGCTTTGTACCGGACCAAGGGGTTTACGTGCGTTGGACGCAACAAGGACAGACTCCAGGAGAGATGTGGTTACTTATTACTGGCATTGAGACTTCTTTTAAGGTTGTTCATCCTATTTTTGGAGAGTCCAATACAATGCAACTTGATTTGAAAGGCTTGTGTTCTTATGAGCTAAAATTGACAAACAACGAAACGACGACTTTGACCATCCTTTCAGAACCGGAAGGTGCTAATATTTATTTGGACGGGAACTGGATGGGCAATGCAACGACAGACGGTTGCATACTGAAGCAAGTGTCATTTGGACAACATCGTTTGAAGGCACGGTTGGATGGAATAGAGGATTCGCTTACAATCAATGTTTCCGAAGCTAGCCAGCGTTCTTATAAGTTAGAGGTGTACAAACAGCGTGACTTCATCATCAGCAGTGATCCGGAAGGAGCTGTCATCTCTATTGACGGACAACAGGTTGGTGTTGCCCCTTTGACGGTTCCTTTGAAGTTGAAGTATCACCTTATTGAAGCCAATCTGAAGGGGCAATACGATAAGTATGAGGCTAAGTTTGATGAGAATATGCCTAATACCATCAATCTGACAGTGGTGAAACACAAGCCTGTACAAATAGCAGCCGTGCAAGCAGGACGCAACATTACTGCGCAGGTACACATAGACGACCAAATCGTAGGTCTTACGCCCCATACGGCTGACATTGCCTATGGTACCCACCAGCTTATCGTTAGTTACGGGTCGAAGTCTAAAGAGAAACGTATTAAGGTGAACGATGGTTCGCCGACCTATTACCGTTTTAAGTTTTCTACCCGGAACAACTTTACATGGCCCTGGGAGAAAGAATATAAGGTGCGTCCCGTAGGTTTGTCTGTGGGCTTTGTGAAGAAAGAATATCGCATAACCTCCGATGAATCGGATGGGCACTATTCTTTTTCTTCAGACTTTTGGGGTGAAGGCTCCTTCATTCCGGGAATACAAGCTGGTATCCTCATTCAACCCCAGTTCAAGTATGGTTTCGGGTTAAGCACAGGATTGTTTTATGAGTACTATTGGGATAAAAGCAATGATGCAACTGACGAATACGGCACTTTCTATAGTAAGTTCCAAGAACATTCACTCTATCTGCCTATCAAACTTGAGTATCGGCTGGTGCTTGCCGAGAATTTCTCTCTTTTCGTCAATGGCGGCATTAGCATGGATATTGGAATGGCCGGTTCGGTAGGACAGTTTGATGAGGGGGAGAGCGAGCCATTTTATCAAGATGACCATATTTATGCTTCTGACGATTGGCCGGCCGCTCCCAAACGGTTCAACCTTTCTTATGAATTCGGCGGAGGTCTCCAAGTCTATGGAGTGCAACTCAGTTTCTTCGTAGCCAAAGGATTGCTCGACCATTCGCGCCAGGATGGTTTTTCTATGAAAGTGAACAAACCCATGATGATAAACCTTGCTTATGTGTTCGGAGGAAATTAGGCGGTGTTGGATGTTCCTGTCGATGTCCTTACTGATGCTTCCGGCAGGATTGTTTGCCCAGAAACCGGCAGAGGGGAGCAAATACGAGTCTGCCGTCGAAAGGGCACGCGCCCGCTATGAAGCTTTCAAAAAGCAAAAGAAACAGGAGTATGAGGATTTCAGACAACAGGCCAACGAGCGTTATGCTGCCATCATACGCAAACAATGGAAAGCCTATGGAACACATCCCCCCATCCCTGTCCCTAAGATAGAACCTGTACCTGTCTTTGACGAAGACGATTTTACGCCTCAGGATGCGGATCCGATTGAGTTGGATTATAAGCAGGTGGTCGATCTCCCCGAACCCCAGCCCCAACCCCAGCCCATTGATCCTGTGCCTGAAGTTGTTCAGCCGTCTGTTTCCTACTGCTCTTTCCAATTGTATGGAACCGATTGCAAGGTACGTGTACCAGATTCTGATACGAAGTTTACCCTGCGCGGTGTTGACAAAGATGACGTGGCTACTGCTTGGATTGTTTATAGTGGACGCGATTACAACAACATGCTGCTTGATTGTCTTCATTTACGTGATGAACTCCAGCTTTCCGACTGGGCTTATTGTCAGTTGGTCAATACGTTGTCGAAAACTTATTTTGGTGGGGAAAGCAACAGTGCCGTTGTGCTGCGTTCGTGTTTGTTAGCACAAAGCGGCTATGCCGTACGTCTTGGTGAAGCAGAAGGGAAGCTTTACATGCTGGTTTCTTCGTACAACGGCATCTACGGGCGGCCTTATTGGGAAGTAGAGGGTGTGCACTTTTACGAGTTGGATACGCCGGTTGACGAAATTCCTTCCTATGTAAACTTTGTTGGAGGCGATTTCGAACAAGCCAAACGCTTAGACATGAATATCTACTCGGCTCAACGTTTTGCATGGAAGCCTTCTTCGCCGCGCCATATGGTATCTAAGACGGATTCCGAGGTAGATGTCAATATTTCCGTCAACCAGAACCTGATTGATTTCTACAACACCTATCCACGTTCTCTCGAAGAACCCGACCCCGACGGTACCAGCAGTTGGAAGTTTTATGCCAATGCAGCCTTAAGTGAGGAGGTGAAAGACGTTCTCTATCCTGTTTTGCGCCGGGCTATCAAGGGGAAAGGACAGATAGAGGCTGCCAACATCATCATACATTTCATGCAGACTACTTTGGTCTATGGCTATGACGATGATATATGGGGTGACGACCGTCCTTTTTTTGCCGAAGAGACTCTTTATTATCCCTATTCCGACTGTGAGGACAGGGCTATATTGTTTTCTCGTCTGGTGCGCGACTTGCTCCACCTTGATGTCGTGTTGCTCTATTTACCCAACCATTTGGCTGCAGCCGTAGCATTTACCGAGCCTTTGAATGTTTCCCACTACCTGATAGACGGTCGTAAGTTTTACTATTGTGAGGCCACTACGTCCATACCTGTCGATGTGGGTTACATGCCTGATGATTATCGTGATGTGAAACCTTTCATCGTGCGGCTTAAGCCGTAGTCTGTCTTTGGTGTAGACCTGCGCCGCTTTCCCAATGCCCGGAAGCGGCGCAGGTTTGTTTTAGTGTGTTCTGGTGGTTGTGGTTAGCGCACCGTCACCTTGCGCACCACCGTCTGTCCGTCCGCCGTCCGTGCCTTGGCCACGTAGATGCCCGGGGCGAGGCGGTCGGTACGGACGGGCCGTGCCACGGCATCGGCTTCCTGCGCCACGAGGGTGCCGTCGGCGGCGTAGAGGTCGAGGCTGGCTGCCGGGGTGCCGCTTACGCTCAGGCGGTCGCCGTCCTGGCGCACGTCAAGCTGCGTCTGCTCTGCCTCGGCGATGCCCGTCACGTTGTCTATGCGGAAGGCGGGGCTGATGGTCTGCTCCTGCAGGTTGCCCGACGCGTCGGTGAGCGTTATCTTCAGGTCGTACCAGTGGTTGTCGCTCTCCACGCTGACTGCTGCCAGCGAGCCGCGGTAGAAGTAGCCGAAGCCGGGCATGCGGTACAGTTCGGGCACTTCCTCCACGGGCAGCGCGGTCCATGCGTCCTGGCCGTAGGGGGAGTAGGAGACGGCGACGGTCTGCTCTTTGCAGTCGAACCAGAAGCGGTCCTCGGAGTGGAAGTTGAAATCCCCGCCGCAGAACTCCAGCACGCCGTCTGCCGGGGTGTTGAAGCGGTCGGTTATCTTGCCGTCCGTGCCTTTGAAGTGCAGCATCTGTAGGGTGGGTGCCGTCCAGTCCTCCTTCCGCTGGTCGAAGACAACGCGGGTGACGTTGCGTCCCGCCAGTCCGTCCACTTCGACGTTCCCGTTCGTCAGGGTGAGGTCGACCTCTCCCTCCGGCTGTTTGTTCTCAGCCCACGAAGCCAGCACGTTGGACAGCTGGTTGTAGTCGTTCTCCACTTCCTCGCCGTTATACTTCAGGCTCATTTGCAGTGTTTGGTAGTCGCTCATGCGGATTTCTCCCAGCCGACCGATGTAACAGGGATCCAGATATGCTGTCTTCCAATTAAAGTAATCTTGGAAGTGATTTTGTGACATGAAGGCATTGATGGGGCAACTGTTGCCGTAGGTTCCCGCTTTCTCGGCATCGGTGTACGAGAAAGCCGGGTGTCCGGGATATTCCAGGATGTCGCCCTCTATTTCAGGAACTTGGAAACTGTAGTTCCCATAGGCATCATGGCCTTTGTTCACGTACTCTATCCCGTCCGGGCTGACGAATACGGGCAGGCCGATGATGTTGCAGTAGGCGGTTTCCTCTCTTACCATGCCATCTCCGAAGTCTATCGTATAAGTGTATTCGTAGTCGCTATACATTGGGTAGACCATGATGTTGAAGCGCAGGTTGCCTTCCATCTCCTTCGGTGCGGCGATGTACATCTTTACCGGGTTGCTCTCGGCAAGTTCGCTGTTTACAATGTTTCCTTGCCATCCTCCTTCATTTACCTCGTTAATAAGGTCTAATGTGTAGAATCCGGTTCTGTGCGGGCTGTTTTTGCCGAGCGGTGATGGTTGGAACGTTTCTTCGTAGGGGATATAGCTCTGCGGTTCATTGGTAAGCAGTTCTCCTGCTGTGCCCTTTTGCTGATGCTTGACTACATACACGTTATTTTCCGAAGTCATAAGATGCGAGACGGCAAAGGTGTATCGGTCGCTTACTTCATTGACAAGAAAGTCCAACATGTTGCTGCGGTCTTCGATGCTGTCCTCTGATTCATAGCTTCTCCATCCTATGTTTCCCATGAATGCTGAGATAGTCCCATAATCGTCTAAGATTATGTATTGAAAGAAGTTTACGTCATCCGTATTACCTTTTTCCAAGACTTCGTAAGACATATAGTCGTCGGCGTATTTTACAAGGTCTGTTTTTGCCACTTCGCCATTTGCCATTACGCTCTCCACGTGGATGCGTTTTGTTGCTTCTGCTGGGTTAAATGTAATGATTGTGTCTTTGCTAATGTTTACTTGTTCTTTTATGATGTGAACCATAGGTTCCGACGCAGCGATGTGCCAAAAGTCTGCGTTCAGGTCGTAAGTCCCTGCGGGTACGGAGAATACAAGGAAGTTGTTTTCGTAGTCGTAGTATTCTTCTACGGTAAGTTCCTTGTTGTATATCATGGCACCGTTGGGCGTGAAGCGGTTTGCATCGTATTCAAAGACACAGCGCACCTCTACTTCTCCGGCGGCACGGGTCTGCATCCGGTTCTGTTTGGGCATGTAGGTGGTGAGACTGCCGTTTTCCCGGATGTCGTACTTCTGTGCGTCCAGCCTGAGCGTGGGTTTCACGTTGAACGCCGTGGGGATGTCCCTCGGTTGCTGCGGTTGAAATCGTGTCACGACCTGCGCCGTCGCGCTGCTTCCTGCCCAGAGGCACCCGGCTGCGAGTGCCAGCATGGAGAGTAGATGTCTTTTCATAATCGTAATATTTTAGGGTTTGAAGATGTGCAAATATAAGATTGAAGAAATGGTTTCTTAAAATCTTTCAGGGGGACACGAGGGGGACAGGTGCGTTTGGGACCTTTGTACGCTTGCTGTCCACCCATAGCGGGGCGGGCAGGCGGGGCAGGGGCGGGAAAAAGTGCGGGCGGGGCGGCTTTTTTGCTGCCGCGATGCCGGGGAGGCCGATTTTTTGGCTACATTTGTGGCGTTTTCGTGCTGGCTTTGTCACGCTATTGTCCCCGTTGCGGGGCGCACCTGTGCCCCCTGCCGGGCAGAGGTTTGCTTGCGAGGGGGCAAAGGAGAGCCGGGAAACGGGCACACCTGTGCCCCAAAATGAATGAAAGACACGCAATGAAAAGGGTAAGCATACATCGCACATACGGCCATCGTCCTCCTTCGGCTGCCTCTCCTCGGGGAGCGTTGAGGCGTTTCCTGCTGTCCTTCCTGTTCCTTGTATATACGTCTGTCTGCGCCTTTCCGCTGCCGGGGTGGAAGCCTGTTTACCTGCCTTTCGACTCGCTGGCGCGGCTGTGCGAGCAGGGCGTGGAGGAGGCGCGCTCGCCGGAGTACCGCCGCCGCGTGCGGTCGCTCTATGCCATCGCCACCGAGCACCACCACCTGCGCGTGCTGCAGTGGCGGGCTATGTACTGGGATGCCTTCGGGCTGTGGAGGACAGGCCATGCCGACTCGGCTGCCGTCGTGGCCCGGCAGGCATTGGCCATGGTCGACTCGGCGGACTACGAGTACGACTGCCGCCGCCTGCAACGCCTGCTGCTCAACTGCACGGCCGACACGCTGAGCTACTTCGACGCCTACAAGGCTTACCGCTCGCAGCTGTGCTACTACGAGCGGGTGGGCGACACGCTGCAGGCGGCCAACACGTGTGTCACGCTGGGCAACATCTTCTGCCAGCTGGACGAGACGGGGCGGGCGTTCCACTACCTGCGGCGGGCCGATACGCTCTACGCCCGGAGCGGGCAGACGGCCTATCGGGTGAAGAACAGCCTCAACCTGGCCAACGCCCTTTACGCCGAGGGCAGCAAGGGCGAGGCCGTGGCGTTGCTGCGCGATGTGGTGGACCGCCCGGAGGCCCGGGCCGACACGGCCTTTCTGCTCGAAGCCCTGGCCTCGCTCACTTCCTACACCGACACGGCGGCAGGTGCGGGGCATGCCGTCTCGCGTGCCGCCTACCGCCTGGCCCGCGCCTACGGGCACGAACGCCCGCTGATGCAGGCCAGCATCAACCTGGGTGCGAGCTACCTCAGGGAAGGGCATCCAGACAGCGCCCTGGCCTGCTACCGGCGCGTGTGCGACTACCTGCAACGCCACAACGACAGCCGCCTGCTGGTGCCCGCCATGCGGGGCATGTACGGTTCGTTCAGCCTGCTGGAGCGGTGGGACTCGGCCTGCATCTATCTGGCCACGGCGGGCTACTACGAAGACTCGCTGCGCCGCTCGGGCAACCTCTCCGAGGTCTACCGCCAGGAGAGCCGCCTCGCCATAGACGGCTACGAGGAGGCGTTGGCCCGCGAGCGCGAGGAGGCACGCACCCACCGGCTGGTGGCGGTGCTGGCGGTGGCCGTGGTGGTGCTGGGCTGCGGGCTGGTGTGCCTGTGGTTCTGGTCGCAGCGGCGCAAGGCGTTGGCCCGCAGGCAGCTGCAGGAGCTGGAGAACAAGGAACTGGCCGCACGGCTGGAGAACGAGGAGCTGCGCTTCCGCCTCGAACTGGACTCGAAGAACCGCGAACTGACCAGCAGCTCGCTGATGCTCATCGAGAAGAATCAGGCTCTGGACGAACTGATGCGGCGCATCAAGGACGGAGGCGAGGCGGGCGAGATAGCCAAGCGCACGGTGCTGGAGCTGCGCAACCAGATACGGGCGCACGCCGGGGGCGAGAACGAGTGGGTGGACTTCCGCACGCACTTCGAGCAGGTACACCCGGACTTCTTCCTGCGGCTGAAGGAACGGTTTCCCGCACTGACGGAGTACGAGCTGCGCCTCTGCGCCTACCTGCGCACGGGCATGAGCGGCAAGCAGATAGCCATGATGCTGTCCGTGCAGCCCGAGAGCATCAAGAAGAGCCGCACGCGCCTGCGGCGCAAGCTGGCCCTGGGGGCGGAGGACTCGCTCGAGGACTTCCTGCGCCGCCTGGGCGTGGAGGACGGCACGCTCCGCAACGGGGCATAGGGGACAGGACCGCATGGGCATGGAGACGGAGCTGAAGGGCAGGGACAGCGGGCATGGCCTGCGGGGGCACGCGGCGGGGCTGTGGCTCTTGGCGGTGTGGCTGTGGCTGGGTTGTGCGGAGACTGCCGCCCAGGAGGACCTGCTGCTGTGGCAGGAGGACTTGGAGCTGTTGGCCGGTGAAGACGGCGGGTCCGACGGGTGGGCCGACGAGCTGGAGGCTCTGGCCGACCTGCGGCGTGCGCCCTTGGACATCAACGCCGCCACCCGCGCCGAGCTGGAGCGTTTCCCCTTTCTTGACGCGCGGCAGGTGGAGGAGATACAGGCCTACGTCTACCTGCACGGCCCCATGAAGAGCATCCACGAGCTGCGCCTTGTGCCGGGGCTGGACCGCCGCACGTGCGAGCTGCTGGCCCCCTTCGTCCGCGTGGACCCGGGCGAGGGCGGCGGCGCGCCCAGGGTGCCTACGCTGCGCCAGCTGCTGAGCCGCAGCCGCCACGAGGTGAGGGCGCGGCTCGACGTGCCCCTCTACCGCCGCGCGGGCTATGCGACGGACTACCTGGGGCCGCCCCTGCGCCACTCGCTGCGCTACCGCTTCTCGGCCACCAGCCGCCTGCGCTTCGGCTTCTCGGGGGAGAACGACGCGGGCGAACCCTTCTTTGCCCTGCACAACCGGCGGGGCTACGACAGCTATTCGGGATACTTCTTCGTGCGCGACCTGGGGCGGCTGGAGGCCCTGGCCGCAGGCAACTACCGCGCGGGCTACGGCTACGGGCTGGTGATGGGCAGCGGCTTCCTGGCGGGCAAGTCGTTCTCGCTGTCCACGGCCCGGCGCAGGCAGGGGGGCTTGCGGCCCCACACGTCGACGGGCGAGTACGACTACCTGCGCGGCGCGGCCCTGAAGGTGCGGGCGGCGCGGTGGCTCGCGCTGACGGCCTTCTACTCCCACCGGCGGCTGGACGCTACGCTTGAGGCCGACGGCTCGGCCTCGGCCATACAGGAGACCGGCCTGCACCGCACCGCCCGCGAGGCCGACCGCCGCCGCGCCCTGACGATGCAGCTGGCGGGCGGCAGGGCCGACGTGCGTCTGGGCCGGGTGGAGGCGGGCCTGACGGGCATCTGTTACGGCTTCGACCGCGACTACCTGCCCCGCCAGCGCGAGTACTCGCGCTACTACCTGCGGGGGCGGCGGTTCTTCAACGCCGGGGCCGACTACCGCCTGCGCCTCGGCCCCCTGACGCTGGAGGGCGAGGCCGCCACGGGCACGCGGGGCTACGCCCTCTACAACGTCGTCTCGGCGCGGCTGCCGTGGTGGGGGCTGAGCGCGCTGCTGTCCCACCGCCTGTACACGCACGACTACTGGGCCTTCTTTGCCCGGGCATTCGGCGAAGGCGGCGGCCCGCCCCGCAACGAGAACGGCTGGTATGCCGCCCTTGAGGCCGCCCCGGCCGAGGGCTGGCGGCTGATGGCCTCGGCGGACTTCTTCGCCTCGCCGTGGTGGCGCTACCGCGTCAGCAAGCCTTCGCGGGGCACCGACCTGCGCTGGCAGGCCGCCTGGACGCGGGACAGGGGGCTGACGGTGCTGGGCAGCTACCGCCTGCGCCTGAAGGAGCGCGACCTGGCGGGGACGGGCGGCGCGGTGGTGCTGCCCACGCGCCACCACGTCGTGCGCCTGCGCCTCGTGGCCAGTCCCGGCGCGGGCTGGACGCTGCGCACCACGGCCGACGGCAACCGCTTCTGCCACGGCGGCTTGCCGCCCAGCCAGGGCTGGCAGCTGGTGCAGGCGTGTGCCTGGCGGCCTTGGGAAGGGGCGTTGCGGGTGGTGGTACAGGCCGCTTACTTCGACACCGACGGCTACGACTCGCGCGTCTATGCCTATGAGGAGGGGCTTCCGGGGACGTTCTACGTGCCCTCGTTCAGCGGGCGCGGCCTGCGTTGGTCGGCCTGTCTGTCCTGCGAGTGGCGCGGGCGGCTTTCGCTGGTGGCCAAGTGGGGGCAGACGGTCTATCTGGACCGCACCTCGATAGGCACGGGCACGGAGCTGATAGAGGGTAACCGCAAGAGCGACGTGCAGCTGCAACTGACGCTTGCGCTCTGAGCCGCCGGGGCGCACCTCTGCTCCCGTGCTGGCACGCCTTTGCCCCCCTGGCAGCGCACCTTTGCTCCCTGCCGGGCGCACCTTTGCCCCCGGACACGGGCTCGGGACGCATTCTTAACACAAAAGTCAAACCGTTGTAATCCTCTCTTCACACCCGATGCCGACATTTGCAGCCGGAAACAGAACCATTCCATAAAGGCAACGTATTAATAAGAAAGGAGCAAAAACTATGATTAGGAAGAACATTCTGAAAGGTTGCATGGCCCTGCTGGCCATGACACTGCTGTTTGCGCAGGGCGCAATGGCCGACGAGAAGGGCAACAAGGCCGAAGGGACTAAGGCCAAGAGCAAGAGCGTACTGATTGTGGGACTGAACGACAACGTGAAGTCCAATTACTTCTACAATAAGATGATAGCCGAGGAGACGGGCATCAGTGCCGACTCCGTTTCGGCCATCTACAACCGCGTCATCGCGCAGAACATCGTCGAGGCCGCACAGAAGAAGCACCTGCCCATGACCACCCTGACGGCCTGCGGCGGAGCCGGGGACGTGGTGGACGACATACGTCTGGTGGGCGAGAACGAAGACCGCCACAGCGACCTGAGCCTCGTGCCGGAGACCGAGTGGCGCGAGACGCTGGACAAAGCCGGGGCCGAGTACGCCCTGGTGCTGAACCAGCACTACCTGAAGTGGAACGAAGAGCAGCTGCGCACGCTGTTCCACATCGTCTGCTACTCGGTCTACGACGCGGACAAGAACGAAGTCTATCGCGGCAACACCTACTTCTCCAGCATGTACCTCATCACCCCGCAGGAGATGGCCAAGAGCTGCAAGAAGAGCACGGCCAAGATAGTGTCGAACATGCTGAAGCACATAGAACTTTAGGGAGAACGCACGCCGGGCCTCCCTGCGCGGGAGGGGCCGGAAGGAGCGACATTCATAAATCGGTTGATTGGACAACGGGCGGCACAGGCTTCGGGCAGGTGCCGCCCTTGTCGTACGTCCCCTCCTGCGCCGCCGCTCTCTGTCCGTCTCTGCCGAACGCTTCTCCAGCCTCCTGCCGAATGCTTCTCCAGCCTCCTGCCGAACACTTCGGCAGCCTCCTGCCGAACGCTTCGGCAGAAAGCAGGCAAAGACGGCCCCGGACCGTCATGTGGCATGTCGAGGTGGGCTTTGCGGCACATGCCGCTCCCGCATCGCGGCGCGAGGTCCGCCGCAAGCATGGCAGGGCGGGGGACGGGCCAGGGGGGCTGTAACGGGGCTGTAACGGCAATGCAAGGGAATTGATACGGCATTGAAAACGTCTGTTAACAGTGCCGCTCTACTTTTGCGGCAGATTTATCACAACTAAATGTTTCTTTATGAAAAAGTATCTAACTGCTTTAACTCTGCTATTTGCATTCTGTGCACAGCTATGGAGCCAGGCCAACACGTTGGCCACGGTTACCGGACGTGTGACGGACGAGAACAACGAAGTGGTGCCGGGCGCAACCGTCACCGTCACCAACGAGTCGACCGGCTTCAGCACCGGGACGCTTACCTCTGTCGACGGCGAATACACTCTGAGGCAAATCCCTCTGGGTTCGCCCTACACCATCCGCGTGTCGTTCGTGGGCTACGGCGACCAGGTGCGTTCCAACTATACGCTGAACCAGGGCGACGTGCTGCGTGCCGACTTCCAGCTGAGCGAGTCGACGGTAGTCATCGAGGAAGTGCAGGTGGTGGCCAACAGTATGAAGAAGAAGGCCGCCAACATCGGCTCGGCCACGTCGGTCTCGGCCCGCGACATCGCCACGATGCCCGTCAACGGGCGTAACTTCACCTCGCTCATCGACCTCTCGCCGCTGAGCAGCGGCAGCAACCTGGGCGGACAGCTGCAAAGCTCTACGAACTATACCATAGACGGCATGACGGCCAAGAGCGCCTACTCCACGGGCACGAGCAACCGTGGCCCGTACTCGCTCTCAATGGAAGCCATACGCGAGTTCGAGGTCGTCACCAACAGCTACGACGTGACGCTGGGACGTGCCGGCGGCGGTACCATCAGTGCCGTCACCAAGAGCGGTACGAACGACTTCCACGGCTCGGCCTTCGTCTACCAGCGCGGCGACTACCTGTCCAGCCCCTTCAACACCCGCGGGCAGCGCACGAGCGACAAGTACTCGGTGTCGCAGTTCGGCGTGACGCTGAGCGGACCCATCATCAAGGACCGCCTGCACTACTTCATCGCTTGGGACCAGCAGTACGACTCGCGCCCTCTTGAGATAGCCGACATCAACAGCCCCGCCGACGAGGAACGCTTGGGCATCAAGAAGGAGACGCTGGACGAGTTCCTCCAGATAGCCCGCGACCAGTATGGTGTGTCCGATGCGCCTCAGGTAGGCTCGTTCGACAAGAAGCGCAACTCCACCTCGTTGATGGCCCGTTTCGACTGGCAGCTCAACTCCCGCAACCTGCTCACCGTGCGCGAGATATTCAACCGCGACATGAACAACCAAGGCACGGGCGACAACAGCAACATCAACCTCTACGAGGTGTATGGCAGCAACCTCTCGACGGACAACAGCCTGCTGGCCACGCTGCGCACCATCGTCAACCCCTACGCCACGAACGAGCTGAAGGTGCAATACCTCTACCAGAAGGACCACGGCTTCCCCAACGACCTGCTGCCCTCGGCCAACATCCCCCGCGCCATTGTGCAGAACGTAGAGAGCGCAGGCTCCCTGCAGCTGGGCGGACAGCGCTATCTGCCCGAGCAGTTCAAGAACCACACGGTGCAGGCCGTCAACAACTTCTACTGGGATACCGACAAGGTGGACTATACCTTCGGTGCCGACGTGCAGGTGCAGTACCTCAACTCGCTTGCCACCAGTGAGATGAACGGTGCCTTCTACTACAACGGCATGGACGAGTTCCGCAACAACACCCCCTACCGTTACCGCCGCGAGGTGCCCGTGGGCGACCCCACCGTGAAGCAGACCGTGCTGAACACCGCCCTCTACGCCCAGGCCAAGGTGGGCCTCTTCAAGGGTGCCGACCTGACGGTGGGCCTGCGCGGTGAATACACCTACTACTTCAGCAACCCCGAGGAGAACCCCACGCTGATGCAGCTCATGGGCATCAGCACGGCCAACAAGGTGAAGGGCTTCCAGGCGCAGCCCCGCGTGCAGTTCTCGTGGGACATCAACGACCGTCACACCGACATCCTGCGCATCGGCGGCGGCATCATGGGCTCGTCGCTCAACAACTACTCGATGATCAACAACCTTGAGTTCAACGGCATGAAGGTCTACTCCATCGACATCCGTTCCAACCAGTACAACTTGCCGCGTCCCGACTTCGAATCCTACCGCCGCGACCCCTCCACGGCTCCGGGCATGGAACTGTTCGACCAGCTGGGCATTCAGAAGATTGGTACCATCAACGTCAACTCGGCCGACGTGAAGGTGCCCGTGGCCTACAAGTACAACCTCTCGTACACGCACTTCTTCAACGACAACCTGCGTGTGGGCCTCTCGTTCTACGGCACGCATGGCCGCAACAACTACATGTACATCGACCGCAACATGGTGGACCAGCCCTACTTCCGCCTGGCCAACGAAGGCAACAGGGGCGTGTACGTGCCCGCCGAGAGCATCGAAGCGAGCGGCGTGACCGACTGGATGCAGGGCCGCAAGTACACCGAGCTGGGCCGCGTGCTCGAACTCGTCAGCGAAGGCAAGGTGAACACCTACACGGTAGTCGTAGACGGCTCGTGGCGTTACTTCAAGGACGGACAGGTGACCTTCAGCTACAGCTGGAACGACTCGCGCGACAATACTTCCTACAACGGCAACGTAGCCAACTCGGCCACACTCTACCAGATGGTAGTGGACGACCCGCGCGACCTGAGCAAGATGTCCTACTCCGACAACCAGTGGCGGCACAAAGTGGTGTTCTACGGCACCACACCCTCGTTCTGGGGCATGAACATCGGCGTGCGTTTCTCGGGACTGGGCGGCACGCGCTTCTCGGCCATCACGGGCAACATCAACGGCGACTTCGTGGACACCAACGACCTGGCCTACATCTTCGACTGGGAGGACCCCAGCGTGCCGCAGAACATCCGCGAGGGCCTCATCAACCTGCTGGAGAACCCCAACGTGGAGGAAGCCTTCAAGGACTACCTGCGTGCCAACAAGGGCAAGGTGGCCGAGCGCAATGGCGGCGTGAACAAGTTCTACGGCACGTGGGACGTGCGCATCACGAAGGACATCACCTTCCGCAACAAGAGTGCCTTGCAGATATCGGTTGACATGTTCAACGTTGCCAACATGCTGAACAAGGACTGGGGCTTGTCCCACGCCCTGGGCAAGCAGACGCTGTACACCATCACCGGCTTCGACCAGCAGAAGAAGGAATACAAGTACGACGTTCGCACCAACGCCGGTATCGTTACGCCCTCGGGCACACCCTGGCAGATACAGGTTGGTGTGAAGTACTCGTTCTGACGACCCCTTTCGCGTGCGGCCTTCCGGCCTGCCGCGCATGAATAGAAGAATGCATCCCCGCGTGCTGCGACGACAGGGATGCATTCTTTTCTTTTTGTCCCTCCGCCCGTCCTCGTGCCCGCTTCTGCCCGGCATCGGGCGTACTTCTGCCCGGTAGCAGGCACACCTTTGCTTGGTAGCGGGCACGCCTGTGCCCGATGCCGGGTGCACCTGTGCTGCTCCGGGGCTTCTTGGCAGGACAGGGCGGATTGCAAAAAAACCGGGATGCTCGCGCACCCCGGTTTCCTGATTATTAAAAAGGTTTTGGTTATAGTTAGGAGTAAAATAAGTTTCTTTAAGTGAGAATAACAAGGTTGGGCTTTTCCCTATAATCAAAGACGTGCTTCATAATAGTAGATCTCTGGTGTGCGTGCGGGCTGCTTGTGCATGTCCCGTCGGGTGTGTCTTTGATTTCTTGGTATGTTCCGTTTTTAAGGCGGGCAACTTACTATTTTCTTCTGTGTTGCCCTGAGAACACTGCAAAGGTAGACATTATTTTGTCCCTATGAACGGGAATGAGGCTTTTTTTAGGCAAAGTGTCAGCACGGGATGCCTCCGTAGCCTGACTATTTTCCAATCTGAAGAGCAAAAAGATACCCGGCAGGCGGGTCTGCCGGGTGAAGTGGCAAGCAAACTGCTCTTGGCGGAGGGGTGTGGGCTTGCTTTCTGTCAGAAGGTTAAATAATGTTACTAACGGGCTGGTGCCGTTCTCGGGGCCGGTTACAGGTTGTAAGCAGGGGGGGGTCGGCGTGTGCCACGGGCTTTTGAGGAGTGGCACGGGAGAGTGCCCACAGGCATGGCGGCCCTTTTTACTTACAAGTCGTAGCCTGGCTGTCCCTCCGGGCTTTTGTCCTTCGCGCTGCCCGCCACAGGCCGGAAGCGCGAAGGACGGCAACCGCTTAGTGTGCCTCCAGCCAGTTGCTGCCCCAGCCGTAGTCGGCCTTCAGCGGGACGCGCATGGGGCAGGCGTTCTCCATTTCCTCTATGACGATTTGCTGCACCCGTTCGCGTTCGTCGGCGGGTACGCTGAAGTTCAGCTCGTCGTGCACTTGCAGAATCATTTTGCTGCGCAGGCGTTCGTCGGCGAAACGTTGCCCGATGCGTGCCATGGCCACCTTGATGATGTCTGCCGCGCTGCCCTGTATGGGGGCGTTGATGGCGTTGCGCTCGGCGTAGCCGCGCACGGTGGCGTTGTGCGAGTTGATGTCTGGCAGGAAGCGTTTGCGGTGGAAGATGGTTTCGACGAAACCCTTCTGCCGGGCGTTCTCAATGCTGCGTTCCATGTACTGCCTGATGCCGGGGTAGGTGGCGAAATAGTCGTCGATGAGCTGCCGCGCCTCTTGCCTGGACACGCCCATGCGCTCGGCCAGTCCGAAGGCCGAGATGCCGTAGATGATGCCGAAGTTGGCCGTCTTGGCTTTGCGCCTCATGTCGGGAGTAACGTCGGCAATGTCCACCTTGTAGACTTTGGCTGCGGTGGCGGCGTGTATGTCGTGCCCGCCGCAGAAGGCTTCTATCATGTTCTCGTCGCCGCTGAGGTGGGCCATGATGCGCAGTTCTATCTGCGAGTAGTCGGCGGAGAAGAACAGGCAATCGTCGTCGGGGATGAAGGCTTTGCGTATCTCCTTTCCGTCCTCGTCGCGTATGGGGATGTTCTGCAGGTTGGGATTGCTGGAGCTGAGGCGGCCTGTGGCCGTGACGGCTTGGTTGAAGGTAGTGTGTATGCGTCCGGTTCTTGGGTTGATGAGTTGCGGCAGGGCTTCGACGTAGGTTCCCAGCAGTTTCTTCAGTCCCCGGTAGTCCAGTATCTTGCCCACGATGGGGTGCTTGGCCCTCAGGCCTTCGAGTACCTCCTCGGAGGTGACGTACTGTCCGGTGCGGGTTTTCTTGGCTTTGTCGGTTATCTTGAGGCGGTCGAAGAGGACCTCGCCCACCTGTTTGGGCGAGCTGATGTTGAAGTCGGTTCCTGCCAGGTCGCATATTTCCTTCTCGATGGCCTGAAGTCGGGCGTTGAAGTGCTCGGCTGACAGGCGCAGGGCATCGGTGTCGATGCGCACGCCGTTCCATTCCATTGTGACAAGGACGGGGACCAGCGGCATCTCTATGTCGGCAAACAGGCTTGTCATGCCTTGTCGCTTCAGTTCCTGGTCGAGTGTTTCCTTCAGTTGCAGGGTGATGTCGGCATCTTCGCAGGCATAGCGGTAGACGTCGCAGGGTGGGAGGTCGCGCATGTTTTTCTGCCCCTTCCCTTTGGGTCCTATCAGTTCCTCTATGTGGATGGTGCGGTAGTGCAGGTAGATTTCGGCCAGGTAGTCCATGTTATGACGCAGTTCGGGCTGTAGCACGTAGTGGGCCAGCATGGTGTCAAACAAGGGACCGTGCACCGTGGTGCCGTAGTTCTTCAGTACCAGCATGTCGTACTTGATGTTCTGGCCCACCTTCAGCGTGCGCGGGTTCTCGTAGAGGGGGCGCAGTTGGTCTACGATGCGCTGTGCCTCTTCGCGGATGGGGGGCACGGGGACGTACCAGGCCCGCCCCGGGGCATCGCTGAAGCTCATGCCCACCAGTTCGGCTTCCATTGGCTCGGTGCCGGTGGTCTCGGTGTCTATTGCAAGGATTTCCGTTGTCAGGAGTTTTTGAAGCATTTCGGCTCTTTTTTCTTCGCTGTCAACCAGTTGGTAGTCTGTTTGTAGGTCGGCAAGCGTTCTGAGAATGGTTTCTTTCGGAGCGTCCGTCTCCTCGGCCTGGTTTTCGGCAAAGAGCGAGCGTTGCGCGGTGGTGGCTTGGGCGGGGGTGGGAGAGGGGGCGGTGTCGAACAGCGTGGCCGGGGCGGAGGAGGGGGCCGACGGGGCGGCAGGACGTTCGCGCCGCAGCACGCGGTCGATGAGCGAGCGGAACTCCAGCTCCTCGAACAGCTGGCGCAGGCGGTCGGCATCCGGCTCCTCGCGGACAAGGGCCTGCATATCCAGTTCGATGGGTACGTCGGTCCTGATGGTGGCCAAGAACTTGGAGAACTGTATCTGCTCGCGGTTGGACTCCACCTTGGTGCGGAGGGCACCTTTCAGTTCGTCGGTGTGCTGTAGCAGGTTGTCGATATTCCCGAACTGGGCGATTAGCTTTTGGGCCGTCTTCTCGCCCACGCCGGGACAGCCGGGAATGTTGTCCGAAGCGTCGCCCATCAGGCCCAGCATGTCTGTCACTTGGGCGGTGGAGGCGATGCCGAACTTGGCTTTGACTTCCTCGACCCCCATCCGTTCGAAGCCGCCCGTGTGCTTGGGCCGGTAGATGTAGACGGTGCCTCCCACCAGTTGCCCGTAGTCCTTGTCGGGGGTCATCATGTAGGTGTCTATTTGCCGTCGGCCCGCTTCGGTGGCCAGTGTGCCTATAACGTCGTCGGCCTCGAAACCGGGTACTTCGAGTATGGGGATGCGGTAGGCCCGTATGATGTCCTTTATGACAGGCACGGCGAAGCGTATGCCCTCGGGTGTTTCCTCGCGTTGCGCCTTGTATTGTTCGTAGGCTTGGTGGCGGAACGTAGGCCCGGACGGGTCGAAGGCGATACCTATATGCGTGGGGGCATCCTTGCGCAGCACCTCCTCCAGCGTATTGACAAAGCCCAGTATGGCCGAAGTGTTCTGTCCCTTGGAGTTGATGCGCGGATTGCGTATCAAGGCGTAGTAGGCACGGTAAATCAGTGCGTAAGCGTCAAGCAGAAATAATTTTTCATCAGGTCTCATCGTTTTATCCTTTTTTTAGTGGTAAAAGTACAAAAAAATACGTTAGTACGCGTTTTATTCTTAATTTTGCGCCCAAATCAACGGCTTATATGGATAGTCTATCCCTCATAAAGTGTCCCATAGAGGCGGAGTTCGAGGAGTTTAAGATACTCTTCGATGCCGCCTTTTTCTCTGCTTCCCCCAATGCTTTGCTGGGCAGCGTGCTTGAGCATATCCGCCAAAAGAGGGGAAAGATGATGCGTCCCATGCTTGTCTTGCTGGTTGCCAGGCTCTGGGGGGCGGTGATGCCTGCTACGTTGCACGCCGCTGTCTCCCTCGAACTGCTGCACACGGCCAGCCTGGTACACGACGATGTGGTGGACGAGAGCACCGAGCGGAGGGGACAGCGGTCGGTTTGCGCCATATTCGACAACAAGGTGGCTGTGCTGGCGGGCGACTACCTGCTGGCTACCGCGCTGATGGAAGTAAAACGCACGGGTAACCTCGATATTGTCGATACCGTCTCGAGCTTGGGGCGCGACTTGGCCGAGGGCGAGCTGTTGCAGCTCTCCAATGTGAACGATGCCCATCTCTCCGAAGCGGCCTACTACGACGTGATACGAAAGAAAACGGCTGCCCTCTTCTCGGCCTGCACCAAGGCGGCCGCCCTTTCGGTGGAAGCTGACAGCGGTCGGGTGGATTTTGCCCGCAGCCTGGGGGAGCGCATAGGCATCTGCTTCCAGATAAAGGATGACATCTTCGACTATTACGAAAACCCTGGCATCGGGAAACCCACGGGCAACGACATGCTGGAGGGCAAACTGACGCTTCCCGTCCTCTATGCCCTCAACTCCACACAGGATGCCGCCGCCCTTGAGCTGGCCTTGAAGGTGAAGGCGGGGAAGGCAACGACCGACGAGATAGCCCGGCTGGTGCAGTTCACCAAAGAACACGGAGGCATTGAGTACGCCGTCGCCTCCATGCATCGCTACCGCGACGAGGCCTTGGCCCAGCTGGCCGGTCTGGCCGACACCGACGTGCGCCGCGCCCTGGAGGCTTATGTGGCCTACGTCGTCGACCGGGACAAATGACTCCGCACCCTCCTCCCGACAATACATACTACCGACAACCGGACGCCCCGGCAGGCAAGGACCCGCAAGAAGTCCTGCCTGCCGGGGCGTTTGAGTTGAGGGGCGGGCGCGTCAGAACGCTTTGGCTTCCTCGCCCAAGATGTCGCTTGCCAGTTTGTTGGCCAGACGGCTGGTGCCGAGGCGGAAGAGGCTGTTGTCAAGCCACTCCTTGCCCAGTATTTCCTTGACGATGGTGTAGTAGACCAGTGCGTCGCGCACCGTGCTGATGCCTCCTGCGGGCTTGAAGCCCACACGGCGGCCCGTCTGCTGATGGTATTCCTTGATGGCCTGGCACATGACGTAGGCGGCCTCGGGCGTGGCGGCAGGTTCGGTCTTGCCGGTGGAAGTCTTGATGAAGTCGGCCCCCGAGTACATGGCCAGGATGGAGGCCCGCTTGATGTTGGCCGCCGAGCCAAGTGCGCCCGTTTCGAGGATGACTTTCAGGGTGTGTTCCTTGCAGCTCTCCTTCAGTTCCTGCAGTTCGTCGCACATGCCCTCATAGTCGCCGTCGAGGAACTTGCCCACCGAGATTACCACGTCTATCTCGTCGGCTCCGCTCATGATGGCCAAGGCCGTCTCGGCCACCTTCACTTCAGAGAAGGTCTGCGACGAGGGAAAACCTCCGGCCACACAGGCTATTTTCACGTCCTCCACCTCGAGCGTGTCCTTCACCACCTCGGCAAAGCAGGGGTAGACGCAGATGGCGGCTACGTTCTTCAGGTCGGGGTGCTCCTCGTCAAACCGGTTTACGTTCTGCGTGAAGCGCATTACGCTGCGGTCGCTGTCGGTGGTGTGCAGCGTCGTCAGGTCGATGCAGTTCAGCAGCAGCTTCTTCACTTCGGGGCGGTCATTTTCCGCTAGGTGCTTCTCGACGAGGGCTGCCGTGCGGGCGGCTATGTCGGCATCGTCCAGACGAGTGTCATACTTGGCCAGAGCTTCGTCATACTTGCTCTTGGTCGGGGTGTTGTTCGTTTCCATTATTCGTCAGTTTTGGGTTGTTGATGTGTCTGTCTTTGTCTCGGCGTGTCTTTTTCTCGATGGTGCGTGCGAAGGCTTCCGTCAGGTCCACGCCCGTCTGGTTGGCCAGGCAGATGAGCACCCACAGCACGTCGGCCATCTCCTCGTCGAGGTTGTCGCGCTCGCCGGGTTTGAACGACTGGTCGCCGTAGCGGCGGGCCATGACGCGGGCCAGTTCGCCCACTTCTTCGGTGAGCACGGCCATGTTGGTCAGCTCGCCGAAGTAGCGCACGCCGTAGGTGCGAATCCACCTGTCTACCGTTTCTTGTGCTTCTTTCAGTGTCATGTCCTTATTCTTTGTTCTTGGTGTCTATGCAGATAGTGACGGGCCCGTCGTTGAGCAGCTCCACCTGCATGTCGGCTCCGAACTCGCCCGTACCGACGGGCTTGCCCAGGGCGGCTGACAGTTCTGCGCAGAACTGCTCGTAGAGCGGCACGGAGACCTCGGGGCGTGCGGCACGGATGTAGGAGGGGCGGTTGCCCTTCTTGGTAGAGGCGTATAGGGTGAACTGGCTGACGACGAGGATGTCGCCTCCGCTCTCAAGCACGCTGCGGTTCATCACCCCCTGCTCGTCGTCGAAGATGCGCAGGTTTACAATCTTGCGGCACAGCCAGTCGATGTCCTCGCGTCCGTCGCCGTCTTCCACTCCCAGCAGCACGAGCATGCCGTGCCCGATGGCCGATTTTTGTCGTCCGCCGATGCTGACCGAGGCGTGGGCGGTGCGTTGTATGACTACTCTCATTGCGGTTGTCTTTAGTCTTGTCCCGGCATAGGGCCGTGCTTGTGGCGTGCCGGTCCGATGTCAAAGTCTCAACAAAGGTAACAAGTGTGGGCCGATTATCCAAGCGGGACCGCCGTTTTTGCACCTTTGCGGCCGGTCGGGCGGGTGCAGGTGTGCTCCCGGCGTGGCACAGGTGTGCTCCCGGCGTGACACAGGTACGCTCTCTGCCGGGCACAGGTCTGCCCGTAGGCTGGCAGGGGTTTGCCCGGAAGGAGGAGTAGGGAAGAACATCGGGCGGTATGGTGTAATCGTTTGGATGGCAGTTGGTTATCTGATCTCTTCCGCTCCCTTGCCCGTGCCCGGCGTGCCGGGACTGTCGAAGTGGGTACGCACGAGCCGTGCCTTGGCTTCGCCCACGATGGCGGCCAGCGCGTCGAGCGGTGCCTCGCGCACGCGCTTCACGCTCTTGAAGTGGCGCAGCAGAGCCGTCTTGCTCTTGTCGCCTATGCCCTTGATGGTGTCCAGCTCGGAGGCTACTTGCCGCTTGCTGCGTCTGTCGCGGTGGAAGGTGATGGCGTAGCGGTGCACTTCGTCCTGGATGCGTGTCAGCAGGTGGAAGAGGGGCGTGTTCTGCTTCATGCCGATGACGCGCGGCGGGAAGCCCGCCAGCAGCTCCGAGGTGCGGTGGCGGTTGTCCTTGGCCAGGCCGGCCACGGGGATGTCCAGCCCCAGCTCGTCCAGGACCTCTTTGACGGCACTCATTTGCCCTTTTCCGCCGTCGGTGATGATGAGGTCGGGCAGGGGCGAGCCTTCCTCCTGTGCGCGGCTGTAGCGTCGGCGGACGACCTCTTGCATGGAGGCGTAGTCGTCGGGTCCCTCCACGGTGCGGATGTTGTACTTCCGGTAGTCCTGCTTCGAGGGCTTTCCCTTGACGAACACCACGCAGCCCGCCACGGGGTCGGAGCCTTGTATGTTGGAGTTGTCGAAGCACTCGATGCGCAGGGGCAGGCGGTCGAGGTAGAGCTGTTGCTGTATCTCCTTCAGCAGGCGGGTGGTGCGCTGCTCGGGGTTGAGCTTCTCGGCCTGCTTCAGACGGTCGGCCTTGTACTGCTTCACGTTGAGCTGCGACAGCTCCAGCAGGGTGCGTTTGTCGCCGCGCACGGGCACGGTGAAGGTGATGTCGGCCAGCTCCACGCCGGGGTCGAAGGGGACGATGATTTCGCGCGAGTGGCTGTGGTAGCGGGTGCGCATCTCGGCGATGCCCAGGGCCAGCAGTTCTTCTTTCGACTCGTTGAGCCGCTTCTTGTACTCGAAGGTGAAGGCTTGGTTGATGGCGCCGTTGGTGATGTGCAGGTAGTTGATGAAGGCCGACTGGCGGTCGTCGTCCTCCTCGATTGCAAAGACGTCTATGTTGTGGAGCACACTGCTCACCACTTCCGACTTCGAGCGATAGTTCTCTATGAGGAGGTATTTCTCCTTCAGCAGCTGTGCTTCCTCGAAGCGCATTTCCTCGGCCAGCTGTTGCATCTGCCGGTAGAGCGTCCGGGCTATGTCGCGGGTGTTGCCTTTGAGTATCTCCTTTATCTCGTCGATGTTCTTCTGGTAGTCCTCCAGGCTTTGCCTTCCCACGCAGGGGCCGGCACAGTTCTTGATGTGGTACTCCAGGCAGACGTTGAACTTGCCGGCACGTATGTTCTCGGGCGTGAGGTTGAGGTTGCAGGTGCGCAAGGGGTAGAGGTGCTTGATGAGGTCGAGTACGGCGTACATGCTCTGCACGTGGCTGTAGGGGCCGAAGTAGGCAGAGCCGTCGCGGACGATGCGGCGGGTCTTGAGCACGCGCGGGAAGTACTCGTTGCGCACGCAGATGGAGGGGTAGGTCTTGTCGTCTTTCAGCAGGACGTTGTAGCGGGGCTTGTACTTCTTGATGAGGTTGTTCTCCAGTAGCAGGGCATCTTCCTCGGTCTTGACGACGATGTAGCGTATGTCGGCAATCTTGCTTACCAGCACGCGGGTCTTAGGTGACTGGTGGTCGCGGTTGAAGTAGGAGGAGACGCGGCGTTTCAGGTTCTTGGCCTTGCCCACGTAGATGATGGTTCCCTCGGAGTTGAGGTATTGGTAAATGCCGGGACTGTCGGGCAGGTTGCTCACAATGCTCTTCAGATAGTCGCTGGCGTTCAGTTCGGGTATGTTGCTCATTTGTGGTGCGGAATGGTGGGGTGGACGATGGCGGAGGGAAGCGGACGCGTTGCCGCCGCTCTTCCCCTCCGCCCGATGGGGATGCAAGGCTGGGCCTACAGGGCAAGCACGGTCTGCACGTCGGTGTCGGGGGCAAACGCGTCGCGGCCTTTCAGCTCCTTCAGCTCGACGATGAAGTTGACGAACACCTTGCGCGGGTGAGCCTGTCCCACCAGCTTGCAGGCGGCGGCCATAGTTCCTCCTGTGGCCAGCAGGTCGTCGTGCAGCAGCACCACGTCGTCGCTGCTTATGGCATCGCGGTGCATCTGTATGGTGTCCGTGCCATACTCCTTGGCGTAGCTCTCCTCGATGGTGTCGGCAGGCAGCTTGCCGGGCTTGCGTATGGGCACGAAGCCCGCTCCCAGGCGGCTGGCCAGTATGCCTCCCATGATGAAGCCTCTCGACTCGATGCCTACGACCTTGGTTATTCCCTTGTCCTTGTACATGTCGTAGAGAATGTCCGACAGCTCGCGCAGAGCGTCCTTGTCCTTCAGCAGCGTGCTGATGTCGTAGAACAGTATCCCCGGAATGGGGAAGTCGGGTACTTCTCTAATACTGCTTCTAAGCGTTTTTTTACTCATTATCAATGTGTTTTAGGTTTTAATGAAATCTTTTGTTTCACGTGGAACGGGGGTGCCTACCTGCCCGAGAGCAGGAGCAGCACGTTGATGTCGCTGGGCGACACTCCCGGTATGCGGCTGGCCTGGGCTATCGTCTCGGGGTCTATCCGGGCGAGCTTCTGGCGTGCTTCTGTGGAGAGCGACTGGATGGCGTTGTAGTCGAAGCGGCCTTTGAGCTTGATGCTCTCCAGGCGTTGCAGCTTGTCGGCGATGAGGCGTTCGCGCCCGATGTAGCCTGCGTACTTGATGAGGATTTCGGCGGCTTCGAGCGTTTCCTCCCGGCGGTTGTCTATCTTGTCGGTGAGGGCGCGCAGGGCGGGAATATGTGCCATCATGTCGGCGAGTGTCACCTGCGGGCGGCTCAGCAGCTCGATGAGCTTGCATCCATGTCTTAGGGGCGTTGTGCCCAAGCTTTCGAGCACGCTGTTGATGCGTGTGGGCTTCACGGAGTAGTCGTGTGCAAACTCTACGATGGCCTGCACCTGTTCGCGCTTGGTGCACATCAGCTCGTGGCGGTGCGCGGAGGCAAGCCCCAGTCGGTAGGCTCGTTCGGTGAGCCGCATGTCTGCGTCGTCCATGCGCAGCAGAATGCGATACTCCGCGCGGGAGGTGAACATCCTGTACGGCTCGTCTACTCCCTTCGTCACCAGGTCGTCTATCAGCACCCCGATGTATGCCTCGTCGCGTCCCAGGGTGAAAGGCTCGCCTCTGTGGCAGTTCAGGTGTGCGTTGATGCCTGCGACGATGCCTTGTCCGGCGGCCTCTTCGTAGCCCGTGGTGCCGTTCACTTGTCCTGCCAGGAAGAGGTTCTTCACCCGCTTGGTCTCCAGCGTGTGCTTCAGTTGGGTGGGGTCGAAGTAATCGTACTCGATGGCGTATCCCGGCCGGTAGGCAACCACGTCGCGGAAAGCGGGGATGCGTTTCAGGGCTTCCAGCTGGATGTCTATGGGCAGGGAGGAAGAGAAGCCGTTGAGGTAGAACTCCTGTGTGTTTTCGCCCTCGGGCTCCAGGAACAGCTGGTGCTGCTCCTTGTCGGGGAAGGTGACAATCTTGGTCTCTATGCTGGGGCAATAGCGTGGCCCTATGCTTTGTATCTGTCCGTTGTAGAGGGGGGACTCGGACAGACCTTGTTGCAACACCTGGTGTACGTCGGGGTTGGTGAAGCAGGTCCAGCAAGGCAGTTGCTTGAGCTGGTGCGGGGGTAGGTCGAGAAACGAGAACTTGTGGAAGTCCTGTTCGCCGGGCTGTATTTCCATGTCCTCAAAGTGTACGCTGCGTCCGTCGATGCGTACCGGCGTGCCTGTCTTCATGCGCCCGCACTCGATGCCCAGGGCGGTAATGCTCTCGGTGAGACGGTAGGAAGCCGGTTCGGCCATACGCCCTCCGGGCACCATCTTGCGCCCTATGTGCATCAGGCCGTTGAGGAATGTCCCGGCGGTGACGACCACGCACCGTGCGCGGAACGTCACGCCCCACACCGTGCGCACGCCGGTCACCTCGCCGTCGTGTGTCAGCAGTTCGTCCACGGTGTCCTGCCACACGTGCAGGCGGGGAAGGCTGTCGAGCACCTCGCGCCAGGTCCAGATGAATTTACCACGGTCGCACTGTGCCCTCGGGCTCCACATGGCCGGGCCTTTCGAGCGGTTCAGCAGGCGAAACTGTATGGCGGTCTTGTCCGTCACGATGCCTGTGTGTCCGCCCAGGGCATCTATCTCGCGCACGATTTGTCCCTTGGCGATGCCGCCTATGGCAGGGTTGCAGCTCATTTGGGCCACCTTGTTCATGTCCATCGTTATGAGGCAGGTCTTCGAGCCAAGGGTGGCTGCCGCAGCGGCGGCTTCGCAGCCCGCGTGTCCGGCACCTATCACTATCACGTCGTAGTCAAACTCCATATGTCTATCTTCTTGTCTTTCCGTTTGTCGGTAAACCGTGGCAAAGTTACGAAAACTTTGGCAACGGAGGCTCGTTGTCCCGTCCTAAGTTGCTGGCCGGGCAGTCCTTTGCCAACTACTGTTAAGACTTCTTTATCTTTGCAAGAAGGGCGGTCGGCGGTATGGCCTTCTGCCTCCGATTGGTGATATTTGTCTTGCCTTCCTGTCACAGGAGACGGGAGGCAGATGCCTATGATACGTTCTCGCTTTCGTTTCGTTTGCCTGTTGGCCGTTTGTCTGGCCGGTGTGTTCGTGCCGTTCTGTGTCTCGGCTCAGGAGGAGGGGTTGCGGCTTCCGGCCGATACGCCCTCGGTGCGCGTGCCTCCGATTTTCCCCTCTGCGCCTTTCTCTGTTGCCCCGATGTCCTACGGTTTTTCTCCGCAGCCCGTGGAAGTGCAGTCTGCCGGGTCGCGTTTCCGTGCGCCCCAGCTGCCTGTTGTCCCGTTCCACCGCACGCAGGCTCCCTATCTGCGCGGCTCTTATGCCACAGGCGGAGTCCTTCGTGCGTTGCCTCGCGGTGCGTTCTATGCCCGGGGTCGACAAGAGGTGATGCCCATGTGGGGGCGTGTCAACGAGGCGGCGGTGGGCTATGCCCATCGGTTCAACCAGCGTCTGATGCTTCAGGCCGAGGTCTACGCCACCCAGGTGGGGCTGGCGCGATTTGCCGGGCAGTCGTTTGGCGCGGCGGGCAATCTGGTCTACTGCGCAGCCGACCGCCTGTCGTTCCGGGCCTTCGGCAGTGTGGACGGCGGCATGGCACCCGGCTTGCGCAGCTACCACTACGGAGCGTCGCTGTCGGTCGACATGGGCGAACGCTTCGGGCTGGAGCTTGGCGTGCGTCGCTACTACGACCCGCTGAGCGGGCGGTGGGAGACGCTGCCCATCGTCGTGCCCTATTACAAGTGGGGCAAGGGTGCTTTGGGCTTCGACGTGGGCGGCATTC
Organism: uncultured Bacteroides sp.; assembly: GCA_944321465.1. Lineage (GTDB taxonomy): Bacteria > Bacteroidota > Bacteroidia > Bacteroidales > Bacteroidaceae > Bacteroides. The sequence continues at coordinate 70,949 of CALULL010000006.1, forward strand.
TCTACCAGCTGCTCGATGGACTGATACGGGACAGTCGCGGCGGCGGCAGGCGTTTCGATGCCTTGCCCGTGGGTGGCGGACGGGAGGGCGGAAGCTACACGCCTCCTGCCGGTCCCCGGTTGCCCGACGGTGGCGTGTGGCGGAGGGTGGAGTGAACGCCCTTCGGTGTTAAGGGTTTTTAACGCTGAGAATGGCGTAATCCGGCCCTCTGTGCGGAGTCCCCGGAATTTTTCAAACGCAGAATGCTCATTTTGTTGTAAATCAGTCTTGTGGGCGAAAACACCTCTTCTGAAATAGCGAAACCTGCCGTCCGGCCCTATGTCCGGTCTCCAAAATAAGCGGTACGCCGTGCCCCGAGTGTGGAAAGTAATGGTTACTTTTGCAGCATGGCCGAGCTTCCGCCCGTGGCACCCCGATGCGGCGGGCGGGGCTTGGGAAGGCACGGGCGGGAGCGCACCTGTGCCCGCCGGGGAGCACACCTGTGCGGGCAAGGGGGCACGCCTGTGCTGCCGACCGGGCGCAGGTCTGCTCTCGCGGCGGTTCTTCGGGACCCTCCGGCGGGGCGACCGGCGGAGGAGCGGGGCTGTCCGTGCACGGGCCGCGTCGTGCCGTGGTGACGATAATCATTCTGCCGGTCCGTCCCCCTCGGGGTGCGGGCGGCGACAATCTATACATACCTATGGTACTAAACTACATCTGGGTGGCCTTCTTCGTGGTGGCCTTCGTGGTGGCGGCGGGACGGCTGCTGCTGACGGGTGACACGGGCATCTTCACGGAGATAGTCAACGCCACCTTCGACTCGTCCAAGAGTGCGTTCGAGATTGCGCTGGGGCTGACGGGCGTGCTGGCCCTGTGGCTCGGCATCATGAAGATAGGCGAGCGCAGCGGCATGATAGGTGCCCTGTCGCGCTGGCTCAGCCCGCTGTTCTGCCGCCTGTTCCCCGACATACCCAAGGGGCACCCGGCCTTCGGTTCCATCTTTATGAACTTCTCGGCCAACATGTTGGGGCTGGACAATGCCGCCACGCCTATGGGCCTGAAGGCCATGAAGGAGCTGCAAGAGCTGAACCCCCGGAAGGACACGGCCACCAATCCCATGATAATGTTCCTCGTCATCAATACCTCGGGGCTGGTGCTCATACCGGTGAGCATCATGATGTACCGGGCGCAGATGGGGGCGGCCCAGCCCACGGACATCTTCATTCCCACGCTTGTGTCCACCACCGTGTCGACGGCTGTGGGCATCGCGGTAGTGGCTCTGACGCAGCGCATCAACCTCCTCTGCCGCCCGGTCCTGTTGCTGGCTGGTGGCGTGGCGTTGTTCTTCGCCGGGCTGGTGACGCTGTTTGTCTGCGTGGGCCGTGGAGCGATGGGCGAGTATTCTACGCTGGCGGCCAACGTCATCCTGTTCTCCATCATCCTGCTCTTCATCCTGTGGGGAGTGCGCCGCCGGGTCAACGTCTACGATGCCTTTATTGAGGGAGCCAAGGAGGGGTTCTCCACCGCTGTGCGCATCATTCCCTATCTGGTGGCCTTCCTGGTGGGCATCGGCGTGTTCCGTGCCTCGGGTGCTATGGACCTGCTGGTGGGGGGCATCGGCTGGCTGGTGGGACAGCTGGGCGTGGACACCACGTTTGTGGGCGCACTGCCCACGGCACTGATGAAGTCGCTGAGCGGCGCGGCGGCCAACGGCCTGATGATAGACACCATGCAACAGTACGGTGCCGACTCGCTGGTGGGCCGCATGTGCTGCGTGGCCCGTGGGGCATCGGACACGACGTTCTACATCCTGGCCGTCTACTTCGGCAGCGTGGGGGTGACCCGCACGCGCAACGCTGTGGCCTGTGGCCTGGCGGCCGACCTGGCCGGGGTGGTGGCGGCGATAGCCGTGAGTTATTTGTTTTTCACCTGATATGCGTGCCGCCCGTCGTCCCGGCGCAGGAGGGAAGGACCCCCTGAGGGCGGACGGCAGCGGCGGCGCGACGCGAACTAAAAACACAACCGCATGATAACATTCCAGACCGAGGGCATCGACATGCCCTCCATAGACCAGCAGCGGGTGGCGGCGTGGATACGCGCCGTGGCCGCCTCGTATGGCAAGCGGGTGGGGGAGATTGCCTACATCTTCTGCTCGGACGAGCGGATACTGGAGGTGAACCGCCAGTACCTGCAACACGACTACTACACGGACATCATCACCTTTGACTACTGCCGGGGCAACCGCCTGGACGGCGACCTCGTCATAAGCCTCGACACCGTGCGCAGCAATGCCCGGCAGTTGGGCACGGACTACGACACGGAGCTGCACCGCGTCATCGTCCACGGTGTGCTCCACCTCTGCGGCATCAACGACAAAGGTCCCGGCGAGCGCGAGCTGATGGAGGCCGCCGAGAACCGCGCCCTCGCCCTGAGGGCACAAATCCCCGCGCAGCCATGAGCACCGCCGTACCTCTCGCTCCGGCCCCCGCCGACTGCGCCGTGCGGGCAGCCGCCATCGAGGACGAGCTGCGTGCACTGTCCGACCCCGTGAAGCGCGACTTCCTGCCCCGTTTCTTCAAGACCGGTCCGGGGCAGTACGGCGAGGGCGACCGCTTCCTGGGCGTTGTCGTGCCGCACGTGCGCCGCGTGGCCAAGGCCCACCGCGACGAGCCGCAGGGCGTGGTCGGCCAGCTGCTGCAAAGCCCCTGGCACGAGTGCCGCCTCTGCGCCCTGCTCATGCTGGTGGAGCGTTACGCCCGCGCCGACAGCGACACCCGCGCCGCCATCTACGCCTTCTACCTGTCGCACACCGGGGGCATCAACAACTGGGACCTTGTGGACCTCTCGGCTCCCTACATCGTGGGCCGCCACCTGCTCGACCGTCCTCGTGCCGACCTCTACCGTCTGGCCGACAGCCCCGTGTTGTGGGAGCAGCGCATCGCCGTGGTCGCCACCCTTATGCTGATACGCCACGGCCAGTACGCCGACACCCTTGCCTTGGCCGAACGCTTGCTGCACCACCCCCACGACCTCATGCACAAGGCTGTGGGGTGGACCCTCCGCGAGGTGGGCAAGCGCGACAAGCCGCAGCTCGTGGCTTTCCTCGCGCGCCACGCCGCCCACATGCCCCGCACCGCGCTGCGCTACGCCGTCGAGCGTCTGCCCGAGGACGAGCGGTGCGCGTTTATGAAGATGGGGCGGGGGAGGCGGTGAGGAACGTTTTGAGGCACGGTGTGCTTGCTGCACGGCAAATATCACTAACTTTGCCTCTGCATAATATTCGATTGGAGAAAACAGGATTAAAAAGAGTTCGTATGACCATAGAAAATGAGAAAGCGATACGCGCTTTGGTGAGCGGCTACGTTGAAGCCTACGCGTCGGCCTTCTCGGACCGCCACCTTGCCGAGGTGGACGACGAAGAGGGCACAATCAACATGAAAATACACAATGTCTTTATAGCGGCTTTGGGAGCGGACATACAGTATTATTCCGCCCTTGCCCGTTCGTTGGACAGCTCGTTGGGCAATCTGTTGGAAAAGATGGCCATCAAGATAGCCTCCTTGCACTACGAGGTGAGGCAGCATGTAGAGGGAGTCATCTACAGGGCGCAGACCGAGTATATAGCAGACTTGCTCGAAGAGTACAAACGCCATGCCCGCAAGCCGGTTGCGGACGACTACAAAGGGATAGTGGACCGCAGGGGAGGCGGCGACATCTCGAAACGGCACGAGAGCGACTACTACCTTATAGATAAGGAAGAAGGCTTGCACTATCTTATAGAGCTGAAAATCGGCGGAGACCTGGACAACAAGAAGGCTCGTTCGGAAAAGGAGGCACTGCTGGAGCAGTACTGCATACTGGTGAACGAGCTTGGCGACGAGTCCAAGGTAAAGATACGCTTTGCAACCGCATACAACCGCTACGGCGAGGGCCGACCCTGGAAACAGGGGCGCGTGCTCCAGTTCTTCTCGGAGGAAGAGTTGCTCATCAGCAGTGCCTTCTGGAACATGGTCTGCAAGTCGGAGCGCGGATACGAGATAGTGCTGGACGAGTACAGACGCAATGCGCATCTGTTGGTGGATTGTTGGTTGTGAAGGTGATGTCGCATAGCGTTTTTGTCGAGGCAACGGGCTGCCTTTGCCGGAAAAAGACGTACCTTTGCGTGAGAATTGCATAAGGTAAAATCATTTAAGGTGCATGGATAAAGAACAACACTCTTCGCTGCCCGGCTTGTTCGGGCAGAAACATTCCAGTCGAGATTATACAAAAGCCGAGTTCTGGGGGAAGAACCAGTTCAACAGTTCGTTCCCGGCCTCGTTGGTGGCGTACATGTGGGCACGCAGTATTGAGCCGGTGTATGTCTGCGTGAATGCAGCGAACAAGGTCGTCCATCGTTCCATAAGCGGGAAAGACCTGTTTGGCATCGACCCGCTGTCCGATACCTTGTATTATAACTTTGAGGCCAACTACTTGCCTTATGAGAAATATTATGTGGGGAAGCGTGAGAAGATAGACCTCGTGCTGACCGACCTCTCGACCGATAAGGCTATCCGTGGATTGGAAATCAAGTTGACGGCTTTGCCCGACAATACGACCTGCGGCAAGCCGGAGGATCAGTTCAGTTGCGAAATCGTAGTCCGCCCGGCTTCTATATGTTATTTGGCGTGTAGCATTTGCCATTGCTATGATGGCAGCAACGGGCGCAGGCGGCTTAGGGATTTGTTGGGGCAGTTCCCGAACATCAAGCATTGGGAGGACGACGAGCAGGTAGTGGTGCATCTCTCCGACATGTTCGACGCACTCGACCGCGTGGCCCGAGACATGTACAGGCATCAGACTCCCTTGATGGTGCAGCCCGTCTGGAAGACAAACGGGAAGAAACCACAGCTGGCGGACAATTGCCTCGATGTGTTTGTGTGGTCCAATCTGGCCGTCCTGCATATGTGCCGCCCCGACAAGCGCGAGGTGCGCAAGTTGTCGCGTCCGCACCGTTGTCTGGTGTGGATATACAGGATGTTGTTCGAGTTCCTCACCTACGGGCAGTTCAATTACGATGAGACCATCAACGAACTTTCTTATACGACAATGAACGACAAGGCTTTCTCCATATCGGGCACGATGTCCTACCCCCTGCTGAAAAGCCCGGAGTTGGCTTGCCCCCGCATACGGAAAGATGAGATAAAGAACATCATTCTGGGAGGAGGACAGAACCTGTTGAGTCCCGAGCGGCGTTTTGACGCGATAATCTACAACTCTCCCGACCTTTTTGCATGATGAGGGTTGTAGATTTGTTTTGTGGTTGTGGGGGGCTGAGCCTAGGGTTCGAGCTGGCGGGGTTCAACATAGTTGCGGCCTATGACAACTGGTCTGCCGCCCTGAACACTTATCGCCGGAATTTCTCACATGAAGCCCGGATGCTGGACCTGAAGGACGTGGAGCAGAGTGTGGCTACCATAGCTGGTGACTCTCCCGACATGATTATAGGCGGTCCGCCTTGCCAGGACTTTTCCTCGGCAGGGAAGCGTAACGAAGATAACGGTCGCGGCGACCTGACTGTCTGCTTTGCCTCCATCGTGTCGCGCCTGCGTCCCGGGTGGTTTGTGATGGAGAACGTGGAACGCATCTTGAAGACCGACAAGCTGGCGCAGGCCAAGGCGTTGTTCTGGGAGGCAGGTTATGGCATGACGCAGGCGGTGCTCGATGCCAGCCTGTGCGGTGTTCCGCAAAAGCGCAAACGTTTCTTTCTGATAGGGGCGCAGGGCAGGCCAGACGGCTTTCTGGATGCCGCCCTGCGCAAGGGGCTGGCCGAGAAGCCGATGACGGTGGCCGATTACCTTGGCGACAGCCTCGGGGTGGAGTATTACTACCGGCATCCGCGCAGCTACGCCCGCAGGGGCATATTCAGCATCCACGAGCCAAGCCCCACAATACGCGGAGTGAACCGTCCCGTCCCGCAGGGTTACCAGGTGAAGCCGAACGACCCTGTGCAGTCGGTCGAAGGCATCCGTCCGCTGACGACTATCGAGCGCAGCTACATTCAGACGTTCCCCCCCACGTATTGCTTCCTTGGTTCCAAGACCGAGCAGGAGCAGATGATAGGCAACGCCGTTCCCGTAAACTTGGCACGGTACGTGGCTTCGGCCATCCGTGCCTGCCTCTACCAGTAGCCCCCCGCTTGTTCATTATCTCGGATTCGCCGTCGAGCGTCTGCCCGAGGACGAGCGGCGCGCGTTTATGAAGATGGGGCGGGGAGGGGGGTGAGGCTTCTCGGGGGCAGGCTTGTCTTCACGCCGCAGCTATCAATTGTATAACTACATAACGCTATTATGAAACATTCTATTATTACTCTTGCCACGTTTGCCTGTTGTGTCTTGGTTGCGGCGGGTTGTGGCAGTCGTCATTCGGATGCCTTCGCAGAGCTGACGCCCTACACACTGAGCCTGCACCTGAAGTACGAGCATATCGCTCCTTTTCAGGGAGACTTGGCGGAGGTTTCCATGTCCGACCCCAACGACCCTGGCAATAGCCTGTATGGCTGCATAGACCGCGAAGGGAGGGAGGTTGTGCCCTGTATATACGACAGGGTTTATGTACACGAGGGGAGCGTGATAGCTTATCCCAACACGGACGATAGTGACGTTCCCAACCAACTCTTCGTCTACCGCGACGGAGAAATAAGCCGTGTGCCCATCCCCGAAGGTTATAAGCCGTGGGGCGGGCTGTATGACGGCTTGTGCGAGGTTACGGGCTTTGACGACGAGGGCGATTGGTCAAGTGGCTACGTCAACGACAAGGGCGAGGTGGTCATCCCTTGCCGCTATAAGTCGGCAGGCGACTTCAGTGAAGGGCTGGCCTGCGTGGAGGACAAGGACGGCAGCTGGTACTACATCAATACGCAAGGCCAGCAGGTATCCCGGAAGTACGACTGGTTGGGCAGTGGCCATGAATACAGCCTGCAGCGGGGCCGTGCCCGTGTGCGTCGGGAGGTGGGCGACGGGTGGCTCTACGGCTTCATCGACGAGACCGGGGCAGAGGTCGTCCCTTGCCAGTACGACGAAGTGGGCCTCTATTGGTCGTGCGGCTTGGCAGAGGTGAAGCGCGACGGCCTATACGGGTTGATAGACCGCGATGGCAACGTAGTGGTCCCCATCGAGTACAAGCACATGAATATATGCAGCCTTCACCTCTTGGCCTATTCGGACGGTGGCGGTTACTTGGGGCTGATGCACCTTGAGGGATTGGAGCCTATCGGCTTGCCCCGTTACGGGGATGTGGAGTACATCGGCGACGGTTTCGTGCGGGTAGGGCAGAACGGGAAGATAGGTTTCGTGGACGGCGAGGACGGCCACGAGCTTGTGCCTCCCATCTACGACCGCGTGTACCATCCTTATGGCGGATACCTGCGTGTGTTGCGGGGCAATATGGTGGGCTACATCGACCGCGAGGGGCGAGAGGTGCTGATGCTGCCCGATAGTGGCTTCCTTCTAAACATCTATCACTCGGGCTTCGGCGTGTTTGTCTATCGCGACAAGCAGGGCAACATCTTCCTCTTCGGTCACGACGGCGAGCGGCTGGACGACAACGGCCTGCCTACGCCCACCCTCGCGCAGACGCCGGGCGGGCGGGGCCGTTCGGGTGGCGGCAGCGGAGGCGGCGGCATCGCGACTCCGGCACCGGCTTTGCCCCCCATGCCCTCGGGCGGAAGCGGCACGAGCGACCCTGCCCGGCGGGCGGAGTGGGAGATGCGCCGCAGCCGTGCCATCGATGAGCTGACGCGTTTGCAGATAAAGCTGGCCGCCGACCCCAACTCGGCAGCCCTCAAGCAGCAGATACGGTCGCAGCAGAACATCATCAATACGTGCAACGAGATGATAGCCATCTACCAGTAGCCCGCCGCCCGTTATCTCGAAATATTTTCGTTACTTTGCACCGCCCGCCGGGGCGCGGCCCCTCCCCGGCGGGCACGCATACACAGACATAAACACAGACAAACATCCGAACTGAAATGGAAAAGACATTGAGACAACTGAGACTGATGCTGGCGGCAGGGCTGTGCATGGTCCTGGCCGCCTGCTCGATGCAGGACAAGCCGACGGTGCACACCACCGACAAGGGGACGCGCTGGCACTGGGACGGCGGAACCATCGTGGTGGAGACGCCGCCCCGCCCCGAGGGGCAGCAGAACGTGCTGGGGCTGACGGCCCCGAGGCTGGAGGTGGTGCGCGTGGGCTTCGTGGACCTGGGCATGAGGGGCGACGGGGCCGTGCGCCGCTTCACCTACATTCCCGGCACGCAGGTCGTGGCCCTGTGCGACTACGAGCGCGGCCGCGCCGAGCAGTGCCAGGAGTTCCTGCGCCAGGCCGGGATGCCCGATGCCGCCGTCTACAGCGGCCCGAAGGGATACGAGGAGCTGTGCCGGCGCGAGGACATCGACCTGGTGTACGTCGCCGCCGACTGGCTGCACCACTACCCCGTGGCGCGGTGCGCGATGGAGAACGGCAAGCACGTCGCCATCGAGGTGCCCTCGGCCATGAACCTGGAGCAGTGCTGGGGGCTGGTGGACCTGAGTGAACGGACGCGGAAGCACTGCTTCATACTGGAGAACTGCTGCTATGACGACTTCGAACTGAACACCCTCAACATGGCCCAACAGGGGCTGTTCGGCGAGGTGCTGCGCGTGCAGGGCGCCTACCTGCACTGCCTCGACGAGTTCTGGGACCGCTACTGGAAGACCGGCGAGGACGACCGCCTGGGCTGGAGGCTGGACTACAACATGAGGCACCGGGGCGACGTCTACGCCACCCACGGCCTCGGCCCCGTGGCGCAGGTGCTGGGCCTGCACCGGGGCGACCGCATGAAGACCCTCGTGGCCATGGACACCAAGTCTGTCGTGGGACGCTCGCTGGTGGAGGAACGCACCGACTCGGCCTGCACCACCTTCCGCAACGGCGACCACACCACCACCCTCATACGCACCGAGCGGGGCAAGGTCATCGAGATACAGCACAACGTGATGACACCCCAGCCCTACAGCCGCCTCTACCAGCTGACCGGCACCCGGGGATTTGCCAACAAGTACCCCGTAGAGGGCTACGCCCTGGCCGCCCCCGCGACGGACTCTGCCGACGCTGCCCCCGTGGCCATCGACGACCTCAGCGGCCACAGCTTCCTCTCGCCCGGCGAGATGAAGGCCCTGGCCGAACGCTACCGCCACCCCCTGCTGCGCCGCTACGGCGAGCAGGCACGCCAGGTGGGCGGGCACGGCGGCATGGACTTCATCATGGACAGCCGCCTGGTGTACTGCCTGCAAAACGGCCTGCCGCTCGACATGGACGTGTACGACCTGGCCGAGTGGTGCTGCCTGGCCGAGCTGGGCGAGCTGTCGATGGACAACGGTTGCGCCCCCGTGGCCGTGCCCGACTTCACGCGCGGACACTGGAACGACCGTCAGGGCTACAGCCACGCCTACGCCGCGCCCGCCGACGAGCAGGAGGCCGCACGCAAGGCTGCCGACTTCACCCGCCGCCTGACGGGCAAGTGACGACACCCACACCCGCCCGGCGACAGGCCCGCGCCACCACCCGGCGCGCCCGTCACCGAGCATACCTATATATAACACGAAAGGAGAACAGAGACACGATGGAACAAGACACGTTTGACATACGCAGCCAGCAACCCCTCAGCAGCCGCGAACGCGACTACGAGAACGTGCTGCGCCCCCTGCGCTTCGAGGACTTCGGCGGGCAGGACAAGGTGGTGGACAACCTGCGCATCTTCGTCAAGGCCGCACGCCTGCGCGCCGAGGCGCTGGACCACGTCCTGCTGCACGGACCCCCGGGGCTGGGCAAGACCACCCTGTCCAACATCATAGCCAACGAGCTGGGCGTGGGCTTCAAGGTCACCTCCGGGCCCGTGCTCGACAAGCCCGGCGACCTGGCGGGCATACTCACCAGCCTGGAGCCGAACGACGTGCTCTTCATCGACGAGATACACCGCCTCTCGCCCGTCGTCGAGGAATACCTCTACTCGGCCATGGAGGACTACCGCATCGACATCCTCATCGACAAAGGCCCCTCGGCCCGCAGCATACAGATAGACCTCAGCCCCTTCACCCTCGTGGGCGCCACCACCCGCAGCGGCCTGCTGACGGCGCCCCTGCGCGCACGCTTCGGCATCAACCTCCACCTGGAGTACTACGACACCGCCGTGCTGGCCACCATCGTGCGCCGCTCGGCCGCCATCCTGGGCGTGCCCTGCTCCGGGGAGGCCGCCGCCGAGATAGCCTCGCGCAGCCGCGGCACGCCCCGCGTGGCCAACGCCCTGCTGCGCCGCGTGCGCGATTTCGCCCAGGTGGAGGGCAACGGCAGCATAGACACCGCCATAGCCCGCCACGCCCTCGAGGCACTCAACATAGACCGCTACGGGCTGGACCAGATAGACAACAAGCTGCTGACGACCATCATCGATAAGTTCCGGGGAGGCCCCGTCGGCCTCTCCACCATAGCCACCGCCCTGGGCGAGGACGCAGGCACCATCGAGGAGGTCTACGAGCCGTTCCTCATCAAGGAAGGCTTCATCAAGCGCACCCCCCGCGGACGCGAAGTCACCGACCTGGCCTACCGCCACCTCGGCCGCAACCGCTACGATGCCCGCCCCACGCTCTTCGGCGACGACTGACGCACCCCGCCGGCCGCCCCTCCGCGCCGCCAGCCAGCCGGGCGCCGCCCCCGCCACGCACTGTCCTTTCCCGCCCCCTGCGGGAAGCCGCAGTGCCCCCGGGAGCGGCGCCCGCGCTTTTTCTTGCCCCGACGCTTGGCCGTGTCGCGGGAATGTCGTACATTCGCCCCCGGTCGGCAGCGCGACATCCGGCGGATTTCTGCCGAACCTTTCGGCAGCCCCCTGCCGAAGCTTTCGGCAGCATGCTGGAGAAGCCTTCGGCAGCATGCTGGAGAAGCTTTCTCCAGCCGCTGGAGCGAGCTTCGGCAGAAACCGGGAGCAAAATCCCCTCGGGAAGCCGCAGCGCATCACGACCACGACACGTAACCAACCCTAATACCCATCACTGCTATGGCAAAGAAATCACAAAGGGCGAAACTGTCGCTCAAAGCCCTGCCCAACGAACTGACCGAGCAGGCAAACGACTACTACCTGACCGTGAAGCTACAGAAGCTTCTCACCGTGGAAGACCTCGCTGCCGAAGTGGCAGCCACGCACGGACACCAGAACGCCACCGAGGTGGCCATGCTGACCAACGAAGTGCTCGAACTGGCCGCATGGTACTTATCCTGCGGCTTTTCGGTGGGAACCCCGCTGGGGTACTTCCGCACAACGGTGCAGGGTGTAGTAACAGACACAGAATTGGCTTCTGCCCCCAACCGCGACCGCTTGAAGTTCAACGTGGCCTACACCACCAGCGAAACCATGCGCAACGCCCTGGCCGATGCCGAGCTTGACGTGGAGATAGTCAAGGCCACCACCGGCCCGCAGCTCTTCGGCGTGGTGGACGCACGGCAGGCCGCACAGACCGATGCCGACACCCGCGTGCCCATCCCCGTTGAACCCGGGCAGACGTGCATCATCCGCGGCCGCAACATCAAGGTGGGCGGCACGGGCGACGACATCGGCGTGACGCTGCGCCGCACCGACGGCTCGGCGGGCACCACCTACTTCTTCCCCCTGTCGCGCCTCTACCCCAACACCCCCACGCAGGTAGGCTTCGTCCTGCCCGCCGAGGTCCCCGAAGGCAGCACCTGGGAAGTGACGCTCTGCACGCAAATATCCTCCAACGGCAGCCGCCTGCTCAAGGAGCCGCGCACGGTGACGATGGACGATCCCTTCGTCGTAGGCGAGGCCTCCGACGTGCCCGGCGGCAGCGGCGAAGAGGAAGGGGGCGGCCAAGGCTCCATGGGCTGACGCGCCCCGCCTCGCCCCGTGCCGGGGACAGGCACAGACATGCCCGCGACGGGCATGCACGACCACTTCTACTCGTTTTCTTTTTCTATTATATGCCCGCCCAGCCGTTCGGTCTGCGTCCTTTCCCCTCCTGTTTCGCTGGGATACGAGGCCGGCGGCGGGCGGGCTTTCGTCCCGCCCGCCCCGTGTGCATGCCTCCTCCCCGTATGCTGTCCGCCCCCTGCGGACCTGCGGCCCCGAAGGGGTCGAACCATGCTTAGTCCCGGGTGAACGCAGCGAACCCGGGGGACTATGCGCGTGCCCCCTCCGCAGTATCGGCCCCGTTTCAGGGGTCGAATGGCGCAACGGATGTGCCCCGGCTCCCCGTCCTCCCCCTGACCCCTGTCTCCCCCCGGTTCCCAATCCCGGACCCCGCCATCTTGCAATCTTGCGAAAGAAGCGTTACCTTTGCCGCGTCGCCCACCGGGCGCGGGCGCACACCTATTTGTATATAACGAACACCTAACATCCCCCGACAACGTGGCAAACCTGAAATCATTGGCGAAGGACACCGCCATCTACGGCCTGAGCAGCATCGTGGGCCGCTTCCTCAACTATCTGCTGACCCCCATCTACACCACCGCCCTCGCGGTGCAGTCGGGTGACTACGGCGTAGTCACCAACATCTACGCCTGGGTGGCACTGGTGCTGGTGCTGCTGACGTGCGGCATGGAGACGGGCTTCTTCCGCTTCGCCAACCGCGAAGGCGAGCAGCCCATGCGCGTCTACTCCACCACGCTGCTCTTCGTCGGCGGCCTGGCGGCGGCGTTCCTGGCCCTGGGGCTGGGCTTCCTGCCGTGGGTGGCCGGGTGGCTGGGCTACGGCGACCACCCGTGGTACGTGGGCATGATGATGGCCGTGGTGGCGATGGACGCGGTGCAGAGCATCCCCTTCGCCTACCTGCGCTACCGCCGCCGCCCGCTGCGCTTCGCCGCGCTGAAGCTGCTGTTCATCGTGCTCAACATCGTGCTGAACCTCGTCTACTACGTCGTGCTCGATGGGCGCGAGGTGGGCTACGCCTTCCTGTTCAACCTCGTATGCACGTCGGTCGTCATGCTGTGCCTCGTGCCCGAGCTGCGCGGCTTCCCCTACGTGCTGGACCGCGCCCTGCTGCGCCGCCTGCTGCGCTACAGCCTGCCGCTGCTGGTGCTGGGCGTGGCGGGCATCCTCAACCAGGTGGCCGACAAGATAATCTTCCCCTACGTCTACCCCGACCCCGCCGGGGCGCGCGTGCAGCTGGGCATCTACGGGGCGTGCGTCAAGGTGGCCATGATAATGGCCATGCTGACGCAGGCCTTCCGCTACGCCTACGAGCCGTTCGTCTTCGGCAAGAGCCGCGAGCAGGACAACCGCCAGACCTACGCCCAGGCCATGAAGTTCTTCGTCATCTTCACGCTGCTGGCCTTCATGGCCGTCATGTTCTACCTCGACGTGCTCAAGTACTTCGTCGGCCGGGGCTACTGGGAGGGCCTGCGCGTGGTGCCCATCGTGATGGCCGCCGAGATATTCATGGGGGTGTACTTCAACCTCTCGTTCTGGTACAAGCTGACGGACGAGACGCGCTGGGGCGCATGGTTCTCGCTGGCGGGATGCGCCGTGCTGGTGGCCGTCAACGTGCTGCTGGTGCCGCGCTACGGCTACATGGCCTGCGCCTGGGGCGGCTTCGCGGGCTACGGCGTGGCCATGCTGCTGTCCTACGTCGTGGGCCGTCGCCGCTACCCCATACCCTACGACCTGCGCTCCATCGGCCTGTACGTCGTCCTGTGCGCCGTGCTGTGCCTCGTCGGTCTGTGGCTGCCCGTCGATGGCCTGTGGCCCCGCCTCGGGCTGCGCACCCTGCTGTTGCTGGCCTTTGTGGCCGTCGTCGTGCGGCGCGACCTCCCCCTGTCGCAAGTCCCCCTCCTGGGCCGCCTGCTGCGCCACCCCCGGGCCCGGTAGTCCCATGGCACCCCTATGCACCTATTAATATAGTAGTAGTGTAGTAATATATAGTAATAGTAGCAGTCCCCCCCTATGAAGCCCCTCCTCCTCGCCCCCCTTCTCTGCCTGCTGTCCCTTGCCGCCCTTGCCGACGAAGGCATGTGGATGCTCCCCCGGATCGACGCAGGCACCCGCCGCGCCATGCGTCAGCTGGGCCTGCGCCTCCCGGCCCGCGAGCTGTACCACCCCCGCCGCCCGTCGCTGAAGGATGCCGTGGTGAGCTTCGGCGGCTTCTGCTCGGGCGTGGTGGTGAGCCGCGAGGGGCTGGTGCTCACCAACCACCACTGCGGCTTCGAGTCCGTGCAGCAGCACTCCGCCCCCGGGCACGACTACGTTACCGACGGTTTCGTGGCCCGCCGCCGCGCCGACGAGCTGCCCTGCCCGGGGCTGTACGTGCGCTTCCTGGTGCGCCAGCAGGATGTCACCCGGCGCGTCCTGGCCGCCATCCCGCCCGGTGCGGGCGAGGAGCAGCGGGCGTGGGTGGCCGACTCCGTGTGCCACGCCATCGGTCAGGCCGTCGGCCAGGCCGACTCCACCCTCGTGGGCGTGGTGGACAGCTACTACGGCGGCACGCAGTACTGGCTCTCGGTCTACCGCGACTACCCCGACGTGCGCCTCGTCATGGCCCCGCCCTCGTCGGTGGGCAAGTTCGGCTGGGAGCGCGACAACTGGCGGTGGCCCCGCCACACGGGCGACTTCTGCTTCTTCCGCGTCTACACCGCCCCCGACGGCAGCCCCGCGCCCTACGCGCCCGCCAACGTCCCCCTGCGCCCCCGTCGCGTGGCCCCCGTCGCCACCGGCGGCTACCGCGAGGGCGACTTCTGCATGACGCTGGGCTACCCCGGAGAGACGCGACGCTACCTCTCCTCGTGGGGCGTGGAGGAGCACATGCGCCACACCAACCAGGCCCGCATCGACGTGCGCACCCTCAAGCTGGACATCTGGCGGCAGGCCATGCGGCGCAACGACAGCCTCCGCCTGAAGTACGCCGCCAAGTACGATGCCAGCTCGAACTACTGGAAGAACAGCATCGGCACCAACCGCGCCCTGGCCCGCCTGGGTGTCGTCCGCCGCAAGCGCCAGGCCGAGCAACGCCTGGCGCAGCGGCTGGAGTCGGCCGCCGACTCCTCCGCCCGCCTGCTGCCCGCCCTGGCCCGTGCCTACGCCGACCGCCGCGAGGCCCACCGTGCCGAGGCCTACTTCGCCGAAACCTTCCTCGACGGCCCCGACCTGCTGCAGCTGGCCCTGACGGTACTCAGCCTCGACCTGGGCGCCGAGCCCCGGCAGGTGGAGGCACAGCTGCGCCACGTGGCCGACCTCTATGCCGCCACCGACACCGCCCTCGACCGCACGGTCTTCGCCGCCCTCCTGCGGCAGTACCGCTCCAAGGTGCCCTCCCGCTACCTGCCCGCGTTCTACGCCGCCATCGACTCGTGCCACGGAGGCGACGAACGCGCCTTCGTCGACAGCATCTATGCCGCCACCCAGCTCGCCACCCCGGCCGGCCTGCACCGCCACCTGAGCCACGATGGAGCCTACGACATCTATGCCGACCCCGCCGTCTCGCTGGCCCTCGACCTGGTGTCGTCCATGTTCGACTTCGCCCTCGCGACCCGCCGCGCCAGCCTCACGATAGACAGCTGCGAGCGCGTTCTGGGCCAGGCCATGCGCCGCATGGATGCCCGCCGCCGCGCCTACCCCGATGCCAACGCCACCCTGCGCCTCAGCTTCGGCACCGTGGCGGGCTGCCGGGCGGCCGATGCCGTGGACTACGCCTGCTACACCACCGTGCGCGGCGTGCTCGAAAAGGCCCGCACCCACGCCGGCGACCCCGACTTCAGCCTCCAGCCCGCCCTCAGCCGCCTGCTCTCCGGGGGCGACTACGGTCCCTATGCCGACCCCGCGAGCGGCGAGATGCACGTCTGCTTCCTCACCACCAACGACATCACCGGCGGCAACAGCGGCAGTGCCATCTTCAACGCCCGTGGCGAGCTGCTCGGCCTGGCCTTCGACAGCAACTGGGAAGGGCTGGCCGGCGACTTCCTGTACGACCCCGCCCGGCAGCGCACCATCGGGGTCGACATCCGCTACGTCCTCTTCATCACCGACCGCTACGCCCATGCCCCCCATCTGTTGCGCGAGTTGGAGGCAGCAGGCGGCAAGTGAGGGCAGCGGGCACCTCGCCCTGTCCCCCCCCTCGTCAACTCCTCCCTCGCCCCTGATGCCTCGTCCCCTGGCCCCTCTTGCCCCTCTCGTCCAAAATGTTGACAGACAGTCGCCGATGCAGGCATACCTTCCCCCGCCTCCGGGTACACCTCTGCCTCCCGGCGGGCACAGGTGGGCTCCTGTGGGAGTACAGGCCTGCCCCCTTTCCCTCGTCTCTCTTCCCTGATGCCTCGTCTTTTTGCCCCTGATACCTTATCCATTCGTCCCTGAAACCCCGTCCCCTTCCCCCTCCTGTTCGTGTCATTTCGGTGACAAAAGAAATGTTGACACCTTCCGCACACTATTAAAATAAGTTATTTACCCCGTCAGGAAGTCTGGAAAGGCTTGCTTTATATGTTATCATTCCTTATATTTGCCCCGTTTTTATATGCCAGCGGTGTGTTAACCTACGACCGGCATTTCGAACAGAGTTTCATAAGCAAATAGAAAAATGCCTTAAAAGGAACAAAAGCGGTACTCTTGATGAGGAAAACGGTGACATATTGGCTATGCGTGGCTTCGGTGCTGCTGTTCTCTGCTTTCGCAGGGAAGATGGCCGCATTGCCTGCTGACGATGCTTGGCAGAGCGTGTTTCCCGGCAGCGGGGAGACCTGCCAGCTTGCGGAGAACGATGTCCCGGGAGAACCGGGACAGCCGGAAAGAACGGACGCTCCCGAGCTTGCTGCGGTGGTGGACAACGTGCGCAACGCTTCCTTCTGCCCGGACGGGGCCACGCCCGACGGCGGACTGTCCGCCGGGATGCCCGATGCCCTGTCCTCTTCCTGCGAGAATGCCAGCCTGCGATACCTGCATAAGATTGGAAACAAACGCATACAAGACTCCCATACGACAGCCCAAGTCAGGCACGACGTGTTCGTGCTGTGCCGCATCAACATCTGACGGCGGTGCTGCGACGGGCATTGCCCGCATCGGTTGCCGGCGTCGGTCTTCGCCTGCGGTGAGGAACAGCCAGTCGGGAATGTGGAACATGTCTGTAGGCTTTGCGGAATATCTAAGGAACAATTAATCTATTTAATAACTATTTTATTTTCTATTTTTCTATGGAAACAAAGAATCAAAAGAAGAACAACGTGGGCTTCAAAGGTATCAAGTCTGCGTGGATTGTAATCGTATGCTGCTTCGTAGTTGCTGTGTGCATTTATCAGTTTGTGCTGGGTAACCCCGCTAACTTTATGAACAACGACCCCAACAACCACCCGCTGCCGGGCAACTTCTTGGGAACTATTTATAAAGGTGGTGTCATCGTGCCGGTTATCCAGACCCTGTTGCTGACGGTAATTGCCCTCTCCATCGAGCGTTACTTCGCAATCCGTGCCGCTTTCGGTCGCGGTGCTCTGGCTAAGTTCGTTGCCAACATCAAGGTTGCCCTCGCTGCCGGCGACATGCAGAAGGCTCAGCAACTGTGCGACAAACAGCGCGGTTCCGTTGCCAACGTGGTAGGCGCAACGCTCGTGAAGTATGCCGAGATGGAAAGAAACACCGAGCTGACTAAGGACCAGAAACAACTGGCCATCCAGCAGGAACTGGAAGAGGCAACAGCACTCGAATTGCCCATGATGCAGGAAAACCTGCCTATCATTGGTACCATCACCACGCTGGGTACGTTGATGGGATTGCTCGGTACGGTTATCGGTATGATACGTTCGTTCGCCGCTCTGGCTGCCGGAGGCTCTGCCGACTCTATGGCCCTGTCACAAGGTATCTCTGAGGCCCTTATCAACACTGCCTTCGGTATCTTGACTGGTGCTTTGGCCGTTATTTCTTACAACTATTACACAAACAAGATTGACAAACTGACGTTCGCTCTCGACGAAGTAGGTTTCTCTATTGTGCAGACTTTTGCCGCTACTCATAAGTAAATTGAAAATGAGCGGCGGTAGGGAGAACGCAGGCGGGGCAGCCCCCGGGGCTTGTCCCTCCGCCGGATTAAAACCTTTAATTCTCAATTTTTAATTTAACAACTATGGGTAGAGTCAAAATAAAAAAGAAAAGCGTCTTCATCGACATGACCGCGATGAGTGACGTGACGGTACTGCTGCTGACCTTCTTCATGTTGACTTCTACGTTCGTGAAACCGGAACCTGTCAAAGTTAACGTGCCGGGTTCTGTTTCCGAAATCAAAATCCCAGAGACCAACATCCTCCAGATTTTGATTGCCAAGGACGGAAAGGTCTTCATGAGCTTGGACAAGCAGGGCGACTTGCAGCAGTTGCTGGGTGCTATGGGGCAAGAATACGGAGTGACGTTCTCCGACGAGGAAACCAAGAAATTCATGGTTGCAAGCACGTTCGGTGTGCCGATGAAGAACATGAAGGCTTTCTTGGCACAGCCGGAAGACAAGCAGGACGAACTGTTGAAGAGCGCGGATGCAGGCATCCCTTGCGACAGCGTGGACAACCAGTTCAAGGCTTGGGTGCGCAACGCCCGTGCCATCAATGGCGACCTGCGAATTGCTATCAAAGCTGATGCCACGACTCCGTATTCAGTGATAAAGAATGTAATGAACTCACTTCAGGACCTTCGCGAGAACAGGTACAACCTGATTACCACGCTGAAGACAACCTCCGAAGAATAAAGGAAAGGAACGTATATGGCTGAAGCAAAGAGTAAACAGAAAAAGATGGCCGTCCGCGTGGACTTCACGCCGATGGTGGATATGAACATGTTGCTTATCACCTTCTTCATGCTTTGTACCACCCTGAGCAAACCTCAGACAATGGAAATAAGCATGCCGAGCAACGACAAGAGCATTACCGACGAGCAACGCTCCAAAGTTAAGGCCTCGCAGGCTATCACGCTCTTGCTCGATGGCGAGGATAAGTTGTACTACTACGAGGGAGAACCCGATTATAAAGACTACAACTCTCTGAAGGAAACCTCTTACGCTGCCGACGGTTTGAGAGCCATGCTCCTGCGCCGCAACGCAGCAGCCGTGAGAGAGGTGAACGAACTGAAGCAACAAAAGCTGGACTTGAAAATCACCGAGGAGGAATATACCGACAAAGTCTCCGAGATAAAAAGCGGAAAGGACACGCCTACCGTCATTATCAAGGCTACGGACGATGCCTCGTATAAGAACCTCATTGATGCGCTCGACGAGATGCAGATTTGCAACATCGGAAAATACGTGATTGCCGACATGGCCGAAGGTGACGACTTCCTGATAGAGAACTACCTCTCCAAGGGAGCCAAGACCGGAGAGCTTGCCGAATAATGTGTAACACCTAAAACAGAAAGAAAATATGGCAAAAATAGATTTAACCTCTGCTGAATGGTGTAACCTTATATTCGAAGGCAGGAATAAAGCGTATGGTGCCTACGCTATGAGAGCGCACGCAGCACGACGGCTTAACTTCGCCATGGTGCTGGTGATTGTGATTGCACTGGTGGGATTCTCCATCCCGACCCTGATAAAGATGGCTACGCCGGAGAAGAAAGAAGTGAGGACGGAAGTTACCACGCTTTCTCAGCTGGACGAGCCTGAAGTGAAGCAAGAAGAACTGAAGCAGGTTCAGCCCGTGGCTCCTCCTCCTCCTGCGCTGAAAAGCTCCATCAAGTTCACAGCCCCTGTCATCAAGAAGGATGAAGAAGTGGCCGACGAGGACGAGATGAAGAGCCAGGAAGAGCTGAACGAGACAAAGGTGACCATCTCTATTGCCGACGTGGTAGGTAACGACGAAGAGCACGGACAGGATATTGCCGACCTGAAGCAAATCGTTACCGAGGCTGAGCCGGAAGAAGAAGAGAAAGTCTTCGAAATGGTAGAACAGCAGCCCCAGTTCCCCGGCGGTATGCAAGAGCTGATGAACTATATCCGTGATAACCTTCGCTATCCTGTCATTGCACAGGAGAATGGCACGCAAGGCCGCGTCATCGTGGGCTTCGTGGTAGGTTCCAACGGTAAGATACGCGACGTGAAAGTGCTTCGTTCCGTAGACCCCTACTTGGACAAGGAAGCCGTGCGCGTGGTTGAGTCCATGCCGTCATGGATACCTGGTCGCCAGAACGGACAGGCTGTTTCCGTAAAATACACATTGCCCATTCAGTTTAAACTGCAATAACCAGAATGTGTATTGTGAATAAAATGGAGCGATACCAAGTATTGGCATCGCTCCTTTTGTTGGTTTTCCTGCTGTCTGCCTGCAAGCAGAAGGCTAAAGACGGATACACCGACACCTATACATCGGGAGTTATCTCCATTGCTGCCGACGAGAGCTTTGAGCCGATAGTGCAGGAAGAAATCGACGTGTTCGAAGGGCTGTATCCGCTGGCGGGCATCGTGCCGCGCTACGTTTCCGAGGTAGAAGCCATCAACCTACTGCTGAAGGACAGCCTGCGCCTGGCCATCGCTACCCGTCGCCTGACACCTCAGGAGCTGGAGTCGTTTCACAGCCGCAAGTTCTACCCGCGCGAGATTAAGATTGCTACCGACGGTCTGGCACTCATCACCAATCTGGCCAACCCCGATACACTTATCAGCGTGAAGGCCATCCGCGACGTGCTGACAGGCAAGGTGACTCGTTGGAATGAAATCTACCCCTCTTCGCGCTTGGGCGACATACAGCTGGTGTTCGACAACAAGAACTCCAGCACCGTGCGCTTCGCCATCGACTCCATCTGCCAAGGGCAGGAGCTGGCCGGAAACGTGAGTGCCCTCAAGACCAACCGCGAGGTGATAGACTTCGTGACGAAGAACCCCGGAGCAATGGGTGTGGTGGGGGTAAACTGGCTGAGCGACCGCAACGACAGCACAGGCCTTTCCTTCAACAAGGAAGTCCGCCTGATGTCGGTCAGCACCTCCGTCGAGCCTACGCCCGAGAACAGTTACCAGCCCTACCAGGCATACCTGTTTTACGGCAAGTATCCGCTTTCGCGCAGCATCTACGTGCTGCTCAACGACCCGCGTAATGCTCTGCCGTGGGGATTTGCCAGCTTCATGACCTCCGACCGAGGGCAACGCATCATCCTCAAGTCGGGGCTTGTGCCTGCCACCCAGCCGGTGCGCATCGTGCACGTGAGAGACGAATAACCTCTTTCCATCCCCGTGCTTTGAGCGGGGCAGCGGTTCGTCTTCCGCCTTCATGGCCTGGAAGGACGGCCTTTGTCCGAGGGGAAAGACATAACCTATAAACAGAACAAAGAAAAACGTATGAAGAAGAACTTTTTATTTTGCTGCTGCGCCGGCTTGCTTTTTGCAGGTATGGTTTCTGCGCAGACACCCGCTGCCGACTGGCAGGCCGGAGTAGACCAACTGAAAGAACTCATCAAGAACGACCCCGAGCAGGCCGAGGACTTTGCTAAGGACCTCACCAAGGGCAAGAACAAGAAGAACCTCGACCTCATGGTGGCTGTCGGCGAGGCTTATCTCGAAGCCAAGAACTTCGACGAGGCCGAGAAGTATGCCGACAAGGCAGGCAAGGTGGACCGCAAGAATCCCCAGGTGTTTATCCTGCGCGGTGACATCGCCTTGGCTCGCGAAGACGTAGGCACTGCCTGCGGCTACTACGAGCAGGCCATTCTCTTCGACCCCCAGTGTTATGAGGCTTACCTGAAGTACGCCCGTGCCTACAAGGCAGCCAGTCCCTCGCAGGCCATCGACAAGCTGAAGCAGCTCAAGCAGATTGCCCCCGACTACAAGGAGGCCGACAAGGCACTGGCCGATGTCTACTACTCCAACAACCGTTTTGGCGAAGCAGCCGAGGCATACGCCGCCTTCATCAACACGCCCGTGGCCACCGAGCGCGACCTGTCCAACTATGCTTTCGCCCTCTTCTTGAACCACGATTTCGAGAAGTCGCTCGACATTGCCCTCAAAGGCATCGAGAAGAACCCCAAGAGTGCCGTCTTCAACCGTCTGGCCATGTACAACTATGCCGACCTGAAGCGTTTCCCCGAGGCCGAACAGCGTGCCGAGGTGTTCTTCAACGAACTGAAGGACGTTACCTATTCCAGTCTTGACTATCGCTACCACGGCGTGCTGCTCACAGCGCAGAGCCGCTACGACGATGCCGTAGCTTCCTACAAGAAGGCTATAGAGCTTGACTCTGCGGCAACGGCCATCTGGAAAGACGTGTCCGAGGTTTACGAGACTGCTGGCAAGTACCAAGAGTCCATCGACGCTTACCAGAAGTACTGCGAGTTCTTGCCCTCCGAGGAGAAGACGTTGGAGAACGATTTCCAAGTGGGTCGCCTCTATTACGGTTGGGGCACATCGACCGACACTGTGGCCGTTACGCCCGACATCCGCATGGCTGCCCTGCAAAAGGCCGACTCTGTGTTTGCCTCCGTTGCCGAGCAGGCTCCCGACAGCTACCTGGGCAACATGTGGCGCGCCCGCACCAACTCGCTGATGGACCCCGAGACCACTCAGGGTCTGGCCAAGCCCTACTACGAGAAGGTTGTCGAGATGCTGCTGCCCAAGAACGACGCCCGCTACAACACGGTGCTCACCGAGTGCTACAGCTATCTGGGCTACTACTTCCTGTTGCAGAGCGATTATGCCACGTCGACCGATTACTGGAACAAAATCTTGGCCATCGACCCCAACAACGCCGTTGCCAAGCGTGCACTGGACGGCATCGCTGCCATGAAGAAGCAGGCCGCTGCCGCCGCTGCTGCCGCACAGCAGAAGTAATACAGCAAGGCAAGTCCGGTCTCTCCGTGCATCGCACACAGTGCCGGACTTCCGCCTATGGGCATTGCTGACCATCCGCCCGCCAAGCGCGAACTTCGCGACGAACTGTGGACACGCGTCCGCAGACCTGTCGCAAGGTTCGCGCTTTTTGTTTCCTCTGTTCTCAGGCTGTCGGTCTGTCTTCCGGCGCAGAGTAGTGTCCGTTGTCGGTCTGTCCTTTCGTGTCCGGCTTCAACCCAAATCGGTCATTAGAGTCCAAAGCGATTTCGTTCTGCTGCCGTGCAGATTGGCTGTCGCCTTTGTCGAAGGCGTAGCGGGCTACGTCGAGACAAAGCGGCAGACAAGATGCCGGTAGCAGGGCGAAAGGGCTTGGAAAGCCCCAAAAAGATAAGCCTATACTCATTGTGGGCGGTCTAATGACCGATTTGGGTTCAAGGCGTTGTTCTGCGGATGCGGAGGCTGTGTCTTGCGGCTTTCGGCCGGTCTTGGACTGCCTGCCGCAGCCAGTCGTGCCGGGCAGGCAGTCCAAGTGTACGGACACACCCGGCCCGCAGCATCGCTATGAGGCTGGTTGCAGGCTTCCTGTCGCGCTTTTTCCTGTGTTAGGTAGGGATGGGCTGCTTGCTGCTGATAAACTGCGTACAAGGGCTTTTTGTCCTTATGGCGTGCTGTCCCGAGGGGGGAGACCTTGCGCCTTGCAGTTCCCTTTCGTATCGTTGCGGATGCCGCAGCTCCGGGCAAGGGCGGCTCGTGGCCGTTTCCGCATGGCTTTGCTGCTGGCTGTGGCCTGGCTTTCCCGGCAGAGTGTCGGCTGACACTTTGCATTTTCTGTTGCCTGAGAATTGCTTCTTTCGGACCGATGGCGGGCATGGCCGGAACGGACAAAACGAAAGTGACTCATCTCTCTGTGCCGTAGTTTATTAAAGAAATCCTTACGTTTCAACGGGGAGAAAACAGCCTCTCGTCGGCCTCTTCTGTGGCTCCTGCGCGTTGACTTGCGTCCGGGCGCACCTGTGCCCCCGTTGGACTTCTTCTGCGTCCGCCGGGTGGCACAGGTGTGCCCGGTTGCGCAGAGCCTTGTCCCCGTTTGCTGGCATGTTGTTGTTCCCTGCCGTCCGAAGGCTTGTGGCGGGGGTGGTTGCTGTGTTTGCCCCGCAGAGTGTTTGCTGGTTTGTCCGTCGGAGAAAGAGGGCGTGTAAGCCCGATGTGGCTTTTCTTCGTCACCGTGCAGGTTTTTCGGGGTGTGTCGTGTCTCTTTGTCAGGCGGGCTGATGATGTCCCGTCAATCGTTCGTCGGGTCTGTTCCCGGTCTGCCGCGTTTGCGGTTCGTTGCCGGTCGGGAAGGGTTCAGCGCAGCACTTGCGCTTCGGTCTGACCAAAATCGGTCATTAGAGTCCAAAGCGATTTCGTTCTGCTACCGTGCAGATTGGCTATCGTCTTTGTCAAGGGCGTAGCGGGCTGGGTCGGGACAAGGCGGCAGCCAAGATGTTGGCGGCTGGACGAAAGGGCCTGGAAAGCCATAGAAAGAAAACCCTATACCCATCGGGAAGTCTAATGACCGATGGGGGGATAAGGGTGGAATGGAGCTTCGCAGGAGGGTAGAGCGGGGACATCTTACGTCTTTCTTCGGATTTTGGTGGCAAGAGCAGTCTTCCTGCGGAATACGTTAGGACGGTCTCTGTCTTGGGATTAGGCCCGGTTCGGATTGAATTGGATATCCGGGATATAGGCGGGTGAGAACCCGTCTGCAAAAGGGATATGATGCGGGGAATTGGCAGTTTCAGAGGCTTTCATGCTCCTTGGTGAATTTTGTCTTAAGCCTGCTTTTGAAGGTGTGCTTTCGTCCGTCTACGGCAAATTTGTCGGACAATCTTGGGAGAAATGATGTTTATTGTTACCTTTGCCGTTGGACGGGAGTTCCCGCCCGGACATATTGATTTTTAGAGGCGTTATGTCTTCTTCTTGTATGTGAAAAGCCTAGGAAACTTACTCACCGGAAACAAGAGATGATGTAATGGTCTCCACGCATATAGCGTGGGGCTGTTATCCCACATCTGTTTCCAAAGGTTTTCCTAGCACCTTCACATTAGGACGTGTGGCATACGGCTTCACGCTTCTTGCATTTACCGACACATCCTTCTGGAGCCGTGGGATAGGCTTAAAATCTAAAGCATATGAAACGTTTTTTATTGTCAGTCTTATTGCTGATGTCGTTGCCTATGGTGGCGTTTGGGCAACAAGAGGTTACGAAATTCCTTGGTATTCCGGTCGATGGGAGCAAAGCTGAAATGATACGCAAATTGAAAGAGAAAGGATTTACGCCTTCTCCCTTACGTGGGGATGTCTTGGAGGGCGAGTTCAATGGGGCGGAGGTCAATGTATATGTTGCTACAAATAATAATAAGGTGTGGCGCATTATGGTTGCGGATAAAAACCATGTGGGTGGAACAGACATAAAGATAAGGTTTAATAATCTTTGTCGACAGTTTCAGGAAAGCGAGAAATATCTTTCGAGCTCATTGTCAGGATTTACTATTCCTGCAGATGAGGATATTGATTACGAGATTACGGTACATGATAAACGTTATGAGGCCGTTTATGCCCAGTTGCCAGAAGTGGTAGATACGATTGCTGTGATGCAGTCATTAATACCCGTATTGATGAAGAAGTACACTGTGGAGCAAATTAGTAATCCGACGGAGGAAGTACAGAAGGACATAAATGAGACTATCGCTACTTACATGGTTGATATTCTTTTGATGCGTCAAGTTTGGTTCTCTATAAGTAAGTTTAGGGGAGAGTATTACATTACGATGTTCTACGACAATAAGTATAATGAGGCCAATGGTGAAGACTTATAGGGCTTCTTTGAATAGAGCTCTGTAATGCCAGAAAGGGAGCTTGCCGGTGTCCCGGCAGGCTCCCTCGTCGCAGTGTATTTGTAGATGTGGGCGTATGTTTGTACTTCTACGAGTGTGGGCGTGCGGTTCAGTCGTCGTCCTGCTCGAAGAATTGCCGCCAGTCGTCTTTCTTGGCGGGCTTGGCGTATCCTTCTTGTTCGGTGCGGCTGGCCTTCTTGGCGGGCTTGCTCTTGCCCTCGGCGGCGCGTCGGGCGGCCCGGTTGAGTTTCACCGGACGGACTTCGTCGGCGGCGTTGTCGTTTTTGTCGGCCTCTTCGACGATGACTTTGCGTCCGTTCCACCGGGCGTGGTTGAGGGCCCGTAGCACGGCTCTGCTCTGTTCCTCGGGTACTTCAAAGAAGGAGAAGTTCTTCATCAGGTCTATGCGTCCCACCTCGATGCGGTCGCGGCTGCGGGTGTTGTCGTTGATGAGTCCTATCAGTCCGGCGGGGAAGAAGCCGTCCGTCTTGCCCAGGTTGATGAAGAGCCGTCTGTAGCCAGCCTCGGCCCGGCGCGGGCCGGTAGCGTTCTTCTTGCCGCCTCGCGTGGCTGCGGTTTCCTTGCGTGAGGGCTTGTCTTTGCGTGCGGCCTTGTCCTTGCCGTCGGGGCGCAGGGGCATGGACTCGATTTCTTCGCGGTCGCGGTAGTATTCGGCAAAGCGGTTGAACTCGTGGGAGACCATGCGCTTGATGAGGTCTTCTTTGGACAGCCAGTCGAGTTTGCGATAAACGTCGGGCATGAAGTCGGCAATCTCGTCTTCGTTCACCTTTACTTTCTCCAGGTCGTCGATGACCTTGATGAGCTGCTTTTCGCAGATTTGTTTGGCTGTCGGCATGGGTGCGGCTTCAAAGGTCTTGCCTATGACGCGCTCTATCTGGCGCAGTTTGCCTTTCTCGCGCAGGTTTATGATGGCGATGGAGGTGCCGGTCTTTCCTGCGCGTCCGGTGCGTCCGCTGCGGTGCGTGTAGCTTTCGATGTCGTCGGGCAGGCCGTAGTTGATGACGTGTGTCAGGTCGTCCACGTCCAGTCCGCGTGCGGCCACATCGGTAGCTACGAGGAGTTGCAGGTTGCGTATGCGGAACTTCTGCATCACTTGGTCGCGCTGTGCTTGGCTAAGGTCTCCGTGCAGTGCGTCGGCGTTGTAGCCTTCCTGCATGAGTTTCTCGGCTATTTCTTGGGTCTCCTTGCGTGTACGGCAGAAGATGATGGCGTATATCTGTGGGTAGAAGTCGACGACGCGTTTCAGGGTCTCGTACTTGTCTTTGGCATGTACGATGTAGACGGTGTGGCGCACGTTTGCGGTGCTTTCGTTCTTGCGCCCTATGGTTATCTCCTTGGGGTTGTTGAGGTACTGCTGCGCGATGCGCGATATTTCCTTGCTCATGGTGGCAGAGAAGAGCAAGGTGTTGCGGTCCTGCGGCACGTCGGCCAGAATGGCGTTGATGCTGTCGGTGAAGCCCATGTCGAGCATCTCGTCGGCTTCGTCCATGACGACGTTGCGTATGGTTGCCAACGAGACGGTCTTGCGCTCCATGAGGTCGAGCAGTCGGCCCGGTGTGGCGACGATGATGTGCACCCCGCGTTTCAGGGCGCGTATCTGGCTTGCGATGGAGGAGCCTCCGTAGACGGGCAGCACGCGCAGTCCCTCGACGTACTTGCCGTAGTCGTTCAGGTCGCCCGAGATCTGCAGGCAAAGTTCGCGTGTGGGGCATAGGATGAGTGCTTGTGGTTCGCGCCGTTCTACGTCGATCTTCTGTATCAGCGGCAGTCCGAAGGCGGCTGTCTTGCCTGTCCCGGTCTGTGCCAAGGCCACTACGTCGTTGTTCTCTCCTAGCAGATAGGGTATTACTTCTTCTTGTACCGGCATGGGCTGTTCGTAGCCCATTTCTTCGATGGCGCGGCGTATCTCCGGCGACACACCGAGCTCTTCAAATGTCTTCATTAAGTGTTTCTGTGTCTTTATCTTTCGTTCGGGCGGCAAAGTTAGGGCAAAAATGGCATATATACAAGTAGGAACCGTCCTAAGTGTCTCTTGGCCTTAGTCTTTCTCCAGGAGTATGTCTTGTAGCCGCTTCTGCGATTTGCGGTCCAGTCCCAGTGCTTCGTTGAGATAGGCTTCGATGCTGCCATATTGTTGTTCTATTGCGTCGTGGGCGGCGTTGAGGAAATCTTCGCGGGCCGAGAGCAGGGTGGTGATGGCTATCTGCGAGCGCGTAGGCAGTTCGTAGGCCCTGGCCGAGAGCTTGGGTATGTCGAGGTAGCGGTTGCTGAGTGCGTAGTCGTCGGTGATGGAACCTTCGTCTACCCCCAGGGCGGAGAGCAGCAGTGCCGAAGCCACGCCGGTGCGCCCCTTGCCCGAAGCACAGCAGATGAGCAGGGGGTAGTTGGCTCTGTCGAGCAGGAGGTCGAACATCTGTCGGTATTGCCGTGTGCATTGGGTGGCCCAGTAGCGGTTCATCTGTAGGACAATGCGGTGCAGCGAGTCGTTGTCTATATCGTGCCGCAGCACGCCGTCGAGTATGGAGTCGGTGTCGTTCACGGGGATGGGTATGCGCTCCAGTCGTATGCCGGCGCGTCGCAGGGCGGTGGTGTCCATTGTCCGGGCTTCGGAGGATGTGCGCAGGTCGATGATGGTGCGCAGTCTCAGGTTGGCCAGTTCGTCGCAGGCCCGTTGGTCGAGGCTTCCAATGCCTGCCGAGCGGTAGATCATGCCCCAGCGCACTTGCTTCTTGTGCTTGTAGGAAGGGTAGCCGCCCATGTCGCGCACGTTTTCGATGCCGGGTATGACGACGTTGCGTGCGGCGGTTTTCACCCGGTAGCGTCCGTCGAAGAGCAGCGTGTAGTAGTAGCGGTGTGCTGGGTTGTTGCCTGCGATGCTGAGGTATTGTTGCGGGATGGGTGCGGAGGCCTTGGGTTGCTCTTCGGGTATATTGTCGGGGTCGGTCGAAGCGAACACCTCCACTTCCCCTTGCATGGCGGGGTAGGTCTCCCACTTTACAATGTTGTCTCCCATGTTGTTTTCTTCGCACACCACGGAGATGGAAGGAGCGGTCCGGTCGCACGCCGACAGCGCGGCGGCAAGGATAAGCAGGTGTGGCAAGAAGTTCTTTCTCATAGGTCGTAGGCTCTTCTCTGTAAAATGCTTGTGGACAAATATACAGGCTTTTTGCCTGCTCCTGGGTGCTGTGCCGATGGGTTTTATACTTCTTTTGAAAATTTTTGGGGCGATTTAGCAGGGGGACTTGGCTCGGGTTGCCGAGGCCTGTCGGCCAAGAGGGCATGGCTTGGGCGGAGCGTTCTGTCTGGCCTGGGCTGGAACGTTTGCACAAATATCTGCGGGTTTCCATGAGCGGCAATCGGTTTTGTTGTAATTTTGCGGCTGCCGTCGGCCAGTCCCGGCCAGTTCCCGGGCGTTTCCCCGTGCGGCCAATCTTGACAACTTATGACGGAGACGAAAGATAATGTGAACGGAGTCAATAGCTTTATCCTGCCCAACGGCTTGCGTATTGTGCACGAACCTACCGCTTCGCGCGTAGCCTACTGCGGCTTTGCCGTCGATGCCGGAACGCGCGACGAGACTGACGACACGCCCGGAATGGCTCATTTCGTGGAACATCTGCTCTTCAAGGGCACGCGGAAACGCCGTGCCTGGCACATCCTGAACCGCATGGAGGCCGTTGGTGGCGACCTGAACGCCTACACCAACAAGGAAGAGACTGTGGTCTATTGCGCCTTTCTGGCCGAGCACTTCGAGCGGGCCTTGGAATTGCTTGCCGACATTGTGTTCCACTCCACCTTCCCCCAGCACGAAGTGGAGAAGGAGGCCGAGGTCGTGATAGACGAGATACAGAGCTACGAGGATTCGCCCTCGGAGCTTATCTACGACGACTTCGAGGACATGCTCTTCCGGGGGCACCCGCTGGGCCGCAACATCCTGGGCGACCCCGTCCGGCTCAAGGCATACCGCTCGGCCGACGTGGCGGCCTTTGCCCGTCGCTTCTACCGGGCGGACAACATGGTGCTGTTCGTCCAGGGGGCTGTCGACTTCCGGCGGGTTCTCCGCCTGGCCGAACGCTTCACCGCCGACCTGCCCCTTTCTGCCTCCTCATCCTTGCCCCGGCGCACGCCTCCGCCTCCCTATGTCCCCGCCCAAGCGGCGCAAGTGCGCTCCACGCACCAGACCCACGTCATGCTGGGCTGCCGTGCCTACGATGCCCACGACCCGCGCCGCACGGCCCTCTACCTGCTGTCCAACCTGCTTGGCGGACCGGGCATGAACAGCCGCCTCAACGTGTCGTTGCGCGAGCGTCGGGGGCTGGTCTACAACGTGGAGGCCAACCTCGTCTCCTACACCGACACGGGCACCTTCTGCATCTACTTCGGTTGCGACCCTGCCGACGAGGCGCGTTGCCTCTCGCTGGTGCGCCGCGAGCTGCGTCGGTTGCGCGACGCGCCCCTCACGGCCTCACAGCTCGCCGCCGCCCAGAAGCAGCTCGTGGGCCAGATAGGCGTGGCCAGCGACAACAGCGAGAACAACGCCCTGGGCATGGCCAAGCTCTTCCTGCACTACAACCGCTACGAGACACCGGCCGACGTGTGCCGCCGCGTAGAGGCCCTCACCCCCTCCCTGCTGTGGCAAGTCGCCAACGAGCTGCTGGCCGACGACAACCTCTCGCTACTGGTCTATCGGTGAGGATGGTAAACGGATGGGAATGAACGGGAAGGGGCACAGGTGTGCCCGCCTGGTGGCTCTCCTGTGCCAGGCGACGGGCATACCTGTGCCCCTGCGTGAGGAGACCTGTGCCCGGTCGCGGGGATGCCTGCGGCCTGGGGCAGGGACGGCGTGGCGCAAGGACGGGAGCCGGTTCAGCCCTGGGGCGGGCTTGGCCTGCCGTCGTTGGCTTCTGCCGGGTGGTGCCACGTGCGCCAAAAGCTGTTCTTCACCTGCCGTGCCACGTCCTTCCACTGCGGGATGCGCTTCAGCTCGCGCTGCACGGGGGCATCGTAGAGCAGGAAGAGCAACAGCAGCAGGATGCAGGCGTAGGCCGCCCAGCCGTAGAGCTGCTTGATGCTGACTTCCATCACGCTGGGGACGAACGCCGTCTCCAGAAACTCGCCGAGGTCGAAGGGGGCGCGGCTGAAGACCACGCTGTCGATGCCTTGGCCGTAGCGGGCCATGTTGTCGGGCACAAGGCAGGCCAGCCCGCGGGTGTAGAGGGCCGAGCCTGCCACGCCTCCTACTACCATGTGGAGCATGTTGAACACGCTCAGGGCCTGGAAGAAGTGCTGGAAGGTCATGATTTCTTCCAGACACGTCATGAACGTGGCACTGAGCACGGCGTAGGCAAAGCCCCGGCAGGCCACGGGCAGGAAGAGTTGCGAGAGGTGCAGGTCTGCCGAGAGGGTGAAGTAGAACAGCACCAGGTAGGCGGCTAGGGCGGCAATGCCTACGATGAGCAGGCGCAGGTAGTTGAAACGGCGTACGTGCATCCACCAGTAGGCAAACATGCATCCGGCCAGAATGCCGGCCAGCACCGACCAGTCAAGCTGCACGCTCACCGTCTCGGCGTAGTGCATCACTTCCTCGTAGAACGTTTCTTCGAGCACACGTTCGCTGGCCAGTATGGCCTCTACCAGCGTGATGAGCAGCAGCACGGGCAGCAGGTGGCGGTAGGTCCACATGCGCGGCTCCAGATAGGGGTGGCGGATGGTGGACATGCGCCACAAGCAGATGGCCAGCGTGGCGGCGATGGACAGGGTGAGGCGGCGCACTGCGGGGCTGTCCCACCAGTCGAGCCAGTCGCCGTAGTCGAAGAGGTAGGCCACCTGGAGCAGCAGTGCCGCCCACAACACAGCTCCCAGCCAGTCGATGCCGAAGAGGGGGAACTTCTTCATGGCACGGAAGTGGCGGGTGCAGGTGGCGATTACCAGCAGGTCGGCCAGCATGAGAGCGGCAATGAAGAGGTGCATGTACGTCCAGTGGTAATGGTGCAGCAGGTAGGTCATGAGCAGGTCGCTGAGCTGCATACTGCCCAGGATGACGATGTGCAGCAGGGGGAAGAAGACGGTGAAGTCGCGCTGGGGTGTCATCCAGAGTTGTATGTTGCTCATGCACTCGAACGTGCCTTGTATCTTGCATATTCCTTCGACGAAGCACACCAGCCACAGCAGGGGCAGGAAACGGATGTGGGGTGCCAGCAGGTTGCACGCCGCCACGCCGAGAGCCGATGCCGCAAGCAGCGTCTTATTGGTGAAGCGGAACTTCATGCGGAACAGCAGCGGGAAGTAGATGGCCATGCCTGCCAGGTTGGCGTAGAGGCACATCAGCAGGTCTTCGCGCATCAGTGCCATGCCGCCGACCATCTGGTTGAGCGCGCCCAGGTACATGCCGCCCGAGAGCTGGAAGGTGAAGGCGAAGAACACGTAGACCCACGGACGCAGCTTCGAGGGGACGAAGGGGCGGAACATGGGCATGGAAAAGGTGGAGGTCATAGGTCTTGCGGTTTAAGAATTGTACATGGGAAGGACGGACAGGGGCGTGGGCGGGTGTTCAGTAGTGAACCTCGCACTCCACGTTCAGTCCGGCCCGGAGCTGTTCCAGAAGCTCGGGGCGGTTGCCTTCCAGGGAGATGCGGACGGGGACGCGTTGCTCCACCTTGACGAAGTTGCCCGTGGCGTTGTCCTGCGGGATGAGCGAGGCGGCGGCTCCGGTGGCATCGGCAATGGCCTGCACCGTGCCCTCGTAGGTGATGCCGGGCACGGCATCGGCGGTGATGTTGACGCGTGCGCCTTCGTGGATGTGTGGCAGCTGTGTCTCGCGGTAGTTGGCGACGACCCACAGGTCGGTGCCGTCCACGATGTCGACCATCGTCTGCCCGGGCTGAACGAGCTGGCCTTCGTGGATGTCGATGCGCCCGGTCACTCCGTCGCAGGTGGCCGTGATGACGGTGTAGGACAGGTTGAGCCTGGCCAGCTCGACCGCCGCTTGTGCCAGTCGGACGGCGGCCTCGTCCTGGCCGAGGCGGTGGTTCTGTTCGTCTTTGGTAAGGCGGGTGGACTGCCGTGTGCGCATCACCTGCTCGTAGCGGGCGCGGGCGGCCTCGTAGGCGGTCTTCGTGTTGTCGTATTGCTGGCGTGTGGCGGCTCCTTTCTGCCACAGTGCGGCGAAGCGCCGCTCCTCGCGGCGGGCGTTCTCCATCTGCACGCGGGCCTCGTCGATGGTGGCGTCGCCCACGCTCAGATTGTTCTGCGTGGTGGCTATGCCGGCCGTGGTGGCCTGTCGGGCGGCTATCGCGTTGGCCAGGTCGGCCTCGGCCTGGGCCAGACGGAGGCGGAACTCGCTGTCTTCGATGATGACCAGCGTGTCGCCCCGGTGCACGGGGCTGTATTCTTGGAAGCAGATGCGCTCGATGAAGCCCGGTACGCGGGTGTTGACGGGGGTGATGTGCTGGCGCACTTGGGCATTGTCTGTGTAGACTACGTTGCCTAAGTGCAGGAAACGTGAGCAGACGTAAACGATGCCTCCGGCCAGCAGGCAGACGATGATGAGGTTGTAGATGAGTTTTTGGGTTCTTCTTGTCATGTGTCGTAGGTTTATGGACGATGGGCGGGAGGGACGGCCTGTTGCCGGTGGGCCTGCCGTGTATCGTCGGTGATGGATGGTTTACAGGGTGTGGGTAAGGTATTTCAACTTATAGTAGTGGTAGACGATGTTGATGCGGGCGTTTACCAGTTCGAGGTCGGCACTGAGTTTGGTGTCGCTGGCATCGAGCATGTCGGTGAGCAGGGCAAGCTCGTTGCGGTAGCGTTCGCTTGTCACGGCGTAGTTCTGGTCGGCCAGCTCGACGGCTTTCTGCCGGGTGCGCAGGTCGGTGAAGGCGGTGAGAAGGTCGACGTATCCGGCCTGTACGCTGTTCTCCGTCTGTTCTTGGGTCAAGAGCTGCCGTTGGCGTGCGTGGCGTGCCTCGGCTTGGGCCTGGCGCAGTTTTCGGTTGTTCTTGAAGAGAGACGAGAAGCTGTATTTTACTCCTACGCCGACGTACCAGTAGTTGAAGTTGTTGTTCAGTACGGGCACCTCGATGGTGATGGGTCCGTCCAGGTGGTCGGCGGCCATGAGCGATATTTGCGGGCGACGCTCGGCTTGCTCCAGCCGCACGTGTTGCGAGGCCATCGCAGCGTCGAGGGCCGCCAGCCGCAGCGCGGCGTTGCTTTGTGTGGCCATCTGTTGCCAGTCGGTTTCGGTGAGGACATCTATCTGGCAGGCCAGCAACGTGCTGTCCGGTGCGATGATGGTTCCGGCAGGCAGGTGCAGGGTTGTGGCCAGTTGGTAGTTCAGGATGCTCCGCCGGTCTTTTGTGCGTGCTATTTGCAACAGCAGTTCCTCGCGTTGCAGCTCGTAGCGGGTGATGTCGTTGCGCAAGGCGGTTCCTTCGGACAGGCGGACGTGCATGTCGGCAATCAGTTGTTCGGTCAGTTTTAAGTTGCGGTGTAGTGCCGTCAGCTGGTTGTCCAGTTTGTAGATGTCTAAGTAATGGCCTGCAAGAAGGAAGCGGATGTCCTGCCGGTTCTGCTGTAAATGGAGTCCTGCGGCCTGTTGTTCCAGGCGGGCCAGGCGGATGCCTGCGTCGATGGAGCCTCCGGCGTAGACCACTTGCCGGGCTTCGATGGCAAAGTTGTTGCCGAAGTGGGGCATGTCGATGCGTGTGCCGTCGGTGAAGTCGCGTTCCCATAAGCGTCCGTTGCCGAGGTAGCTGATCGAGACCGTGGCCTCGATGTCTGGCAGCCTCCGGGCTTTGGCCGCTTGCAGGGCTGCGTCGGCGGCTTCTTGTCCGGTGCGGTAGGTTTGAATACTGGTGCTTTGTTCGTCGGCCAGGCGAAACAGTTCGTCCAGACCCATTATCCGCGTTGCGGACTGTTGGGCACAGGCAGCCGGGCTGCATAGCAGGGCCACGAGCCATGCTGCAAGCCACTTGTTCTTGCTCATGAATGTAAGGTATAAGTGTGGATTATGTGTTCTCGGAGGCAGGGCTTAGGCTGGGTGTGTCCGCTTCTCCTCCCTTGTGGCGGACGGTGGGCTACAGAGGCCGGAACGTTGCTAAATGAGTGCGGCTACACCCCAGGAGTGGAAGTCGTCCATCTTGTTGGGATGGCGGGTGCTGGTCTGGCGGGGGTGTGTCGTTGTCTGCATTTCTTTCTTCGGTTTTTGCGGGGCAAAGGTAGGCAAAAAGTGGGTTAAGTTGTAACGCTGTGGCAGCTGGATTATAAGATACTTTAACATCCCTGTTGCCGGATGAGTCGGCGAGGAAAGCGGGTGCGATAGGATGCTAAGGCGCGTACAATCAGGCTGTTGTCTGCGGCTTCTTGTCCGCCTCTGTCAAGCGGTTCATGCTGAACTCGCAGCCGCAGTACAGTTGATTGTAGAAGGCGTGTTGCCGCAGCAGGACGTTGCGTCGTTCTTGCAGTCCGCCTTTGCGCCAGTTCTGTTCCCAAAAGATGGTTCCGGGGTAGCGGGAAGCGGCCAGGCATCCGGCGGCGTTGATTTGGGAAAGGTCTTTCCAGCGCGAGGAAGCCAGGGTGGTGGTGAAGAGGGTGAAGCCGTGTGTGGCGGCGTAGTGTGCGGTGGCTTCAAGCCGCATCTGGAAACAGCGCAGGCAGCGGCGGCCACGTTCGGGCTCGCCTTCAAGCCCGGCCACGCAGTGCCTCCAGCCAGAGTGGTCGTAGTCGGCATCCACGAAGTCGAGCCTTTGGGAGGTAACAAACCGTTGAGCCTCCTCCTTGCGCCGCAGGTATTCGTCGCGCGGGTAGATGTTGGGGTTGTAGTAGAACACAGTGGGGCGCAGGCCGTTTTGCAGCAGGCATTCGATGATGGCACTTGAGCAGGGTGCACAGCATGAATGCAACAGTACTTGGCTGGTGGCAACGGGAGGGTTGAGGGTAAGCATGGCTTGTGTCGGGTTTGACTGTTGTGGCAAGGCTTTCTGGAGGTTTGGGTCCGGGGTGTGCCGTCAGGCTTCTGTGGTGTTTTTCCCTTCGGTGCTGTCGGCGGGCGTTCCTGTGTTGTCCGGCTCGGCTTCTTCGCCTCGTCGGTAGGCCAGCGGGCTGACGTGGTAGAAGTCTTTGAAGCACTTGGAGAAGTATCGCGAGGAACTGAAGCCGATGCGGTCGGATACCTCGGTGACGTTCAGCTCGGGGTTGTTGCGCAGTAGCAGGGCGGCGCGTTTCAGGCGTATGGTGAGTATGAATTCGTTGGGTGTTTGTCCAGTGATGGCTTTGAGTTTGGTGAAGAGGTTGGTGCGTGCCAGTCCCATTTCGCGTGCCAGTGTATTGACATTGAACTCGGTGTCGTCCATGTGCTTTTCGATGGCGTTCATGGCGCGGTCCATGATGTCCTTGTCTATGGGGTTGGTGGCCAGCATCTGGGCGTGCGCCTGTGGCTGTTTGCTGAACTTCTCTTGCAGGACAATGCGCGAGTTGACAAGGTTGTTGCAGCGCGAGATGAGCAGTGTCGTGTTGAAGGGTTTGGTGATGTAGTCGTCGGCACCGATGCGTAGCCCTTCGATGTTCTGTTCGATGGCTGTGCGGGCAGTGAGCAGTACGACGGGGATGTGACAGGTGTTGAAATCGCTCTTTATGGCCTTGCACAGTTCGGTTCCCGACATGCGCGGCATGACGACATCGCTCACCACGATGTTGGGCATTTCGCTTCGCACGCTGTCCAGGGCTTCTTGTCCGTTGGCTGCGGTAAGGACATTGTAGAAGGGGCGGAAGATGTTGGCCAGCATGTCGCGTATGGACTTGTTGTCTTCTACAATGAGTATCTTGGCATCGGGCAGTCGTCGCAGGGGAGCGGTCTCTTCCAACTCGGCTTTCATCATGAGGTCCATCTCCTGTGGCTGGGTCGTATCGGCTTGTTGCATGGCATCAGCGGTGTGGCAGATTTGTTCGGGGGCAAAGTGCGAATTGCCTAGTGGCAGGCGTACGATGAAAGTGCTGCCCTTGCCCAACGTGCTTTCTACCCGTATGTTGCCGTGATGCAGCTCTACGATGCCTTTAGTAAGTGCCAGTCCTATGCCGGTGCCACTGCTGCCATCGGTGGTCGGTTCGGGTGAGTCTACTTGATAGAAGCGGTCGAATATGTGGTCGGCTTCCCCGGCAGGTATACCGCTGCCGGTGTCGGCCACGCGAATGACGGCACAATCTTCCTCACGGCTTATCGAAAGGGTGATGGTTCCTCCTTCAGGCGTATGCTTGACGGCATTGGACAGAAGGTTGTTCACTACCTTCTGCATCTGTTTTTGGTCGAACCATGCTTCGAGTGCATCCACGTCTTTTTGGAAGTGGAGGGTGATTTGTCTGGTTCCGGCGTATTCGGAAAAGAGCAGGTAGTTTTCGTAGAGAAAGCTCACCATGTCGTGTGCGGCGACCTTTATCTTCATGTGCCCTTGCTCCTGTTTGCGGAAGTCGAGCAGCTCGGTGATAAGTTCGCGCAATTGTAGGCTGTTCTTGTAGATGCTGAGTATCTTGTTGTAGATGCCGGGTGTGAAGTTCGGGACTTGGAGCAGAGTTTCCACTTGGGCAACAATGAGCGTGAGCGGAGTTCGGAATTCATGGGAAATGTTGGTAAAGAAGCGAAGTTTTGATTGGTTGAGAGCTTCGACATCTTTGATGTGTTTCTTTTCATACTTGAGCGACTCACGCAGCTTGAAGCGGGTCTGATAAGTGCGTGCCACGTACCACAGGAGGGCTGCGATGGCCAGCACGTACAAGGCGTAGGCCAAGGGCGTTTTGTAGAACGGCGGCAGTACGCGTATGGACATGGAGATTGGCGGACAGAGGGCTTCGTCCTTTCCTGCAGCTTTTAGCCACAAGGTATAGGTCCCTGCGTTCAGGTTGGTATAGGTAACGGCGTGCGTGCCGCGTGTGCTGTTCCATTCGTTGGAGAAGCCTTCCAGTCGGTAAAGGATATCGTCTTTGTTTGCGGCCACGTAGTTGGAAGTGGAAAATTCGATGGTAAACATCGACTGCTTGTCATTGAGAGTGATTTCGGGCGTACAATAAAGTGCGTTGGAGAGGATGCCTGTGTCGTCACCGGGTGTGACTTCCTTGCTGTTGACAAAGAGCCTTGAGAACATAATCTTATAGGGCTTGGGCGTAAAGCGCAGATCGGTTTCGTGGAAGGAAATCATGCCTTGTGTGCTTCCCAAGAAGACTTCGCCATCGGAGGTGGCATATAAGGCGTTCTCGTTGATGGCCGTCAGCGGGAAACCGTTGTTGGCACTGTAGTTGCTGAAGCGTCCCTCGTCAGGGTCGAAAATGGAGAAACTTTCGTTGGTGATGAGCAGTAGTTCTCCGCTGAAGGGAGACTCGACCATCATGTAGATGCAGTCGCTGCTTAGCCCGTTTTTCTCGTGGTCGAAGTTTTCAAAGTTGTCGCTTTCCGGGTGGTAGAGGTCCAGTCCGCTGCCCGAGGTCGAGAACCACAACCGTCCCTTGCTGTCCACGGTGATGTTGTTCACGTTGTTGTTGCTCAGACTATGCGGGTCGTTGGCATTGTAGCGATAGTTGGTTAGTCTTTTACTGTCGAAGCGGTAGCTGAACAGGCCTTCGCCCGTGGCGGCAATCCAAAGCGTTCCTTCGTGATCAAACTCTACGTCGGCCACCATCCGTATGCGTCTGCCTTCGGGCGTGTCGCGGAAGAGCTGGCGGCAGTGTCCGTCTCGGGTGCTGAAGAGGCATACGCCGTTCTGGGTTGCTACTACCAGACTGTCGGTGCCATAAGGCTCAATGTCCCGTATGATGTCCGAGGGTAGTGTCGTCGGGTCTCCTTCCTTCACGGGGTAGTGGGTGAAACGGCCCGTGCGAATGTCCAAGCGGTCGAGTCCTCCCAAGTGCATACCGATGTATATAATTTCGTTCTCGCCGTCGTAATAGAGGGCTTTCACGTTGTTGTGGGCTATGCTGTTCGGATTGTTCTTTTCGGGCCTGTACCATTTGAATGTTCCTTTTTTGCGGTCGTAGTAGTTTAGGCCTCCGCCTTCGGTGGCTATCCATAGCCCGCCGTTACGGTCTTCTGCCATGCGTCCCACCACGGGGTTGCTTAGCCCTTGCCCCGGCGTTTCGCTCCACGTGTACCGGGTGTAAATTTCGTATTCGGGATTGAAGTAATTCACCCCGCCGAAGTAAGTTCCCAGCCATAGCGTGCCCTGTTGGTCTTTCTCAATGCACCAAATGGAGGAGTGGGTTAGCCCGTTGTCCTCTCGGTTGTCAGCCGTGTACCGCTGAAACAGGCCGGTTTGTTTGTCGAAGCTGTTCAGTCCGGTGAAGGTCCCTATCCATATACGCCCGGTATTGTCCTCGCAACAGGCTCGGACAAAGTTGGACGACAGGCTGTGCTCGTTGCGTGCTTCGTTGCGGTAGTTGCTCACCGAGCCGTCCGGTCTTATCCGGTAGAGCCCTTCTTCCCAGCTTCCTACCCACAGTTCGCCGTCGCTGTCTTCGTAGATGTCCGAGATGTTTCCTCGTTTCAGTATCTGCCTGGCAGATTCCGGGCTTGTGAGTTTGTACATGTAGAGGCCGTCGTTGAACGTTCCCACCCACACCTTGTCGTCTTGCCGGTATAGGCAGCTTATTTCCGGGCTGTTGCCTGCCAGTTGAGCGTTAAGGTCGAAGTTGCCGGTCTTTTCATTATATCTGTATATCTCCGAACCCATGCCGATGTACAGCGCGTTTGTGTAGTTGCTGTAGTAGACGCAACCGATGTTGCCTCCTTGTATGAGAGTGGTGAATTTCTCGGTAGACATGTCAAACTCCGCTACTCCTTCCGTGCAAAGCAGGTAGATTTTCCCCTTACCGTTACCGGTGATGCGTAGCACCGAGTTGCAGAAAATACTGTAAGGATCGTTCTTACGTAGCTTGTAGGTTTGGATGTCCACTCCGTTATAGCGGTTCAAGCCTTCCCGTGTCCCTATCCACAACACTCCGTTTTCGTCTATGTATAATCCGTTGACCGAGAATTGGGACAGTCCTTCGTCCGTAGTCAGGTGGTTGAAGATGATGTTTTGTCCTTGGGACGGGAGGCACAGGGCCATTGTCGCAAGTAGCAGTATTAGGCGGAATATGTGGGCAGACTTCTGCATCTCTCTATCGGGATTGTATAAGGTTTTTCGGCAAATATAAGGATAAAATCCGCTCCGGGCACTCTTTTGTGTACTGTTTTTACACTTAAATGTATGTTTTTGGATTATTGGCACACGATTACGCCTTGCCATTACGGACAGATGGATTAACTTTGCCAATGGCAAACTAACGTCTGCCATGAGATTATTAATGTATTTCTTAAAAGCACAAAAAGGTTTTATCATGAAAGACCTCCTTTCTATTGTCTCCCATTTTCAGGTGCAAGGCACCGTGCAAGACATCGTTCCCCTCGGGTCGGGACTCATCAACGATACGTATAAGGTCAATACTCAGGGCGTAGATACGCCCGATTATGTGCTGCAACGCATCAATCATGCCATTTTCCAGGACGTAGATATGTTGCAAGCCAACATCGAGTCCGTGACGCGCCATATCCGTCGCAAACTGGAGCAGAGAGGCCAAAACGACATCGACCGCAAGGTGTTGCATTTCCTGCCTACCAAGGAAAACGGGAAAACCTATTGGTTCGACGGCGATAACTATTGGCGTGTGATGGTTTTCATTCCCCGTGCCAAGACCTACGAGACCGTCGACCCCAAGTTCTCCCACTATGCCGGTCTGGCCTTTGGCGACTTCCAGGCTATGCTTGCTGACATCCCCGACCATTTGGGGGAGACCATTCCCGACTTTCACAACATGGAGTTCCGGCTGAAACAGCTGCGTGAGGCCGTTGCTGCCGACCCCAAGGGACGGGTGGCCGAAGTGAAGCTCTATCTTGACGAGATAGAACGCCGTGCCGACGAGATGTGCAAGGCCGAACGGCTCCATCGCGAAGGCAAGCTTCCCAAGCGCGTATGCCACTGCGACACCAAGGTGAACAACATGATGTTCGACGAGGACGGTTCCGTGCTCTGTGTCATCGATCTTGACACGGTGATGCCCTCTTTTATCTTCTCGGATTACGGCGACTTCTTGCGTTCGGCGGCCAATACCGGAAGCGAGGACGACCGCGACCTGGACAACGTTAACTTCAACCTGGATATTTTCTGCGCTTTCACGAGCGGTTATCTCCAGTCGGCTCATTCCTTCCTGCTGCCCATCGAAGTGGAAAACCTGCCCTACGCGGCGGCACTCTTCCCTTACATGCAGTGCGTGCGTTTCCTGACCGACTACATCAACGGCGATACTTATTATAAGATACAGTATCCCGAGCACAATCTGGTGCGCACTCGTGCCCAGTTCAAGCTGTTGCAGAGCGTGGAAGAACATACGCCTGAGATGAAGAAGTATATCGCCGAGTGTCTTAAAGAGTACAACCGTTAAAGCACAGCCAGACATGAAACAGACAATCGTCAAACTGCTGCCTGGCACGCCTTCTTCGGCTGCCGACGTGCCCGCCCTGCTCGATGCTGCGGGTGTATCTTTTCAGGCTATAGGCACAGTCGACTGGCCTGCCGATTATCCCTACGCGCCCTGCGCCGAGTTCCGGCTTGCGGCCACCCCCGATGCCTTCCTGTTGCACTACCGAGTACAGGAGGAAACCGTGCGTGCCTTGGCCGGTGCTGACAACGGTCCCGTGTGGGAGGACTCTTGTGTGGAGTTCTTCTGTTCGCCCGTTTCCGACGGCACCTACTACAATGTGGAGTGCAACTGTGCCGGGACACTGCTCATCGGGTGCGGCACAGGACGCAGCGGGCGCCAGCCAGCCCCGCAGCCGGTGCTCGACACCGTGCTCCGCTGGGCCTCGTTAGGCCGTCGGCCTTTTGGCGAACGGCCAGCCGACGGCCTGTGGCAGGTGGCTCTTGTGTTGCCCTACGGGGCATTCTTCCGCCATCGGGTAGAGGCTCCGGTTCCGGGCGGTACGTTGCGTGCCAACTTCTACAAATGTGGCGACAAGTTGCGTACACCCCACTTCCTTTCGTGGAGCCCCATCGACCTGCCGAAGCCCGACTTCCACTGCCCGCAGTTCTTCGGTGAGCTGGCATTTGAGCAGTAGTCTCGGCAAAACCTTTGCTATAGATAGCAAGACAAGGGCGTACCTTTCTACAGAGAGGTACGCCCTTGTGCTTGGAGCAGACTTGTGTCTTGTCCGTTGGGCAAGGTATGGCCTGTCTTGGCCGGTATGTCTCTTATTCCTCGAAGCGGAACGTCACCAGCAGGCCTTTGTGGTCGGTGGGCCAGGTGCCGAGGGGCAGGAGGTAGCGGTCCTGCGACTTGTTCTCTACGCGCTGGCTGTTGACGATGCTGCCCTGCGGGCCGAAGATGATGGCATCTTCCAGCACCAGTCCCGGGTAGGGGTGGTAGAACACGTAGTCGATGCGTTCGCGCTCGTCGGCCTTGGGCGTCCACGTCAGTTGTTCGACGGGCACCAACGGGTTGTCTGCCGGGAAGGTGAAGCCCGGGTAGGCCAGCACGTCGGGGTAGAGTTGGCGATAGGTGTCTACGAACCCGGCATTATCGAGCAGCAGGGGCACCGTCCAAGGGATGATGAGGCCGTGGTGGTCGTACAGGTCCTTCGTCTCGCGTATCCAGTCCAGGTGTGAAGGTTCGTTGAAGTCGCCGCCCAGGATGACCAGCGTGCCCTCGTCTATGTCCTTCTTGGCAGCGGCCAGGAAGAGGCGGATGGCATCGTCGCGCATCGAAGCGTCGTTCACCTCCAGCACCTCGCGCACCGAGGTCGGCACGGGGATTTCCTCCCACGTTGAGCCGTCGTAGCCACGCACGTTGTAGTAGGCATCGTTCAGGTAGTCCAAATGGGCCGTGTAGACGGCTATCGGGCGGCCATGTATGCGGCTTTTCAGCTTGTAGATGCTGCCGTGGTCGTAGTCCTCGGGAAAAACTGTGAGCGAGTCTTCGATGGGGTAGCGGCTCAACAGCCCCGAGTCGTAGCTGAAGAAGGAATAGTACGTCTCGCCCCGTTCGGCCAGCGACTGCACGATGCGGTCGCAGAAGCGGGTGTCGTTGTAGTTGCGCACCTCGCTCAGGGTTACGAAGTCGGGTTTCAGGCGCACGATTTCGTCCACGATGGCCTGGTAGCCTCCGGGCACCTTCGTTCCCTCCTGCCAGATGTTCCATTGCAGCACGGTGAATGTCTCGTTTTTTTCGCTCCGCCCGGACAATGCCGCGAGCAGGAGCAGGCAAAGTAGCAAAAGTTTTCTCATAAAGCGGTTAGTTTGTTAAAAGGTTTCTTTTCTTCGGGCCAGGGTGCCGGGTGGGGCGGATGTAGCAGTCTATCTGCCGAACAGCACTTTGTTCAGCCACCGGTTGACGTAGATGTTCACCACCGCGCAGCCTGCGCCGATGGCGGCACCGGCCAGCACGTCCGACGGGTAGTGCACTCCCTGCTGCATGCGCGATACGCCCACCGAGCAGGCCCACAGGGCCGAGGGTGCGATGACGTACCACTTGGGGTACCTGATGCTGAGCGATGTGGCCAGCGCGAACGCCGTGGCCGTGTGGGTCGATGGGAAAGAGGGACTGCTCTCGGTGCTGAACGGATGCACCCGTCCGGGGTAGCGGTCGTAGGGCCGCTCGCGGTCTGCCAGGTATTTCATGCCGTAGGTGACCACGAAGGCTTCGGCCACGCTGGTGCCTATGTAGAGGGCGTCGGATAGCAGCTCGCGGTCATGCTTGGCCCATCCGGCCAAGGCTATGGCTACGGGCACGCCGATGGCCACGTAAGGCTCGCTGACGGACAGGCCTTTGTTGTAGTGCCGTGCAAAGGGGGTGTCCCAACTGTTCACCTTGTGCAGGGCATCGATGTCCCAAGTCTGGCTCCACGTGCAGGGCGCGGCCAGCAGCAGGAACAGGAACGGCCATAGTTTTTTCTTCATCTTTGCTTGTCTGTTGTTCGTTGGTTGAACCCAAATCGGTCATTAGACCACCGACTTGGGGTTTGGTTGTCTTTCTTCGGTTTTCCAAGCCCTTTCGTCCTGCTGTCGGCATCTTGTCTGCCGCTTTGTCTCGGCGTAGCCCGCTACGCCTTCGGCAAAGGTGGCAGCCAATCTGCACGGCATCAGAACGAAATTGCTTTGGACTCTAATGACCGATTTGGGTTGAAGCGGCAAAGATAGGCAAAATATTCCCGTCCGCAAGCGTCTTTCTCCCGGCTTTTGGGGCGGGCGGACGGGGGGTGCCTGTACGTTGTCTTCTGTCCTCATAGCCCTAAAATCACTCCGCCCGCAGGCGTGGCTGCCTGCGGGCGGAAATAGAGATGATTAAGGTAGAAAAAATGTGAAGGCTCGTTCTGTTTCT
Organism: uncultured Bacteroides sp.; assembly: GCA_944321465.1. GTDB lineage: Bacteria > Bacteroidota > Bacteroidia > Bacteroidales > Bacteroidaceae > Bacteroides. The sequence continues at coordinate 115,010 of CALULL010000006.1, forward strand.
ACGAGTCTGATGCAAAAGTATCCCTTTGGGCAGGCTCGGCGCGGCTGTAATCATACTGCTTTTGTGTAATATCGTCTCCCGCCCCGTTTTTGTACAAGGATTGTACGATATTGTCTTGCCTGCCCCTCCCGTAGCCTCCGTAGCCCCCCTTGCGGGCACAGGTCTGCCCGTCGGCGGGCGCAGGAAAGCCCGCTCGGGGCCACAGGTGCGCTCCCGGGCGGGCAAAGGCAGGGTGGCTTGCGGGCGGTCTACTGTCCCCGTCGGCGGGCGGGGAAGCGTATCTCGTCGTCGGCTATGAAGGGCACGAGCGGGTAGGGGCCGATGGAGTCGCCCAGCCCCACCGCCTCGGGGAGGGGCGGCACGAAGGCCCCTCGGACACCCCGCAGGGTGGCTCCGTCCGTCCGCAGCGTGACGACGGCGTAGAGCGGGCGGTCGTAGGGGATGGAACGCCCGAGCAGCGGGTAGCGGGCGTTTATGCTGTCGGGGTAACGCTGCTCGGACAGCGACGGGCGGCCTATCCACACGTAGGACGCGCTGTTCACCTGTATGTAGGCAATGCCGTCGATGTCCTTGCGGTAATTGCTGTGATTGTGCCCGCTGAAGGCCAGCACGACCTTGGCGAAACCACACCGCCGGTTCTCGGCTTCGAGCACGCGGCGCACGGCTTCGCCGTTGTCCAAGAAGGTGTCTATGCTCTGGTGCGAGAACACGACGCACCGCTTGTCTGTCGCCTCCAGGTCGGCCTTCAGCCAGGCCATCTGCTCGGGGTCGATGTACGAACCCGTCCCGGCCTTGCCGTAGAAGTTCGACTTGGCGTAAGGCCGGTACTCCTTGCCGTCGTAGAGGTTGTTTCCGTCCAGGACGACGAAGTGGAAGCCGCCCCGGTCAAAGGAGTAGTAGCGGGCGGGCATGTCCAGCGCGTGCATGTACTCCTCTTTGGTGTAGCGGTCCATGTCGTGATTGCCCAGGACGTGATAGATGCTGCATGGGCATTGCTCCCACGCGCGTCGCAGGGCATTGCCCGTGCTGTCCGGGCGCACAAAGTCGCCCAGCTGCACCACGAAGTCGGCCTTTGCCTCGGCGGCGGCCCGGGCCACGGCCTGCATGCGTGCCTTGCCGTCGGGCACGTCCTGCGCGTGGAGGTCGGAGACGATGACAAACGTCACCGGCTTCTCCGCCTTCGTGCAGGCGTGGAGCACGCAGCCCGCCAGGCAGGCTGCGAGCCAGAAAAGCAGTCTTTGTCTCATTGCTGTGCGGGTGTTTGGGGCTTCCCGTCCGGCGAGCCTGCATGGCCGGGGTGGCCGTCGGCAGGCATCGTGTCGAGGCTCAGGGTGGCCGTCTGCAGTCCTTCCGAGGTGGCCGTCAGCTTCAGGGGCAGTCCCGGGCGGTCGGCGGCTACGATGACTTGCGCGTATCCGTTGAAGGCGTTGCGGTGCACCTGTTCGCCCGGGGCAAACACGTCGCGCTCGTGGCTCGACGGGTGTCCGTTGCCCACGCCCAGGATGTGTCCGTTCTCGATGTCGAACTGCACGTTGTTGCCTGCCGTGGGCACCACGCGTCCTTTCTTGTCCACCACCCGCACGGTTATCACGGCCACGTCGCTGCCGTCGGCTCTCAGCGCGGGTCCGGTCTCGCTGCTCAGCTCCACGGCGGCGGGGGCACCGGTGGTCTCCACCGTTTCCTTATAGGTCTTTCCGTCCTTCCGTCCGCGTGCCTCCAGCTTCCCCGGGACGTACTTCACGCGCCATGCGGGAATGTCGAATTTGCCAACCTTCCGTTTGCCGAGGCTACGCCCGTTGAGGCGCAGCTCCACCTCGTCCATGTTTGTGTAGAGGTGCACGTCCACCGAGTCGGTCCCCGTCCCGTTCCAGTGGGGCAGGATGTGCAGCACCGGCTCGTCCGTCCACCACGCCTTGTAGTACCAGAAGGCATCTTTGGGGAAGCCGCAGTAGTCGTAGATGCCGAAGTGCGAGACCACCCCCGGCCAGTAGTGCAGGGTCGACTCGCCTCCGTAGTCGAAGCCCGTCCAGACGAAGGCTCCCGCGATGAAGGGGCGTTGGTCGACAAAGCGCATCCATTCCTGCGCCGTGGCTCCCCAGCCTGGCCGATCGTGGTCGTAGGACTGGTGGAAGGCTTGCTCGGCACTGGTGTGGTAGATGCCCCGGGTGGTCAGCGTGCTGGCCTCCTCGGTGAGCAGGATGGGCAGCGAGGGGAACTGCCGGTGCAGCCGGTCTATGTCGCCTATGTGGTAGTAGTTGCAGCCCTGCACGTCTACCGCCTCCGTGAAGCCCTTGCCCCACTTGCCGTTCATGGCGGCGGTGCAGAGGCGGCTGGGGTCGAGCTTACGCTGCACCTGCTTCATGCGCTCCACCATCGTGCGGCCCATTTCCGTGCCCTGTATGGCAGGCTCCTCGTTGCCCAGACACCAAAGTATGACGGAGGGGTGGTTGCGGTCGCGGCGGATGAGGGTGGTCAGTTGGCTCAGGGCCTCGTCGCTGGCACTGAGCATACGCGCCTCGTCCAGCACGAGCAGACCCAGACTGTCGCAGGCGTTGAGCACGGCCTCGGTGGGCGGGTTGTGGGAGGGGCGGTAGGCATTGGCCCCCATCTCCTTCAGGCGGGCTATGCGCCACGTGTTGAGGCGTTCGGGCACGGCTGTGCCTACACCCGCGTGGTCCTGATGGCAGCATACGCCCTGTATCTGTACGCGCTCGCCGTTCAGGAAGAAGCCCCGGTCTGCGTCGAAGCGGATGGTGCGTATGCCGAAGCGGGTGTCATAGCTGTCCGTCACCTGCCCGTCCACCAGCAGCTCGGTGCGCAGCACGTAGAGCGCGGGGCTGGAGGGCGACCACAGGCGGGGGTTGGGCACGTCCAGCTGCGTGGTGGCCTTCCCCGTCTCCAGCGACGGCACGTCCACCTCGGTCTGGGCCGAAGCCACGGGTCGGTGCGTGTCGTCCATCACGGTGTTGCGCACCGTCACGCGGCGGCTGCCGTCCAGCTCGTTGTCCACCTCGACGAGGGCCGTCACGGTGGCGCGTTGCTTGTCGGCCTGCACGTCGGTAGTTACCAGCGTGCCCCACTGCGCCACGTGCACCGGGGCGGTGCGCGTCAGCCACACGTTGCGGTATATGCCGGCCCCTTCGTAGGACCAGAGTTCGGACTGCGTGGCATCCACACGCACCGTGATGACGTTCTTGGCCCCGTCGGCGTAGTCAAGGCTCTCCGTCACGTCGAACGTTATCGGCACGTACCCGCTCTCCTCCCGGCCCAGGTAGATGCCGTTGAGCCATACCTCGGCATCGCGGAAGACACCTTCGAACTCCAGGGTGTAGCGGCAGCCTTTCTTCAGGTCCGCGCTGAAGGTCTTGCGGTACCAGCCCACGCTGTTCTGGGGCGAGCGTCCGCCCAGTGTCCTGTACCCCTTCACTTTGAGTTGGTTCTTGTCGTAGCCCAGTGCCATGCCCCAGTCGTGGGGCAGGGAGATGGAGTCCCACGCGCTGTCGTCGAATGTCCGTGAGTGAGGTATGCTGAGTTTCGACTCCTGGTCGGCCTCCAGCATGATGGCCTCTTGCACGAAGGCGGTCTTGGTGAACGACAAAGCCCGTCCATAGTTGAAGTCGGCGGCGGGGTCGGCTGCGTGGCCCTTGGCGAACCGCCAGTCATGGTTGAGCAGCAGCCGCTGGCGTTGCGACTGCGCCTGTGCCAGTAGGCAGAGTGCCAGCAGCAGTGTCAGGCAGATGGTTTTCTTCATAATAAAGTGTGTGTTTATGTATTGTTAGTGTGTTTTGTGTCATTGTGGACTGCGATTGAAACGCACGACTCCTTGTATCCGGTCTCCTCGGCGCAGGGGCCTGTAGTCCAGGGCGGCGTGCGGTTTCAGGTAGAGGGCGGAGCCTGCATTGTTGTAGTCGGCTACCAAGAGCCTGAAACCACCGTCGGTCTTCCAGCAGCGCACGTGCTGGTTACCGTCCGACAGGATGCTGAAGGATTCGCCCGTAGCGGGCGAAGTCAGTCGGGCTTGGTAGATGTTTTCTTTCGTGGAGCGGAAGTTGTTCGAGCCTTGTTCCGTCTGGTCGCGGCTCCAGTCGGGCTGGGGCTGCTCCTCGGGACCGGCCAGGCCGCAGACCGGCAGCGAAGGCTCCATGAAGTCGGCTGTCCCCTCCAGCGCGGCGATGTGTCCCTCCGGGTAGGCGTTCCAGTAACCTCTGCGCTTCCAGGACAGGCGGGTGAAGTCCTCGGGCAGCAAGAACGACAGCCCCACTTGCCGGGGCGACACAGCTTCCTTCAGCATGAAGTCGTAGCTCAGCTCGGTCTCTCCCGTGGGGCGGAAGAGGTAAGTCAGCGTGCCGTGGGCTTCTTTGTAGCTGCCCGTCACGGCCACTTCCACGCCGTCGGCCCTGCGCCTGGCCGTTACGGAGGTCGCCGTCCAGCCGGTGCAGATGGGCGTATAGGGGGCGAAGTCCTGCCCTCCGCCCAGCATCTGTATGCCTCTTCCCTCAGGGTTCAGAGGCAGTAGCACGAGGGTGGGCGACAGTCCGTCGAGCAGTCCCGTGCGGAGGCTTATTGAGTAGGTGCCCGAGGGAGAGCCGACCACGAAGGCTGTGTCCGTGCGGTGCAGAGTCAGTCGGCCTTCCTTCTTCTCCTTTGTTTCTGACACTTGGGGCAGGAGGCGGAAGTTGTATTCGTCCATCACGAAGCCGTGCGGACTGTAGACCTTGATGTGGAGCAGTGGAGCCTGGCGCACGCTGCCGGGCAGGCTGAGGAGCAGCACACTGTCTGTGCGTGCGGCGAGCCGCCAGCGGAAGCAGCCTTTCTCTCCTGCGGCCTCCCACTCTAAGCGGCAGGTGTCGAGGTTCAGGAAGTCGTGGCGGTTCTCGACGTGGAAGGCTATGCGTCCTTCCGCGTCTATGTTGCCCGTCTGCGTCAGGCGTACCGGGCTGTAGGCTTTCTTCATGTTCCAATACTCGGGCTTCTCGCGTCGCCAGCCGTCTATGACTCCCCACGTGCCGTAGCCTACGGCACGTCCGCCGGGTAGGAAGAACGTGTCATCGATGCCTACCCAGATGGCTCCGCCCAATACGCCTTGACTATGGTACATGGCCGTGTACATGCGGTCGAGCAGTGCCCCCCACTGGTCGCGCAGGCCCGGGTCGGTCAACAACTCCAGACGGTTGTAGGCGTTGAGGTGGCAATATTCATCGAAGACGATGGGACGTTCCGCGTCGCGATACTTCTCCGGGCCTGTGGGGCCGGGATAGTGATGGTTGCCCACCTCCAGTGCGCCGCCGTCGCCATCGGGTCGCCACTGGCTGTAGTTGCGCGGGCGGGTGGGGTCCAGCTCCTTCACGACGCGGGCGGCGCGGGCAAAGCATTCCTCGTATTTGAGCGATTCGTTGCCGATGGACCACATCAGTACCGACGGATGCGAGCGGTCGCGGTTGACCATCTCGACGTGTTGGTTCACGAACACTGCCGAGTCGGCTGCTCCCACTGTGGTTTTGTGGGCCCAGCAGAAGGGGGCCTCCACCTCGACGTACATGCCCAGTTCGTCGCAGGCTTCGAGCAGGGCTTCGTCGGGCGGGTAATGGGTCGTGCGGATGTAGTTCACATTGCCGCGACGGAAGATTTCCACGTCTTGCCGCCACACGTCGCCCGTCAGCGAGCGTCCGCGCAGGGGCATCACTTCGTGGCGGCACACGCCGCGCAGTTTCACGGGGCGGTTGTTGACGAACAGCTGGTTGCCCCTCACCTCTATCTGCCTGAAGCCTACCCGCCGACAGGTGGAGTACAGAGCTTTCCCGTCCTGTTCCAGCGTGCAGGTTAGGGTGTAGAGCGTGGGCGTTTCAGCTGTCCACTGTGCGGGGCGTTCCACCGGGAAGTCAAACTCCTGGTGGCCCGTGTTGGCCTGCCGTCGCTCGGACAGTATCTGCCGTCCGTCCTTGTTGGTCAGCACGAAGTGGAGTGTCAGTCTGCCGGGCGGAGTGCTGCCCTCGGCAGCCACTTCCACCTGCGCTCTCAGGGTGGCATCGGTGTAGAGCGAGTCGAAGAACGTCTGCACATGGAACGAGGACAGATTGACCTCGGGCAGGGCAAACAGGAACAGGTCGCGCGTGATGCCTCCCAGTGGATGGACGGCATAGGTCGAGCCGCTGGAGGTGGAGTCGGCCACCGACTCGCTTGTCACGCCCATGCGGATGCTGTTCTCACGGCCAAAGCGCAAGGCATCCGTTACGTCCAGTTCGAAGGCTGTGAAACCGCCCAGGTGTGTGCCTACCGGCTGGTTGTTGACAAAGACACGGCTCTTGCTGTAGACGGCGTTGCAGCGCAGTTTTACCCGTCGGCCCTGCCAGCAGGCAGGCACATTGAAGGTACGTTCGTAGGTCGCTTCCCGGCCAGGCTCGATCTCGAAGCCTTGCATTACCCATTCGCCCGGCACCTCGACGGGGTGTGCGCCGTTAAAGGTCCATGTGCCCGACAAGGGAATTTTTTCCATGTCCCGTGGTAGGGGAGAAAGTCGTGGCACGGTGGTGTCGGCTCTGAGTGGCAGCGACACGCACAGCATCGCCAGTAGGCATAGTAGTAGATGTTTCATGTTGAATGTGTTTGTTTGTGTTGTTCCGGTGTGTGGCTGTACCTTGTGGCCAAATACCGTTTTCTTGTGGCTTGTAGGGCCGCTAAGGTGTTCCGATGTGCGAAGTTATGTGCCCATGCCTCTTCTGTTTGTCTCTTTTTGTACAGTTTTTGGTCGGAAACGTCTTTTTCCGCAGTGTGGTGGAAAGCGGCGTGCGAGGGCTGTCCAGAGGTTCTTGCGTGGTGTGCCTTGCCTCCTTTCGGGGCACGCCTGTGCGCCCTGGAGGGCTTCCCTTTGCCCGGTGGCGGGCAGACCTGCGTCCGCCGCAGCCCGCAGGAGGGCACAAAAAAGCCACACCCCGCATCGCTGCGAAGTGTGGCCTCAAAGCCGCCCCCTAGGAAACTATATCACCATGAATGAAATCTACTTAAATCAAAAGGGGCGGCGAACCTATTGAAACTGTATAGGGTCTTGCTGTCAGCGCAACATCACCTTGGCCGTCTGCTTGTCTGCCTT
>CALULL010000007.1 GCA_944321465.1 uncultured Bacteroides sp.
CGGCAGGACGAAAGGGGTTGGAAAGCCGTAGAAAGACTGTCAAGCACACGGCAAGGCGGTCTAATGACCGATTTGGGTTTAATAGTTTTTTTAGTCCTGTTATTATTAGAGTCTGTTCAAATTTTCCTCTTGTTATATTCTATGGGAGTCGCTTTGGACGGGAAGGAGTGACTATCGGCCTGTCTTCCTTGTTCCTTAGTCCGTTCTTTCGGAGGTTCGTTCCTAAGAAGTCTGAAATGCTTTGGAAAGATAAGGATTGCGGTGGATTGTCCGCGAGAAAGAGCAAAATATCTGTTTTACAGAAAAAAAACAGTAAAAAGTTTGGTAGGTATGGTGCTTTTTTGTATGTTTGGGCACATTTTGTATTTACAACTAATAATACTTATTATTAAAGGACTAAACTATTATGAGAAAATTGTTACTATCGTGTCTGGCGTTGTTGTCTGCATGGCCTGTTTGGGCTGCTCAACGTACGCAAGGGGAGGCAATGGACATAGCCCGTTCCTTCTTGGCACAGCGGTCGACAACCCGTGCTCTGAGTGGTGAGTTGCAATTGGCAGCTGTGTCGAGCGACCTGCTGCCGTCGGCTGCAACTCGTGGAGCAGCGTCGAGCGAACCTTCTTTCTACGTCTTTAACCAAGGCGCGTCTGCCTATGTCATTGTGTCGGGCGACGATTCTATGAAACCTATTTTGGGCTACTCGGATGAGGGAGCTTTCGTTACTGAGAACTTGCCTGATAACATCCGTGGTTGGCTGGAACTGTGCGATGCAGCTTATAATGAAGCCGTGAAGGGCGAGGCTCGTGTTCAGCCTGTTTCGACTTCTGCTACTACTCGTTCTAATTTCGCTGAGAGCGTAGCTCCTTTGCTGGGTGATATTAATTATAACCAAGACGAACCTTATAACGGTCAGTGCCCGATGATTCGTGGCGAACGTGCCATGACGGGTTGCGTGGCTACGGCTATGGCCATGGTTATGCGCTATTGGCAATATCCCGAGCACGGACAAGGCGAACATGCCATTACGGATAGAGAGACGGGTGTTGTGTCAAGCTACCGTTTCGACTTCGGAAATGCGACGTTTGATTGGGCTGACATGTTGCCTTCCTATGGGGGAGATTATACCGATACGCAGGCTGCTGCAGTGGCAGAACTGATGTATGCTTGTGGCGTTGCTATGGATATGGAGTATTCCACAGATGCATCGGGTGCCATCGACTTGTTCTTACCTCAGGCTGTTATCGACTATTTCTGCTATAACCCCAATACCAGCTATCGTGTTCGCAACTTTTATACCGAGCAAGAATGGATGGATTTGATAAAGACCGAACTGAATGCAGGCCGTCCTATTATCTATAGTGGTATCTCTTTGCAGGTCGGTCATGAGTTCGTGTTCGATGGCTATGATGCTAATGACATGGTACACGTCAACTGGGGTTGGGGTGGTGCCAACAACGGCTATTTCGAAGTCGCTTCTCTGAACCCCGCTTCTACGGGTATCGGTGGTGGTACGACTACAGCCGGTGGTTACAACAGAAGCCAGGCTATGATTATCAACATGCAGCCTGAAGTCGGTGAGACGACAAGCCGTGCTTTCCTTACCACGGATGGTAATCTGTCTATTAACAATAATGGAAGCAATACGCAGATAAACGCTGTTACCGTTACGAAGGGAGAAGCCGTAGACTTTGCTATTTCGGCCTTTGACAATTCTGGTAATTTCTTGCAGGGGCGCGAGAATACTGCGATTATCTACAACTATAATGGTCGGGATTTCTGTGGCACTGTAGACCTCGTTCTTGAAGCTGCAGACGGTACGCAGACTATTTTGGGCTCGGTGCTCGTTTCTAATGAGGAACAGCCTTTCCCAAGTAAGATTACAATCTATGCGTGGGCCATTAATGAGCTGATGGCGGATATTGTCATCCCGACCGACTTGGCTGATGGCACTTATACGCTCTATATGGCTGCAAAGGACACAAGAGAGTCTACTTGGGAACGCATCCGTACCATGTACGGAGGTGTAGACCAGTACACTGTGACTGTATCGGGCAACCAGTGCGTTTTCACTCCTCATGCCCTTTCTAAGGCTATCGATAACGTCGTTATGTCTCTTAGTCCTACGCACACGTTCTATGAAGGCTCGCTGATGGACTTCGTCGTTACTATCCAGAACAACGACCCGGTATATGAATACTATGGAGAAATCTCTGTAAGCCTGTATGAAAGCGACGGCAGCGTACAGTATACACCGTTTGGTGGTCTGCCCGTCATCGTGAAGCCGGGCGAGATTGTAGAAGTACCTATTTCCGGAAGCCTGTCGTTGCAATCGGGTAACTCTATCGTTCCTTTGCCTGCCGGTACGTATCTGGCCGCTGTCATTTATGGCTGGGGTCCCTACAGTTATCCTAACAACAACGGACTTATTCAGGTGGATGTATTGGTGTCGACGGGACAGTTGACTTTGGGGGCTCAGAATGCACGGCTTGCAAAAACGAGAATCGGGCTGAACGCACCGCTTAATTACATGGCTACGCTCGAAGGCTTTGGACGTGGCTCTTATTATAGCTCGACGGTGGGTGTGGCTTTGGACGCAGACAAAGGCGATGGCCGGATACCTTACATGCAGAATGTGTTCTTTGAGAGTGGCGAAACGTACGAATTTACGGCCGAGTTCGTTCCCGAGTTGGGAGCAGGCGACCACAGCGTAACGTTGTGCGCATATTCTGAAACTGCAGGCGGATATCAGGTTGTCGACGGTACGCAAGTGAACTTCACTATAGACCCGACGGTGGGCATTGAAGATGCAGTCGGAGGGGCTACAACCCTCACGGTTCTCGACCAGCCTGTCGAAGACGTTCTCAACATGACTGCTCCTGCCGGTCTGCAGACGCTCAACATCTACAATCAGGCCGGACAGCTGGTTAGCACAGTCGACCTGAGTGCAACGAGCGGCGAGCGCTATTCGGTAGAGGTAAGTAATCTTGTTTCGGGCTTCTACATCGTCAATGCTACGGCTGCCGACGGGAAGACTTTCCGCAGCAAGTTTGTTAAGAAGTAACCCCCAGTTTCCATGAAACTGACTTATTTATTGGCTATGGCGGCGGTCCTCACCGGACTGGCCGCCTGCCGTTCTTCTAAGGATATGGACAAGACGGGGCCTGTGTTGGCTGGGGCGCAGACAGATTACACGAAGCGGGTGATTGGCGGAGAACCGCAGTCTGCCTCTCCGGTGGTTTATGTCTATAAGACCAAGAAAGACTATTCACATCTGGTGCCGGTGCTGATGGATGAAGGACGGACTCGAATTGTCTCCTATCCCAGTCCTGGTGATTTGAAACGCGGTGGTTCGCTTTGTCTGCCTACGAAGCTTGAGCAGGGCTATTGGTTGGACAACCGGGGCATCGGTCCAAACGTTGCTTTCTTGTCCTATACTTACGAGGAATATAGCAAACTGTCGGTTGCCCCTTCGATGGATGACCTGATGTCCCACATCGTAGACAAGTATCCTCTTCTGGAGATACATGCTTGCGGACGGCGGGCCGACTACAGCGGAAAGGACATTGTTTCCGAGCTGAACCGAAAAATCGCGGAGGGGGAAATCGGAGCGAAAGCGGATTGATAACCCCTTTTAGAGCCTGATAAAATGCTTTGGGTCGGAAAAAAAGCAGGCTCTTGCGTCTTTTCACCACAGCAATGGCGGATTTAATAGGATAACCCCATTGTTGTGGTGATTTTTTTATATATTTGCACCGGCTCTTCCCGATAGGGAGAAGAGGTGCACCTTTGCTCTGCACCTGTTATACCTCTCCTCGGAGCCTTTTCCTGAAAGGATGCACTATGGCAATGAAAGAATTTGTTATTTCGGAAGCGCAAGCAGAGACCGCCGTCCTGGTAGGGCTTATCACCCAGACTCAGGACGAACGGAAGACCAACGAATATCTGGACGAATTGGCCTTCTTGGCCGAGACAGCCGGTGCCGTGGTGGTGAAGCGGTTTACTCAGAAGCTGGAGCAGGCGAATTCGGTGACTTATGTTGGCAAGGGCAAACTGGAGGAAATCAGCAGTTACATACGCAACGAGGAAGAGGCAGGGCGCGAAGTCGGCATGGTGATATTCGATGACGAGCTTTCGGCCAAGCAGATACGCAACATTGAGGGCGAACTGAAAGTGAAAATTCTGGACCGTACTTCGCTCATTCTCGACATCTTTGCCATGCGTGCCCAGACGGCCAATGCCAAGACCCAGGTCGAGTTGGCGCAATACAAGTACATGCTGCCCCGTCTGCAACGTTTGTGGACACACCTTGAAAGGCAGGGCGGCGGTTCGGGTGCCGGTGGCGGAAAAGGCTCGGTTGGTTTGCGTGGTCCGGGTGAGACCCAACTTGAGATGGACCGTCGCATCATCCTCAACCGCATGGCACTCCTCAAGAGTCGCTTGGCCGAGATAGATAAGCAGAAATCTACCCAGCGCAAGAACCGGGGGCGTCTCATCCGTGTGGCTTTGGTTGGCTATACCAATGTGGGCAAGTCTACTTTGATGAACTTGTTGGCCAAGAGCGAGGTCTTTGCCGAGAACAAACTGTTTGCCACTCTCGATACCACGGTGCGCAAGGTCATCATCGGCAATTTGCCTTTCCTCCTTTCCGACACGGTCGGGTTCATCCGCAAGCTCCCCACCGATTTGGTCGACTCTTTCAAGTCTACCCTTGACGAAGTGCGCGAGGCCGACCTCCTGCTCCATGTCGTAGACATCTCTCACCCCGATTTTGAAGAGCAAATCGAAATCGTCAATAAGACCTTGGCCGACATCGGTGCTGCGGGCAAGCCTTCCATTCTTGTCTTCAACAAAATCGATGCCTACACCTATGTCAAGAAAGACGAAGACGACCTTACCCCCCGGACAAAAGAAAACATCACGCTGGCAGAACTCATGCAGACGTGGATGGCCAAGTTGGAGGCCAACTGCATCTTCATTTCAGCCCGCGAGAAAACCAATATAGAAGAACTGAAGGAACTCGTGTACAAGCGGGTCAAGGAACTGCACGTGCAGAAGTATCCCTACAACGACTTTCTTTACCAACTCTACGAGGAAGACACAGCCTTGCCTTCCGACGATGCTGTCGCGGCTTTGCCTCCTGGGACGGATTAAAACCGTTCCCCAAGGGAAAGCCCGTTCCATCACTACGTTGGGGAGGGTTCCTCGGGGCCTTATGTTAGCATTATCCATTAGAAACTTAAATGTTATACAGGAAATTAACACCAGAAGAAGTGCACAGCCTTGAGCAACAATCCTGTCTCTCAGACGACTGGAACAAGGTAGAGGTAGCACAAGACTTCACAACCGATTATGTACACCACACCCGTTTCTCCGGCTCTGTCCGTCTGGGTGTGTTTGAAAAGGATTTTGTCATGCCCGGGGGCATCCGAAAGCACTCCGGTCTGCGCCACGTGACGCTCCACAACGTCACCGTGGGCGACAACTGCTGTATTGAGAACATTCAGAACTACATAGCCAATTACGAGATTGGTTGCGACACGTTCATTGAAAACGTGGACGTGATTATGGTCGATGGCCAGTCCACGTTCGGCAACGGCGTGGAGGTTTCGGTTCTCAACGAGACCGGAGGCCGCGAAGTTCCTATCAACGACAAGCTCTCTGCCCATCAGGCTTACATCATGGCCCTCTATCGCCACCGTCCCGAGCTGATAGCCCGTATGCGCGGCATTGTTGACTTCTATGCCAACAAGCACGCCTCGGATGTCGGCAGCATTGGCGACAAGGTGAAGATTGTCAACACCGGTTCCATCCTTAACGTGCGCATTGGCGACTGCTGTCACATCTGCGGGGCATCCCGCCTGAGCAATGGCAGTATCAACAGCAACGAGGCCGCCCCGGTACACATTGGCCACGGCGTTATCTGCGACGACTTCATCATCTCTTCCGGTTCCGATGTTGACGACGGTGCCATGCTCTCGCGCTGTTTTGTGGGGCAGGCTTGCAAGTTGGGGCACAACTACTCGGCCTCCGACTCCCTGTTCTTCAGCAACTGTCAGGGCGAGAACGGCGAGGCCTGTGCCATCTTTGCCGGGCCGTTCACGGTGACGCACCACAAGTCCACCCTGCTCATTGCCGGTATGTTCTCCTTTATGAACGCCGGTTCCGGTTCCAATCAGAGCAACCACATGTATAAGTTGGGCCCCATCCATCAGGGCACGTTGGAGCGCGGTGCCAAGACCACTTCCGACTCCTACATTCTCTGGCCTGCCCGTGTCGGTGCTTTCTCGCTCGTCATGGGGCGCCACGTCACCCATTCGGACACGAGTAATCTGCCCTTCTCCTACCTCATCGAGCAGAACAACACCACCTACCTCGTGCCGGGTGTCAACCTGCGCAGCGTGGGCACCATCCGCGATGCGCAGAAATGGCCCAAGCGCGACAAGCGCACCGACCCTAACAAGCTCGACCTCATTAACTACAACCTGCTCAGCCCCTACACCGTGCAGAAGATGTTCAAGGGGCGGGAGATACTGCTCAACCTGCGCAAGGCGAGTGGCGAGTTGTCGGACATTTACTCTTTCCATAGCACCAAGATACGCAACTCTGCCCTTGTCAAGGGTATCCGTTTCTACGAGATAGCCATCCATAAGTTCCTTGGCAATTCCGTCATCAAGCGGCTGGAGAACATCGACTTCAAGAGCGACGAGGAGATACGTGCCCGCCTGCGCCCCGATACCTCGACGGGCAGTGGCGAGTGGGTCGACATCTCGGGGCTTATCGCTCCCAAGAGTGAGGTCGATGCCTTGATTTCCGGCATCGAGACAGGCTCCATCAACCGTTTGAAGGATATCAACGCCGAGTTTGCCCGTATGCACGCCAACTACTATACCTACGAGTGGACGTGGGCCTACGGCAAGCTGGAGAAGTTCTACGGCATACACCCCGATGCCATTACGGCGGTCGATGTTATTGGCATTGTCAACAAGTGGAAGGAGGCTGTCGTCGGTCTCGACCGCATGGTCTACGAGGATGCCAAGAAGGAATTCTCCCTTGCCTCCATGACGGGCTTTGGTGCCGACGGCACGCAGGCCGAGAAGGAGCTTGACTTCGAGCAGGTGCGCGGCGACTTCGAAAGCAACCCCTTCGTCACTGCTGTGCTCAAACACATCGAGGTCAAAACCGCCTTGGGCGACGAACTGATAGAGCGAATGAAGCGTGTTGCGGTCCGCTGATGTGTGCGGATAGGCTGCTCGCTTACCCTCCATAGACAACATCGTGACAGCTCCTTGCCCTTTGTGCGAGGGCAGGGAGGCTTTCACGTTCTTCACAAATCTATTAACCCCAAAATTCGATATCATGAATTTGCAAAAGTATTTACAGGCTTTTACTGGTCTGTGCATGACCGTCGTCATGTTTTCCCACACCTCTTGTATCAACGAAATCAAGGACGACACCCTTGCCAAAGGTACCGTCCCCATCACCTTCCGCGCCCGGCTGGAGACCGATGCCGAGACCCGTGTCACCGACAACAACTTCGACGCAGGCGATCAGATTGGCCTTTTTGCCACCCTCGCTTCGGACGACAGCTACCTCTTCTTCGACAACCTCCTGCTACAGTGCGGCACAGGAGGCAGCTTGTCTGCTTCCGAGGAGATTTTCTACCCAGAAGGCGATGCCGCGCTCAATTTCTATGGCTACTACCCCTATCAAAAGACTGCTGTTGGCCGCGAGTTGTCCGTCTCGGTGCAGGCCGACCAGAGCACCGATGCCGCCTATTCCGCCTCCGACTTTCTTGCCACCGTCAAGGAGGGAGTCGCCGCTTCCACCAATCCCGTAGAGCTGGTTTTCAGGCACTGCTTCTTCCGCTTGCAGCTTGTCCTCAAGCCCGAGGGCGGGGTCGAGGCCGCCGATGTCCTGGAAGCCGACCCCAAGGTCACCGTCGTGGGCTTCGGCACCCGTGCCACCTACGACTTGTCCACCGCCACCCTCTCCGATGTCCAGGGCGAAAGCTACCTGACACCCCACGGCACTTGGAAAGAGCAGAGCGGCAACCTTGTCGGCAAGGAGGTCATACTCATCCCCCAGACGGTGACCGAGACCGTGCAAGTCGTCTTGCTCGAGTGGAACGGGCGCGTCTACACCTGCCCGCTGCCCGAGTTCGAGATGGAGGGCGGCCAGCAACGCACGCTCACCATCAGCCTTGTTCCTACAGACAATACGCTCGAAGGCATCATGGGCAGCATCGAGCCGTGGGTCGAGGGCGAAGCCTTGACTTCCGAGAACGCCCAGCTCAACTCGGCCATCCATCTGGCTGCCCTCTCGTTCGATGCCAGCAGTGTCTACCGCGTCTATCGCAACGGTGCGCCTGTGGCCGAGGTCTGCAAGGAGTATCTCAGCACGCCCGGTCGGCAGGCCATCGTGGCCTATCCCATGACGGGCGGCACGGTCGACCTTCAGGCTGGCACCGTGTTGCAGCTGCTTGGCGAGACCGAGGCTGTGCATGGCGGCAAGGTGTCTTGGAACGAGGCCGACGGAACCCTCAGCTATACGGCTGGCGACCAGGCTCCCGTCGAGCGGTTCTACATTGCCGACGACAATTCCATTAGCCTCACGCTCCCCGGCAGTCCCGCCCAGGTGGCCATCACTGCCTACACGCTCACCGACCTGCGAGGCACCGAGCGTCACGTCTATCCCGTCGTCAAAGTCGGCACCCAGTACTGGATGGCCGATAACCTGCGTGCCACCCGCCTTCCCGACGGTACGGCGATAGACAAGAGTACCGATTTGACCGCCGACCCCGTCTATTACTACGATCCTACGTTCGATGCCTACTTCTACGGCGGCACCCTGCTTGTGGAGAACCGCATGGCTCCCGCAGGCTGGCGCATCCCCACCGACAGCGACTGGAAGACCCTGCAGACCTACGTCGGCGACGATGCCTCGCTGCTGAAGGCCGGGACGTGGGAAACATACACCACAGGCGAGCCCGTCCAGCCGGCCACCAACCAGACCGGTTTCAACCTCCTGCCGGAAGGCTTCTGGAGTGGCGGCGGGTATATGAACGACAATCGTGCAGCCGGTTTCTGGACGCAAGAGTCCGACGGAACCATCCCCGAAACCCTGATATCCTTCTTCAACAGTTCGGAGAACACGTTTGTCACGAGCGAGTCGAAGAGTTCTTCCGACAATGCCACCTACAAGGGGCTTAGCATCCGTTGCATTCGCCAGTAAGTAAGTTCCAAAGTCGGTCATTAAGAGCCTGTCGTACATTTGTACGACAGGCTCTTAATCCCAAGTCAATTTTTGGGGTAACCCGCCCGCAGCCCGCCTCACGAAGAGAAGGGCTGCGGGTTTCTTTTTTTTACTCAAATGCATAGCCTCGTTCCCGTCTTGCCTCCCGCCTTCCTTCCGTTGGCGTAGGTCGCCACGTAGGTATATGCCTCCGCTGTCCGCCCGACGTTCACGCTCGCCCGGTCGGCTTCAACCCAAATCGGTCATTAGAGTCCAAAGCCCTTTCGTTCTGCTGCCGTGCAGATTGGCTGCCACCTTTGCCGAAGGCGTAGCGGGCTACGCCGAGACAAAGCGGCAGACAAGATGCCGACAGCAGAACGAAAGGGCTTGGAAAACCGAAGAAAGACAACCAAACCCCAAGTCGGTGGTCTAATGACCGATTTGGGTTCAAAGGCCGCTTCGCCCACTTCCTTCCCGTCGAGGCAGTAAGCTCCAGCCGCGAAGCCTCCTGGGAAGTACAGATTGGCGAGCTGGAGGAATACCAAACGCTGCAACACGCATATATATATATTAATTAGGTACGCACCCGCCTGTACATTTTATATGGGAGTAGTTGACGGGTTGACAAGGGCGGGGGAGATTGCATGTGTAGGGGTAACTCTTGCGGTCGCCTAAATTGAGGGCAGGGGCAAGCCCCGCCCCTACGCCGTACCCCCGAATAGAGGCAACTACCTGTTCCGGGCCCCAAAGTGGTCCAATAGCATACAGGAACCGTGGTGCGCCGCCTTGTGCCATTCGACCCCTGAAACGGGGCCGATGCTATGGAGAGGCCGCATAATCCCCCGGGTTCGCTTCGTTCACCCGGGGCTAAGCATGGTTGGACCCCTTCGGGGCCCCCCGTCCTCGGGGGACACACCACGGGGCACACGAGCCATGCACGGACACCGCAGGACGCGCGGGCAAACGCCACACGCACCGGGAATGCCCTCACAGGACCTGCGGCAAACGCCACACGCACCGGAGCACGAACCTCGCAGGACCTGCGGCCCCGAAGGGGTCGAACTATGCTTAGCCGGGGGTGAACGCAGTGCCCCCCCGGATAGAACCATCTACATTCACCCGGGCCCCGAAGGGGTCCAATAGCAAACTGGAACGGAACACGCCGCCTCGTGCCATTCGACCCCTGAAACGGGGCCGATGCTATGGAGAGGCCGCATAATCCCCCGGGTTCGCTTCGTTCACCCGGGGCTAAGCATGGTTGGACCCCTTCGGGGCCCCTCGTCCTTGGGGAACAAGCCACGCGGAGACGGAGGATACACGAACCACGCACGGGGCACGAACCTCGCAGAGTACACGGTCAAACACCACACGCACCGGGAATGCCCTCACAGGACCTGCGGCCCCGAAGGGGTCGAACCATGCTTAGCCGGGGGTGAACGCAGTGAACCCCCGGATAGAACCACCTACATTCACCCGGGCCCCGAAGGGGTCCAATAGCAAAATGGAGCGGAACACGCCGCCTTGCGCCATTCGACCCCTGAAACGGGGTCGATACAACGAGGGGGGCCATGAAGCCCCGGGTTCGCTTCGTTCACCCGGGGCTAAGCATGGTTGGACCCCCTTCGGGGCCCCTCGTCCTCGGGGGACTAATCACGGGGGCACACGAACCATGCACGGGCACCGCAGGCCGCGCGGCAAACGCCACACGCACCGGGGCACGGACCTCGCAGGACGCGCGACAAACACCACACGCACCGGGGCACGAACACCGCAGGACCTGCGGCCCCGAAGGGGTCGAACTATGCTTAGCCGGGGGTGAACGCAGTGAACCCCCGGATAGAACCATCTACATTCACCCGGGCCCCGAAGGGGTCCAATAGCAAACCGGAACGGAACACGCCGCCTTGTGCCATTCGACCCCTGAAACGGGGCCGATGCCATAGATGCTCGTTCGTACTCGGGAAATGCATCGCGCAGGTACACGCATCAAATACCCGTTCCCTGTAGGGACGGGGCTTGCCCCGCCCGAAACCTTGTTTGTCTTGTCCTGTCAATCCGGGCGACCGCAAGGGTCGCCCCTACACATGCGATGTCACCCTTCCTCTCCCCTCTTCCCCGCACACCTCTGCTCCCCGTCGGGCACACCTCTGCCTGCCACCGGGCACAGGAATGCCCGGTAAGGAGGTCTTGGGGCTGTGGTAGGGACGATTGGAGGCTGAAGGGCAGGGCAGGAGACAGGGCACGAAGGGGAATTCTTAACAATTTCTTCGGCTTAACGTTTTTATCTTAAAAAATGTCCTTGCAGGAACGCTTTAGGCCTTCTCCCCTTTTTGCAATGTGACAGCAACAGGGGGGAGTAAGAAGGGGGCAATTTAAAGAAAAATGTTGTAGAACATATTCTGGCAATACTTTTGTAACAATATGACACAAAAAGTCGTTTTTTTCGGCTTCACCGTTGATGGTTTTGTTTTTATTAATATATTTGCATTTCGTTAGAGTAAAAAACAATTAGTGTAAAGTTAAACTTTAAGAGAGAATTTATGAAAAGAAATTTGATGTTGTTTCTGGCCTTCCTCTTTTTGGGGATAGGTTTCGCTACTGCCCAGACGCAGACCGTCACAGGTGTGGTAGTGCATGCCAGCGAGGGCGAGCCGATTATCGGCGCGGCCGTTCGGGTTAAGGACACCAACTTAGGTGCTGTAACGGACATTGACGGTAAGTTCACCTTGACCAATGTGCCCGCTTCTGCCAAGACGCTTGTCGTCTCCTACATTGGTATGTTGACGCAGGAAGTGTCCATTCGTCCCTATGTTGAGGTTCGTCTGCACGACGACACCGAGCAATTGGAGGAAGTCATTGTCGTTGGCTACGGCTCGGCCAAGAAGATTGGTTCGGTGGTAGGCTCTATCAGCACTGTGGGCGGTGAGAAGATGGAGAAGGCTCCTACGGCCAGCTTCACCGACGCTCTGTCCGGTGCCGTTTCGGGTCTGTCCGTGTTGTCCAACTCCGGTGACCCCTCGGCCGAGGCTTCTGTCCGTCTGCGTGGTATCGGCTCTATCAACGCGAGCACCGAGCCTCTCTACATTCTGGACGGTGCCCCCATTTCTTCTACCGTGTTCTCCACGCTGAACCCCAGCGACATCCAGAACATCACGGTGCTGAAGGATGCCACCTCCACGGCCATCTACGGTTCGCGTGCCGCTGCCGGTGTCATTGTGATTACCTCCAAGAAAGGTAAGCTCAACGAGAAGGCTACGGTGACCATTCGCGGCCAGTTCGGTTTCTCCAGCATTGTGAAGGACCGCGTGGAGATGATGAACTCGCAGCAGTACATCCAGTTCCGCGACCTCATCGGATCTCCCGTCAATCAGGGTGTCCGCGACTTGGTGAACAACTACGGCATCAGCACCAACTGGCGCGACGAGATATTTGACGGAAGCGCCCCCACCTATACGATTGATGCCAGCGTGCGCGGCGGCTCGGACCATACGTCCTACTACCTCTCGCTGAACCACCACAGCCAGGAAGGTGTTATCGACCAGAGTGGTATGCGTCGTGAAACCATCCGCTTCAACTTCGAGACACGCGTCAACGACTGGTTCAAGGTGGGCTTGAGCTCCAACCTCGGTTACACGAAGTACGAGCAGAACAACGAGAACAACGCTACGGATAACCTCTACATCTACAACCCCTCGTTCTATGCCCGTGCTGCCCTGCCTTACGACTCTCCCCGCTTCTACACGATAGAGAACGGCCAGATTGTCTGGGGCGAAGAGGCTACCAGCTTGGCTTATAGCGGCTTTGCAACCATCCCCTATGTGAACAGCACGCGTGAGGTATGGCGCCGCAACGTGACGGCCAACCTCAACCTCTACGAGGAGATTACCCCCATCAAGGGTCTTACGCTCCGTGCACAGCAGGCTGTCGATGCCTACGACTACGGCGTGTCGGCTACGTACCTGCCCAGCGATGCCTTGGTGAACCCCATGACGGGCCAGACTATTATGCCGTCCGATACCGGTTCACGTTCCGAGTCGTTCAGCCGCTATTATTCGTTCACCTATACGCACACGGCCGAGTACAAGTTCAACATCGACGACCACTACGTGACGGTGCTGGCCGGTGAAGAGTCCATCTACTCGAAGTCCAACGGTTTTGGTGTATCTTCCAGCGGACAGAGCGACAGACGTCTGATGCTGCTCACCTCGGGTACGAACGTCGATATCTCTTCGGGCCTTTCGCATTCCATTGCCGAGCAGGCTTTCAACTCCATTTTCTTCACGGGTAGCTACAACTACGACGAGAAGTACTTCTTCGATGCATCCTACCGCCGCGACGGCAGCTCGAACTTCGCTCCGGGCCACCGCTGGTCCAACTTCTATTCGCTGGGTGCCATGTGGAACCTGAAGCGCGAGAACTTCCTCCAGGATGTCAACTGGCTGACCGACCTTTCGCTGAAGGTCAGCTACGGTACGACGGGTAACTCCAGCGTGGGTGCCTATGCCTACTTCAGCACGCTGTCGCCCTCGGGTGGTATGTACAATGGTGGCAACTCGCTGTTGCTGGGCAGCAACCCCGGTAACGAGGAACTGACGTGGGAAAAGACGGCTCAGGCCAACGTGGGTGTCTACGGTCGCTTCTTCAACCGCTTCAGCCTGGGTGCCGACTTCTACCACAAGCGCACGACCGACATGTTGATGACTATCCCCTATTCGGCCACTACGGGCTACACGGCAGGTATCGGCAACATCGGTGCCATGAACAACGTCGGTGTGGATGTTGAGTTCTCGGCCGACCTGCTGCAACGCAAGGACTTCTTGTGGACCTTCAGGGCCAACTTCAACTACAACCACAACGAACTGACCGAGCTGTTCAACGGTCGCGATGTCTACACGTTGGGCGATGCTTACACCAGCTTCCAGGTAGGCCACTCCATAGGCGAACTCTATGCCGTGCGCCGTGCTGGCGTTGACCCCCGTGACGGTCGCCAGATGTGGTACGACAAGGACGGTAACCTCACCAAGACCTTCAACCAGGAGCGCGATGCCGTGCTGCTGGGCAAGGACCGCTACGCTCCCTGGACCGGTGGTTTCGGAACGGCGTTGAGCTGGAAAGGACTCACCGTCAGCGCCGACTTCGCTTGGGCTGCCAAGAAGTACATGGTGTCCAACGATAACTTCTTCATCGAGAACAGCGCACAGGGTCTCTCCATCAACCAGACGACCAACATGCTGAACATCTGGACCGAGCCGGGACAGGTGACCGACATCCCCAAGGTGGGCGAGGTTATCCAGTTCGACGACCACCTGATCGAGAACGCTTCGTTCCTGCGCTTGAAGAACCTGCGCGTGCAGTACTCCCTGCCCCAACGCTGGATGGAACGTTCGCACATGCAGAACGTGACGGTGTTCTTCACCGGCCGCAACCTGTGGACCGTTACTCAGTTCACCGGCTACGACCCCGAACCCGATGCCAACCTGGTACGTTTTGCTTACCCCAACACGAAACAGTTTATCTTTGGTGCTGAAGTAACATTCTAAACATTTAATCGAAACTAAGACAATGAAAAAAATATTCTTGACTTTATTTGCAGCCGGTGCCCTGTTGGGTTCCTGTGACATGAATTTGGAGCCGATTGGCCAGTTGCCCAGCGATGGCTCTGTGCAGAGCATCGACGACTTGGAGGCACTGCGCAACGGCGCATACCGCAACATGCGTATCATCACGACATCCGGCAACCTGCTGGGTTCGGAAATCCAGATGGACGACTTCGTCGGCGTGTCGACCAACGGTAATGTTTACGGAGAATTGTCGGCCGGTTCTCTCCTTTCGTCCAACAGCGACGTGAACGTGTGCTGGCAGAACATGTACTACATCATCACGGGTGTGAACTACGACCTCATCGAGGCACAACGCCTGCTCGACGAGAACGCCATCGAGGAGACCGACATGGCACTGTACAACCGCTACGTGGGCGAACTGAAATTCATGCGTGCCTATGCCTACTGGTGGCTGGTAGACCACTTCTGCCAACCCTACACGGAGCAGAATGGCGACACCGAAGCTCTGGGTGTCCCCTTGCGTCTCGACTTCAACCCCACAGGCGATAACTCCACGTATCCTGGCCGTAGCACCCTGAACCAGACCTTCACGCAGATAGAGAAAGACCTGCAGGAAGCCTACGATGCACTCGTGGCCTACGAGGCAACAGGTGCCAAAGACGTGGCCGAGCTGGTGGCTCCCAACTCTTACTACGTTTCTTCCTACGTGGTGAAGGCCATGCAGGCTCGTGTGGCTCTGCTCAAGGGCGACTACCCGACGGCTTTCAACAGGGCTAAGGAGGTAATCGACAGCCAGATCTATCCGTTGACTGCCTACAACCGTTACATTACGATGTGGGACAACGACGAAGGTACCGAAGTGCTGATGCGTCTGTTCATGAGTTCTACTGAGACGGGCGGCATCAGCGGAACGGGTTTGCAGTTCTACACCATAAACAATTCTGCCAACTACATCCCCGTCAACGACCTGATCAACCTTTACGACACGCGTAACGACATCCGCTATACGGCTTGGTTCTTTACGGGACAAATCCCGGTGATGGGCCGCAACTATCGTGCCGTGTTCATGGGTGGCAAGTATCCGGGCAACATGGACTTGGAGGTTGACCCCACGCAGCGTCAGGCCGGTCTGAACATGGCTAAGCCTTTCCGTACCGCCGAGATGTATCTCATTGCCGCCGAGGCCGACCTCGAACTGAACCACAACCCGCAAGGCCTTGCCGCAACCTATCTGAACGACCTGCGCCGCGCACGCATCCAGAACTATACGGACGTGACGTTCAACTCGGAGTCCGAGTTGAGGACCGCCATCCGCAACGAGCGCCGCAAGGAACTGGTGGCCGAGGGCTTCCGCATGAGCGACCTGCGCCGTTGGGGGCTGGGCTTCACACGTACCGGTTCGTATCCCGACAATCCTGAGCTGGAGAGCATTCTGGCTCCTACGAGCGTGGGCGTTACCTATCAGGCTGGCGACTACCGCTACACATGGCCTATCCCGGCTGACGAGATGGAGTCCAACCCGCAGTTGGCTGGCCAGCAGAACCCTAATTATTAACAGACAGATGCTATTCTATAACCTATTAGAAAAAGAATGACTATGAAGTATATAAAGTATTTAGCTATGTTCCTGCTGCCCCTCTCGTTCATGGCCTGCAGCGATGACGAAGAGAGCATAAACGGTGGCAACGCTACGGTGGGTTTCGCTTCCGACCAGATTACCGTGAAAGAGACCGACAACGCGCTTCTCATCCCCGTCAACATAACGGGCGACCACACGGGGCTTATCAACGCCCGGGTGGAGCTGCAGGATGTTCAGGGTAACTCGGTGACACCGGACGAGACGATTATCATGACTTCGGGAAACCTCCGTTTCCCCGCCGGTGTCGAGACTGTCGATGTGGAAATCTACGCCACGTGCAACACGCGTGTGATGGAGCCGGGACGCTCCTATGCACTGGTCATCACCGACGCACAGGGTGCCACCATCGGCACTTCCCGCTGCCAGGTGAACATTGAGGAAGTCCCCGACCCTTACGAACAGCTCCTTGGTAGCTGGACGTTTGTCGGCAGCAACATCTTGTATGCTTCCAGACCGCAGGAAACCATGGCCTTCACGCTGGCACAGCATCCTGAAGATACGGACCTGACGCGCTACACTTGCACGCTGACCGTTCAAGGCGCGCCCTTAACCTTCGATATGAACTACATCGTCAACCCCGCAGGGCTTGAAATTGTTGTCGACCCCAACGTGGATGTAGCTTCGGACCTTGACTTCGGGATGCCCGAGTGGGGGCTGGCCAGCGTCCGCTTCGGACGTATCTACCTGGCTGAGGATCCGGCGACCGGCAAAACGGTAATGTACCAGGGCGAAGGCGGAAACGTCACTGGCTCGTGGAGCGACGACCTGAAGACCCTGCTGTTCAGTACGACGTATGACGACCCGGAAACGGGTGCCCTTGCCGGCCTGATTTACAACGAAGACGGCGAATCGACAGGTAGCTTGATGTTTGCTTATTCAGACATTGTGCTGATACGCTAAGACGTAGCGGAGTTTCCGTTAACTATAGAGAAGACGGGGCAGAGCCATTCTGCTCCGTCTTTTTTTTATCCCCAGTCCCAAATCGGTCATTAGACCGTCTTGCCGTGTGCTTGACAGTCTTTCTACGGCTTTCCAAGCCCTTTCGTTTTTCCGTCGGCATCTTGTCTGCCGCTTTGTCTCGGCGTAGCCCGCTACGCCTTCGGCAAAGGTGGCGGACAATCTGCACGGCGGCAGAACGAAATCGCTTTGGACTCTAATGACCGATTTGGGTTTAATGGCCGATTGAGGTTTGTAGTGTAGACGACAGGGCGGCTCGGTTGCCTGCGCCTTGTCGGTGTGCCCCTTCTTTCATCTTTCTGTTAATTAAGGTTAACGGGGGGGTGAAATTTGCCTCTGTAGATAAATCTCTTTTATTTTGGCAAGAATTTAGAAAAGCATAGGGTAGTAGTTCCCCGTTATTGATTTGCGGGGATTTCGTATGGTCTTAGGAATGAGGGCTTCTCGCGAATGGAGGAGAGTGGATTTGTGCTGTTTCTGAACGTTAGAGAGTCGTGTTTCTTTAGTTTCCTTGCACGTGGGTAATCGGGAAATACTGCCTTGCCGTCAGGCGTGAGTCTGTCGGGGTGGCGGCTGCTTGCGCGCTTGCGGGCGGTCTGCCGATAACAACACATAGGGTAGTATTTTATGAAACGTATTGCATTCCTTTTATTCTTTTTTTCCGTCTTGGCGGCGACAGAAGGGTACGCCCAGCGGTTTGCACTGAAGACAGATGTCGTGAAGTGGGCTACGGCCTCGTTCAACCTCGAGCCCGAGGTGCGCGTGGGCAAGAAGTCTACGGTCGCGCTGGCTCTGTCGTACAATCCGTGGACGTTCGGCGACAATCGCAAGTGGAAGCACCTGTGGGTGCAGCCCGAGTACCGCTACTGGTTGTGTGCGCCCTTCTCGGGGCACTTCATCGGCGGCCACCTCCTTTACACGCACTACAACGCCGGCAACGTCGACCTTCCCTTCGGGGTGTGGTCGGGGCTGGAGCAGAACCGCTACCAGGGCGACCTGGTGGGGGCGGGCTTCGTGTATGGCTACCACTGGATGCTCACCACGCGCTTCAGCCTGGAGGCCGCCGTGGGCATAGGCTACGGCTTCACGCGCTACAAGTACTACGAGTGTCCCACGTGCGGTGCCTACAAGGGGACGCAGAACAAGCACCTGCTGATGCCCACGCGGGCGGCCATTTCGCTGGTATATGTGTTGAAATAAGTGGAGGGCGGAGAGATGAGAGTCGGAGAAACGAGAACGAGAAACGAAATAGAGATGCTTATGAAGTTCGTATATGCTGTATGCAGCCGCGTGGGCCGCTCCGCTGTGCCGGGGTGTCTGGGCGGGGCGGCGGTGGCCATCGCGCTGCTGCTGGCCTGCCCGTCGTCGGCCCGTGCGGTGGCCGACACGGCCCGCATTGCCTGGAAGGACAGCACGCAACTGCTGCTGAGCTTCCCCGTGCGCACTGGCGACGATGCCCGCGTGGGCAGCGACTACCGCCTGTTTGTCACCCCCTGCCTGAGCAGTGATGAGGGCGACACGCTGCTCCTGCCGCCCATCGAGTTTGCCGGGCGGCGCAACAAGAAGTACAACGACCGTGCGGCCCGTCTGGCCGGTGCGCCGCGTCCTGTGGTGCACGGCGTGGACGACGTGGTGCAGGTCGACACCGCCTTGGCCGTCGAGCCGTGGATGCTGCGTGCCCCCCTCAGCCTGACCCTGCTGCGCGAGCGCGAGGGCTGCTGCACGGTGGACGCGCTGCCGCCCGCCCCGCTGGGAGGCACGCGCTACGTCGAGCCGTTTGTCCCCTTGGTGCCCGTCGTCGAGCCGCGCCTCAGCGTGGCCGAGGAGCTGGCGCGCACCGAGACCATCCTTACGGCCGACTGTCCGCCCTACGACCCCTCGCAGCCGCTGCGCCTGCGCCAGGGTGCCCTGTTCGTCTACTTCCCCATCAACAAATACGACCTGCGCGAGGACTTCCGCGACAACCGCCCCACGCTCGACCGCATCGTCGACGTGCTGCGCCGCGTCAAGGCCGACACGGCCTCCCACGTCACCCGCGTGCTCATCGTCGGACAGGCTTCGCCCGAAGGCTCGGTGGGCTTCAACGAGATGCTGGGCCGCAGGCGTGCCGAGGCCCTGCGCGACTACATCGACAGCCGGGTGGACTTCCCCGACGACATCTACGACGTGCAGAACGGCGGCGAGGCGTGGGCCGACCTGCGCTATGCCGTCGAGCAGGCTTCGCCCCAGGAGCTGCCCGACCGCGACGAGCTGCTGCGCATCATCGACGAGACCCGCGACGTGAACTACCGCGAGACGCTCATACGCCGCCTCAGCGGCGGGCGCGCCTTCCGCTGGCTGAAGCAGTCGGCCCTGGTCGACCAGCGCAACTCGGGCTACATCTGCGTGTGCTACCAGGTGGTGCCCGACCGCGTGGCCCCCGTCATCAACCGCGCCGTGGCCCTCGTCGCCGACCGCCGCTACAGCGAGGCCGTCGAGGTGCTCGCCCCCGTGCGCCACGACCCCCGCTGCCTCAACACCCTTGGCGTGGCCCTCTACATGAGCGGCCAGAAGGACGAGGGCATCGACTGCCTGCGCCGCGCCGCCGCAACCGGCGACGAGGGCGCGCGCCAGAACCTCGAGAAGCTGGCAAAGGCGGGGAGGTGAGCAGATATTGGATGAAAGCTATTTGAGCTATCAAGAATAAGTCGATCTTTGACATGTTGGGAAATACGGAAAAATAGGAGTGGTTTTGCGGCACCTTCCTGCATGGGAAATGTCCCGTAAGCGGGAAGGGGCATTGTCCGCCTCACCCCAGCCCTTCGCGGTTGTTTCCTGTGTGCTATTGGACCCCTTCGGGGCCCGTATGTAGGTGTTTCTCTCCGGGGGTTCACTACGTTTACCCCCGGCTAAGCATGGTTCGACCCCTTCGGGACCGCAGGTCCTGTGAGGGCATTCCCGATGCGTGTGCCGCGTGTCCTTCTGGTTTTCTCCCCTTTCTCCGTATTTCCTCTTTCTTGGTTAGGACAGATACTTTTTTATTATATAACCTTTAATTATTATTTGTTTTATGAGACAGTTCTTTTGTAAAAAGTACGCCTACTGCATGGCTGCCATGCTGGCTGGCGTAGTCAGCTTCTCGTCTTGCTCCAACGACGACGAACTGATAGACAACGGTCCCGCACAGAGCGGGGAGGTGGTGAAGACGCAGTTTGCCATCAACGTGCCCTACGCCGGAGGCACGCCCTCTACCCGTCTGGGACAGGACATCGTGCAGGGACAGGAGACGCCCTTGTTCCGTGGCATGCAGGACATCATCCTGTTGCCGTTCGACATCGAAACGCCTACTGACGGCGTAGGTGCAGATGCTCCCTTGCTGGGCAATGCCATTCCTTTGGACAGGATTGGGGCGAGCGACTTGCAGACCGACCACGGCAACTACAAGGTGTACACCGATGTTGAGATACCGGTAGGTACCACCAACTTCCTGCTCTACGGCAAGGCACTGGACAGCCAGGAGCGCGACAACGGTGCCCTCATTCCCTCCTACAACACGACTGCCAACATGCCCATCACCGGCAGCAACGTGTCCGGCATAACCTTCACTCCGCAGGCCATCTACAACAGTGCCACGCAGCTGACGGATTTGACGGCTGCTCAGAATGCCCTTGCCGGTGCGCTGACTACGATTGCTGCTGCCCAGGTATCAGACTTAACATGGGCAAACGTGGGTGCCGCTTCGCCTGCTTTGCAAGACTACTACAACGAGTTTGTCAAACTGAAGGCCGGTTCTGCCGCCAGCATCCTCGCCGCCCTGCAAGACTTGTATAAGTCAGTGGGTAGCGCCGAAATTGCACATGGAAGTCCTGTAGAAGAAGAACAAAGGGAAGCCTTGAGAGCAGCCATCCAGTCCGCCATCACCTCCGCTGGTTTCTCTTGGGACACTGGGTCCGAGACATTGAGCTTCAACCCTGCCGGTGCCCTTGCTGCTTATGCCGAGTTCCCGAGCGGCGACTTCGGCCTGCCCGACGGCTCCATGCAGCTTACGTGCTCGTCGGGCACCTTCGGCTATGCCAATCCATCCAGCACCGGCAGCAACGTGCTCCAGCAGACTGCTTATGCCAACTACGTTCACCCTGCTGCCCTCTACTACACGGTGAACACCGAGATCAAGGCCGATGCCACGGCTCACAGCACGGATGGCAATACGCTGACTGGTGCAGATAGCTACACCAACTGGGAGGATGTCATTGGCAACATCTACGCCTCTGCCGGAAGCGCAGTAGATGCTACTACCCGCAGCGTGGCCCTCGTGGACCCCATACAGTACGCCGTGGCCCAGCTTGAGCTGAAGGCCCGCTTCAACAACGGCGGTGGCACGGGCACGGTGAACGACCGCGACGGTGCGCCCGTGCCTGTTCCCACAGATGGCTTCCCCTTCACCGGCTTGCTCATTGGCGACCAGAAGCAGGTAGACTGGAAGTTCAACACGACGACCGCAGCGCAAGCAACCTCTTACACCATCTACGACAACGACCTCTATCAAGGCAATAGCACTACGGCAAACAGTGCCGCCGTGAAGGGTTACGAAGAGTTCGCCTCCATCCAGCCCGTCTACACACTGGCCTTGGAGACGGCTGGCGAGCAGGGTGAAGATGCTGAGACCGTGCGCTTCGCTCTTGAGCTGAAGAACACTTCCGGGACGGCCTTCGCCGGAGTGGATGGCATCGTGCCCGCCGGTGGTACGTTCTATCTCATCGGACAGCTGAGCACCGACCCGGATGACGATTCTGGCGAGCGTGCCACCAAGGTGTTCTGGCAAGACCACAAGACGACGGCCCGTGTCAGCATCTCTTCGCTGGCCAGTGCCTACAACTGCATCCCCGACCTGCGCGAGCCGCAGCTCGAGCTGGCTCTGAGCGTCGACCTCAAATGGGAGAAGGGTCTGGTCGATGATGTAGAAATCCAATAACCGCCCGCCCCTTTCGCGGCGCGACTCCCGCCCGCCTCGCGGCGCACGCTTCTCCAGCCTCCTGGAGCACGTTTCTCCAGCTTCCTGGAGCGAGCTTCTCCAGCCTCCTGGAGAAACCCGCGCCGCGCGAGGGGGCGACCACACAGGGCGGCAGCCCTTGGCCGGACTGCCGCTCACAACGACGACATACACACAACACACACAGTGATGATGAAGAAGACTATCTACATAGGGGGGCTGGCCGCCCTGCTGGCCCTCGCGCCGACGGGCTGCATCAACGAGGACCTGTCGGACTGCGGCGTGGACTACACCATGCTCTACCGCGTCAGCTTCGACGAGCCGCTGCTCAGCACCCTGCGCGCCGAGCTGGCCACGCCCGCCGAGACGCAGCTGCGCGTCCGCCTGGAGCAGGAGCTGGACGGCGTGCTGGCCACCGACGGCGAGCACCTCTCCGCCGCCTTCTACCAGGGGGCCGAGGGCAGCCTCACCGACGGGGCCGAGGCCGACATGACGGGGCGCGACGCCTCGTTCACCTTCTACCTGCGCCCCGGCGACTACGCCCACCTGGCCGTGGCCTTCACCGACGCGGCAGACCGCAGCATGGCCTACACGCTGGACGGCACACTGGCCGAGGCGCGCATGGCCCACGCCGGAGAGAGCGAGCCCGACACCGTGGACGGCCACCGCGCGGCCTACTTCGTGGGCAACGAACGCCTGCACGTGGAGTCCATGACCCCGGCGCAGACCTTCTTCGTGCCCCTCTACATGCAGAACGCGGCCACCGTGCTCGTGGCCGACCCCGCCCAGAGCGGCTGCACCGTGGCCGCCGCCTACGTGCGCGGCGTGGCCACGTCGTTTGCCCTGGCCGACAGCACCTATGCCTACCACGCGCCCCACGTGGTGCGCGCCGACCTCAGCACCGCCGCCGGCCTGACGGCCTGCCACGCCGCCTGTTTCCCCTCGGCGGCCACGGCCGTGGAGGCCGCCGCGCTGCGCACCCGCGCCTGCTCGGAGGACGACCCGGCGTGCATCTGGGAGATGGACCTCTACGTGCGCCAGCCCGACGGCGAGCTGACGCGCAACACGCTCCACGTGGCCCGTCCGCTGCTGGCCGGGCACATGGTGGTGCTCAAGGTGGTGCTCGACGACCAGGGCCAGGCCACTGCCGTCAGCAGCGAGGTGGGTGTCAGCGTCACGCTCGACTGGAAGCCGGGCGGCGATCACGACGTGGAGATATAGCCAAGGGGGGTGAACGAAGCGAACCCCCGGATGGAGAGGCACCTCTCCCGGTCCCGGGCCCCGCAGGGGTCCAATGGCACACAGGAGGGAATGTCCTCGCCCGGACACACGACGAACAACGGATATGAACGTATATGTATATGTATAATAGGTATATGAAACTGACAGACACGATACGAACCCTGCTGACAGCCCCCCGCCCGGTGTGGACCCTGACGCTGGCCGCCGTCCTGGCCCTGTGCGCATGCACCAAGGACGGCCTCACGCCCCTGCCCGACGCAGGCGAGGGGCGCGTGCTGGAGCTCGTCGTCAGCGTGCCCGCCACGCAGGTCGGCACCCGCGCCGCCATCGGCGACCCGGGCGATGCCGTGCCCGAGGGGGCCGACTGGGACCGCCTGGCCGTGCTCGTGGCCTTCATGGGCGACCCGGGGGAGGTCTATTGCACCATCCTCACGCAGGAGGCGTTCAACGAACTGCCGCTCGTGGCGGAAGGCTCCGATGCGCGCCGGCTGTCGTTGCGCTTCTCGCGCACCGAAGGCAAGGCCGAGGTCTACGGCATCACTTATAGCTCCGGCGTTGGCGATGCGCTGGAGACCGACATCCGCGAATGCACGACGCTTGCCGCTGTGCGGAGCCTCACCATCCCCAACAGCTACGCTGGGGACAGTACCGCCAAGTTCGTCAGCGTGGCCACAGGGTTCTATCAGGGCGAGGACGTGCCCAGCAATCCGTGGAGCACCCTGCCGGGCACGATAGACATTGCCGAGGTCTCCGAAGTGGGTGCCGAGCTGCCCCGCATGACCCTCTACCGCCTGGCGGCAAAGGTGGACATGCAGTGGGAGGCATCGGACAGCTACTGGGCCGGGCTCTCCGAGGTGCGGGTGACGGATGTCACCTTCCGCGGAAGCAATAGCGGCAACGTTACCGGGGAAGGTTCAGGCCGCCTCTTCCCCTCGCTGGCCGGGCAGGGTGCGACAGCCCTCACCGGCACCAAGACCTTTACCAACACCAGCGAGATAAGCCAGCGCAACGGCCGTGCCTACCACTACGTCTTCCCCGACGGGGTGAGTCGGCCGTTCGTAGACTTCCACATACGGGCAACCGCCGACGACGGTGGCACGCAGGCAAGGGATTACACCCTGAATTTGGGAACCTCTTTGCAGCAGGCCACGTGGTACAAGGTGAACGCCACCATCAGCGGCCTGTCGGGGCAGGGCAGCATCACGGTGGATTTCGACGACTGAATACGTCCCTCGGGGGCACACCTTTGCGCCCCGGCGGACAGGCCTCTGCCCCCACGGGGGCGAACCTGTGCCCTGAAGGGGGGAGAGGTTGGTTGGCAAGGAGGGTTAGCCCGCAAGTTGACGAGGAACGAGATACGAGGACCTGCGGCCTCGCCCGTGCGAACCACCGCAGGACGTGCGGTCTCCGTGCGAGCCACCGTCGGTGGTGACACACGAACCACCGCAGGACGTGCGGTCTCCGTGCGAACCACCACCGCCCGTGGTGACACCCGGATGCCCGCAGGCCATGACGGCCCCTGAAGGGGGTCGAACCATGCTTAGCCGGGGGTGAGCGAAGCGAACCCCCGGATGGAGAGGTCCCTCCTCCAGCCCGGGCCCCGCAGGGGTCCAATGGCACCCAGGTCTCTCGGCCTTGTGCTATTCGACCCCTTGGACGGGGCCGATGCCAAAGGAGGGGTCGCATGAACCCCCGGGTTCGCTTCGTTCACCCGGGGCTAAGCATGGTTGGACCCCTTCGGGGCCCCCGGTCCTCGGAGGACCCATAGGGATAGGAGACGAATTGACGAGATACGAGGACCTGCGGCCTCGCCCGTGCGAGCCACCGTCGGTGGTGACACACGAACCACCGCAGGACGTGCGGTCTCCGTGCGAGCCACCACCACCCGTGGTGACACCCGGATGCCCGCAGGCCATGACGGCCCCTGAAGGGGGTCGAACCATGCTTAGCCGGGGGTGAACGAAGCGAACCCCCGGATGGAGAGGTCCCTCCTCCAGCCCGGGCCCCGCAGGGGTCCAATGGCACCCAGGTCTCTCGGCCTTGTGCTATTCGACCCCTTGGACGGGGCCGATGCCAAAGGAGGGGTCGCATGAACCCCCGGGTTCGCTTCGTTCACCCGGGGCTAAGCATGGTTGGACCCCTTCGGGGCCCCCGGTCCTCGGAGGACCCATAGGGATAGGAGACGAATTGACGAGATACGAGGACCTGCGGCCTCGCCCGTGCGAGCCACCGTCGGTGGTGACACACGAACCACCGCAGGACGTGCGGTCTCCGTGCGAGCCACCACCACCCGTGGTGACACCCGGATGCCCGCAGGCCATGACGGCCCCTGAAGGGGGTCGAACCATGCTTAGCCGGGGGTGAACGAAGCGAACCCCCGGATGGAGAGGCCCCTCCTCCAGCCCGGGCCCCGCAGGGGTCCAATGGCACCCAGGTCTCTCGGCCTTGTGCTGTTCGACCCCTTGGACGGGGCCGATGCCAAAGGAGGGGTCGCATGAGCCCCCGGGTTCGCTTCGTTCACCCGGGGCTAAGCATGGTTGGACCCTTTCGGGGCCCCCGGGCATTCGGAGGCCCCCGTAACACACATGAAAACATATAGAAGAAGATATATATGAAGACGATGAAGAAGATATTGCTAAGTCTTGCCTGTCTCCTTGCTACGGCGGGAGGCGCATGGGGCCAGACGACGAACGGCAGGATATACGTGTCGCTGGAAGGTAACGCCGAGGCAACCGACGCAGGCACGTCGTGGCAGAACACCACGACGCTTGCCGATGCCCTCGGGCGCGCCACCGCAGGCACCGAGGTGTGGGTGAAGGGTTATGCCTCCACCTCGCCGGACAGTGTCTACGTGGTGCCCACGCAGGCGGGCTTCACCCTGTCCAGCGGCGTGAGCCTCTACGGCGGCTTCGCGGGCTACGAGACCTCTGCGGACCTGCGTGCCGTGGTGGACGGCAAGGCCTACCGCTTTGCCTACCGCACGGTGCTGACGGGCGACATCGGTCGCAATGACACGCCGGACAACGACGGGCTTATCTTCCCCGGGGGCGAGAACGGGCGCACAGACAACGCCACCCACGTGCTGACGCTCAACCTCAACCCGCAGTCGGGCGCGAACGTCAACGGCACACGCACCGTGGTGGACGGCTTCACCATAGGCCGGGGCAACGCCACGGGCACAGATGCAGCCGGACAAGGCGGCGGCATCCTCGTCACCGGCGACAACGCGCAGGGCGGCGGTTACAGCATAGAGCGTTGCTTCTTCATCGAGAACTACGCCGCCACCCGGGGCGGTGCCCTGTACGTGGACGGCAGCGTGACGGGCGCGGACAACTACGTGGCCCTGTGCGGCTTCTTCAACAACGCCGCCGGACAGCGCGCCACGGCCACCAACGCCGGAGGGGCCATCGCGCTGGCGGGTGCGGGCATGGTGGTGGACTGTGCCGTGTTCAACAACGTCAACGGCGGCATCCTCTTCCCCGAGGGTGGCACGGCGACGGACTTCACCCGCGCGGTGGTGAACAGCACCGTGACGCGCAACACCGGCTCGGGCATCGACGGCGCAGGCGTGCCCGTGGCCAACACCGTGGTGTGGGGCAACTCGCTGCTCACCACGACCGCTGGCACCCCCCCCGCGTTCCAGAACTCCGCCTACCCCGAGGC
Organism: uncultured Bacteroides sp.; assembly: GCA_944321465.1. Taxonomy (GTDB): domain Bacteria; phylum Bacteroidota; class Bacteroidia; order Bacteroidales; family Bacteroidaceae; genus Bacteroides. The sequence goes on from CALULL010000007.1 coordinate 27,263, forward strand.
AACGCCCGGCGAGGCCGACGCGGGCAACATCTACCTCAGTGACAAGAACCGTGCCGAGGACGGCCCCTTCTTCGACGCCCCCTCGGTGCACACGGGCTTCGACCGCACCTACGACATCGCCTCCTCGCTCTATCCCCTCTACACCTGGAAGCCCCTGGAGGGCACCGCCCTGGTGGACAAGGGCGATGATGAGGCCTACGAGCGGAACGGCCTTTCCGCCTCTTATCCCACCGACCTCAACGGCAATCCCCGCCAGGCGGGCGCGAGCATCGACATCGGCGCCTTCGAGTTCCAGCCCGTCGACGCGAGCCGCATACGCTACGTCCGGCCCGGCGGCACGGGCGACGGCACGTCGTGGGCGACGGCCTCGGGCGACCTGCAAGCCATGATAGACCAGCTGGCCGAGCAGAACCCGCAAGGGCTGGCGGGCGAGGTGTGGGTGGCCGCAGGCACTTACGAGCCTCTGGAACAGCTCATCCCCGGCACCGGCTACTCGGCCTCGTTCCGCATGAGGGACGGCATCAGCGTCTACGGCGGCTTTGCGGGCACCACGGAGGACACGAAGGGCGAGCGGCAACGCGGCACGATGCCCTGGGACTACACGAACAAGACCATCCTGCAAGCCGCCTACTACGACCCTGCCAACCTGCTGTGGGAGAACAACCGCTGGACGCTGACGAGCGACTCGCGCCACGTCGTGTGGTTCGCCCCCTTGCCCGGCGAGGACGCGGCCTTTGCCCACGTCACCACGCTGGACGGCGTGACCATACGCGGCGGCTACGCCCAGGGCGGAACGGGCATGTCCGAGGGCTTCGTCACCGACTGCGGGGCGGGTGTCTACATGGACGGGGCCAACGCTTACCTCAGCGGCTGCACCGTCACCCAGAACTATGCCACCGCCGACGGCGGCGGTGTCTACCTGCGCCAGGGCCGCGTGCAGGGCTGCCTGCTCAGCAACAACAATGCCGACGGCGCGGGCGGTGCCGTCTACGTGGACAACCGCGGCCTGGTGCACCGCTCCATGCTGGCCAACAACTCGGCCCGCAACGGCGCGGCGGTCTACCTGGCCAACACCGACGACACCCCGGCGGGCGAGGACGACCACCCGGAGTACCTCGTGCTGTCCACCTGCGTGGTGGCCAACAACACGGCTACGGGCAACGGTGCCGTCTACTGCTCGCAGGGCGGCGTGCTGACGCAGAACACCATCGTGGCCAACCAGTGCGTCACCGCCACCGATGCCACCGACCCCAACGCCTCGCAGACGGGCGGCCTCTACGTGGACGAGTACGCGCTGGCCGTCAACAACGTCGTCTGGAACAACCGCATGGGCACCGACCCGTCGTCGGCGGCCAACATCCCTATGTATGCCCGCAACCCCTCGAACGCCACCGTGCGCTTCATGTACAACGCCATCTCGGGCGTGAACAACGCCGTCTGGAACGACATCCTGCAGCAGGAGACCCTCGCGCTCTCCGACAACAACGCGGCCCCCGCCGACGGCACCGTCAGCCCCGGCTTCTCCGAACCTGCAGCGGGCTTCGACCTGGAGGACGGCTTCGGCGTGCAGTCGGGCTGGAGCGACGGCCTGCCCGCCTACTACTGGCAGCCCGTCGAGGGCAGCAGCCTCTGGGCGCGCGGTATGCCGCTGGGTCAGCTGCCCCGCGAGGTGGTGCTGGCACCCGAGATAGACCTGGCGGGCGACCTCTTCGCCCAGAAGCCCGCCATGGGGGCACACCACGTGGAGGGCACCCAGATAGTGCCGCTGCTGGATCAGGATGGTAGTGGCTACCGTTCCATAATCTTCATTGATGCCGACTGCACCGAGCCTGAACACGACGGCTCGTCGTGGGAAAAGGCTTATCGGTCGCTGGACGAGGCCATTTCCTATTATGCGGGCTTGACGGACACGATGACTGGATATTATGAAGAAAATGGAGTCTTAGGACAAGTGACTGTACCAATAAGCAGTATAACAGCTTTTGAAGTCCGCGTCCTCGAGGGCGACCTCTGGCCTCGCTACGCCTATGCCAACGAGGACCACAAGACGGCCACGGTGAGCATCAAGGCCATGCCGGGCGGCAAGCCCCTCACCCTGCGCGGCGGCTACTACCGCACGGACGACGGCACGACGGCGGAGCGCGACCCCCTGAACCACCGTACGCAGCTCAACGGCAACTACGGCGGCACCAGTCTGGAGGACGGCCTGTACCACGTCGTCACCGTCGAGGCGGGCGCACAGGCCACGCTGGACGGCTTCCACATCGTCGGCGGCTACGCGGCGGGCACGGCCACCCTGCAACAGGGCGCGGGCGTACTGATGCTGGGCAATGCCAACCTCACTCTGCGCGACTGCATCCTGGAGAACAACACGGCGGTGACGGGCGCGGCGGTCTATGCCCCGGCGGGCGCACAGCTGACGATGGAGAACTGCGTGGTGAACAACAACACGAACACCGACACGGGCAATCCTGTGATAGACTGCCAGGGCGGCGTGACCCTGACGCACGTCACGGTGGTGAATAACGAGGGCGCGGCACCACAGGACATGGGCGGCACCTCGTTTGCTGCCGGAAACAGTGGCGACGCATCCAGCCTTGCCACGATGGGGGCGGAGGGTGCCGCCAACTTCTCCAACCCGACGAACAGGCAGGGTGCCACCTTGGGCTTCGACACTTATCTGGGCGGCTACTCGGTGTTCCGCCCGCTCACCAGCTCGGCGGCTTCGGCACAGTACCTCATCAACAAGGGCCAGACCGTCAGCGACGTGGACCGCGACATCATGGGCAATGAGCGCGACCTGGGCGGCGTGCCCGACCTGGGGGCGTATGAGGCGGAACTGCCGAGGGCGGGGACTGTCATCTATGTTACTGAACAAGGTGCAGGACGTATGGACGGCTCGTCGTGGGAGAATGCGATAGCGGGAAATAGCGTATATGATACGACTGTGGAAGATGCTGAAGACGCGCGTCTGGAGGATGTGGAGACTACGGATAGTCGGTATGCAGGCTTTTATGATTGGCGGTCTTGTCCTTATGGGGAGACTTCCAATGCGAGCCGTTTATTTACACAGGCAAATCCTGATTGGGTAAGTGGAAGATACCTTACAATAGAGAACAATCGTGACGAACGATATGTAAGTGGTTTGCAATATGCGGTAGAGAAGGCTTCGCAAAGGGCAACTAATTCCTGGAATGATGGAAACGTGAATATGGAAGTATGGGTAGGAAGGGGTGTTTATACGGACTGGAAAGGCTTTGTTATTCGTGATAAAGTGGATGTATATGGAGCTTTCCCCGATGGTACTCCCAATATGGATGATCGTAAAGCGTTACTTTCCCAATATATACCCAAATCAGAAGCGAATATGGCATTGGAGATTGCAGATTATGAGACAATCATTCAAGTGTCCGAGAGACCGATGTTGAGTTGGAATGGCAATGTTCCGAGCGAAACAGATGCGTGGGGGAACGTTTCTGATGAGGTCTATCGAAAGCCTGTACTTTTTCAACCTGACGTTTGCTTGCCTACGCGTGCACCTATTCAATGGGAATTAAGAGAGGCCGCTTTGAGTGGGAGAGAGTTTTATCTTGATGAGACTAGATTTACTAATACGTATCGTTATCCCAACTCTGGAAGTGGTATAACTGACAACAATTATGTAGAATATACAGGTGCTTCTTGGGATGGATTTACTATACGTCATGGATATTATAAGGACTATAAGGCCAATCGTGATGGTGGGGCAGGAGTACGTATGTTCCGTGGTGTAACATTGAGGAATTCTGTTGTCACGTTGAATTATAATGAAAGTGAATCTTACAGTCGTACAGTAGGCTGGGAGAATAAAACGCAAGACGGGCGCAATCGTGGAGGAGGCATCTATTGCGACGGAGCGAATAGCTATGTGATAAACTGTTTTGTTCTGAATAATAGCTGTAGCGGAAATGGAGGTGCGGAGTCTTATGGTGGAGGCATGTATATGATAGTGGGGACAGGTTATAACTTACTTGTTGCAAATAATTATTCGCTGCATAATGGTGGAGGAGTATTTATTGAAGATGCTACTTTCTTTAATAACACAATAGTATATAACAATTCTGCGAATAATAATACAGGCGGACTACATCAATATACGGGTGAGGATTATGGAACCTCCTCTCTTCATCTTTATAACTGTTTATTATATGGAAATGCAAACGCTGCTCTTGGCTTTGTAGATGTAACCAAGTTTAATGGTGGGGAAAACTGTTTTGTGCAGTCTTCAAGTTCCTTATCATCAAACATTCGTAATAGGTTTGAAGATTCACATATCCTTAATGGTGTAGAAGCAACAGCGGATAATTCGCCTTTCGCCGCCGGTGATAACGCCCAAAGCACAAACAATTACCGCCTGAACTCTACCACTTGGTGCTTGAATAACGGTACAGAGGACTATGACTTGCCTTCTACCGATGTGGATTTCACCAACCGCATAAAAGACTGCCGGGTAGACGTGGGAGCGTATGAGAGCGAGAACGAAACTAACATCCTCCACGACGCGAACAACACCTACTACGTCTCTTGGCCCGGGGATGGTACCCGGAGCGGCTATAGTCCCGAGAATGCCGCCTGTGCCGACAAGTTGCAACAGATACTGACGGCTGCGGGGAGGCAGGCTGTGGAAACTGGCAATTCGTTTATCGTTAAGGTGGCCGGATACGGGTTGGATTCGGACGGAAGTCCTATCTTTGCCTACCACGCCAATACGCTGGCCGACCTGGACAATCCGCAGAGCTACACCTACGTCGTCCCGGCGGGTGTCACGCTGATGGGCGGATACACGGAGACATTTAGCGAGAGTGAGCGAAACGCCATGACCTATCGGACCTTCCTCAGTGCCGAAGCCGTGCCTACGCAAGGCTCCACCATCACGCAGAACGTGACGGGCTATCACACCGTGACCTTCGGCGAATGGCCGGGTACGGGCGCGTTGTCCGACAAGCCCGCCGTCATCGACGGCCTGTGGCTCACCGACGGCTCGGCTACCTCCATGTCCGGCACGGGCAATCCCGCCACGCGCGGCGGCGGAGCCATTGTCCCCGCCGGGGCGCACGTGCGGAACTGCGTGGTGACGGGCTGCGAGGCTACGGAGGGCGGCGGCCTGTACGTACTGCCCGGCGGAGTGGTGAGCGGCACGGCAGTGCTGGGCAACACGGCCACCACGGGCGGAGGCATCTATGCGGCCAAAGCGGATGCGGACGGCGTGGGCGTGACGGAGGCGACGCGGGCGCACCTCGTGTCGTGTACCGTGGCCGACAACACAGCCACCACGGGCGGCGGCATCTATCTGGAGGACGGTGCGCTGATGGCGGTGAACTGTGTGGTGTGGGGCAACACGGCTCCGCAGGAGAAGAACGTCAGCGGCGTGGTGGGCACGCGCTTCGAGGACACGGTGTGGAGCGCGGTGTTCGGCACAGGCACAGCGTACTACCCCTTCAACGACTGCTTCGTGGAGACCCGCGAGATGCCCTCCGACTTTGAGAACGCTTCGATGGAGAGCGACGAGGCTCTCTACTTCGCCGACGACCTGCGCCGCCTGAAGGACTACTCGGCCTTGATAAAGCACGGCGTGAGGAACGATTACCAAGAGGCTCTTGTTCGTGAACTGGACGTGGCGGAGCACGACATGCAGGGCATTGCCCGCAATCAGTCGAACAACGGGGCCGAGCGGCTCGATGCCGGTGCCTTTGCCTACGAGGGCGGCGTGCTGCCCCAGGATCTGTTTACCCGCCTCTTCGTCTCTCAGGGCAGGAACATCACTCTGCCCGAGGACGAGGACATGCTCCGCTACCTGGGCCGCTCGTTCTACACTTCGTTTGCCACGTTGGAGGACGCATTAGGCTACATACGTGACATGCGTGAGGACGTACGCTATGAAAATACAAAGTTTGAGATACTCGTGGCGGGCGGTACTTACAAACCGACCTACGAACGCGAGGGCGACGAGGCTGCTCCAGGCGTAGCACACGACCAGCGCCTCTACTCCTTCGTCGTGCCGCAGGGGGTAAGCATCTACGGTGGGTTCAGCGGGACGGAGTACTACTCGACAGGAATAGATGAAATTGAAACGCAAGACGGCACTACGATAAGTCTGACTCCTGATGGACAGATAGACGACATCCTCGCAGGCCGCGAGTTCTCCGACTTCAACCAGAACAACATCCGTGAGCCGTGGGAACTGGCTCAGCAGACCATCCTGTCGGGACAAATCAACGCCTCGGCCACGGAGCAGAACGCCTACCACGTGGTGTACAGCAACGACGGCGAGGGAGACGTGCTGCTCGACGGCCTGACGGTGATGTACGGCCAGACGGACAACTGCCTCTCGACTATCGTTGCGGACGACGAACAGGGACGCGGCGGCGGCATCTACAGCCAGGGCGTGAACTACACGCTGCAGCGGTGCCGCGTGCTGGACAACGTGGCCGTGCGCGGCGGCGGCATCTACGTGCGCGATGCCGACCTCAACCTCTCGGGCTGCATCCTGGCCGGGAACAGCGCGGTGGAGAACGCCGACACGAGTCACCCCGACTTGGACAGCCGGGGCGGCGCGGTCTATGTGGCCGGTATCGGCACCGTGGTCAACCTGCGTGCCGTCAACACGCTGTGGGCCAACAACGAGACGGCAGGCGAGGGCGGCGCAATAGGCACCAACCTGGCCGGAGGCACCACGGCAAGCGACCCGTGGATAGACTTGATGAACAACACCTTCGTGAAGAACCGCGCCGACGTGGCCAACCCGGTAATCATCTCGAACAACGACAAGAGCCGGTTGGTGAACACGCTCATCTGGGGCAACGAGGGCAAGACCTACGACGAAAATACGAGCATAGCCGACTGGTTTGATGTCTCCTACTCGGCCAGCGACGTGGACTATGGCGGTAAGTTCACCGAAGGGAACACCGACAACAACATCCTGCTCGACACGGACAACATGGGCACCAACGGCCCGCGCTTCGCCCGCCCAGCCACCCAGGCAGGAGCGGACGGCAACGATGCTACCAACCTGTGGAACCCTACGGCCATCTCGGTGGTGACGGACGCAGGCAGCGGAACGGATCACACCGCGAATGCGCCGGATGGAGAGCAAGGGCATACGGATAATATAACTAACGGTGCCTACTTTGCGTGGTTTACCGCAGAGACCCCCTCGGAGGCCTACATGTATGGAGACTACGCCCGCTACTCCGGCCCGCGCGGCAAGAACAACGAGGAACTGTGTCGGCCCATCGACATCGGCGTGTACGAGTACCAGTACGTGAGCAACTTCTCCACCATGACGGCCATCTACGTGGACACCATCTCGCGGGGAACGGGGGCAGGCAACAGCTGGCTCAATGCCACCGACGACTTGCGCGGAGCCATCGTGGGAGCAGCCAACCCGACGGACAACTATGGTGCGAGAACCATCTACGTGCGCGACGGCGACTACTCGTGGCCCCGTCTGTCGGCAGGCTCGGCCTATGTCCTGGATATGGACGATAGCCAGAGTCTTAGCTCGTCTCTGACCCTCCGGGGGGCATGTACCGGCGTAGGCGAGGAGCAGGACTTCAGCCAACAGACCGTGGTGCGCAACGACCCGGCGGCCAACGGTACGACCAGTCAGCTGCTGTCCGTCTCCACCAACGGCAAGACGGTGACGATAGAAGGCTTCACCTTTATTAATAAAGACCACAGCGGCGATGGCCGGGGCATCAACGCCAGCACCGGGAGCGACGGCAAACTGACGGTGAAGAACTCCGCCTTCCGCCTGAACGAGACGGGCCTGTGGATGGGAACGGACGCGAACGCAGGCTCCGTCCTCATCTACAACACCCTCTTTGCCGACCAGACCGACACGGGCCTGCAGAGCACCGGTACCACTACGCTGGTGAACACCACCTTTGCCAACAACGGTACGGACATGACAGGAAGTCCGGCGGTGTACAACTCCGTGTCGTGGCGAAATGGCAGTCGGAACATGCCAGAAGAGAGCGGAAACGCCCTTCTTGGCAGTGCTGTGAACGACGACCTGCAGAAAGGCCCGAATTTTGTAGACCCACTCAACGAGAACAAGGAACTGCGCGACTACCGCATACGCCCCAGCGTGAAGCTGCTGAACCAGGGTGACAACGCTCATTATGAAAGAGAGGTAGGGGTAGACCCGGAAAACGATGTAGACCTGGCCAGCAACCTCCGCTTCGTAGACAGTAGCATCGACATCGGCGCCTACGAATACGAGGCTCCCTTGCAGCAAGTCATCTACGTGCGCGAGGGTGTGCTGAACAGCAACGGCGACGGCACCAGCTGGACGAACGCCACCGACGACTTGCAGGGCGCGGTGGACTTGGGCAGCCTGTGGTACAACAACCACACGACGAACGCCTACGTGTTTGTGGACTACAACGTAGACGGCACCTCCCTCAACATCTCCCTGCCGGGCGTGAAGGTGTATGGCGGCATGAACCGCGAGACCTCTACCTATACGGAAGCCGACGTGAACAACCTCGTCACCGACCTGTTGAACCAGCGCGTCGGCCTGCTGGAACGCACCGACCGCTCCACGCTCTCCGGCCTGACGGTTGGAGCCGAAGCCGTGGTGGACGGCTTCGAGGTGGGCGGCATGGTGACGCTCGACAGCGGCTGTCTGTCGACCTCCGTTGTCAAGGATAATGTAGGCAGCACGGGCAGCGACGGCGGCATCCTCTACAATACGCTGGTGCTGGGCGGTGTCAACGGCGGCGTGAAGGCTGTGAACGTGACTATGACCGGCAGCGTGGTCGATGCAGGCAACTTGGGTAACAATCGCCAAGGCCTGACAGAAGACGACCTCAATCCCTACGTGACTGCGGACTACTGGAACTACCAGCTCAGGGAGACGGACACGGAGGATATAGACGGTGGCGACCTGACGGACATTTCTACCTATACGGAGATGGTCGGCCACAGCCGCGACATCGCCGGTAACCGCCGCATCCGCTCCACCGTGGACAACGGCTGCTTCGAGACGTGGAACATCACGCCGGGCATGGCCGACGACGGCACAGTGACTGACGACGACTACCCCCACGGGCAGTCCGTGGTCTACGTCCGTGAGGAGGCCGAGTTGCCCATTGAGACGAGCCGATACACCGCCGCTACGCCCTTCAACCCCGGCTTCCTCCTGCTGGAGCACCACGCCGGACTGCGCGGCAACGGCAACGCCGTGGGCCTGACAAACTTCGCCGTGGAGCGCACGCTGGACGGTGAGGGGCACGACATGGCCGTAATGCCTTTCCGGGTGACGAGTACCGAGTCCGAGAACGCCGTAACGCTCTACCGCTACAACGGTGAGGCCCGTGCGGCCTACGACTTTGTGGCCACCGAGGACGAAAACTCGGCCTGGGAGAAGACGACGACCGTCGATGCCCACACCGACTACCCCGAGGGCTGGCTGCTGGAGGGCACGGAGGGAGCTACTGTCCGCTTCTACGGCGACAGCTACACCGAGGGCGGCAACGCCAAGAGCGTGTCGTTGATGAAGTACAACTACAACGACTCTTGGTCGCCTGACAATGCAGGGACAGGCCACCGTTTCACCCACAAGGAGAACATGAGCTGGAACCTCTTCGGCTCGCCCTATCTCTGCGCCATGAACTACAACGAGATGGCCTACGGGCGGATGCTCTATGGCTACGAGGATGGCGGATACACGACGGTGAAGACCTACGACGAAGGCGGTCGAATTGTGCTGGGCTACATCCCCTCCGGCGATGCCGTCTTCACCCAGACGGCCACGCTGGGCGAGCGCGAGACGTTTGGCGTAAGCCTGCCCCAAGGGAAAACCGGTGAGGCGTACGCCCCCACACGCTCCCTCGCGCTCTACCTCGCCTCGACCGATGCCGCCACCCGCGGACTCACCGACGGGGCCGACCGCCTGCAGGTGAACGCCGTGGAGGCCGATGAGGCCGTGACCGACTTCGACCCGATGGCCGACGGCGTGAAGTGGATGGCTGCCGACGGGGAGGTGCCCCAGCTCTACGCCGTGCGCGGTGCGGGCCGCTACTCGCTGCTCTCCGCCGTCAGCCGCGAAGGCACGTTGGCAGTGGGCTTCCGCGTGGGCCGGGGCGGCAGCTACACGATAGGCATCCCCGAGGACTGCGACGCGGCAGCTGACTACGAGGCCGTGGTGCTGACCGATGCCCGCACGGGCCGCAGCACCGACCTGCTTGCAGGTGCCTACACCTTCCAGACCGCCGAGGGCGGTACGGACGACTCGCGCTTCACGCTGAGCTTCGTCTCCCGCGCGGCCACCGACGGTGCGGCCTGCCGCATCTACGTGCAGGACGGCAACACCCTCGTGGTGGACGGCCTCTCGGGCGGCGAGCGCATCCGTATCTACGATGCCCGTGGCAGTCTGCTGCTGAGCCAGTCGGCCTCCGGCCTGTCCTTCCGCACACCACTGCCCGCCACGGGCGTCTACGTCGTGCGTGTGTCCGGCGACGCGGGCGAGCAGACGGGCAAGGTGATGTGCGAGTGACGAGGGGGTTAGGGATTAGTTGACGAGGTTTTAGTTGACGAGTTGATGAGGTATGGGGTAGGGCACACCCCGTCGTAGGGGCGACCCTTGTGGTCGCCCGCCCATTGGTTCGATGTGTGTTGTTGAATGTGCGGGCGGGGGGCAAGCCCCGCCCCTACGCGCATGGGTCGTTTGGCCCCCGCCTGTGGCATTCGACCCTTGCGGTACCTGTCGGCCCCGCAGGGGTCGAACTATGCTTAGCCTGGGGTGAACGCAGCGAACCCCAGGATAGACATACCGCCATTACCATTCCCGGGCCCCGTTTCAGGGGTCCAATGTCACACCGCGTCGCCCCCCTCCCCGTGCCATTCGACCCCTTCGGGGCCGATTGTGTGTGGTTGCATAAAACCTCGGGTTCACTTCGTTCACCCGAGGCTAAGCATGGTTGGACGGCTTCGCCGCCCCCACGTCCTCGGGGGCAGTTCGCATGGCATGGATATACGCCCCGATGTGCGTGCGGCTGGCGGTGTCCGTGTAGGGGCGACCCTTGTGGTCGCCCGCCCATTGGTTCGATGTGTGTTGTTGAATGTGCGGGCGGGGGCAAGCCCCGCCCCTACGAAAACGCCGCCAATGGATGTTGCGTCGGTTGTCCCGGGGTATGCCGTCCGTGTAGGGTCGTTTGGTCGCCCCTGCGGTACATGTCGGCTCCGCAGGGGTCTGCAAAGGGGCTTTTAGCGCAGTTTTTGTAAGTCTTTTTCAAAGAAAAGGTTGTTGTAGTGCCCTCTCTCGTATCTCCTTGTAGTATAGGAAGTTGGAACGGTGCCGGATTAACGGTTGATTAGTCCGGCACTAATGCGACATTAGTCCGGCACTAATGGGGCATTAGTCCGACACTAATGTGCCCTTAGTCCGGGACTAAGGTGGACGACCCTCCAGATTGTAAATATTTATGCTTGCTGGTTCCGCCCCGCACATCGGGGCGTATATCCACGGGGTTACCCGAACGCCCCATTCGTCGTAGGTGCGGGGCTTGCCCCCGCCCGCACAACCAGCAACGTCCATCGAACCAATGTGCGGGCGACCGCAAGGGTCGCCCCTACACGTGTGGCGCATCCTGATCCATACCTTGTCAACTAAATCCTCGTCAACTAAAACCCCGCCCTTGCCACCCGAACCCGGCAAGATTGCTTATCTTTGCCGCCGGTAACCACAAAGACATTGATACACCTGTATGCGTATGAAGTTTGCCATATTTGGAAATACCTACCAGGCCCGTAAGTCGTCCCATGCCGCCGAGCTGTTCCAGTTGCTGGCACAGCGCGGGGCCGAGCTGTGCGTAGAGCGCGAGTTCCATCACTTCCTCACCGTCGACATGAAACTGCCCCTGCCGCCGGTGGAGCTGTTCGACGGCGATGACTGTCAGGCCGACATGGTGCTGAGTGTGGGCGGCGACGGCACCTTTCTTAAGGCGGCGGCCTGCCTGGGGCGCAAGGGCATTCCCATGCTGGGCATCAATACGGGGCGGTTGGGCTTTCTGGCCGATGTGTCGCCCGGTGAGATGGAGTCCACCATCGGAGAGATTTACGCGGGCAACTACCGGGTGGAGGAGCGCAGCGTGCTGCAGTTGCAGTGCGACTGCCCGCAACTGATGCGCCGTCCTTATGCCCTCAACGAGATAGCGGTGCTGAAGCACGACAGCTCGTCGATGATTACTATCCATGCCTACATCAATGGTGCGCCGCTGGCCACCTACCAGGCCGACGGACTCATTGTTGCTACCCCCACCGGGTCCACGGCCTACTCGCTGAGCGTGGGCGGTCCCGTTGTAGTGCCCTACTGTCACACGATGGCCATTACCGCCGTAGCCCCCCACAGTCTGAACATGCGCCCCATTGTGATATGCGACGACTGGGAGGTGCGTCTTGAAGTGGAGAGCCGCAGTGGTAACTTCCTGGTGTCCATCGACGGTTGCAGTGAGTCGTGTCCCGAGGGCATGTCGCTGCTCATCCGCCGGGCTTCCCACACGGTGAAGGTGGTGAAGCGTGCCGGACACGTGCCTTTCGGCACCCTGCGCAGCAAGATGATGTGGGGTGCTGACGTGCGCTGAGGGCGGGAAAATGCAGGGCGAGGTGAAAAAAACGCAGAGTGGGAGAACAACGTATGCAAAAAAGTCCTTACCTTTGCCACGCTGTAAAAGGCTAATAAATTGTATTACGTTAAAAAGCAAAAAGAAAATGAAGAAATTGGTTTTGATGGCCGCTGCTATGGTGGCTATTTCGTTCGCTTCTTGTGGCAACAAGGCTGCCGATGCCGAGCAGGCAAGACAGGATTCCATCCGTATCGCCGACTCTCTGAAGAACGTAGAGGCTCAGCAGGCTGCTGCTGCCGCCGCTGCCGATAGCACTGCAGCCGACAGCACGGCTACTGCCGCAACGGAAGAGGCTGCAAAGTAAAGACCTTTACAGTCAGTTGGCATCTGATTAATGGTAAAAAAGAGGGGGATGAACCGGTAACAAGGTTCATCCCCTTTTTTATTTGCCGGGAGGGACGGGCGTGTGCCTGCTCCCTCCCGTTGTCTTTATCCCAAATCGGTCATTAGAGTCCAAAGCGATTTCGTTCTGCTGCCGTGCAGATTGGCAGTCGCCTTTATCGAAGGTGTAGCGGCAAACAAGATGCCGGTGGCAGGATGAAAGGGCTTGGAAAGCCTGAGAGAGATAGTTCTATACTCATCGGGCGGTCTGATGACCGATTGGGGTTTATGTGGAGCGGTGCGCCCTCAGGGGCGGGCGAAGCGTCCTGCATGCCACACGTAGGGCAGTACGGGGCGCACGTAGGGGCGCAGCGTCCGGGCGGCCTCGGTCGACATGTAGGCGGGGGTGTCGAGGCTGTAGTAGAGGGTGTCGCTCCCGGCCTTCAGGTCGGCTTTCAGGAAGCGGATGTCGGCTTGTCGGCGTGCGTCGCGGTAGGCGTACGTCAGGTCGCTGTCGGGGGGAGCCGTCAGGAAGTCGTCTATGCCGGGCTGTCCGGGCAGCAGGCTGTCCGTGGGCAGTTCGGTCCAGTCGGTGGTGTAGAAGCGCAGGTGGCTGTCGGCGGCGGGTGCGCTGGCCGTGCTGACGGCACACAGCACGCGGGTGCCGTCGGGCATGGGCAGCAGTTTCAGTTGCCAGGAGTTTTGCGGGGTGAGTTGTATGCGCAGGTAGTCGTCGGCACGTTCGGTCATCTGCGACTTGCCTCCCAGCCGGTTGGTGACCTCGGCCTTCATGCGGCTGTCCATAAAGTCGATGAAGTCGGCGCGGTTGACAGCCGTCAGCAGGGGGCAGATGGAGTCGGGCATGTGGATGAAGTAGTCTTGTGCCTTTTGTGCCTTCAGTCCGTGGGTGCCCAGGGCGCATAGGCTCAGCAGTAAGAGTAGTTTTCTCATTGTTCGTCAGGTTGTTGTCGGTTGGTGGTTGCCCGTCATCGTTGTGCGACGTGCGGGCTTGTGGTGTCAAAGATAGGAAGAACATTCCAATTGCTGTCCCGCGTCGGCCTGCGGTGTCGCTTTTTAAGTTCTTTTTACGTGGGGTGCATTGCGGGCCGTCAGGGTGCGGAGTCGTCCGGGCGGTCGAGAAACAGGGACTCGGGATAGGTGATGTCGGTCAGGAACAGAGCGTTGCCCGGCACCGATGTTCCTGCCTGGCAGCGGTCCCGTTGCTCTATGACGCAGCGGAAGCCCTCGGTGTCCATGCGTCCGCGCCCCACTTCGAGCAGCGTGCCGACGATGGCCCGCACCATGTTGCGCAGGAAGCGGTCGGCGCGTATGGTGAATACCCATTCGTGGTCGGCGGTCTGCGTCCAGGCAGCGTGGCTGATGCGGCAGTTGTTGGTCTTCACGTCGGTGTGCAGCTTGCTGAAGCTGGTAAAGTCGGTGTATAGGGGCAGCGTGGCGGCGGCTTCGTTCATCCGTCCGATGTCGGGGGTGCGGAAGAGGCGGTAGCTGTATTGGCGGGCAAAGGGGTTTTTGGCCGTCGTGATGTGATACTGGTAGGTGCGCGAGGTGGCATCGAAGCGGGCGTGCGCGTCGTTGCGGACGGGCCGCAGGCGGTAGACGGCAATGTCCGGGGGGAGCAGTCGGTTCAGCTTGTCGGTCATGAGGGTGGTGTCGAGGGGCGCGGGGCTGTCGAAGTGGGCCACCATGAGCCGGGCGTGCACACCGGCATCGGTGCGTCCTGCCCCCGTCACCTCCACTTCCTGCCGCAGCAGGGTGGCGAGTGCCTGCATGAGCCGTTCCTGTATGCTCGTCCCGTTGGGCTGTATCTGCCAGCCGTGATAGGCCGTCCCGTCGTAGGCCAAGTAGATGAAGTATCGTTGCACGTTAGTCTTTTGCTTTTGTTCGGGAGGCAAATGTACGAAAAAAAGGAAGAACTGGCCGCTCTTTGCCCTTTCCCTGCTTGTCGAAATAGGTCTGTTGGCTATCTTTGCGGCGTTTTTATTACACGATAAGTATGCAGAACCAAAAACGGAAATCCTCTCTGTGCCTTGCTGCCGTCTGGTTGGCCGGAGGGCTGGCTCTTGTCTCCGCCTTGGCCGGATGCCGGGAGAAAGACATGTCGATGAAGATGAACAACCCGCGCAACATCCGGGGTGTCGTGAGCTACCGGCGTTCGTTCGGCGACCTCAACAAGACCCACCTTAACATGGCGCAGGCCATCGGCATTGCCCCCATAGCCAACCGCCGGGCCGCCGAGGGCATGACCGGCAGTCTCGACCTGGTGCAGACCAACGGGCGTTATGCCGTCGACTCGCTCACCCATTCCATTCCCTACCTTGTGCCCTGTGCTGCCCGCCTGGTGGACACCATAGGACAAAATTTCCTGGACTCGCTTGCTTCCAAGGGACTGAACCCTTACACGGTGATTGTCACCTCCGTGCTGCGCACCCGCGACGACGTGAAGCGGTTGCGCCGCAGCAACTACAATGCTTCGGCCAATTCGGCTCATTCCTACGGTACGACTTTCGACATCAGCTGGAAACGCTTCCGCAAGGTGGAAGACCCCGATGGCCGCCCCTTGCAGGACGTGGGCAGCGACACGCTGAAGATGGTGCTTGCGGAGGTTCTGCGCGACTTGCGACAGGCCCGGCGCTGCTATGTGAAGTACGAGCTGCGCCAGGGCTGTTTCCACATCACTGCCCGCCGCTGACTGTCGAGGTTCTTTCCATTGTCTGCCATGCTCCGGGCAGCGCATCCACGATGTCGCTTGCCGTCAGTGCCATCTGCCCCAGCCGTGCTGCAGCCTCGTCGCCGGCCTGTCCGTGGACGTAGACGCCCAGCCAAGCGGCTTTCTGCGGTTCGTAGCCTTGTGCCAGCAGGGCCAGCAGCAGGCCGGTAAGCACGTCGCCGCTGCCGCCGGTTGCCATGCCGGGATTGCCGGTGGGGTTGAAGAAAATGTGTCCTTCGGGCGTGACGATGGCCGTGTAAGCTCCCTTCAGGATGATGTAGACCGAGGCGTTCTCCGCCAGTTCGCGGGCTTTCATCAGCCGGTCGTAAGAGTTCTGGCACTTGCCCACCATGCGCTCCAGCTCTGTGGGATGGGGAGTCAGGATGGCGTTCTTGGGCAGGCGGCGCAGGTAGTTGCGGTGCGCGCCGAGTATGTTGAGCGCGTCGGCATCGAGCACCAGCGGGGTCTGGCAGCTGTTCACCAGTTCGAGTACGGCCTTCTCGGTCTCCTCGGCCATTCCCAGTCCCGGTCCGCAGGCCACGGCCTGATAGTCGTCCGTGTCGGGAGCCTCGGCAAAGGTTCCTTCGCAGAAGTCGACTTCGGTCTTGGCTTCGGGCACGGCGGTCTGCAACACCAGGTTGTTGCACACGGGGACGTGTACCGTCAGCAGTCCCACGCCCGAGCGCAGGCAAGCCCTTGCAGCCAATACCGATGCTCCGGCCATGCCGCGCGAACCGGCTATCAGCAAAGCCCGTCCGAAGTTGCCTTTGTGCTCGAAGCGTCCCCGGCGGCGCAGCAGCGGGCGCACGTCGTCCTCTTCCAGCAAGAAGAAGTCGGTGGCCGTGCGTTCTATGCCGCCGGGGTGAAGCCCGATGTCCACTACCTGCCACTCGCCCACGTAGGGGGCGTTCTCGGCGAAGAAGAAAGCCAGTTTGGGCAGTTGCAGGCTCAGGGTAAGGTCGGCGTGTATCACGTTGGCCATTACGTTGTAGGAGTTGTCTTCGCCCATCAGCCCCGACGGGATGTCGATGGCCACCACCCGTGCGGGCGAGGCATTCACGTAGT
This sequence comes from uncultured Bacteroides sp., assembly GCA_944321465.1. Lineage (GTDB taxonomy): Bacteria > Bacteroidota > Bacteroidia > Bacteroidales > Bacteroidaceae > Bacteroides. Next base: position 44,045 of record CALULL010000007.1, read on the forward strand.
TCACTACCGCCGCGAAGCCGCCGGACAGGGGCTTGTTCAGTCCGCTGCCAAACAGGCCGTCGACGACGACGTGGCGTGCCGTCAGGGCGGGGGGGACAAACTGTGTAGACACTTCGTGGAAGTCTACGCCGCTCACCTCTTGCAGGCGGTCGCGGTTGGTCTGGCAGTCGGGCGACAGCTCGTCTTTGGGGTTGAACAGATAGACGGCCAGCCTGTAGCCCTTCAGTGCCAGCAGGCGGGCCACGGCCAGCGCGTCGCCGCCGTTGTTGCCCGGCCCGGCAAAGACCACAAAAGGTGTTGCCGCATCCCAGCGGGAGGCTATGGCGGTGGCCAGCCCGTGGGCCGCGCGTTCCATGAGGTCGATGGAGGCCACCGGCTCGTGCTCTATGGTGTAAGCATCGAGTTGCTTGATGCTTTGCGTAGGAAATATCTTTATCATCGTTACACAGCATTTAGGTTTGCCGCAAAGGTATCTATTTTTCGCGATTTTCTTTCCTGCCGTCCGGCTTTTCCTCGTCTGCCGGGGCTCCGTGCCCTGTTTTGCGGCAGGCCGGGGGCAAAAAAACGGGCGGGCGCACCTGTGTTTGGCGGCGAATGCTTATATTTGAGCCGTCGGGGCGGCACTTTTCTTGCCGTGGGCAGGGGTGTCTGCCTCGCACGTACCTTATTAATCTTATTGCTTATGCTTACCGACATCCGACACGACACCGGTCGCCGCCGGTTCTACGTCACGCTTGAGGGCGAGACGGCTCTTGTGGACTACAACCTGACAGACGGTGCGCTCGACGTGCGCCACACCTACGTGCCGCCCTCGCTCGAAGGGCGGGGCATCGCCTCGGAACTTGTCCGGGCGGCCTACGACTATGCCCGCTCCGCCGGGCTGCGTCCGCTGGCCACGTGCTCCTACGCCGTGCGCTGGCTGCAACGCCACCCCGGGTACGGAGGCTGTGCCAGTGCCGATTACTGCGAGGGCAGTTGTCCGCTCTGACGCGTGCCGGACGGGCGGTCCTGCCGCGCCGGGTCGTCCGTCTCAGTGCAGCCTGTCTCTTCGTGCTGCTTTCCCCGTTTGCCTCCCATCTCGGCACGTATGCGGCTGAGGCTGGCCTGCGTCACGCCCAGGTAGGACGCTATGCTGCCCAGCGGCAGCAGAACGAAATTGCTTTGGAATCTAATGGCCGATTTGGGGTAAATAGTTCTTTCCGGCTTGTCGGTCCTTCCTCTTTTTTGTCGCCTGTGGGTATGGTCCGCCCGCCCGTCCGTACCCGTCGGGTGGGGTGCGCAAGGTGTTGGGCATTTGGCCCGGAAGGTGTCAGAATGCTGCCTTCTGTGGCTTTTTTCTGACGGGCATCCCGTGCGTTTTTCGTCAAATAGCCTTTCGGCGGACTCCCGTCGGCCTTTGCCGCATGGCCTGGAAGCCTTGTGGCGGGGGTGGGCCGCCCTATACGGCGGTCGGCCTTTGCGTCTGCTGGGGGTGTGGCGGACGGTCTGCCCCGCAGGGGGCGCAGGTGTGCCCGGTGGCGGGCTGCCGTTTGTCCGTCCGGGCGGACAGGTCTGCCGCGCCGGGCGGGGCCGTAGGGTGGCTTTTGGCGGCTCTTTCCCGTCTGGTTGAAATGTCAGGATTTGTGTATCGGCTTGTTTGTCAGTCGGGAAGGCCGTTCAGGCTTCAAAAATCGGCGGTGAGCCTTGCGCCGGGTCGAAAGAAACGATTCTGAGCCATTGCGAAAAGCAAATTGTCAGCCGGAGCGTTCCGTTTTTGCCTTATGCAAAAAAGTGTGCGGCAGTTGTTGCGTACTTTTGCGCCCGAACCGGGTGCCCGGCGGGCAAACCGGGGGGAAGTAGCAAACGTTTTACAGAAAGAGAAAAGTATGAATTGGATTATTCTGTTGTGTGCAGGGCTGTGTGAAGTAGCTTTCACCTTCTGCATGGGCAAGTTGAAGGGCGCGTCGGGCGCGGAGTTCTATTTGTGGGGAGCGGGCTTTGTGGTGGCCGTGCTGGTCAGCATGGGACTGCTGGCCCGGGCGGTGCAGACCATCCCCATCGGCACGGGCTACGCCGTGTGGACGGGCATCGGGGCGGTGGGCACGGTGCTGCTGGGCATACTGGTGTTTCGCGAGCCAGCCGCCCCGGCCCGTCTGTTCTTCCTGGGCACGCTCATCGCCTCCATTGTGGGTCTGAAGATGGTGTCCCACTAAGGGCAAGCCGGGGCGGCAGGGGCGTTTCAGCTGAAGTAGGCCACCTCGCCTCCGTCCGACCCGGCGTGGCGGCGCAGCAGCTCCTGCGTCAGCGCGGCGGCCTCGGCCAGTCGGCGGGTGTCGCCGTCGTAGCCGTTGATGATGGCCAGGATGCGCCGTGTGCCGAGGTCCATCTTGGTGCGTTCGTTGTCGCTGGTGGGGGTGCCGATGCCTCCGATGGCATCGCGGAAGACGGGCAGGCCCTCGATGTTGAGCGGTCCCCGGCCTATGCCTTCGAAGGGTTCGTCGGCTCGCCCGATGCCGAGGCACAGGTCGTTGCCTTGTATTTTGTCGGCATCGAACCCGCCTATGGAGTAGCCCGTGCGGAGCGACACGAGGTTGATGAGGTCCACCAGCGTGTCGATGCGGTACAGCTCCAGTCCGCGCAGCAGGCGTCGGCGCAGGGCCTCGGCCGAGGGACGGTAGCGGCTGGGGTCCTTGCCGCAGCGGCGGTAGGCTTCGCGGGTGGCGGCTATGGCGGGTTGGCGTTTGATGCTGTCGGTGCTGTCGGTGGCGCGCAGCGTCTGTGTGAACAGGTCTATCTCCTGCCACAGGTTTTCGCAGTAGGGGGTGTTGGTGACCGTGGCCAGCAGGGCTGCTCCCCGGTACTCGGGGCAGCGCGAGCGGATGTCGTCGGACAGGGTGAGGTTGAACATGGGTTATCGGGTTTTACAGAGTTGGTGCAGCATGGCCCGGATGTCGTGGCATGTCGCGTAGGTTTGTATTAGCTGTTTAGTAGGATGCCCGAGAGCGTGCGCCCCGAGCGGATACCCAGTCGGCGTGCCGAGAAGAAGTCCTCGTGGCGGGTGTAGGTGCAGATGTGGCACAGGCCGATGGCACGCGAGGGCACGCCGAAGTCCAGCAGTTGCAGGCGGTTGGCTTCGGTCAGGTCGATGTGGCGTTTCCCGGTGGCAGGGTTCGGGCGCGAGATGTCCTGCATGGGGAAACCGGCGAGCCGGAAGGCTTCGTACACTTCGTCGCCCACCTCGAATGCCTGTAGCGAGATGCCGGGACCGAGGCAGGCCACGATGTCGGCCCCGTCGGTGCCGTAGAGCGCACGCATCCGTTCCAGCGTGTGCAGGACGACGAACTGCACCGTGCCCCTCCATCCGGCATGGGCGGCTCCTATGGCGTGGTGCCGACGGTCGTAGAGCAGGACGGGAATGCAGTCGGCGGTCGATATGCAGAGACAGATGCCCGGCTCGCGGGTCGCCAGTGCGTCGATGCCTTGCAGCATTTGTTCCCGAACGTCGGCAGGCGCATTCAGGTAGGCATCGTCCACTGCCAGCACGCGGGAGCCGTGCGTCTGCCAAGGGATGACGAACTCGGCGGGGCGGCAGGGCAGTGCGTCGGCAAGGAGCGACAGGTTGCGCTCCACGTTGCCGGGGGTATCGCCCACGTAGGGCGTACAGTTCATCGAGGCGTAGGCGCCCGTGCTCACCCCGCCCCGACGGGTAGTGCTGAAGCAGCAGACTTCCGCGTAGGCTTGCATCAGGGGGTAGTGCAGCAGGTCGGGGGCCCTCACGGCTTGTCCTCCTCTTCCCAGTCTTCTTCCTCGTATTCGAAGTCCTCGAGGTCTTCCACTTCGTCTTCGTCGATGTAGGTCAGGTCTTCGTCCTCGCCCTCTTCTTTCAGCTCTTGTTGCAGGAAGCCTATGTCCTTGGGGCGGTGGGCTATGCTTTCGATTTTTCCTTCTATCTTGTTGCTTTCCTTGTTCAGTTCGGTCCACAGAAGGTCCTTCAGCGCGTTGATGCCCAGGCCGGTTACCGACGAGATGAACACATGCGGAATGCCTTGGGGCAACGAGGGTTCTATCTCGTCCATCAACTCCTGGTCGAGCATGTCGCTTTTGGTGACGGCCAGCACGCGTTGCTTGTCCAGCATCTCGGGATTGAATGTGCGGAGTTCGTTCAGCAGGATTTCGTACTCGCGGGCTATGTCGTCGCTGTCGGCGGGAACCATGAAAAGCAGCAGGGAGTTCCGCTCGATGTGCCGCAGGAAACGCAAGCCCAGTCCCTTGCCTTGGCTGGCTCCCTCGATGATGCCGGGAATGTCGGCCATGACGAACGACTTGCCGTCGCGGTAGGAGACGATGCCCAGGTTCGGCTCAAGGGTCGTGAAGGGATAGTTGGCTATCTTGGGACGGGCAGCCGACACGGTGGAGAGCAGCGTGGACTTGCCTGCGTTGGGGAAGCCCACCAGTCCCACGTCGGCCAGCAGCTTCAGTTCCAGCACGATGGTCATCTCTTGCATGGGTTCGCCGGGCTGGGCGAAGCGCGGAGCCTGCCGCGTGGCGGTCTTGAAGTGCCAGTTTCCCAGTCCGCCCCGTCCCCCTTTGAGCAAGACGACCTCTTGGCCGTGCTCGGTGACATCGCAGAGATATTCGCCCGTCTCGGCGTTGTAGGCCACCGTGCCGCAAGGCACCTCAATGACCTTGTCCTCGCCGTCCTTGCCGAAGCTGCGGTTTTTCGACCCACTTTCGCCATGTCCGGCCAGGATGTGACGTTCGTACTTCAGGTGCAGCAGTGTCCAGTAGTTGCGGTTGGCACGCAGGATGATGTCGCCGCCGCGTCCGCCGTCGCCCCCGTCGGGCCCTCCGTTGGGGATGTACTTGGCCCGGCGCATGTGCGTGGAGCCTCTCCCGCCCTTGCCCGAGCGGCAGTATATTTTCACGTAGTCTACGAAGTTTGATTCTGGCATGTCTTAGGAAGATTTAGTGGAGTATCGTGGTGTGGGTGCCGGTTGTCGGCCTTCTGTCGGCGGCCGGTGCAGGGGTGCTCCGGCCGTCGGCAGAGGTTGGTTGCAGTGCGGTTACTTCACGGCCTTGTCTATGGCTGTGCAGATGTCGGCGGTAATCTTTTCCAGGTCGCCAAGCCCGTTGATGTGGCTGTGCAGCCCCTCCTGCTTGTACCAGTCGATGAGGGGTGCAGTCTGGCTGTGGTAGACCACGAGGCGTTTCTTTATGGTTTCCTCGTTGTCGTCGGCGCGGCCGCTTTGTTGCCCGCGCAGGATGAGGCGTTTCATCAGCTCGTCCTCGGGCACCTCCAGGTCGAGCATGAGGGTTACGGTCTGTCCGCGTTCGGCCAGCATCTTTTTCAGGGCCTCGGCCTGGGCGATGGTGCGTGGGAAGCCGTCGAAGATGACGCCTTTCGAGTCCTTGAAGCTGTCGAGCACGCTGGCCAGGATGTCTATCATCAACGAGTCGGGGATGAGTTGTCCTTGGTCTATGTAGCCTTTGGCGGTCTTGCCCAGTTCGGTGCCGTTCTTTATCTCGGCACGCAGCACGTCTCCCGTCGAGATGTGGTTGATGCCATACTTCTCTACTATTCTCTCGCTTTGTGTTCCCTTGCCTGAGCCGGGAGCACCGAAAATGACAATGTTAAGCATATCTTTGGGTTATGAATGATGTTAGGGTTGAAGGGTGCGGCCTGTGCCGGGCCGAGGCGGCGCGTGTGCGGCGGACGGTTCCGGCGGGCCGTTTCAGCCTCAGTCGGCATCGATTACGGTGTAGATGTCCTTATAGTTGCGCCCCAGCCCGTCGTAGTCCAGGCCGTAGCCCACGATGAAGTCGTTGGGGATTTGCATGGCCACGTACTCGATGTCGAGGTCTACTTGCAGCTTGTCGGGTTTCAGCAGCAGGGTGGCGATGTGTATTTCCTTGGGACGGCGCGTGCCCAGGCTTTCGAGCAGGCGTTGCATGGTGTGGCCGGTGTCCACGATGTCCTCTACCACGACGATGGTACGTCCCGTCAGGTCCTCGTTGATGCCTATCACTTCCTTCACCTTGCCGGTGGAGGCCAGTCCTTGATAGGAAGCCAGCTTGACAAACGATATCTCGCAGGGGATGGAGATGCGCTTCATCAGGTCGGCAGTGAACATGAACGAGCCGTTCAGCACGCTCAGAAACAAGGGGTTCTTGTCCTTCAGGTCGCGGTTTATCTCGGCCGCCACGCGGTCCACCTGGCGCAGGATGTCGGCCTCGGGAATGGAGACGGCAAAGCGTTTGTCTTTTAGTTGGATGATGTTGCTCATAGGCGTGTTGCTGGTTCTTTGCTTTTTGTGGTGCAAAAGTTTGCTTTTTGTGGTGCAAAAGTACGAATATTTTGCGCGGCTGCAAAATGCCGGGGCGGGAAACGGACGGCTCCTTTTGCCGGAATGGCCCGTGCCGGTGTTGGTGCATTGGCCGCTCTTGCGTACCTTTGCCCTCCGAAACACAACGTTTAGAATACCAATTGTTATGGAAAAGAAAACTATCCGATTGATATATCCTCAGTGGCAGGGCGGCGACATTGCCCGCTGGATACCCGAGGTGGACGACCCTCGCGACGCGGCCCGGGGTTATGCGCTGGGGGCGCAGATGCTGGCCATGCTGGCTCCCGGCAAGGACGTGGAGACGCACGTGGTGCCCGTGTCGATGGATGCCTCGGACCGCCGTGTGACGGACGGCGTGCTGGACCGCGACACCATAGCCCTGCAAACCCGCGCCGCGCTCGACATCGTGCGCGGGGTCGCCCCCGACCGCATCGTCACGCTGGGCGGCGACTGCTCGGTGAGCGTGGTGCCATTCACCTACCTGCTGCACAGGTACGGGGGCGACGTGGCCCTGGTGTGGATTGATGCTCATCCCGACATCACCCTGCCGGGCGATGCCTATGCGGGCTATCATGCGATGGCCGTGACGGCCTGCATGGGGCTGGGCGACGGGCGGATACTGTCGTGCCTGCCCGCCCGTTTCGAAGCGTCAAAAATCCTCTTTGTGGGCTTGCGCGACTGGGAGCGCGACGAGATAAGGCTGCGCCAGCAGCAGTACGGCATATGCCACCTGTCGCCCGCCGACATTGCTGCGGGGCTGGACGGCCTGCGCCAGTGGCTGCGGACGTGCGGAGCCTCGCGCGTGGCGGTGCACTTCGACATGGACGTGCTCGACCCCGCCGAGATTGTGGCCGCCGTAGGCGTGGTGCCCGGGGGCATGAAGATGGCCGAGGTGGCCGAGGTCGTGGCTGCCGTGGCCGCCGAAAAGGAGCTGGTGGGGCTGACTGTGGCCGAGCCGATGCCCCGGACGGCCATCCGCCTGCGCTCGCTCTTCGCCCGCCTGCCCTTGCTGGGCTGACGAGGCGGGCACACCTCTGCCCGCCGGGGAGCAAAGGTGTGCCATCGTGGGGGCAGACCTGTGCCTGCCCGGGGGCAGAGGTCTGCTCCCGTTGGGTTGCTTACCACCTCTTCCGGGGCGGGTGGCTCAAGGCTTTTCGCCGGTTTGTCTGCGGTCGGCCTCTTCGATGAACTTGCGCTTGGTCTGCAACTCCTCCTGCTGTCGGCGCGTGTCGGCGATGAGCGTCAGCAGCCGGGAGAGCCGGTAGACCTCGACGGCGGCCTTGCGGTCGTCGGGACTGAGGCGGGTGGTGAAGTTCTGGTCGCCCAGGAATTGCAGTTTCAGGTCCTTGTCGTGGTTCTGGCGCACGAAGTCGGCCACGTTGCCGTCCTCGCCCAGGCGGTAGTCGGCCTGCTCTATCATGGTGCCTTGCACGGATGTCTCGTAGCTGTCGGGCGAGGGGGGCGTCTGGGCATAGGTGCCGTCGGGGGCGATGACGCGCACGGCGGCGTGGTGGACGTGCCGTGCGCCGCAGTAGATGGAGGTGAGGCTCATGCGCCCCTCTTCGTCCGTCTGGAAGCGCAGGAAGGCCCGGCCCAGGTTGCGCTCCACCGTCTGCGTGGGGTACAGGTAGCGGCCCGTGCGCTGGTAGGCCGTGTCTTTCTCGTAGGCGAAGCCCGGGCGCAGGCTGTCGAGGCGTGCCAGGGAGACGTGCAGCACGCTGTCGGTGTAGGCTTGGTCGCGCTGGAGTTCCAGCAGGGTGTACTCGCGCTTGAGGGTCAGAGCCTTGTGGCGCAGGTCGTAGGCTTTGGGGGCGACGAGCTTCACGCTGTCGAGCGTGGCCTTTGCCCCGTTGTAGTCGCCGGCGAGGGCTTGGCGCGAGGCGGTGTCGATGAGCCGTCCGGCGGCGGTCTTCTCGCTGTTGTCGCATGAGGCCATTGCCAGGCAGAGGCAGGCCAGGAGCAGGGGATGTTTCATGTCGTGTGTCGTGTTTAGGGGTTAGCCCAAATCGGTCATTAGGCCACCGACTTGGGGCTTGGTTGTCTTTCTTCGGTCTTCCAAGCCCTTTCGTCCTGCTGTCGGCATCTTGTCTGCCGCTTTGTCTCGGCGTGGCCCGCTACGCCTTCGGCAAAGGTGGCGGCCAATCTGCACGGCGGCAAAACGAAATCGCTTTGGACTCTAATGACCGATTTGGGTTTAATGGTCGCGGCTGTGGGCGGCCCGGGCACCGGGCACGGGCCGGAAGGGCGGGACTGTCGGCGGTCAGACCGCCGCAGCCGACCCCGCACAGGCGTGCCGCCGGGCAAAAATAGGGATTTTGTCTTACAAATACTTAGAACCTGTTTAGATTTTCCATTTAAGTCATTTAGTCAGGTCTCTTTTGAGTCCCTTTTCGGTTTCTTTTTCCGACTACGTCCGTCAGATAGCCCGCCATTCTCCTCACGGAATCGGAAAAACATCCTCGCAAAGGACTCTCAAAATAAACCCGGGCAAAATTTAAACAGGCTCTTAAAAATGAGTTATCTTTGCACCGCCCGGCCCGGAAAGGCCGCTCGTGGCGGGCATGTCGGCACAGGCCGGTGCCGTGTGACAGTGTTGGTCGCCCGCCTTGTGTTTGCAGAGTATTCACTTTTCAATATCCCGATATGATAGAGCTGACGACAGACGAACTGAAGACGCATTTTAGTGACAAAATATTCCGCCTCATCTCCGAGACGGCCGACGAACTGGGCCTGGAATGCTACGTGGTGGGAGGCTACGTGCGCGACCTCTTCCTGCAACGTCCTTCGAAGGACATCGACGTGGTGGTAGTGGGCAGCGGCATCGGCATGGCGCAGGCCCTGGGACGGCGCTTGGGACGGGGAGCCTGCGTGTCGGTGTTCAAGAACTTCGGCACGGCCCAGCTGAAGTGGCACGGGCTGGAGGTGGAGTTTGTGGGCGCGCGCAAGGAGTCGTACACGCACGACTCGCGCAAGCCCGTCGTTGAGGACGGCACGCTGGAGGACGACCAGAACCGGCGCGACTTCACCATCAACGCCTTGGCCGTGTGCCTCAATGCCGCACGCTACGGCGAGCTGGTCGACCCCTTCGGCGGACTGGATGACCTGCGCGAACGCGTCATAAGGACACCGCTCGACCCCGATGTCACCTTCAGCGACGACCCCCTGCGCATGATGCGTTGCATCCGTTTCGCCACCCAGCTGAATTTCTACATCGACGACGAGACGTTCGAGTCGCTCTGCCGCAACCGTGAGCGCATTTCCATCATCTCGCGCGAGCGCATCATCGACGAGCTGAACAAGATACTCCTGTCGCCCATCCCCTCCAAGGGCTTCATCGACCTCGACCGCTCGGGACTGCTGGAACTCATCTTTCCCGAGCTGGTGGCCTTGCAGGGCGTAGAGACGCGCCAAGGACGTGGACACAAGGACAATTTCTACCACACGCTGCAAGTGGTGGACAACATCGCCCGCCAGCAAGGCGGCCTGTGGCTGCGCTGGGCGGCTTTGCTGCACGACATCGGCAAGCCTGCCACCAAGCGTTGGGAACCACGTGCGGGCTGGACGTTCCACAATCACAACTACGTGGGCGAGAAGATGGTGCCTGCCATCTTCCGCCGCATGAAGCTGCCCATGAACGAAAAGATGAAGTACGTGCAGAAGCTCGTGGGACTGCACATGCGCCCCATAGCCATAGCCGACGACGAGGTGACGGACTCGGCTGTGCGCCGCCTGCTCTTCGAGGCGGGCAACGACATCGACGACCTCATGACGTTGTGCGAGGCCGACATTACCTCGAAAAGCCAGGAGCGCAAGCAGCGTTTCCTGGATAACTTTCAGTTGGTGCGCCGTAAGCTGAAGGACCTGGAGGAGCGCGACCGCATACGCAACTTCCAGCCTCCGGTGAGCGGGGAGGAAATCATGCAGACCTTTGGCCTGCCTCCTTGCCAGCAGGTAGGGCTGCTGAAGAGTGCCATCAAAGATGCCATACTGGACGGTGTGATACCCAACGAACACGAAGCCGCCCGCCGCTTCATGCTGCAACAGGCTGCGGCGATGGGGCTGAAAGAGGTGTGAGCCGGCGTGGGAACTTCCGCCGTTGGCAGTAGCTTCCGTTGTGGAGAAGAGGCGGGGCGGCCTGTCGTTTCGGGGCGGGGCGGTTGCCTGCGGGGAGGCATTTGTCGTCCGCCGGGATGCGCTGGAGCAAAAAAAAGCAGGTACGTGACCGGCAGGTAAAAAATATTTCCTACCTTTGCCCATGACTGACATGCGAAACACAACAGGCAAGCAAATGCAAAGGAAAAGGTTGACGAAGAATCGGTCTGCAAGACTGGTGGTTTGAGAGTTTCTCTTTTGTGGTTCGGGCTGTCAAATGCCCTTCAGCCGCAGTTTGCCGTCGGAATCGGCGGTGACAGCGTGCTCTTCCCTTGCCCTTTTGTCCGGGTCTGTCGTTTTTTGACCTAACGAGTAATAATATAGAAGAAAACGTATGAATGAAAAGATTTTTGCAGGCCGCCCCTTCCGTGGGTTGGCCTTGTCGGCAGTCGGCCTTCTGATGCTTGGCACGGCATCGGCCCAAATCACCGAAAGAAAAAGCATTGATGTGGAACAGCGCGTAGATGCTTTCGACAACACGACGTTCTGTACCGCCTATCTGTCCGATGGCCGGGTTTTTGCCTTGCGTGACATACCCGTCGCGGAAATTTCCAACATCCGGCAACTGGCTTTCAACCCTACGGGAAGTTCTATGGCTCTGCTGCGCGAGAAGAAGAACATCCGCATCTACTCTAATCAGACTTACAACCGTCGGCTGTTTGAACTGAAGGAAAAACGCAAGGGGCTGGCGGAGAAACCCTATCCCGTGGCCATGTGCTATAGCCCCGATGCACGCACGTTCGTTGTGGCCAATACGGCTGGCGAACTGGTGGCCTATGACACGCGCGAGTACCAGCCTCAGGCATATCTGCAAGGCGAGGCTCCGGCATCGGTGGTGGCCATGAGTGGCAACAACTACTTTGTCGTGGCAGGGTGTGGCCGGGTGGTCGACGTGTGGAACTACCAGACGAAGAAGTTGCGCACCAGCCTGTCGTTGACAGGGAACGTTGTGGACGTGGCCTTCTCAAACGATGCCTCGTTGCTGGCAGTGACAACGGACGACCAGCGCCTCACCCTCTTTGACACCCGCACGTGGAAGGAGACCGAGGCTTATGCCAATCTGGGAGGACCGCTGCGTTCGCCTTCGTTCCACCCCGAAGGCAAGTACATCGGAGTGGTGAAGGCCGACAGCTCCATCGTGGTGGTAAACTTGAAGAACCACGCCGTAGAACAGACACTGGGCGGGCAACAGGGCGTGGTGAAGTCAGGCTTCTTCATCAACCGTCAGACGAGCGACGTGTTTCTGCTGTCGAACCGTGCCGAGTCTGTCGTGTTCTGGGATGCCAACGGGCTGAACCCTTTCTACGGGAAACTGCTGAACGCCGAGGTGGATGCCAAGATGAACGAGTGGGTGAAGATGATGCAGGGCGAGTCGATGGAGGAGTATGCCATCCGTGTGAACGACGAAACCCGTTTGAAGCAGCAACAACTCTTTGCTCAGGAAGTGGCTACCGAGATGGCAGGCGACCGCATTTCCATCGAAAATCCCTTTGTGGGCGACTACGACGCGTCGAGCAGTATGCTGAATATCGGTTTTAACACCATGCCTTCCATCGAACTGGAAGTGCCTGCAGGAGAGGTATCTGACTTCCAGGATGTGTCGGACCTGAGCTTTGAGAACGCTGTCTATACGCTGAACGACGAGGACGAGTTTGTGCTGGCCTATGTGGAGGTCCGCAACGAGACGACCGACAAGGTCTACATTTACGACAACATAGGTCGCACGAAACTGACGGCAATGGAGGCCGACGAAAACTTCGTACCTCTGGAAGTGATGCAGTTGGCCAGTCGCGAGGAGGTGCAGTTGAAGGAAATAAAGGAGGCCGTGGTCGAGGAGAAGAAGCAAGACAAACTCATTACCGAGAATACGCAGATAGACGTGCGCACGGAGGTCGTTCCGGGTGTAGATGCCGATGGCAATAGAATACTGAATTATAAGGTAGGTTATCAGTACGAGGTTATCAACAAGGAATTCTCGGCCAAGGAGGATTTTCCCTCGGGAGGGTATGACATCGAACGATCCAACGCGGCCATGTCGCTGATGAAGATTGTCAAAGAAGCCTTTGAGGGCGATTTCGCCAAGTATCTGTCGGAGGGCAAACAGGTGAAAGTCATCATAACCGGCTCGGCAGATGCCAGCCCCATCCGGGGACGTATCGCTTACCGCGGGCAGTATGGAGAGTTTGTGGACGAACCTTACTACAAAGACGGCAACTTGGACAACATTACCGTCACCAAGGCTTCGGGCATCACTACGAACGAACAGCTTGCCTTGTTGCGTGCAGCGGGTGTGAAGAACTACATTGAGGCAAACGTCTCCACGCTGCGAAATACGCAAAACGAGTACGAATACCATGTGGAGGTGGCCAAGGAACGTGGCGGGGAGTTCCGCAAAATCAATGTGGAGTTTCTCATCATGGATGCCTTCCCTGTGGAGTGAACATAAGCGAAGGCCCGGCTGCCGGCATACGGCTGTCGGCTGTGCCTTGTGCTGTTTTACGGTCTGTAGAATGTTAATCGCTATAGAATAAAGTATGCAGAAAAAAAGAATTCTTTTTCCTATCTTTGTGTTGGCTGTATGGATAGGCTCGCCGTTGTTGGCGCAGGAAAGTGCGGCAGTGGCTTCGGGCAGAGCCAACCAACAGTTTGTGCTCTTTGAAAGTGAACGCGATAAAGGCTCTGACGCGAATGCCATGTATGGCTATTTGTACGAAAGCTACCTGTATTATATAAAGGTGCTCGAAGCACAGGACAACGGGCAGTATCTGGCTGGAGCCAAGAACCGTTTGCGCACCATGTATCCTGCTTTGCTCGACGGTGCTTTCTTTTACTCGGGGCAGCATCAGGTGGCCAAGGCTCTCGACTTTGCCTCGGCCTACATAGACATGCCCCGCTTGCAGGTGTTCCGCAGCGAGTTGCTGGAAACCGACAACCGCTATCCCGAAGTTCTTTATTTCGCTGCGGTGACTTCGTTTCAACTGAAGAAGTATTCTCAGGCTTTGCCCTATTTCCGCGAATACCTTAACTTAGGGACAGGTACCCAGGAAGCGCAGGTAAAGGACTGTTTCGTCTACATGAACCTGATATACAAGGAGCAGAAGGAATATGCCGAACAGGCCGCAGTGCTGGAAGAGGCCATAGCAAAGTTTCCTGTCTCGCTGGACTTCTACTACAACCTTGTGAATGTCTGCATCGCGACGAACAACATGCCCAAGCTGCTTGACACGATCAACCGCATCTTGGCTGTCGACCCTAATAACGAGCAAGTGTTGCCCTTAAAGGCACGTCTCCTTGAAAGCCAGGGAAAGAATGCTGAGGCTCTGGAGATATACCGAAGGCTCTATGTGCTTTACCCCGATGATTTTGAACTGATGACGGGGCTTGCCCGTGTGAACTTCAACGTGGCGACCGAGATTGTAAACTCCGGTGCCAATATTGTAAGCGATGCCGAATATGCCGTGGTGCGTCAGCGAGCGGCTACTTATCTGCTCGAAGCAAAAGACTTGTTCCTGAAGATACTGGAACGCGAGCCGGCATCCAAGAAGTACATGCAGGGGCTGGCCGGGGTATATCAGTACATGGATATGGAGCCGGAATACGAGGTACTGAGCGGCATCATAGCCGATGGGGCCAACTACACGGTGTTTCCCGAGCGTCTACAGGCTTATAACGAAGCACGTAAGGCGGCTGCAGCTTCTGCGGGCGGGGAAGTCGAGGTTGCGCCTGTTCCGGTAGAACCTGCAATGCTTGTCATCCGGGTGGACAGTTTTATGGACGGAAACCACGATAAGATTATCGACGCAGGAGAGAGCTTTGCCATCCAGTTTACTGTGGAGAACCGGGGGCTGGGCGATGCTTACAGTCTGCGTTTGCGCTTCTCTGAACAGCAGGGGTTAGATACCTTCCTTGACGGTCCCCGCGAACTGGACGGCGGCAATATCCCTGCCGGGGAGAGTAAGCAATACACCTTCCGTTACATTGTGAAGAAAGACATGCCGACTGCCGAGGCACGCATCAATCTCTATGCTTTCGAGGCCAACGGCTTCGATGCCGACCCTTCCGAGCTTATTGTAAATACCCAAGAGTACGCCATGCCTCGTTTACGCGTGGCCGATTACCAGTTTTTTGCCGACGGTGGTTCATCCATCACGCTGGGAGGCAAAGGCAAACTGACACTGGCTTTGCAGAACTACGGGGCTAAAACGGCCTACAACGTGAAGGTAAACTTCAGGTTGCCAGCCGATGTGTTTACGACCGACAGTCCTGAACTGGTGGTCGACAGCATTGCCCCTGGTGCCGTGGCCATGCAGGATTGCGGCTTCTTTGTGAACAAACGTTTTGGTGAAGACTCTATTGCCGTTCTGGTGGACGTAAGCGAGGACAGCCGTTCGGCTTATCTGAATGAAGTCTACAAAGTGAAGGTCGGCGAGTACTTGACGGCTGCTACTACCATCAAGATAGGTGACGGCAACGCCATGCGTAAACGGGTGAACGTGAAAGACGTTGCCATAGGACTTGACTCCGAGCTGTTGAAGGACATCCCGGAAGGAGCCGTCAACCGCCATCGTTATGCTCTTGTCATCGGCAACGAGGACTACAGCATGACCGGAGCTAATGCAGAAATCAACGTTCCCTATGCCCTGAACGATGCCGCCGTATTCCGCGAATACTGCGTGCGGACGTTTGGTGTGCCCGCCACGCAGATAAAGGTTGTTCCCAACGCTACGGCGGGCATGATGCACGAGCAGTTGGACTGGCTCGTAAACATGGGTGCTACCGACCCCGAGGCCGAGCTGATTTTCTACTATTCGGGGCATGGAAACAACGACGAGGCCACCAAGGAGCCTTATCTGCTGCCAGTGGATATTACGGGCAAGAACATCCGTCTGGGGCTTTCGCTTGACGAACTTTACAAACGTCTTGCTTCCCATCCCATCAAGGGGGCCTACGTCTTTCTTGATGCCTGCTTCAGTGGCGGCTACAAGAGCGCGGCTCCGCTTATTGCCCAAAAAGGCGTGCGCGTGGTGCCTAAGTCAGGATTGCCGCAGGGACGCACACTGAGTTTCTCGTCAAGCAGTGGAGACCAGGCCTCGAGCGTGTACCACGACAAGAAGCAGGGCTATTATACCTATTATCTGATAAAAACCATTCAGGATGCGGGCGGCAACCTGACGATGAGTCAGCTGTTCGAGCGTACCAATGCAGCCGTGAAGAAGGCTACGGCCCTCATAGGCAAGATGCAGGAACCGCAGTATATGGTGGCTCCCGGGTGGACGGACTGGGCCGACGTGCGGCTGATGACTCCCCTCGTGGCAGAGCCTGCGTTGCCCTCCGACAGCGTTGCCGCTCCGGTGGCCGTTCAGCCTTGACTGATGGCGTGTCAATAGAGAAGTAAAGTGCGGGGTGCACACGTGCGTAGGATTGTCCTGCGCCGTGTGCACCCCGCTTTTTGTTGCCGTTGGGCTTTCTGGGTAGTGGCGTTTGTTTTTTCCATCGTACTAGTGCACCGATGTGGGCATCGTCATACCATGAAGTCCTTGCGCCTTAGTACGAAGCTGTTGCTGAGGTATTTCTCGCGCACGATTTTGTTCTCGGCCAGTTCCTCGGGTGTTCCCTGGAAGAGAATTTTGCCTTCAAACAGCAGGTAGGCCCGGTGTGTGATGCTCAGGGTCTCTTGCACGTTGTGGTCGGTGATGAGGATTCCGATGTTCTTGTCCTTCAGTTTCCAGACTATTTGCTGGATGTCTTCCACCGCTATCGGGTCTACACCGGCAAACGGTTCGTCCAGCATAATGAACTTGGGGTCGATGGCCAGGCAACGGGCTATTTCCGTGCGTCGGCGTTCGCCGCCCGACAGCTGGTTGCCTTTGTTCTTGCGCACCTTTTGGATGCGGAACTCCGAAAGCAGGCTTTCCAGCTTCTCCTTACGGTATTCCAGAGGTTTTCCCGTCATCTCGAGTACCGACATGATGTTGTCCTCCACGCTCATCTGGCGGAACACCGAAGCCTCCTGGGCCAGATAGCCTATGCCGGCCTGCGCCCGTTTGTAGACGGGATATTTCGTGATGTCCAGATCGTTGAGGAAGATACGTCCTTCGTTGGGGGTGATGAGGCCCACGGTCATGTAGAATGAGGTCGTCTTGCCCGCGCCGTTGGGGCCCAGCAGCCCGACGATTTCTCCCTGTTTTACGTCGATGGAGACGTGGTTGACCACCGTCCGTTTGCCATACTTCTTCACCAGGTCTTCTGTGCGGAGCACCATTCTGTTTTCTTCCATAATTGGTCTGGTTCGATTTTATTTCGCGACAAAAGTAACAAAATAAGCCGAAATGATGTACATTTGCGGGCAAATACTTAAAAGTCATGGTAAAAGCACTTAGAACGGTGGGAAGATACATCCTGCTCATGGGGCGCGTCTTTGCCCGTCCCGAGCGGATGCGCATGTTTTTCCGCCAATATGTGAAAGAGCTTGAGCAATTGGGCGTAAACTCCATAGGCATCGTCCTGTTGATATCGCTGTTTATTGGCGCGGTAATCACCATACAAATCAAACTGAACATCGAAAGCCCTTGGATGCCGCGTTGGACGGTGGGTTACGTTACGCGCGAAATCCTCCTGCTAGAATTTTCCTCTTCCATCATGTGTCTCATCTTGGCCGGTAAGGTTGGCTCGAACATCGCCTCCGAGCTGGGCACCATGCGGGTGACCCAGCAAATCGACGCACTTGAGATTATGGGCGTTAACTCGGCCTGCTACCTCATTTTGCCCAAGATAGCGGGCATGGTGACGATGATACCCGTGCTGGTTGTCTTCAGTATTTTTGCTGGCATCATCGGTGCCTTTGCCTCGTGTTGGATAGTGGGGATTATGAACGCCGTCGACCTTGAGTACGGTTTGCAGTACATGTTCGTGGAGTGGTACATCTGGTGTGGTTTCATCAAGTCGATTTTCTTTGCGTTCATCATTTCGAGCGTGTCGGCCTTCTTTGGCTACACGGTGGAGGGTGGCTCCATAGCCGTCGGCAAGGCTTCGACCGACGCTGTGGTGACCAGCAGCGTCCTGGTGCTGTTTGCCGACCTCATGCTGACCCAGCTGCTCATGGGCTGACCCGTGCAGGCGGAGTGTTGCCGGGGCTTCGCCTGCAGTTCCTGTCCGGCCGTGTGTAAATCGTAATTCTTTATTAAGTGGTATGATAGAACTGAAAGGACTGTGCAAGTCGTTCGAGGACAAGGATGTGCTGACGGACATCAATGCCCTCTTTGAGAACGGAAAGACCAACCTCATCATAGGCCAAAGCGGCTCGGGAAAGACGGTGCTGATGAAGTGCATCGTGGGACTGCTTGTGCCCGACGGCGGCGAGTTGCTCTACGACAACCGCAACTTTCTCGCTATGGGCAAGAAGGAAAAGAAAGCCCTGCGCCGCGAGATGGGGATGATATTCCAAAGCGCTGCCCTCTTCGACTCGATGACGGTGCTTGAGAATGTCATGTTTCCTCTCAACATGTTCAGCAACGACACCCTGCGCGATCGCATACGACGGGCAAGGTTCTGCCTGGAGCGCGTCAACCTGGGCGAGGCGGGCGACAAGTATCCTGGCGAGATAAGCGGCGGCATGCAGAAGCGCGTGGCCATAGCCCGGGCCATAGCCCTCAACCCGCAATACCTCTTCTGTGACGAGCCCAACTCGGGACTCGACCCCAAGACTTCGCTCGTCATCGACGACCTGGTGCACAGCATCACTCAGGAGTACAACATGACGACGCTCATCAATACCCACGACATGAACTCCGTGATGGGTATCGGCGAAAAGATTATCTTCATCGACAAAGGCCGTAAGGAGTGGGAGGGCACCAAAGACGATATTTTCACTTCGAATAATAAGCGGCTGAACGACTTTATCTTTGCCTCCGACCTCTTCCGTAAGGTGAAGGAGATGGAGGTCGGAGACATGCAGCACGTCAAAGGATGATTTCCCTTTCGTTTCCCTGAGGCCTCTCGGCGGGCGGCGTTTCGCCGGACGGATGTGCAGCATCTGCCCGGCGATGCGTCGTGTGCCTGCCCGTCCGCGCCTGCGTCGGGGCATGGCCCTTGGCCTGTGGACGGTCGGGGCGGCACAGGTGTGCCCCTCGGCTCCTACAGGTGTGCCCGCTTCCGGGCACGCCTGTGTTCCCGTGAGGGCAGAGGTGCGCCCCTCCGGGGGCAGGAGGAAAAGCTGTCTCGTGCAGTTCCCCGGTGCGGGGCCCGGGCTTCTCCTCCGGCTCCTTTCGGGGCTGTATCCTGCTGTCTGTCAATTCTGTCTGTCGCGACCGTGTGCCGCCTCTGCCCCTTCTGTGCTTGGTTGTCGGTCGTCCCGGTCTGGGTAGGGGAGGAGGCTGGCGCACCGCTCTCCCGTCGGGCCTGCCGGGCTTCTTGCAAAGCGTGCGAGGCCCGGCCTGTCCGGCGGCGGCAACGCGCTATTTTTTTAGAGTAAACCGACAAAAATCTCCCATTTATTTGTATTTTTGCGCCGAACAAACGAACCAATTTATGACGAGACTGAGTGTTAATATTAATAAGGTGGCGACGCTGCGCAACGCACGTGGCGGCAACATGCCGGATCTGCTGCAAGTGGCTACGGATTGTGAGAAGTTTGGAGCCGACGGCATAACCGTGCATCCGCGTCCCGACGAACGGCACATACGCCGCAGCGACGTACTTGCCCTGCGCCCACTGCTGCGCACGGAGTTTAACATCGAAGGCTACCCTTCGCCGGAGTTCAAGGACCTGGTGCTGAAGGTAAAGCCTCATCAGGTAACCTTGGTTCCCGACGCTCCCACGCAGTTGACCTCCAATTCGGGCTGGGACACGAAACTGAACCTTAACTTCCTGTCCGAAGTGTTGGACGAATTTAACAACGCCGGTGTGCGCACGTCGGTCTTTGTTGCCGCCGCCCCCGAGATGGTGGAGTATGCGGCCAAGGCCGGGGCCGACCGTGTGGAGTTGTACACCGGGCCTTATGCCGTGGCCTTTGCCAAGGACCGCGACGCGGCTGTGGCTCCCTTTGTCGAGGCGGCCAAGGTAGCCCGTAGCTTGGGATTGGGGCTGAACGCCGGGCACGACCTGAACTTGACGAACCTGAAGTTTTTCCTTACTAATATACCGTGGGTGGACGAGGTGTCGATAGGCCATGCCTTGATATGCGATGCCCTCTATCTGGGCTTGGAGCGTACCATTCAGGAGTATAAGAAGCAACTGGTTTAACAACAACAAACGAAGCGGAGAAGATGAACGGATTGTTATTGCTCCTGCAAGCTGCCGGGTCGGTGGCCGAGGCCGTGAGCGGGGCCAACCCCGTGCTGACTCCTGTGGCTACAGAGGGTGAGATGAGCCTGTGGGGCATGGCCGTCAAGGGCGGCTGGATTATGATTGTACTGGCAGTGCTGTCGGTCGTTTGCTTCTACATCTTGTTTGAGCGCAACTACGTCATACGCCGTGCTGCCAAGGAAGACCCTCAGTTTATGGACAAGATAAAGGACTACATCTTGGGCGGAGAGGTGAAGGCGGCTGTTTCCTACTGTCGTGGGGTGGATACTCCGTCGGCACGCATGATAGAGAAAGGCATCAGCCGCATGGGACGGCCGGTTGCCGACGTGCAGGCCGCCATCGAGAACGTGGGCAACATCGAGGTGGCCAAGCTCGAAAAGGGCTTGTCCGTCATGGCTACCATAGCCGGGGGCGCTCCCATGCTGGGCTTTCTGGGCACGGTGACGGGCATGGTGCGTGCGTTCTTTCAGATGGCCAACGCGGGCAATAACATCGACATCACCCTGCTCTCGGGCGGCATCTACGAGGCCATGATTACCACGGTAGGTGGTCTGGTGGTAGGCATCATCGCCATGTTCGCCTACAACTATCTGGTGACGCTGCTCGACGGTGTCGTAAACAAGATGGAGTCCAAGACCCTCTCGTTTATGGACCTGCTTGAAGAGCGGCGGCCCGCAACCCGTACTGGCGAGGACGAAAAGTCAGGAAACCGCTAAACCGACAGGACCGTGCTAAAACGTCGTGCTAAAATATCGCCTTCCTTCAGCATGGCTTCCATGACGGATGTCATTTTCCTGCTGCTGATATTCTTCATGATAACCTCTACGATGGTGTCGCCCAACGCCATCAAGGTGCTGTTGCCACAAGGTCGGCAGCAGACGTCGGCCAAGCCGCTGACGCGGGTCATCATCGACAAGGAACTGAACTATTACGGTGCCTTCGGCAACGAGCGCGAGCAGCCTTTGGCACTCGACGAACTCACGCCTTTTCTGCAAGCCTGTGCCGCCCGCGAGCCGGAGATGTACGTCGCGCTTTATGCCGACGAGTCCGTACCCTATCGCGAGGTGGTGCGCGTGCTCAACATAGCCAACGAGAACCATTTCAAAATGGTGCTCGCCACGCGTCCGCCCGACAGGCAGTGACGCGCCGCCGATGGCCGCAGGCCGGGGACCGGGCAGCCCGAAAGGGTACAATGGTGTGAAAGGGAAAGAAACTAAAATATGCCGGACAAGAAGAAAAAAGGAACTTACATCGGGTTGGCAGGTGCTCTGTTGGTGCACGTGCTTTTCTTTGCTTTCCTGTTCTTGGTCGGCTTCTCTCTGCCCCAGGAACCCGAAGAGGGGGGCGTGCCTGTCGTGCTTGGCTCGCCCTTCGGCGAAGGGGGAGGCGGGCCGGAGCTGGTAGAGGTCGACGTGCTGCCCGAGGAGGCGGTGCAACCCCATCCGCCGTCCGTTGCTGCCGACCAGCCCCTGCTGACGCAGGATGCCGAGGAAACGGTGGCCGTGGAGGAACAGCCGGACGAACGCCCAGCCAAACCGGCGGTGGACAGTGCGGCCTTGGCCGAGCGCCGTGCCGAGGAAGAGGCCCGACGTGCAGCCGAGGAGGCCCGGCAGAAACGCCTTTTGGCCGAGAAGGCTACCCGTCAGCGCGTAGCCAATGCCTTTGGCAAAGGGGCCAGGATGGGCAGCGGCGACGCAGGCGACGGCTCGGAAGCGAAGGGCAGTCCCGAAGGCAATGCCGCCCAAGGTCTCTCGGCAGGCGTGGGGGGATACGGCTCGTTCGATTTGGGAGGCCGTTCCATTGGCGAAGGCGGGCTTCCACGCCCGGTCTACAACGTGCAGGACGAAGGCATGGTGGTGGTCGACATCACGGTCAACCCCGCCGGTTATGTCATTGCTACCGGCATCAACCTGCGCACCAATACTGTCAACCCCACCTTGCGGCGTGCTGCCGAGGAGGCGGCCCGCAAGGCCCGGTTCAATGCTGTTGACGGCTTGAACAACCAAAGGGGAACCATCACCTATTTCTTCAACCTGAAGTAAGCGGAGTGGGGTGTTCCCATCCGGTTGCACAGGGCCGGATGCCGATAAAGACAATACGTTTAACTTTAATAGATAGGAGAACTACGACTTATGGGTACTGTTTATGTATTTTTGGCTGACGGCTTCGAAGAAGTCGAGGCCCTGACGCCTGTCGATGTGCTGCGTCGCGCCGGTATCAATGTAACCTTGGTGTCGGTGACACCCGATGAGATTGTGTCCGGTGCACACGGTGTGCATGTGTTGTGCGACAAGAACATTGTCAATTGCGACTTCTACGACGCTGCCATGCTTGTCCTGCCCGGCGGGCTGCCCGGAGCCGAGAATTTGGGGCGTTCGGAAGAACTGCGCAAGTTGCTCTTGGAGTTTGCCAGCCAGAAGAAACCCATTGCCGCCATCTGTGCCGCACCCATGGTGCTGGGACAGTTGGGTCTGCTTAAGGGCTTGAAAGCCACTTGCTACCCGGGCTTTGAAACGTATCTGGAAGGTGCCCAGTACACTGCGGCTGTGGTGGAGCAGGATGCCAACTTCATCACCGGGCGCGGCCCGGGCGCAGCCATGAGCTTTGCCTTTGCCCTGCTGGAGAAACTGGTCGGGAGCGAAAAGGCAACCGAACTGAAGAAAGGCATGTTGGTGGAACAGTAATCTCTCCAGTGCTGACATGAAGCAGAAGTATGTCCTCATCGTAGCCGGCGGAAGCGGTACGCGCATGGGTACCGAAGTGCCTAAGCAGTTTCTCCCCATCGGGGGAAAACCGGTACTGATGCGCACCATCGAGGCTTTCTGTGCCTGCTTCGGGCGGGACATACGCACGATACTGGTGCTCCCGTCCAGCCAGCAAGGTTATTGGGACCGGCTGTGCCGGGAGCACCGTTTCAGCTTGCCCTGCGACGTGGCCGACGGTGGCGCGACGCGCTTCCACTCCGTGTGCAACGGTCTGAAGCTGGTGCGCGAAAGAGCGGCCCTGGTGGGGGTACACGACGGCGTTCGCCCCTTCGTTTCGGCCAGCGTCATCAGGCAGTGCTATGCCGTGGCCGAGCGCTATGGCGCAGCCGTTCCGGTAGTCCCGGTGGTCGAGTCCATGCGCTGTCTGCAAGGTGGCGGCCACAGCATCGCCGTCAACCGCGAACACTACCGGCTGGTGCAGACCCCCCAGGTGTTTGATGCCGACAAGCTGCGCGAAGCCTACGCCCAGCCCTTCTCCCCAGCCTTTACCGACGATGCCTCGGTGGCCGAGTCCATCGGCATCCCCATCCACCTCGTAGACGGCAACCGCGAAAACATAAAACTCACCACCCCTTCCGACTTAAAGATAGCCGAGGCCCTGCTTGACACGCCATGCTCGATCTGACTAAGTGGGACATCACATACCTCTCGGGCGTGGGACCGCAGCGGGCTGCGCTGCTGGGCAAGGAGGCTTCCATCTTCACCCTGCACGACCTGCTCTATTATTTCCCCTATAAATATGTAGACCGCAGCCGCATCTATACCATCCGCGAGCTGAACGGCAACATGCCCTACATACAACTGCGGGGACAAATCCTCAGCTTTGAGACCGCAGGCGAGGGGAGGCAGCGCAGGCTCATAGCCCATTTCTCGGACGGGACGGGGGTGGTGGACCTCGTGTGGTTCCAGGGCATCAAGTACCTGACGGGCAAGTACAAAGTGCGGCAGGACTATATTGTCTTCGGTCGCCCCACGGTGTTTGGCGGGCGCATCAACCTGGCTCACCCCGATATCGACCCTGCTGACGAAGTGCAACTCTCGCCCATTGGCCTGCAGCCCTACTACAACACGACGGAAAAGATGAAACGCAGTTTCCTCAACTCGCATGCCATTGAGAAATTCGTCGCCACTGCCTTGCAGTTCATCAAGGAACCTTTGCCCGAAACCCTTACGCCCGACATCCTTGCATCCCGTCACCTGATGTCCCTCACCGATGCCCTGCGCAACATCCATTTCCCCACCAGTACCGAGACGCTGCGGCGTGCCCAGTGCCGCCTCAAGTTTGAGGAGCTGTTCTACGTCCAACTCGACATCCTGCGCTACACTAAGGAGCGCCAGCGGCACTATCGTGGATACGTGTTCGCCCGCGTGGGGAAGGCCTTCAACGACTTCTATTCATACCACCTGCCTTTCAGCCTCACGGAAGCCCAGAAACGCGTGCTGCGCGAAATCAGGCGCGACCTTGGCTCGGGCCGCCAGATGAACCGCCTCCTGCAGGGCGACGTAGGCAGCGGCAAGACGCTTGTGGCACTGATGAGTATGCTCATAGCACTGGACAACGGCTACCAGGCCTGCCTGATGGCCCCCACCGAGATACTGGCCTCGCAGCACGCCGAGACCATACGCTCGCTGCTCGCGGACATGGACATCCGCGTGGAACTGCTCACCGGCTCGGTGAAGGGCAAGAAGCGCGAGGCCATCCTGCAGGGGCTGCTCACGGGCGACGTGAACATACTTGTCGGCACTCATGCCGTGGCCGAGGACACGGTGCATTTCGCCTCGCTGGGGCTGGTTGTCATCGACGAGCAGCACCGTTTCGGCGTGGCCCAGCGGGCTAAGCTCTGGACCAAGAGCGGGCAGCCGCCCCACGTGCTGGTGATGACCGCCACGCCCATCCCGCGCACGCTGGCCATGACGCTCTATGGCGACCTCGACGTGTCGGTCATCGACGAGCTTCCGCCCGGACGTAAGCCGGTGGTCACCCTGCACCAGTTCGACAACCGCCGCGAAAGCCTCTACCGCTCCATGCGCAAGCAGATTGCCCAGGGGCGGCAGGTCTACATCGTTTATCCCCTCATACAGGAAAGCGAGAAAATCGACCTGAAGAACCTGGAGGAGGGCTACGAGCACGTCTGCGCCGCCTTCCCCGACTGCCGCGTGTGCAAGGTGCACGGCAGGATGAAGCCCGCCGAGAAGGACGAGCAGATGCAGCTCTTCGTCTCGGGGCAGGCGCAAATCATGGTGGCGACGACCGTCATCGAGGTGGGGGTCAACGTGCCCAACGCCTCGGTGATGATTATCGAGAACGCCGAGCGGTTCGGCCTCTCGCAGCTGCACCAGTTGCGCGGGCGTGTGGGCCGGGGGGCCGACCAGTCGTTCTGCATCCTTGTCACCGGCTACAAGCTGAGCGAGGACACCCGCAAGCGCATCGAAATCATGGTGCGCAGCAACGATGGGTTCGAGATAGCCGAGGCCGACCTCAAGCTGCGCGGACCCGGCGACTTGGAGGGCACGCAGCAGAGCGGCATTGCCTTCAACCTGAAGATTGCCGACCTGGCACACGACGGCCAGCTGCTGCAATACGCCCGCGAGGAGGCTCAGGCGGTGGTCGATGCCGACCCGTCGGCTTCTTCGCCCCGCTACGCCCTGTTGTGGCGGCAGCTCCGGGCCTTGCGCAAGGACAATGCGGCCAATTGGTCGCTCATCAGCTGATTTCCCACGGCCTTTTCCCGTCTTGCGGTTCCTTTGCTTCCGGGCGGCGGGACGCGTCGTTGCCCGAGCCGGCAGTCTGCGGCAAAGGGGCTTCGGGCCCGCCTGCGGGGCACACCTTTGCTCCTCCGCAGGCAGACCTTTGCCCGCAAGCTGGCTTAGGTCTGCCCGTGGGCGGGCACACCTGCGCCCGGTCGGGCTTCCGGGTTGTCTGGCGCGCGGCCCTCGGGTGAGAATGTAACAGAAAAGTAATATCCGGCGTGCCGTCTTGCCCTTTCGGGACCGTTTTTTGTCCTATTATCCATCAAAAGTGGAGGAAATACAAAAAAATAACTGCCTTGCAACGCGATTGTAGACGTAAAATCCGTACTTTTGCATACAGAAACATGTATTAACGAGAGATTAACATTGTAAATCTAACAAAAAGTAGTTTTATGAAAAGAAATCTAATTCATTTCCTTTTGGTTGCCCTTCTGTCGGCATTTGCCACTGCGGCATCTGCCCAGATGAAGGTGACGGGTCAGCTTGTCGATGCCGAGACGGGCGAGCCGCTGATTGGTGCTTCCGTTCTTGTGGAAGGTACACAGCAAGGCTCGGTGACCGATGTCGACGGTAACTTCGAGCAACAGCTGCCTTCGGGCGGTGCTACGCTTATCTTCAGGTATATAGGTTATCAGGACCAGAAGCAGGAAGTAACGCGCGGTGGCAACTTGGGTGTCATCGAGATGAAGGCCGATGCCGTGTTGCTCAACGACGTAGTGGTGACTTCCTCCGTGGCCATTGCCCGCAAGACGCCTGTGGCTGCCTCGACGGTGACACCCGTGTTCATCGAAGAGCGTCTGGGCACGCAGGAGTTCCCCGAAATCCTGAAGACCACGCCGGGCGTGTATGCCACGAAGAAGGGCGGCGGCTTCGGCGACTCCGAAATCCGCATGCGCGGCTTCAAGAGCGAGAACATCGCCGTGCTTATCAACGGTGTGCCCATGAACGACATGGAGTGGGGCGGCGTGTACTGGAGCAACTGGGCCGGACTGAGCGACGTGACGCGCTCCATGCAGACGCAGCGCGGTCTGGGTGCCTCCAAGGTGTCGGCTCCGTCGGTGGGCGGCTCCATCAACATCATCACCAATAGCACGGAGGCCAAGCGAGGCGGCTCCATCTCCTATGCCTTGGGAAATGACGGATACAACAAGATAATGTTCAACGTCTCCACCGGCCTGAGCAAGAGCGGCTGGGCACTGACGTTGCTGGGTGCCAAGACGTGGGGCGACGGCTACGTGCAGGGCACGGAGTTCGAGGCGTATAACTGGTTCGTCAACCTGTCCAAGCGCATCAACGACAACCATCAGCTGTCCTTGACGGCTTTCGGCGCTCCCCAGTGGCACAACCAGCGTAACGATGCCAACGGACTCACCATCGAGGGCTGGCAGCAAGTGCGCCGCTACATGAACGACCCCGACGACGTGTATCGCTACAACCCTGCCTTCGGTTACGGCAAGAACGGCGAGCGCAAGAACCAGAACCACAACGCCTACAACAAGCCTCAAATCTCGCTGAACCACCAGTGGCAGATCGACCACAAGTCGTCCCTCAGCACGGTGCTCTACACTTCTATCGGCCGTGGCTACGGCTATAGCGGCCAGGCCAACACGGCCATCGACGGCGTGAGCCGCTCGGACTGGTACGGTGCTTCGGACGGTGTGCTCAACTCCAAGTTCCGTCACGAAGACGGCACCTTTGCCTACGACGAGATGCAGGAACTCAACGAGCAGAGCGTCAACGGTTCGCTCTACGCCATGTCCAAGTCCAAGAACTACCACAACTGGTACGGACTGATATCGACTTACACTTCCAAGTTCGGCGACTACGTTGACTTCTACGGCGGCATCGACCTCCGCTACTACAAAGGTACGCATACCAACGAGCTGGTCGACCTCTACAACGGTAAGTTCTTCATGGACATAGACTCCCGCGAGAACGTGCATGTGGAAAACAACGCCGCTGCCGCCAACCCCGGCTTCGTGAACCAGAAGCTGAATGTGGGCGACGTAGTGTATCGCGACTACGACGGGTATGTGCTCCAGGAGGGTGTGTTTGCCCAGGCCGAGTACAACCGCGACAAGCTCGCTGCCTTCCTTGCCGGCTCGTTGTCCAACACGACTTACTGGCGCTACGACAGGTTCTACTACGACGCAGCACACGCCAAGTCGGACAAGGTGAGCTTCCTCGGCTTCACGGCCAAAGGTGGCGCCAACTACAACATAACGGACGAGCACAACGTCTTTGCCAACGTCGGCTACATCAGCCGTGCCCCGTTCTTCTCGGGCGGTGCCTTCCTGTCGTCGGCAACGAGCAACGCCACCAACCCGGACGCAGTGAACGAGAAAATCTTCTCTGCCGAGCTGGGCTACGGCTTCCACAACCGCTGGCTGCAACTGAACTTTAACGCCTACTTCACCCGCTGGATGGACAAGACCATGACGGCAGGCGGCGACATCCGCAACCCTGAAGGCGTGAACGTCGACCGCTACAGCGTGAACATGCAGGGCGTGGATGCCCGCCACATGGGCTTGGAGCTCGACCTCGTGGCCAATCCTACCCGCTGGCTGGACATCACCGGTATGCTCTCGGTGGGCGACTGGCAGTGGGACAGCAACGCTACGGGCTACTACTACAACAGCCTGGGACAACCCCTGAAGGACACGCAAGGCAACCTCGCCTCGGGCATCATGGCCCCCGACCACGCACACGCCACCATCAACCTGGACGGCATCAAGGTGGGCGGCTCGGCACAGCTCACGGCCTCGCTGGGAGCACAGGTTCACTTCTCGGGCTTCCGTGGCGGCCTGACCTACGTGTGGTTTGCCAACAACTACTCTGACTACGACATCGACGGCGGCCTTATCTCTCCGGGCGGCGAGGTTACCATCACCGACCCCTGGAAGATACCCGCAGGCGGACAGATGGACTTCAACGCCAGCTATACCTTCGACTTCGGCAAGTGCCGTGCCACGCTCTACGGCAACATCGAGAACCTCTTCGACCAACGCTACATTGTCGATGCCGTGGACGGCGGCGGTACGTGGGACAAAGCCTACGGCGTGTTCTACGCCTTCGGAAGGCAGTACTCGGTGCGCCTGAAGGTGACTTTCTGACGCTATCCGCACAGGACTTTTGCAGACATATATCCCAATTAAAACAAACCAACGTATGAAAAAGAGACTCTTATATACCTTGCTCGCCCCTGCCGCGCTGCTCTTTGCCGGGTGCGACTACAATGAGGACAACTTCGGGGACGTAGAGAACCCCGTCATCGAGAACGTTACCGTCTACGAGGGGGCCTACACCGGCGACTATCCCGAGGACGGATACTTTACCTACGACGATGCCGGACGCACGGCTCTCACCGAGGCCGTGGCCGACATGCTGGGCGAGATGTTCCTGGCCTCTGACGCAGGCTCCACGGCCAGCGTCACCGTCAACGTGGGCACCGTCACTCCGGGCATGGAGCGGGCCGACATAAGCTACACCCTCACCACCGACGACTACGACAGCATGGGCGAGGGCGACGGCCAGCCGGGCGACTACAACAACTTCGACGGCGACATGGATGTCGACCAGTATCTCACAGCCTTCTGCGCCTCGCGCTATGCCTCCGAGGCCGAGGGGACGACCGTCAGCATCACCTACGTATATTATGCGGGCGGAACCAGCAACCGCACCAGCACCTACCAGAAGCAGGCCGACGGCAGCTGGGCACCCATAGAGATGAACACCTTCGTGGCCGACAACAGCTACACGCTGCAGGACGACGACTACGACAGCATGGGCACCGAAAGCGGCCAGCCCGGACGCTACAACAACTTCGACTCCAACATGGACGTGGACTTCTACCTGCCCATCTTCCTGAGCATCAACTTCCCCTACGTGAAGGACGAGGGTGCCACCTTTGAAGTCTACTATGCCTACTACTCGTCGGGCGAGACGACCACGCGCAGTGCCACCTACCTCTACAACGGCACCACGTGGATTCCCTACGACCCCTACCTGGCCACGGTCGTAGTCACGCCTATGGTGGCCGAGATGAGCTACGACGGCAACGCCTGGCTGCTCGACCGCCTGACGGGCGGAAGCATGGCCATCGCCTTCTCGGGCGAGGACTACCAGGCACTGTACCAATGGGTAGCCGAGAACGAGGCCGGGTATCTGGGCACGCGCTATCCCGATACGGAAGAGTACTACTTCGGTGCTTCCACCTACTACGGGAACATCAACAACAGCTACAGCACTTGGAGACAGTACTACAACGTAAACGGCGAGTACGACGGACTGACGGACGAGCAGCTGCAGGCCATTATGGACGAGCGTCTTGCCTGGGGTATTGCCACCCTCGTGTTGCCCCTGCACGTCGACACGCCCAACCCGGACCTGAGCTACGTTGTCACCTATACCATCTATGGCGGTCGTGGTAGCGGCGACTATAGCATGACGTTCATGTACGACGAAGAAGCCCAGGCCTACGAGCTTGTTGCCGGGCCGGTAGCCGCACAATAAGCCTGTCCATTGGTCCCTCCTCGCGGAGGGGCCTCCCCGATAACGAAGAGAGAACGCAGCCGCGCAGGCGGTGCGTTCTCTCTTTCTTTTTCTGCGGGTCGTGGCGCGTGTCCCGGGGCCGCCCGGCTTCGTTCCCCATGCAGCCCCGGCTGCACCCGCAAGGGGCCGACCGGGCACAGGTGCGCCTCCTTGCGGGCGCAGGTCTGCCACGGAGGTAGTAGAGGTGTGCCCGCGAGGAAGCACACCTGTGCCCCAATCGGTCATTAGAGGCCAAAGCGATTTCGTTCTGCCGCCGTGCAAATTGGCTGTCGCCTTTGTCGAAGGCGTAGCGGGCTACGTCGAGACAAAGCGGCAGACAAGGTGCCGACGGCAGAACGAAAGGGCTTGGAAAGCCGGAGAAAGGCTGTCAAGCACATGGCAAGGCGGTCTAATGACCGATTTGGGCTTAGCTGTCCACCCGGATGCCCATCTGTTGCATCAGGAAGCAGGCGTTCATGTTGCGGGCCACGCCGGGGCGCATGCGGTAGGAGAAGCTGAGGCGGTTGTCCACGATGTCGGCCTCGAAGCAGAAGTTGCCTACCTGCCCGGGGTAGATGTCGGCCAGCCCGCCCAGCTGCAGGTCGTGGGTGGCGATGATGCCGTTGCCCTTCAAGCCTACGAATTGGCGCACGAGGGCCAGCGAGCCGCGCTGCTTGTCGGTCGAGTTGGTTCCCTTCAGTATTTCGTCGAGGATGATGAACAGCTCTTCGCCCTGTTGCAGCATGTCGATGATGAGCTTCAGGCGTTTCAGTTCGGCAAAGAAGTAGGACTCGTTGTCCTTCAGCGAGTCGGTGGTACGCAGGCTCGTGACGAGGCGCACGGGGTAGACCTCCATGCGGCGGGCGCATACCGGCGCACCGGTGCAGGCCAGCAGCAGGTTCACGCCCACTGTGCGCAGGTAGGTGCTCTTGCCCGCCATGTTGGCGCCGGTGATGACGATGAATCCGGGCCGACGCTCCAGGGCAATGTCGTTGCGGACACAGCGGTCGGGGTCCATCAGCGGGTGCCCCATTCCCTCGGCTTTCAGCCGGAAGGGCAGGCCGTTGTCTGCCTCGATGGCAGCCTCGTCGCGGTCCAGGATGGCAGGGAACGTGTAGTCGGGGTGGTTGTAGGCAAAGGTGGCGAGCGACAGCAGCGCGTCGGCGCGGCCCAGTGCGTCGAGCCAGTGGGGCAGGTGGGCGGCGTGCCGCTCCTTCCACTGCTCCACGCGCATCATTTGCCACAGTTCCCAGAAGAACGTGCCGTTGAGCAGGGCGTAGGCTAGGTAGTTGTTGCGCTGGTCCAGTTGGCCCATCAGCTTGTCCAGGCGTGCTATGGCGGCCGATGCGGGCTGGCCGTCGCTGTGCAGGCTGGCCTTCACCTCCTGCAGGAGGCTGCTGCGGGCTTCGTAGCGGTCTATCATGCCGATGAGGCGGGCGTAGGTGCCCAGTATCTGCATTTGCCTGCCGTGGACGGCAAGGACGCGGCTGATGTGGCCCGTGAAGCCGATGGCCGCGAACAGTATGCCCGTCCATACCAAGGCCCACAAGGCTCCCGGCAGGACACCGCCCAGCCACAGCGCGAGACAGGCGGCGTTGATGCCCGTGGCCAGGCCGGGCAGCAGGCGCAGCAACCGTCGGCGGCGGAAGACGGAAGGCGACCCGGCCCAGGTGCGCAGGGCTGCCTCGTCGGTGGCCTTCCCGGGACTGAGCAGGCCGGTGACGCGGAATTGCAGGCGGAAGTCGGTCTGCCCGGCCAGTTCGGCAATGGCTTCCTGGCGGCGCACAATCCGGTCCTTGTCCGTCAGATGCCGGTTCAGCCAGCGGGCCAGCCTGAGGTCGCCCATAGGGGTGCAGGTGCGGTTGATGCACTGGAACAGCGAGTGCGGCCCGAAGACATCGAGGTCGTAGGTGTACAGATGGGAAGGGTCGGCGTGGCCGCTTCCGTCGTTGAAGGCCGCGATGTCGCCCTGCAGGGCGGCCAGCTCCTCGTGGTTGGCCTGAGCCATGCGGGCGGCAAAGTCGCGTTGGCGGAACAGGCGGTCGTGGCGTTTCACCAGCCAGGCGAACAGGAGGAGTGCGACTGCGGTGATGCAGGCCAGTGTCCACACGCTCTCCTGTCGGCAGACGGCCAGCGCGGCACCATAGGCCACCACCACGCACAGGCGTGTCAGACTGGCGGCGTTGATGAGGCGTGTCAGGCGGTTTTGCCGCTGCTCTTCCCTGGCGGCGCGGCGGGCGTATCCGGCCTCTATGTCGTGTATGCTTTCCATCGTGTGCGGGGGTCAGGGGATGAGCAGCGACGAGTCGCCGTAGCTCAGGAAGCGGAAGCCGTGTGCCAAGGCGTAGTCGTAGATGCTCCGCCAGTCGCCCCCGACGAAGGCCGAGACGAGCAGCAGCAGGGTGCTTTGCGGCTGGTGGAAGTTGGTAATCATGGCCTTCACCACCTTGTAGTCGTAGCCCGGGGCGATGATGATTTGCGTGCTGGTGTGCAGGGCGGGCAGGTCGTGGCGGTCCATGTAGTCGGCCACGGCCTGCAAAGCCTCGGTGGCGGTGGCCGTGCCGGGACGGTCGTAGGGCTGCCATTGCGAGACGTGCAGGTCGGCGTCGGCGGCACCGGGGTTGCGCAGCAGGGTCTGCCCTATGTGGTAGAGGCTTTCCAGCGTGCGCACCGAGGTGGTGCCTACGGCTATGGCCTGCCCGCCGTGGGCGATGAGCTTGTCCACCGTGGCACGGGCCACGGAGATGTACTCGGTGTGCATCTCGTGCCCCTCGATTTCCTCGCTCTTGACGGGGCGGAAGGTGCCGGCCCCCACGTGTAGCGTCAGCTCCTCGGTGTCTACCCCCTTCCGGCGCAGGTCGTCGAGCACGCGCGGGGTGAAGTGCAGTCCGGCCGTGGGCGCGGCCACCGAGCCTTTCACCTTGGAGTAGACCGTCTGGTAGGTCGTCTTGTCGCTCTCCTGCGTGGCGCGGTTGAGGTAGGGCGGGATGGGCAGCTCGCCGAACGCCTCGAGGATGTCGGCAAAGCTGACGGCGGCATCGTCCCAGTCGAAGTCTACGCGGTG
Source organism: uncultured Bacteroides sp. (assembly GCA_944321465.1). Taxonomy (GTDB): domain Bacteria; phylum Bacteroidota; class Bacteroidia; order Bacteroidales; family Bacteroidaceae; genus Bacteroides. The sequence continues at coordinate 76,933 of CALULL010000007.1, forward strand.
GCTTGTGCCGTGGCTTTCGCCCCGTGTGGCGGTGAGGGTGACGGCGTGTCCCCTGACCTGCACGGTCCGGCTCAGCGTTCCATCCTTCCATTTCTTCAGGTTGCCCACCAGGCAGAGCCAGGCCGAGTGGCCGGTCTGCTGGAAGTTTTGCGCATAGTCGGCGGGTTCGAGGGGCTCGAGGCAGAACACCTCGATGAGTGCTCCGGTCTCTTTGCGGAAGTGCAGCCGGGCCTGTATCACCCGGGTGTTGTTGAATATCATCAGACTGCCCGCCGGGATGTAGCCGGGGAGCGCGGCGAAGGTGTCTTGACTGATGTCGCCGTGGCGGTATACGAGCAGCTTGGACTGGTCGCGCTGTGCCAGCGGGAACTTGGCTATGCGCTCGTCGGGGAGCGGATAGCTGAAGTCGCGTATGTGTATGTGTCTGGGGTCTTGCGTCATAGTCTGTCGTGTCTGAGTGTTTCTGTAATTCGGCTGCAAAGGTATTCAATTTCCGGCAGAAGCGTCCTGTCGCGCGGTCGAAACCTTGGGGAAGGGGCATGCGGGGCACACTTCTGCCCGCCTGGTGGCTGTCCTTTGCCCGCCTGGTGGCACAGGTGTGGCCGGTCGGTGGCGCAGGTGTGCCATCCGGGAGGGGCGGGGAGGGGTGCCCTATTCCCGGCGGAGCAGGGCACGGGGCGAAGCATTTTCTTCGCAGGGAAGTTTTTGTTTACGTGCCGATAATGCGTATCTTGCCCTTTCCCGGCGACGCTTCGGAGCGCATCGGCCTGCCTGTGGGCGGAGGGCTTGCCGTGGGGTGGTTCCCGGAATGGAGAGAGGAAAGTCCGCAAGAGTGAAAAACATGAAACAAGGAGGAAATACTATGGAACTGAACGACAAAATCGTGATTTACCGGACAGCCGACGGGCAAACGTCCATTGATGTGAAACTGGAGCATGACACCGTGTGGTTGTCGCAGGCGCAGATGGCGGAGCTGTTTCAGAAGGACCAGTCTGTTGTGGCACGCCACATCTCGAATGTATTCAAAGAAGGAGAGTTGACTCAGGAGAGTAATATGCAGATTTTGCATAATACCTTCTCGAAGTATAAGCCGACAAAGGTCTATAGCCTGGATGTCATCATCTCTGTGGGCTATCGCGTGAAGGGTCCCCGTGGCACGCAGTTCCGCATCTGGGCCAATCGGATATTGAAGGACTATCTGGTGAAGGGCTATGCGGTCAACAGAGCCTTGACGGAGCAACGCTACGCGGAGCTGAAGCAACTGGTGGGCGTGCTGGGACGCACGGTGAAGGCGCAGGAGACGCTGACTTCGGACGACGCGCTCAGCCTGGTGGAGGTGGTTTCGGACTACACGTACGCGCTCGATACGCTGGACCGCTACGACTACCAGCAGCTGTCCATAGGGCAGACTACCAACGAAGAGAAGTTCCGGGCTACCTACGAGGGAGCCATGCAGGCCATCGAGGGGCTGAAAGCCAAGTTTGGCGGCAGCCGGTGGTTTGGCAACGAGAAGGACGACTCGTTCAAGAGCTCGATAGGCCAGGTTTACCAGACCTTTGGCGGGCAGGACCTCTACCCCTCGGTGGAGGAGAAGGCGGCTATGCTGCTCTATCTGGTGACAAAGAACCACTCCTTCAGCGACGGCAACAAGCGCATTGCCGCCACGCTGTTCCTGTGGTTCATGGCCGGCAACGGCATCCTCTACAACGCGGACGGCAGCAAGCGCATAGCCGACAATACGCTGGTGGCCCTTACGCTGATGATAGCCGAGAGCCGGACGGAGGAGAAGGACGTGATGGTGAAGGTAGTGGTCAACCTGATTAATCGGAACAACTGAGCGCGGGTGTGGGGCTTCCTGCGGTTTTGGCTTCTTTTTGCTTTGCACGACGGCAAAAGAGAAGTACCTTTGTGGCACGTAACGACAAAAGCAACAGAAACGATATGAAGATAGGAGACAAAGTGCGCTTCCTGAGCGAAGTGGGTGGAGGCGTGGTGAGCGGCTTCCAGGGTAAGGACATAGTGCTGGTGCAGGACGAGGACGGGTTTGACATCCCGATGCCCGTGCGCGAGTGTGTGGTGGTGGCAACCGACGACTACGGCATTCCTACGCAGGCTGACAAAGCAGAGAAGAAACGTAAGGAAGAGCAGCAGAGGCAACAGCAGGCCCGCACGCCCGAAGCCCCCGCACGTCCGCGGCAGGAGACGGGGAGCGGCAACGTGGAGCGGCCCGAGATTTCGGTCTACCGTCAGCCCGAGATGAAGGGGGGCGATGTGCTCAACGTCTGTCTGGCCTTTGTGCCGGTCGACATTAAGGCCGTGAGCACGACGGCGTTCGAGGCTTATCTGGTGAACGACAGCAACTATTATCTGTACTACACCTACCTGAGTGCCGAGGGAAAGGCTTGGACGGCGCGTTCGTTCGGACTGCTTGAGCCGAACTCGAAGTTGTGGCTCGAGGAGTTTGAGAAGAGCGAGCTGAACGACCGCGAACGGGTAGCCGTGCAGCTGGTGGCTTTCAAGGACAAGCGGTCGTTTGCTTTGAAACCGGCTGTCAGCGTGGAGCTGCGCATCGACACGGTGAAGTTCTACAAGCTGCACACGTTCCAGCCTTCGGACTTCTTCGAGACTCCCGCGCTGGTCTACGACCTGGTGCGCGACGACCAGCCTGTGCGCCAGGTCTATGTCTCGGCAGAACAGTTGCAAGAGGCTCTGATGCAGAAAAGGCGTGCCGACAACGCTCCCGAAAAGCCTGCTCCCCAACGGCATGAGAAGAAGAAGGACGGTGACATCGTGGAGGTGGACTTGCACATCGGGCAACTGCTGGACGACACGCGGGGCATGACCAACGGCGACATGCTGAACTATCAGCTGAACAAGTTCCGTGAAGTGATGGAGCAGTATCGCGGGAAGCGCGAACAGCGCATCGTCTTTATCCACGGTAAGGGCGACGGCGTGTTGCGGCGGGCCATTTTGGACGAATTGAAGCGGAAATACCCCACATGCCGGGCGCAGGATGCTTCGTTTCAGGAGTATGGCTTTGGTGCTACGCTGGTGACGGTGAAGTGAGCCGGGCCGGGTTGTAGCCAAAAAAAGGAGGCGAACCGGCAACCACGGGTTGCAGTCCGCCTCCTCTCAGTATAGAGCATGAATTTGATTTGTGGTTCGTGCTAAAAGGGTTGGAACGTTATTCCAGTTCGATGCCCTTGTTCTTCAACGTAGCTTCCAGTACTTTGGCATAATCGGCATATTGCTTCTCGTCCAAGGCTTTCCGCATGAGTTTCATGTTGCCCAGAATGGCGTTGCGCAACATCTGTTGCCGATTGTCCGTAGCGTTGTCCACGCACTTCATTTGGTTGTCGAAGTAGTTGCAAATCCTTGCTACCTGCTTCTCCTGTTCGGTTGTCAGCTTGAGGTACTTGCTCAACGAGGTGGTGTTGAACGTTACTTCTTGCTTCTCCTTTGTCGGCTGGTTGCCGGCTGCAAATGCGGATGCGGCCATACATGCGACCGCCATCACAGTCACTCCAAAACGTTTCATAATACCTACCTTTTTAAATAATAAATCCTGAAAAACAATCTTCGAGAAAAGTACTAATACCTGTTGAAAACAGGAGGTAAGCGCTTGTCCTTTTACTTCCTCTTTACGGCGCAAATATATGGATATGTTTTACAACATAAAAATGTAGAAAGTGGAAACTTCTTCTTCTGCTGTCATTTCTTGATTTAAGTCAAGAAAAACGTAGAAAAACGGATATGAAGAGCCTCCTTTTGTAATGTTTTTGTAATTGAGCGGGCCTGTTTCTTGCTTTTTTGACCGTCCGGGGAGGCAGCCTTAAACATACATCAGGTCGGACAGGATGTCGTCGGAGACGAAAATGCCTTGGCGGGTCAAGCGTAAGTAACCATTGGTAGTTTCGAGTCTGTTGGCTGCCAGATGTTGGGCGGCGGCGTGCAGGCAATAGTCTGTCAGACTCTGCCCGAAGTCTTGCCGCAAGGTATTGAGCGATGCTCCTTGGCGGGTGCGCAGACGGGTCATGATGTATTCGTTGTAACGGGTGTGGAGGCTGAGTCGCTCGGTGTCGGATGCAGGTTGGCCGGAGTCGATGCCTGCCAGGTAGCGGTCGATGGAGGGTGTGTTCCAACTTCGTGTCTGTCCGTTGTAGGAGTGGGCTGACGGACCGCAACCCAGGTAAGGCGTGCCCTGCCAGTAGGACGAGTTGTGGCGCGAGTGGAAGCCGGGTTTGCAGAAGTTGGATATTTCGTAGTGCTCATAGCCGTTTGCGGCAAGGGTGTCCATGAGCGTGGTGAAGAAGCAAAGGCAGCTGTCTTCGTCGGCCTCTTGCACTTGGCCTTGCTGCTTCATGCGGTAGAGTGGGGTGCCTTCTTCGTAGGTGAGCAGGTAGGCTGATATGTGTTCTACGTCGAGCGACAGGGCTTGGCGTAGGTCGGCTTCCCAGCGTTCCTGTGTTTCCCCGGGCAGGCCGTAGATGAGGTCGATGCTGATGTTTCGGATACCGGCTCTTCGTAGGCGGTTTACGGCAGCGACGGCTTGTGCGGCGGTGTGGCGGCGGTTCAGAAGTCGTAGGGTAGGGTCATGGAAGGTCTGTATGCCCATGCTGACGCGGTTGAAGGGCAGGCGGGCAAGTGCCGCAACATAGTCGTCGGTCAGGTCGTCGGGGTTGGCTTCGAGGGTTATCTCGGTACACTGCTCCAGTCCGTATACCTTATATAATAGGCCAAATATGCGCTCAAGGTCGGTAGGGCGAAGCTGTGAGGGAGTTCCGCCGCCAAAGTAGACCGTGTGTACGGGGTGGCCTTGTAAGTAACCGTTCCGCAGTTCCAACTCGCGACAAAGAGCCTGTATGTAGCGTTCGCGTAAGCTGGTTTGGGTGGTCGAGTAGAAGTCGCAGTATGCGCAACGTGTCTTGCAGAAGGGGATGTGTATGTAGATGCCGGCCATTGCTGTTTCGTCGTTAGGAAAATCTTGGAAGGGTTGTACGGATGGCAAAGGTAACTATTTTGTAGCTCTCCGTGTACATAAAGGGCTGGGAAACATGGCGCGGGAGAGTATTATGTTGCATAACATGGTTTAGTAACACTTATGATTTTGTTGGTATTCTTGGGAAGTTTCCTTAATTTGCGCCGCACTAAAGATAACGGCGCGTGAAGATGTGCCTATTTGTTCATTTATTAAATAAAGCGCAATCATGAAAGTATATCAGACACATGAAATCAAGAACATTGCTCTTCTTGGCAATGACGGCTCGGGAAAGACCACTCTCACAGAGGCTTTGCTCTATGAGAGTGGTATTATAAAACGTCGCGGCAGGATTACGGCAAAGAACACGGTGAGCGATTATTTCCCTGTGGAGCAGGAGTATGGTTATTCGGTGTTTTCCACTGTGTTCCATGTGGAATGGAATGGTAAGAAGCTGAATATAATAGACTGTCCGGGCAGTGACGATTTCGTGGGAGCGGCTATTACGGCTCTTAATGTGACGGATACGGCTGTGCTGCTGCTCAATGGACAGTATGGACCAGAGGTGGGTACGCAGAACCACTTCCGTTATACGGAGAAGCTGGGTAAGCCGGTAATATTCCTGGTGAACCAGTTGGATAGTGAGAAGTGCGACTATGACATGGTGCTGGAACAGCTGCGTTCTATCTACGGTCCCAAGGTAGTACCTGTGCAGTATCCACTGGCCACAGGGCCGGGTTTCAACTCGTTGATTGATGTGCTTCTGATGAAGAAATATTCTTGGGGGCCGGAAGGAGGTGCCCCGACCATTGAAGACATACCTCAGGAGGAAATGGCAAAGGCTACGGAGTGGCACAAGGCTTTGGTCGAAGCTGCCGCCGAGCACGACGAGGGCCTAATGGAGAAGTTCTTCGAGGCCGACTCGCTGACCGAAGACGAGATGCGCGAGGGCATCCGCAAGGGGTTGGCCTGCCGGGGCATGTTCCCGGTGTTCTGCGTGTGTGCAGGAAAGGACATGGGCGTGCGGCGTCTGATGGAGTTCTTGGGCAACGTGGTTCCCTTTGTTGACGAGATGCCGCCGGTGCACAATACGCGTGGCGAGGTTGTGAAGCCAGACCCCGACGCACCGACTTCTCTCTACTTCTTTAAGACGGCTGTGGAGCCGCACATTGGCGATGTACAGTATTTTAAGGTCATGTGCGGGCGGGTGCATGAAGGCGATGATTTCACCAATGCTGATCGTGGCTCGAAAGAGCGGATGGCTCAGTTGTTTGTCTGCGCAGGAGCAAACCGTATTAAGGTAGAGGAGTTGGTGGCCGGAGACATAGGCTGCACCGTGAAACTGAAGGACGTGCATACGGGCAATACGCTGAATGCCAAGGGCGCAGAGAACCGCTTCAACTTCATAAAGTATCCCAACCATAAGTACTCGCGTGCCATCAAGGCTGTGAACGAGGCCGATACGGAGAAGATGATGGCCATGCTGAACCGTATGCGTGAGGAGGACCCGACGTGGGTTGTTGAGCAGTCGAAGGAGTTGCGCCAGACGTTGGTGCATGGGCAGGGTGAGTTCCACTTGCGCACTTTGAAGTGGCGTCTGGAAAACAACGAAAAGCTGGCCGTGAAGTTCGAAGAACCCCGCATCCCCTACCGTGAGACCATTACCAAGACGGCACGGGCCGACTATCGTCATAAAAAACAGTCGGGTGGTGCCGGACAGTTCGGCGAGGTGCACCTCATCGTAGAGCCTTACTATGAGGGTATGCCCGCACCGGAGACTTACAAGTTCAACGGACAGGAGTTTAAGATGAACGTCAAGAGCAGCGAAGAAATACCCTTGGAGTGGGGCGGCAAACTGGTGTTTGTCAACTGTGTAGTTGGTGGTGCCATTGATGCCCGTTTCATGCCGGCCATATTGAAAGGCATCATGTCGCGCATGGAACAAGGTCCGTTGACGGGCTCGTATGCCCGCGATGTGCGTGTCATTGTCTACGATGGCAAGATGCATCCGGTAGATTCCAACGAAATATCATTCATGCTGGCAGGGCGGAATGCCTTTAGCGAGGCGTTTAAGAATGCCGGTCCGAAGATTTTGGAGCCTATTTACGATGTAGAGGTGTTTGTGCCTTCGGACAAGATGGGCGATGTGATGAGCGACTTGCAAGGCCGTCGCGGCATGATTATGGGCATGAGCAGTGAGGCCGGTTATGAGAAACTGGTCGCTAAGGTTCCTCTGAAGGAGTTGTCTTCTTACTCCACAGCACTGAGTTCGCTGACGGGCGGGCGTGCTTCCTTCATCATGAAGTTTGCTAGCTATGAGCTTGTACCAAGCGAAGTGCAGGAGAAGTTGGTGAAGGACTTCGAGAGCAGCCAGGCAGAAGAAGACTGACGCATCATTTCCCGGAAGTTCTTTTCCGGCTTTTGGTTGTGCAGCAATAAGTGTGAGGGGGACCCTAAAAGTAGAACAGAAAACTTTTAGGGTCTATTCTTGCGTGTCTATGCGCGCGGCCTTGTATTCCAAGGTTCCTGACTTCGGATGTGTCTGTGCAATCAGAGGCGTGGCTTGCGGATATTGGTTGGTGACTGTGTCCGTGGACAATGGCTGGGTGGCAGGGCGCTGGTGGTCGCATCGCGTTTGGCTGCCAACAGCAAAAAATGAAAACGGGGAAAGCAGCCAAGCTACTTTCCCCGTACAAAAATGCTACGGAAACATCAAAAAAATTCTAATTAAAGAGCATAAGGCTGCTAATCTATCATGCCTCATACTGCAGCCAAGAACTGCCGCCTATCAATCCAACTTGTGAATGATGAGGCCGGAACGCAGTTTCGGCTCGAACCACGTCGTTTTGGGCGGCATGATGTTACCTGTATCGGCAATGTCCATCAGTTGTTTCATGCTGACAGGATAGAGGGCCAAAGCCATTTTCATTTCGCCGCTGTCGACGCGTCTCTTCAGTTCGCCTAGGCCGCGGATACCTCCTACGAAGTCTATGCGCTTATCCGAACGCAAATCCTTTATGCCGAGAATTTGGTCCAGAATGAGGTTGGACGAAATCGTTACGTCAAGCACTCCAATCGGGTCGTTGTCGTTGTACGTGCCGGGTTTAGCCGTCAGGCTGTACCATTTGCCGTTCAGATAGAGCGAGAAGTTGTGCAGGCTTTGGGGCTTATAGATTTCGGTACCTTTTTCTTCTACCGTGAAGTTCTTCTCCACAGCCTCAAGGAACTGTTCGGGGCTTAGGCCGTTGAGGTCCTTCACCACGCGGTTGTAGTCGATGATTGTCAACTGGTTTGCGGGGAAGCATACAGCCATGAAGTAGTTGTACTCTTCATCGCCGCGATGGTTGGGGTTTTGCTTGGCCTTTTCGGCTCCGACGAGAGCGGCGGCGGCACTGCGGTGGTGTCCGTCGGCAATGTAGAGGGCAGGCATCTTGGCAAATTCCTTCGTGATGGCATCTATGTCTTCTTGTTTGTCGATTATCCAGAATTTGTGGCCGAAACCGTCGTCGGGGGCAACAAAGTCATAGATGGGCTTCTCGGCTGTGTAGCGAGCTATGATAGCGTCGAGTGTGGGGTCGTCGGGGTAAGCGAAGAACACCGGTTCGATGTTGGCGTTGCACACGCGGACATGCTTCATGCGGTCTTCCTCCTTGTCGCGGCGTGTCAGTTCGTGTTTCTTAATGACGCCGTTCATGTAGTCGGGGACATAAGCACCTACCACCAAGCCATATTGAGTTTTGCCATTCATTGTTTGGGCATAGATGTAGTAGTTGGCTTTGTCGTCCTGCACCAGCCACCCGTTGTCCTGGAACTTGCGGAAGTTTTCGGCTGCCTTGCCATAGACGCGCGGGTCGTGCTCGTCAGTGCCTTCGGGAAAGTCTATTTCGGGTTTGATGATGTGGTACAGTGACATTTCGTTGCCTTTGGCTTCGGCGCGGGCTTCGTCAGAGTTCAGCACGTCGTAAGGGCGCGAAGCCACTTTTTCTACCAGTTCCTGCGGGGGGCGGATGCCTTTGAAGGGTCTAATTGTTGCCATGAGAGTTTGTGTTCTTTTATTTATCAGATGTTTTTTACAAAGGATATGAGTAACCGCGTGCCTAACCCGTCCTCGGGGACAAGCGACGCGGTTACCTGTCTTCATTTTTACGTATCGTTTAGCATCCCTGCTTAAGGCCGTTCTGGCCGTGGGATTTATTTCTTGTTGACGCGGAATTTCTCGCAGCCGTCCTTGAAGTAACCCACAATCTGACGGGCAGCGGCAATGCCGGCGTTGATGTTGGCCTCGGCTGTCTGGGCACCCATCTTCTTGGGAGTAGAGAAGTAGCGTCCGGCGAAGCGTTCGGCAAATTCGGCGTTGCTTGCGGGCATGATGTCGGTGACGTACTTCAGGTCGGTACGCTCTTCCATCAGCTTCAGCAGCTCGGGTTCGTTGATGACTTCCTTACGGGCCGTGTTCACAAGCAAGGCTCCTTTGGGCATCTTGCCCACCAGGTCGTAGCCGATGGAGTTCTTTGTCTCAGTCGTTGCGGGGATGTGCAGCGAGATGACTTGGCAAGTGGAGTACAGCTCTTCAGCAGAAGCCACAGCCTTTACGCCGTCGGCCTCGATGGCTTCCTTGGGGCAGAATGCGTCGAAAGCATAGATGTCCATGCCGAAGCCTTTGGCTATGCGTGCTACGTTGCGGCCTACGTTGCCATAGGCGTGTATGCCCAGCTTCTTGCCTTTCAGTTCCGTGCCCGACGTTCCGTTGTACATGTTGCGGACGGCCATGACCATCAAGCCAAGAGCCAGTTCGGCTACGGCGTTGGAGTTCTGGCCTGGGGTGTTCATCACGCATACGTTGTGTGCAGTTGCTGCTGCCAGGTCTACGTTGTCATATCCGGCACCGGCGCGTACAACGATTTTCAGTTGTTTGGCAGCGTCGAGCACTTCGGCATCCACCACGTCGCTGCGGATGATGATGGCGTCTACGTCCTTTACGGCCTCCAGCAGTTTGGCCTTTTCGCCGTATTTCTCCAGCAGCACCAGCTCGTAGCCTGCTGCTTCTACTTCCTTACGGATGCCGTCTACAGCCACTTTGGCAAACGGCTTATCTGTTGCAACTAATACTTTCATGATAGTTTGTGTTTATAATATGGTAGTCAGAATGATAAAAGGAAACGCCACAAGCCACGCAAGCTTTCCGCAGGTCTTTTCCCCGACCCGCTGCCTGCACGCCTTGTGGCGCAGGGATATTGTTATGGGCTTTTGCCTGATTAATGCAGCTTTTCAAACTCGCGCATGCAGTCGATGAGAGCCTGTACGCTTTCTTTCGGCATCGCGTTGTAGCAGGAAGCGCGGAAACCGCCTACCGAGCGGTGACCCTTGATGCCCACCATGCCTCTTTCGGTAGCAAACTTTTGGAAGTCGGCCTCCAGTTCTTTGTATTCGGGAGCCATTACGAAGCAGAGGTTCATGCGCGAACGGTCTTCGGGTGCGGCTGTGCCTACGAACAGCTTGTTGCGGTCGATTTCGCTATAGAGCATGTCGGCACGCTCGATGGCGCGACGCTCCATTTCCTTCACGCCGCCCTGAGCCTTAATCCAACGCAACGTGAGCAGTGCGGAGTAGATGGGCACTACGGGAGGAGTGTTGAACATCGAGCCGCCGTCGATGTGCGTCTGATAGTTCAGCATCGTCGGGATGTGGCGGGTTACCTTGCCCAGGGCGTCGTTCTTCACGATGACGAACGTAACGCCGGCAGGAGCCAAGTTCTTCTGTGCACCGCCATAGATGCAGATGTATTTGGATACGTCTACCGGACGGGAGAATATGTCGGACGACATGTCGGCTATTACGGGGACGTTAACGTCGATGTCGTGTTTGATTTCCGTACCGAAGATGGTATTGTTTGTCGTTATATGGAAGTAGTCCACGTCGGCGGGCACCGTGTATCCTTTGGGGATGAACGTGTAGTTGGCATCGGCCGAAGAAGCCACTTCTACTACCTCGCCAAACGCTTTGGCTTCTTTCATAGCCTTCTTGGCCCACGTGCCTGTGTTCAGGTAAGCGGCTTTCTTCTCCAAGAAGTTATAGGGTACCATGCAGAATTCCAAGCTGGCGCCGCCGCCCAAGAAGATTACAGAGTATCCGTCGGGGATGTTGAGGATTTCCTTGAACAAAGCCACGGCTTCGTCAACCACGGGCTGAAAATCCTTAGAGCGATGGCTGATTTCCATCAGCGAGAGGCCGATGCCGTTAAAGTCGAGGATAGCTTTCGCTGTATCTTCAATCACTTCGCGCGGAAGGATGGAAGGCCCTGCATTGAAATTGTGTTTTTTCATTTTGAAGTGTGTTTTGGTTATACAATTTTGTGTGATATTTGCCTTTCGACCCTGCGAATATACGGATTAATTTCATTCGTTCAAACTTTTTCCCCTAAAATCTGCCCTTGCCCGCTGTTTTTCCTTACTTTTTTTGTTAAATAACATATAACGACCAGCATTTTGTCAAATCTGCATAGCAAAAATGGGATAGGGGCGGGCTTGCCTTGGCATCCTTTTACCCCTTTGCGATGGCACAATGCCTGGCCGACGGAATGTAAGCGAAAGCTGTCCGATGCCCGACAAAAAGTCTGTATTTCTGCTTTCCCTGTTGACAGGGCGCACCTTGCCCTTAAACCCAAATCGGACATTGGAGTCCAAGGCGATTTCGTGATGCTGCCGTGCAGATTGGCTTCCGCCTCTGTCGAAGGCCTAGCGGACTACGCCGCGACAAAGCGGCAGACAAGATGCCGACAGCAGGACGAAAGGGCTTGGAAGGCCGTAGAAAGATACCTTTATACTCATCGGGCGGTCTAATGACCGATTTGGGTTAAACCTCAATGGAGATTAGTCCGCCAGGCGTATGCCTTGTCGCTTTCCACAGGGGCTTTCCTGCCGTTTGCGTCCGGTTGCCGCCAGGGACTCTAGCGCCCGGTTGGGCTGAATGCCCGGATGGCCTATTGCTTGGCCCGGCAAGGGTGCTTCCCGGCCGCCATAGGAGTGCCGGCGAGGGGGCGTACCTATGCCCGCCCGGAGGCTCAGGTCTGCCCCCTCGCTGGCACAGGTCTGCCCCCGGTGGCAGCCGGGGGATATCCTTGGCGGGGATACCTGATAAGAACCTGTTTGATTTTTGCTCGGGCTTATTTCGAGAGTTCTTTTCGAGGATGTTTTTCCGATTCCGTGAGGAGGATAGCGGGCTATCTGACGAACGTAGTCGGGAAGAGAGACCGGAAAGGGACTCGAAAGAGACCTGGCTAAACTGCTTGAATGCAAAGTTTAAACAGGTTCTAAATATACGCTGTGTTTCTTTATGATATATTTGTTTCTGGTTACAGCGCAAATTCGTACCTTTGCCCCTTGATTATGAAACGGATGGAACAACGACATGCCTTTTACGTTCTCTTTTTGCTGGCGTTGATGCTGCTGCCTTTCAAGGCGGAAGCCCAGATAAGTGGGGTCATTACTGACTCGCTGACGCACGAACCTCTTATGTACATCAACGTACAATACGAAGGGAAAAGCGTAGGCGCGGTGTCGAACGTGGATGGCGAATACAAGATACAGGCGCGCAGGGGGTGGGACGAACTGACGTTCTCTGCCATTGGTTACATCACCAAGAAGGTGAAGCTGAAGCCGGGCACCACGCGTCTGGACGTGCAATTGGCCCCTGACAACGTTATGCTGGCCGAGGTTGTGGTGAAGCCCAAGAAAGAACGTTACTCGCGCAAGAACAATCCGGCGGTGGAGTTCATGCGCAAAGTCATTGCCCACAAGAAGGGGCTGAAGCTGGAAGAGAAAGACTACTACCAGTACCGTAAGTATGAGAAGATGAAGATGTCGCTCAACGACGTTACCCCCGAAAAGATGGAGAAGGGCATTTACAAGAAGTTTTCCTTCTTCAGGGACCAGGTGGAGACTTCCACGGCGACGGGCAAGCTCATCCTGCCTCTGTCGGTACGCGAGACGGCCTCGCGCACCATCTACCGCAAAAGCCCCGAAAGCAAGAAAACCATCATCGAAGGCGTGAACTCAAGCGGCATTGAGGAGTTCTTCAGTACCGGCGACGAGGCTATGGGGACGGTCCTGAGGGATGTCTTTTCCAACATCAACATCTACGACGACGACATACGTCTGCTGCAACGGCGTTTTGTCAGTCCCATAGGGCGCGGAGCCATCGCCTTCTACAAGTTCTACTTGATGGACACCATTATGGTAGACAACCGCGAGTGCGTGCACCTGACGTTCGTCCCCAACAACTCGCAGGATTTCGGCTTTACGGGCCACATCTACGTGGTGCACGACTCCACCTACGCCGTGAAGCGCTGCACCATGAACCTGCCTCACAACACGGGTGTCAACTTCGTGGAGCATCTGAACATCGTTCAAGAGTACGAGCAGATGCCAGATAGCAGCTGGGTGCTGACCGACGACGACATGACCGTGGAGCTGGGACTGATGAAGAAGCTGCAAGGCGTGGAGATACAGCGCACCACGAAGTACACCGACTACGACTTTGAGGAAATCGAGGCGCGGCTCTTTCGCCTCAAAGGCGACGTGGTGAAGGAAGCCAACATGATGAACAAGAGCGACGAGTACTGGGCACAAGTGCGTCAAGTCCCCCTCACGAAGAAGGAGAGCACGATGGACGTGTTCATGAACCGCATCGAGCAGATACCCGGTTTCAAGTACGTCATATTTGCCGCCAAGGCACTGATAGGCAACTTCGTCGAGACAGGCTCGCCGAGCAAGTTCGACTTCGGCCCCGTCAACACCCTCATCACCAGCAACTACGTCAACGGAGTACGTCTGAGGCTGAGTGGCATGACTACCGCTCACCTGCATCCCCACTGGAGCTTCAGCGGATATGGAGCCTACGGCACGCGCGACCGCAAGTGGTTCTACTCCGCACAGGCCGCCTATTCGTTCAACAAGCGCGAGTACGTCCTTTGGGAGTTCCCCAAGCACTACCTTTCCTTTAACTACACCTACGATGTCATGTCTCCGATGGACAAGTACCTGGCTACGGATAAGGACAACGTGTTCGTGGGCTGGAAATGGGCCACGGTAGACCAGATGTCCTACATGCGCGATGCTACCCTCACCTACGAACTTGAAACGCCTACGGGCTTTTCAGTGAAAGCCATCGCGCGTAACCGCAACGACCAGCCGGCAGGCAACTTGCAGTATTGGCGCAACGACGGCGCGACACCGGGCGCGCTTGACGGTACCAACACGCGCGTGCACGACATCACCACGACCGAGGTGGGTGTCACCCTGCGCTATGCTCCGGGCGAGACATTCATCAACACCAAGCAGAGGCGGGTGCCCGTCTCGCTCGACGCGCCGGTCTTCTCGCTCTCCCACACCGTGGGGCTTAAAGGCGTGTTGGGCGGCGAGTACAACTTCAACCTCACGGAACTGAGCCTGCGCAAACGCTTCTGGTTCAGCTCGTGGGGAAAACTCGATGCCACGCTCAGGGCAGGCGCGCAGTGGAACAAGGTGCCCTTCCCCCTGCTCAACCTTCCTATGGCCAACCTGTCCTACATTACCCAGAACAACGAGTCGTTCAGCCTCATCAACAACATGGAGTTCCTGAATGACCGCTACGCTTCCTTGGCTCTGTCCTACGACATGAACGGCAAGCTCTTCAACCGCATTCCCTTGCTGAAGAAGCTCAAGTGGAGGGAGATGTTCCGCGTGCGTGCCCTCTGGGGGACGCTCACCGATAAGAACAACCCCTACAAGAGCCACGACAGCGAGCTGTTCCTCTTCCCCATGCGCGACGGCGTGCCTACCAGTCACGTCATGGGGCGGATGCCCTACATCGAGGCCAGCGTTGGCATCTACAACATCTTCAAGCTGCTCCACATCGAGTACGTGCGCCGCTTCACCTACACCGACATCCCCGGCATAGACAAAGACGGCATACGCTTCATGGTGCTGATGATATTCTGACAACCTTCTAACCCTTACGACCAAGCCATGCAACCATTAGCCGAACGCCTTCGCCCCCGCACGCTGGACGAGTACATAGGACAGCGCCACCTCGTAGGTCCCGGTGCCGTGCTCCGGGGTATGATTGAGACCGGGCGCGTGTCCTCGTTCATCCTTTGGGGGCCTCCCGGTGTGGGTAAGACCACGCTGGCGCAAATCATCGCTCACAGGCTCGAGGTGCCCTTCTACACCCTGAGTGCCGTCACCAGTGGCGTGAAGGACGTGCGCGATGTCATTGAGCGTGCCAAGAAGAACCGCCTTTTCGGCCCGGCAAGCCCCATTCTGTTCATTGACGAGATACACCGCTTCAGCAAGTCGCAGCAGGACTCCCTGCTGGGTGCTGTCGAGCAGGGAGTTGTCACCCTCATCGGTGCCACCACCGAGAATCCTTCTTTCGAGGTCATACGCCCTTTGCTGTCGCGTTGCCAGACCTACGTGCTGCAGCCGCTCGACAAGGACGACCTGTTGCTGCTGCTGCGGCGCGCGCTGACTGCCGACGCTGTTCTGGGGCAGCGCACTATAGAGCTGCGCGATACCGATGCCATGCTGCGCTACAGCGGCGGCGACGCACGCAAGTTGCTCAACACTCTTGAGCTGGTGGCCGACTCTAACCCCTCCGACCCGCTCGTCATCACCGACGAGCTTGTCACCCGTTGCCTGCAACAGAACCCGCTGGCCTACGACAAGGACGGGGAGATGCACTACGACATCATTTCGGCCTTCATCAAGTCCATACGCGGGAGCGACCCCGACGCGGCTGTCTACTGGCTCGCCCGCATGGTGGAGGGCGGCGAGGACCCGGCCTTCATTGCCCGTCGGCTCGTCATCTCGGCTGCCGAGGACATAGGCCTGGCCAACCCCAACGCCTTGCTGCTGGCCAACGCCTGCTTCGATGCCGTGATGAAACTGGGCTGGCCCGAAGGGCGCATACCGCTGGCCGAAGCCACCATCTACCTTGCGGCCAGCCCCAAGAGCAACTCGGCCTACATGGCCATAGGCAAGGCTCTTGACCTGGTGCGCAAGACCGGCAACCTGCCTGTCCCCCTGCACCTGCGCAATGCCCCTACGGCCCTTATGAAACAGCTGGGCTATGCCGACGGCTACAAGTACGCTCACGACTACCCCGGCCACTTCGTCCGCCAGCAGTTCCTGCCCGACGGGCTGGAGGGCGACAGCATTTGGGAGCCGCAGCCCAACCCCGCCGAGGAGAAACTGCGCGAGCGCATGGAAAGCCTCTGGACCGACCGCTATAAAGAATGAACGCGCACACATACCTTAATATAATAAAATAACCGACACAAGAACATGAACATCGTAGCACTCGACGGCTATGCCGCCAATCCCGGAGACCTCTCTTGGGACGAACTGAAGACACTGGGCCAGTGCACCATCTACGAGCGCACCGCCCCCGAACAGGTAACCTCCCGTGCACAGGAGGCCGACATCGTACTGACGAACAAGGTGGTCATCGGCGCCGACCACATGGCACAGTTGCCGCAGCTGAAGTACATCGGCGTGATGGCTACCGGATATAACATCGTCGACATCGACGCAGCCCGCCAGCGCGGCATCGTCGTCACCAACATCCCGGCCTACAGCACCGACTCGGTGGCGCAGATGGTCTTTGCCCACATTCTGAACATTGCCCAGCGCGTGCAGCACTACACCGACGAGGTGAGGGCCGGACGCTGGACGCAGAGTCCCGACTTCTGTTTCTGGGATACGCCCCTCATCGAGTTGCACGGCAAGCGTCTGGGCATTGTCGGCCTGGGCCATACGGGCTACGCCACCGCCCGCATCGCCCTGGGCTTCGGCATGGAAGTCTGTGCCTACACCTCTAAAAGCGCGTTCCAGTTGCCGCCCGAGATTAAGAAGGTCGGCCTCGACGAGCTGTTCAGCACTGCCGACATCGTGTCGCTCAACTGCCCCCTTACCCCCGAGACACAGGGGCTGGTGAACGCCGCACGCCTCGCCACCATGAAGTCCACGGCCATACTCATCAACACCGGTCGGGGTCCCCTTGTGGTGGAGCAGGACCTGGCCGACGCGCTCAACGCCGGAACCTTGTTTGCCGCTGGGGTGGACGTGCTCACCGACGAGCCGCCCCGGGCCGACAATCCCCTGCTGACGGCCCGCAACTGCTTCATCACCCCGCACATAGCTTGGGCAAGCACCGCCGCGCGCCAACGTCTTATGCAAATCGCGCTGGACAACATACGCGCCTTCCAGGCCGGAAAACCGGTGAACAACGTGGCCCGGTAAGCCTCGGCCGAAGCGGCTGGCCGCA
This sequence comes from uncultured Bacteroides sp., assembly GCA_944321465.1. Classification (GTDB taxonomy): domain Bacteria; phylum Bacteroidota; class Bacteroidia; order Bacteroidales; family Bacteroidaceae; genus Bacteroides. Next base: position 94,214 of record CALULL010000007.1, read on the forward strand.
GGCCCTGCCGACCGGCCCCAGCCGCCCCCGAGGGAGCACACCTGTGCCTCCCGGCGGGCAAAGGGATGCCACCAGACGGGTGCAGGAGCACCCGCGCGGGGGCACAGGTGTGCTCCTGCGAGACTCCCACGATACCATCCGACAAAAACGTTAGCAACATGAAAAGAATACTATTCACCTGCCTCGCCCTGCAACTGGCCGCACTGTCCGTGCTGAGGGCGCAGCAAGAAGTCGTCTTCCCGGACGACTTCGGGGACGACCGCCTTGACGGCAAGGAAGTCACCATCACCAACACACTGACATTGACGAACAACTATTCGGCCTTCAGGGGTGGCAGCGTCACCCTCTCGGACGGCTTGCTGCGGATACCTACCGAGCTGGCCCGCCCCGACAGGGAGATGTTCGGACAACAGAATGCCCTCAACGCCGCCAACCAGCTCTATCTGGCTGCGACCGACGACTACGACTACATCGACAGCGACGGCACCTGCCGCATAGGCCAGACCGTCACCGGGCTGACGGGCACGGCCTCCTACAACGCCTCGACGGGACGATACACCATCTATCCCACCCGGCAGCCCGCCCTGGAAGGCAACCGCCGCCCCACGGCTCCTGGTGCCGCCGAGGGCAGCAACCTCCGGGTGGCCAGCTTCAACCTGGAGTGGTACGACGACGAGGATGCCGCGCAACGTGCCAAGATAGTGGCCGCCCTCTGCGCCATGCAGGCCGATGTCTACGCGCTGGTCGAGGTCTGCGGCAACGAAGCCGCCGAGGGACTGTGCCGGGCACTGAACGAGGCCTTGGGCACGGATGCCTTTGCCCACACTTTGAACAACCGTGGCACGAACCAGATGAACTACTTCGTTTATAACACCTCCACCGTGGAGCCTTACAAGGAGACACAGCAGAACAGCCTGGCCCTGTGGAACGGCAATCCCTACCTGCCCGAGCGCAAAGTGGCCCAGGGCTTCACGCTGAGGAGCAACGGCGAGCGCTTCGTCGTCTGCCTCAACCACTGGAAGGCCAAGGACTCGGACGGCGACACGGGCGACGGCCAGGGCGGCTCGGCGGAGAAACGCAGGGTTGAGGCCGAGGCTACCTTGCAGTTCGTCGGCGAGATGCAGGCTTATTACGAGGACGAAGACGTGCTCGTGGTGGGCGACCTCAACGCTTACTCTCAGGAGGACCCCGTGCGCATATTGGAGGAGGGCGGGCTGGCCAACCAGTTGCAGAAGTATGCTCCCGAGGGCTACAGTTACGCCTACTACGACAACGGGTATTACGGCGTGGGCTATCTGGACCACAGCCTGGCTACCCCTTCGCTCGACGGGCAAATCTGCAGTGCCCGCCCCTTTCACATCAATGCCGACGAGCCTGACGGCCTGAGGTTGGGGCAGAGCCACGTGCAGGAGGGAAACATGTATGCCTGTTCGGACCACAACCCCATCGTGACGGACATCAACCTGGGTGGCACGGGTACGGGTATCGGCGGCACGCTGGCTGCTGCCTCAGCCTCGGGCCTGACGGCGCGGCTGGCCGGTGGCACGCTGACGGTAGCTTGCAGTAAGGAAATGGAGCGGATTGAGGTGTTCGACCTGGGCGGTCGGCAGGTCTATGAGGGCGAGGTCGCAGGGTGTACCTCCAGCCTGTACGTCGGGCAGCTGGCGGGCGGCAGTTACGTCGTGACGGTGCGCACGGTCGACGGCGGACGGCTAACGGCCAAGTGCGTGGCACGGTAATCTGTTCCCGATTGGGGATAAACCCAAATCGGTCATTAGACCGCCCGATAAGTACCGGGTTATCTTTCTCAGGCTTTCCAAGCCCTTTCGTCCCGCTGTCGGCATCTTGTCTGCCGCTTTGTCTCGACGTAGCCCGCTACGCCTTCGACAAAAGCGACAGCCAATCTGCACGGCAGCAGAACGAAATAGCTTTGGACTCTAATGACCGATTTGGGATAAACGCAAGACGGGCGACATGGAGAGAACTGCATTCTCGGTCCATGTCGCCCGTCTGTGTTTCGGTTCGGGTGAGCCTACCAGCCCAGCAGCCCAAGCCCGGTGTCCTGGTACCATTGCAGCGCGTGGTAGGCATCCAGGTTCCTGTTGCTCAGGGCGGGGATGTAGTGGGACAGGCCATTGGCCTCCTCCATCGAGAACATGCCAGCCGTCATGGAGTAGTTCTTGGGCGTGGTGTTCCAGTAGACAATCGCCGCGTCGAAGGCTTCCTTCCACAGCGGGTAGGTCGTGGTGTCGTCTCCGGCCAGCTGTTGCATCAGCTCCTGGAAGTCGTAGTAGCCCACGTAGAAACTGTCCGAAGTGCGCCGTTTGTCGTAGTTCAGCACTTCCTGCCTCAGCTCGGAGAACGGCAGCCCTTCGGGATACATGCCTGCCAGCTCGTTCACCAGTGCTGTTGTGGCGGCGGCCAGCGGCTCAAGTGCGTCGCAACGGGTGGCGCAGATGGAGGTCCCGCCTGTCCAGTTGGCGTTGGACATGCCTATGCCGCCGTTGTATTTGCCCTCGTAGACTTCGAAGTAGGCTTGTGCCATCTGGGCAGCCGCTCCGGGGGTAAACATGTAGGGCATAATGACGTCGTAGGGGGCACCCGGGCCGGGGTTCTCGGTGGGAGACCCCACGTAGAAGTCGGTATAGCGGCGCAGCTCGTAGGCTGTCTCTACCGAGGACATAAAGCAGGCATCGAACAGGAGAAAGTCGAGGTGCGGGCATGCGGAGAGGATGTCGGCCAGCTCGGACAACTCCATGTAGTCGGTGCCCTGTCCGGTGTCCTGTCCCACCCAGCGGGTAGAGGCCATGCGGGCAGGCGACCACGCGTCGCAGTGCGACCAATATACCAGCCCGTAGCTGTCCGCCGGGTAGTTGCTGAAGGCGTAGTCGAAGACTTCGCGCGTTTCTGCTTCTCCCACCGAGTTGCGGTCTTCGTATTGCCGCACGGTGGTCTCTACGACTTCGCCGTCGCGGTTGCGCAGCTCCAGCAGCCGGGGGGTACGTCCGTCGTCGACGTACACCAGCAGGCAGGCATTGGGCTCGTTCACCTCGGCCATGCCTGTGCGCATCTCCTCCAAGTCCTCTAACGCGAAACTTGTCAGGCTGTTGTCGGCAGCCATGTAGACCAGTACGGTGCGGGTGTGGGAGGTGGTGTCTTCGGGAACTATCACATGTTCCTCTTCGCAGGCGGTGAAGAGGGCTGCGAGGAGCAGAAGGGGGTAGAGTCTGAGGAATTTCATAAGCGCGGCGGGGACGTTATTCTGCGGGTTTGGTGAAAGTGAAGTCCAGGGAGTCGAGCCGTTCTATGGCCTTGCCCTCGTTTTCCTGATAGCGGTTCAGCAGCTTGGTTACCCGCTTTTCCAGCTTTGCTCTGTTCTCCGAGAAGTAGAACATGCAGACGTAGCCGGGCTTCTTCATTTCATACTCCAGGTAGTTCTTCAGCTGGTAGGAGTAGTCCTCGCGTTTGGGCATGAAGCCTTCCCGGGTGAGTACCACGCTGTCCAGTTGCTGTATCTCTGTACAGTAGACTACCGTGTCGCGGAACGAAGCGGCCACACCGAAGACATAGACAGGCTTTGCCTCCCTTTTCTGCGGGGTGAATGCCGAGCATAGTACCAGCATCAGGGCCAAGCCACACAGTACACGCAAATGTTTCATAAGCAGTTGTAGTATGTAGGATTAGTTATATCGGGACAAAGGTAACAAAAAAACCGGTGGCCGAAAAACGGCCAACCGGTTTTTACTTTTTTAGCTTTCTGAAGCTTAGAAGCGCGGGAGGGATTATCCCAGATACGATTTGAGCAACTTGCTGCGGTTGCTTGTCCTCAAACGTCTGATGGCTTTCTCCTTTATCTGTCGTACGCGTTCGCGAGTCAGTCCGAACTTGTCGCCAATCTCTTCCAGCGTCATTTCCTGTTGGCCGATGCCGAAGAACATCTGGATGATTTCTTTCTCGCGCTCGGTCAGTGTGGAGAGGGCGCGGTCTATCTCCTTGGCAAGGGACTCGTTCACCAGTGAGCGGTCGGCCATAGGCGAATCATCGTTTACCAGAACGTCCAGCAGGCTGTTGTCCTCTCCCTCCACAAAGGGAGCGTCTACCGAGATGTGGCGACCCGAGACCTTCAGCGTGTCGGAAATCTTGTCGACGGGTATTTCCAGTTCATCGGCCAATTCCTCGGGCGAAGGGCGGCGTTCGTTCTCTTGCTCGAACTTCGAGAAGGCCTTACTGATTTTGTTCAGCGAGCCTACCTGGTTGAGCGGCAGACGGACGATGCGCGACTGCTCGGCCAATGCCTGCAAGATGGACTGGCGTATCCACCACACCGCATAGCTGATGAACTTGAAGCCACGTGTCTCGTCAAACTTCTCGGCAGCTTTTATCAGTCCCAGGTTGCCTTCGTTTATCAAGTCGGGCAGGCTCAAACCTTGGTTCTGGTACTGCTTGGCTACAGACACGACAAAGCGCAGGTTTGCGCGGGTCAGTTTCTCCAATGCGGCACGATCACCCTTACGGATGCGCTGGGCAAGTTCCACCTCTTCTTCGACAGTGATAAGGTCTTCGCGCCCGATTTCCTGTAAATACTTGTCAAGAGAAGCACTCTCCCTATTCGTGATACTCTTAGTAATTTTCAGCTGTCTCATCCTTCAAAACAATTTGGGTACAAAGGTACAACTTTTATTTATTTCAAGCGTCGTCGGCGGCGTTTTTTTCTTTCTTTTTATCATTTGCCTTCCCCGAGACGGGGTGCGCAGGCAGGCTGCAAGACGAGGCGGCGGGTTGGCCGGAAAGCTCTTTAAAGCCTTCCTGCCAACCCGTCGCTTTGTTGCTGTGCCTGGTGGGGCTATGACTGTGGTTAGTCTTCCGTGCTCAGGTCGACGGCATAGTTGGCGTACTTGCCCGAGGGGAATTTACCCGTGATGAACAGTACCTGCTCGGGCGACTGCGTGGCCTGCTTCAGCACTTGTTCCAGGTCTTCGACGTTCTTTATCGCCTGGCCGTTGGCCTTCAGGATGATGAACCCTTTGCGTATGCCGGCTTCTTTCATCTTGCCGTCCGACACGCCAGTCACTTCCAGTCCGTAGCCCAGGTTGAGTTGGCGTTTCAGCTCGGTGGGGATGGGGCGGAAGGCTGCGCCCAGAATTTCCATGCCGGTGTTCTTCACCACTTTCGTGTTGCCTTGGGCGTTCTTCAGCGTCAGGGTGAACTCACGTTCCTCGCCGTCGCGTAGCACGCTGACTTTCACCTTGTCGCCCGGACGGTGCTGTGCCAGCATTTCCTGTAAGTCGGCAAAGCGGTGTATCTTCTTGCCGTCCAAGGCCGTGATAATGTCGTCGACTTTCAGTACTCCGGCGGCCGAACTGCCTTCGACGACTTCGCGCACCCACAGTCCCTCTTGCACGCCTGCTTCCTTGGCTTTATCCTTGATTTCTTTTACGGACTCGTCCTCGTCGTTCATCATCAGGCTGGTGTTCAGGTCGTTGCATACGACTCCGAGCACCGCACGCTGTACGGTGCCGTATTGCTTCAGGTCGGCCACGACCTTTGTCATAATGCTCGTGGGGATGGCAAAGCCGTAGCCCGAGTACGCCCCTGTGGGCGAGTAGAGCATGGCGTTGATGCCCACCAGCTCGCCGCGTGCGTTGACCAGCGCACCGCCGCTGTTGCCCGAGTTAATGGCTGCGTCGGTCTGGATGAACGACTGGATGTTGGCAGCCTGCCCGTTGGCGGCATTGGAGCCTATGGCACGGGCCTTGGCACTGACGATGCCCGCCGTCACGGTGGAGTTGAGGTTGAACGGGTTGCCTACGGCCAGCACCCATTCGCCCACCTTCAGGTCGTCGGAGTTGCCTATGGGTATCGTCGGGAAGTCGTCGCCTTCTATCTTCAGCAGAGCCAGGTCGGTGCCCTCGTCCGTACCAATCACCCGGCCTTTCAGTTCGCGGTCGTCGTTCAGCTTCACGGTTATTTCGTCGGCACCCTCTACCACGTGGTTGTTGGTGACGATGTAGCCGTCCTTCGAGATGATGACGCCCGAGCCGAAGCCCACACGGGGCTGGGTCTGCACTTGGCGTTCGCGTCCCCGACCGTCGCCGAAGAAGAAGTCAAACAGGTCGGGCATGGCCTGCACTGTCTCCGTGCGTCCGTGCTGCATGGCGCGGATGTGTACCACGGCGTGTACCGATGTTTCTGCCGCCTGTGTCAGGTCTACCGGCTGGCCGGGTGCCAAACTGAAGCTGGCCATCTGCCAGCTGTCGGGGTTCTGTTCAAACAGTTGCGAGAACGAAGCCGCAGGCTGTGCTTCCCTTCCCCGCAGGGTATATGCCGTGAAACCGCTCACGGCCGCACTGAGGGCCACCACGGCGATGCCTCCCAGGATGTTTCTTGTCATCTTTTTCATAACCTTATTAAATCCTTAAAACGTTAATATGCTCTTTTGGTTTAACATTGCGACGTTAAAATAAGGGCAAAAAACGTGCGGTTATGCCGCTTGTCTCGCTTTTTTCTTCTCTTTTAACAGAGCCTTTTGGGGGCTTAACGGGGCTTAACGGGGTGGGCTGACAATTTAGCATTTGTGCACGTCGGGGAAAATGTTAAATGTCAAAATTGCAGAAACAGTACGCTTTGTCCCCCTTGCAGCGGGTTACGCCTCGTCCCGGCAGGCAGCAGATGCCGCCCTCGGGGGCAGACCTGTGTCGGCCTGCGGGCACAGGAAAGCCCCCGAGGGGGCATAGGTGCGGCAGGAACCGGGCGCGCCTGTGCTTCCCGGGGGCGGAGGGAGGGCTGAACGGACGGTCGCTGGATGGACTTGGGCTACAGCCGGTTGGGCCGTCGCGGGAGCGGCTATGCGTGGCGGGGCCTGATGCGCTTGATGAAGGTGGAGAGGCTGCTCTCGATGCCTCGGCTCAGGATGATGAGCGTGACAGCCGTCAGGATGAGGGCGATACCCACAGCCTCGCGCCACGTGAAGCCCTCGCCGAAGACGCAGGCACCGATGCACACCGCCGTGACAGGCTCCAGCGCACCGAGGATGGACGTGAGGGTGCCTCCGATGTGGCGCACGGCCAGCAGCAGCGTGATGTTCGAGATGACCGTGGGGGCCACGGCCAGCAGCACGATGCAGGCTGCCGCGCCCGCGTCGGGGACGGGCTGGATGCCCCCGTCTGCCAGGTTCTTGATGCCGAAGATGAGGGTGGTGAACACAAACACGTAGAAAGCCAGCTTGCGGCTGTTCATGTCGCGCACCCGCGACTTGTTGACGGCAATGATGTAGCTGGCGTAGCCCACGGCCGACAGCAGCACGATGACTACACCGAGAGGGGCGAGTGTCAGCTCCGAGCCATGCAGCGAAAGCCGGGCCACGCCGCCCACGGCCAGCACGATGGCCAGCCACGTCAGCCACGAGACCGACTCGCGGAAGATGAGCAGCATGAGCAGGGTGACAAACACCGGGTAGGTGAAGTGGAGCGTCGTGGCGATGCCTGCGCCCATGAACTCGTAGCCATAGAGCAGGAACATGGAGGAGGCGGCATAGAACACGGCCAGCAGGAGGATGACCGGCACGTCGCGCCGCCCGATGGAAAAAGGCTCGCCTTTGAGCTTCAGCATCGCGGCCAGGGCCAGGCTGGCAGTGAGGAAACGGTAGAACAGGATGGAGTCGGACGACAACCCTTTCTGCATCAGTGGCAGGGTGAACAGCGGGATAAGGCCGAACGTCACCGAAGTGGCAATGCCGTAGAAGAAGCCTTTGGCTTTCGATTTTTCCATAGTGTCAATCAGTTTGGACGGACGTTTGTTTTCGGGGTGCAAAAGTACGCATTTCGGGCCAACGCGCCAAGCCCGCCGCCCGCGCAAAGGGCAGGACAGCAAGCGCGGCTCTGGTCCCGGCTTGCCATCCTGCCCCCGGCAGGTTCAGGTACAGTATGTCAAGAGAGAATTTGTACAGTTGTCAGTCCAGCTTGTAGACGGGCGACGCGGAGGTGTCCAGGCTCGGGTTGCCCCGGTAGCCCACCTTGCCGCCTCCGCTGGTGGAGGTGTGCAGCGTCCCGCTGCTGTGGCAGGTCACTTTGCTCATGCCTGTCGCCTGGGCAACCACGTCGCGTGCTGTCAGCCTGTCGGCCCTGATGTCGCCCATGCCGCTCACCGTGTAGCTGGCCCGGTCGGTCTTTCCTTCCAGGTGTACGTTGCCCGTTCCGCTGACATCCACCGTGACTTTGTTGGCCGAGAGCGCCTTGACGTTCGTGTTGCCTGCCCCGCTGACATCCAGGCTGAAACAGTCGCAGGTCAGCTCCTTGATGTCTATGTCGCTCGTGCCGCTCAGGTCTATCCTGGCATCGGAGCACTTCACGCGGTTGCAGTCCAGGTCGGCTGCGCCGCTCGTGTCCACCAGGAACTTTCCGCTGCACGTCAGGTTGCCGCCCTCGATGTTGCCTGCCCCGCTGATGTCCAGCGTGAACTCCTCGGTGTCAAGTCCGTTCTCCAGCTTCAGGTTGACTGCCCCCGACAGCCTTGCGCCCTCCAGGTCGGGGGCGGTGACGGTAAACTCCAGTCGGTCGTACTCCACGTTTTTGTCGTTCTTTATCTTGCCGAGGTAGAGGGTGTTGCCCGACACCTTGACTTCAATCAGGTCGACGATGTTCTCCGAGGTATAGATTTCCACCCGGGGCTTGCCTGCCTTCTGGACGAACGACACGTTGGACGCGCCGTAGATGTCGATGCGGTCGAAGTCGCTCACACGTATTTCCTTGCGGACGAGATTGCCATTGCCTTTTATCCGCTTCTCGCTGGCGCACGAGGTTGCTGCGAAGCTCGCTGCCAAGATGCTGGTCCATAAAATCAGTCTGTTCATATCGCGTTGTTTTTTAAGGTTGATTGTCGTCCTTTTGCCTGTTAGACGTGGCTACGGGGGGAAAGGTTGCAGTCACTCCCTGTTTATTTTCGCGTCTGTGGGCAAAAAGATGAGGACAAAAGGTGTGCCAGAAACCATTGCGCTTGATATACAGAGATGTAGCAGGCTGGCGTGTGTTCGGAAACGGACAACTGTCCGTTTCCGAACACAGGGGCTGTGCGCAGGCGGACGGTCTGCCCGGTGCCTTCGCAGGGTGGGGCAGGTGTGCCCGGTAGCGGGCAGAGGGCTGCCGCCCGGCGGGCACAGGTTTGCCCGGAAGGGGGCAGAGGTGCGTCCCCGTGGGCCTGGGGGACAAAAAAGGCAGGCCCCGCCTTGCGGCATCGGCCTGCCTGTATCAGTTGGCTTGCGGCGGTCGGTGGTGTCAGAGTTCCACGATGTCTTCGCCGCAGAGTGTCAGTTTCTCCAGCCCGGTGGCGGTGACGGCCCACGAGTTCTCCACGCCCAGCGGGCCGATGCCCGGCAGCACAATCTTGGGTTCGAGGGCAAACACCATGCCCGGTTCCAGCGTCTGGGCGACGCGCGGGGCAAGGACGGGCGACTCGTTGATTTCAAGCCCTATGCCGTGGCCCACGAACTTGGCCTTCTGGCCTACGCCCATGAAGTAGTCGGCAAAGCCGTTGCGGCGGGCAATGTCGACGGCCAGGTCGTAGAGGTCGCCACAGACTGCACCCGGACGTGCCTTGGCGACGATGGTGTCCTGTATCTCAAGGCAGGTCTGGTGGGCGGCGTATGCCTTCTCGGGCAACCGGCCTACGGAGTAGACGCGGCTCATGTCGCCCATATAGCCATAGAAGTTCCCGCCCATGTCGACCATGATGCTCTGCCCGGGGCGTATGAGCGAGCCGCTGGCACTGACGGGCAGCGAGGCATCGAGCCCGGCACCGCCCAGGGCGAAGTCGTAGGGCGAGGGCGCGGCGGCGTTGTCACCGGCCAGGAGGCTGCCCATGAACACCTCCATGCTGCGGCCGAAGACGCGGAAGATGCCCAGCCCGCCCGCCAGGCGCACCAGCCGCTCGACCTCGACGGAGAGCTGGCGGTCGGTCATGCCAGGACGGTAGACCGTGGGTATCTGCTCGTAAGCCTTGGTGAGGGCCATGCCCGAACGGCGGAACAGTTCAATCTCCGTCTCGGTCTTCACCGCGCGGGCCTGCCTGACGAGCGACGTGCCGCAGGGCAGCACCTCCGCGTCGGGGAAGCAGGCAGCCAGGCGGGTGTACTCTCCGTAGGACAGCTCGTCGCCCTCCAGCATCAGGCGTGCGGGCAGGGGCAGGCCGCAGTCGCGCAGGAGGTCGGGCAGCTGTTCGGGTTTGCGTATGGGGTGGATGTGTTCGCCCGTCAGGTTGTTCGGGCGTTTTACGAAGAGGGTGGCCGGGCCGTGGAGCGGCAGGTAGAAGTAGCCGCACACCACCGTCCCGCAGGTGTAGAGCAGGTTGACATTGCAGCAGATGAGGGCCGCGTCGATGGAGCGGGCGGCCATAAGGGCGCGTATCTTGTCGCGCCTCAATTCCAGTTCGGAGTGTAGCATAACGTCGTATTTGCTTAGTTAAACCCAAATCGGTCATTAGACCACCGACTTGGGGTTTGGTTGTCTTTCTTCGGTTTTCCAAGCCCTTTTGTCCTGCCGCCGACATCTTGTCTGCCGCTTTGCCGAAGGCGTAGCCCGCTACGCCTTCGGCAAAGGTGGCGGCCAATCTGCACGGCAGCAGAACGAAATTGCTTTGGACTCTAATGACCGATTTGGGTTAAAAGGATGTTTTGTCGCACGATTGCGCGGCAAAGGTAGCACAAATCCGGTGTGAAGCCCGGCGAGTTGGCACAAAAAATATGCTGCCCGGTGCCTTCACAGGCGCGGGCAGCACAAACCACAAATACAAATACAACTAAACAAAGTTTCTTTCTCAGATGATGCCCTGAGCCAGCATAGCGTGAGCAACCTTCATGAAGCCTGCGATGTTGGCACCCTTCACGTAGTTGATGTAGCCGTCAGGTTCTGTGCCGTACTTCACGCACTGTGCGTGAATGCCGTGCATGATGGTGTGGAGCTTCTCGTCTACTTCCTCGGCGCTCCAGCTCAGGTGCATGGCGTTTTGGGACATCTCAAGGCCGCTCGTGGCAACACCACCGGCGTTGACAGCCTTGCCCGGTGCGTACATCTTCTTGTTCTCGATGAACAGGTCGATGGCTTCGGGCGTGCAACCCATGTTGGAGATTTCGCCTACGCACAGAACGCCGTTGTTGATGAGTTGACGTGCGTCGTCGCCGTTCAGCTCGTTCTGTGTTGCGCACGGCAGGGCGATGTCCACTTTTACTTCCCAAGGACGCTTGCCTGCTACGAACTTGGCATTGGGGTATTTGGTTGCGTACGGAGCAACGATGTCGTTACCCGAAGCACGGAGTTCCAGCATGTAGTCGATCTTTTCGCCGCTGATGCCGTCCGGATCGTAAACATAGCCGTCGGGACCGGAAATCGTAACGACCTTGGCACCCAGTTGGGTTGCTTTCGTGGCAGCACCCCAAGCTACGTTGCCGAAACCGGAGATGGCAACCGTCTTGCCCTTAATGTCGATGCCCTTGGTCTGCAACATCTGGTTGACGAAATACAAACCACCGAAGCCCGTAGCCTCAGGACGGATCAAAGAACCGCCGAACTCCAAGCCCTTGCCAGTGAATGTACCAGTGCACTCGCGCGTCAGTTTCTTGTACATGCCATACATGTAGCCTACTTCGCGACCGCCTACGCCTATGTCGCCGGCGGGGACATCCATGTCCGGGCCAAGGTGACGCCACAACTCCAGGATGAATGCCTGGCAGAAGCGCATAACTTCAGCATCGCTCTTGCCACGCGGAGAGAAGTCGGAACCGCCCTTGCCGCCGCCCATGGGCAACGTCGTCAGTGCGTTCTTGAACGTCTGTTCGAAGCCCAGGAACTTCAGGATGGACAGGTTAACGGAAGCGTGGAAGCGGATGCCGCCTTTGTACGGGCCAATGGCATTGTTGAACTGCACACGGTAGCCCAGGTTCGTCTGAATTTCGCCCTTGTCGTCTACCCACGTAACACGGAACGTGAAGATACGGTCCGGCTCAACCAATCTTTCGATGATTTTTGCTTTCTCAAATTCGGGGTGTTGATTGTAAACGTCTTCAATAGACATGAGGACTTCCTTGACAGCCTGCAAGTATTCAGACTCGCCGGGATGCTTTGCCTCCAAAGAGGCCATGATACGTTCGATATTCATAATATTACGTTTTAAAGGTTTTACCTTGCTGACCTTATTGCCTTCAGACAAAATGTCAACGAACAACGCTGCAAATATAGGAAAACTTTTCTACTCTACTGTACTTCGTGGCAATATTTTGATTAAAGAATGATAAAATGTCACTTTCTCCCTTTCTTTTTGTTGTTTGGAGCCTTTTGTACAGCCGGCTCCGTATCACTGTTTCTCTCCGATGTGGCCGGATGTTTTTGCGTCGGGGGTTCTTATACCTTATTATATAGAGGGACGTATGGCTCTGAAATGGCGTTGTACCTATGCGGGCGTGGGTCGGAAACCATAGGGAATAAGGTCGTTAGGCACTCTTCGGAGTATGGAAGAAGATGTCGGAGGACTTTCTTTAACCCCAATCGGTCATTAGAGTCCAAGGCGATTTCGTTTTGCCGCCGTGCCGATTGGCAACCGTCTTTGTCGGAGGCGTAGCGGGCTACGCCAGGATAAAGCGGCAGGCAAGATGCCGGTGGCAGGACGAAAGGGCTTGGAATGCCATAGAAAGATAACCCTGTACACATCGGGCGGTCTAATGGCCGATTGGGGTTGAAGAGGGGGTGTCTTGCGCGTCATCTGATTGGTCATAAGGTGCCTCGTGTCTTTTCTTGTTTCTGCCCGGATTGACTTCGGGGGGCTTTCCTTTGCCCGCTTGCGGGCATTCCTTTGTTCCTTCGGGGGCTTCCCTTTGCTAGCCTGGGGATAAACCTTTGCCCGCATGGGGCATGGGGGGAGGAGAAACGGTGTCTCTTGTCCCAATGCAAAATGCCCTCCGAAAGTCGGGTGTCAGACCTTCGGAGGGCATTTACGCCTTGGAGCGTTGTTGCGCAGGGAGATACTTTTTATTTTTCTTGCACATACAATTCGTAGAGTGAGGGTGGCCGGGTGGCCGACAGCACTTTCAGGCGGATTTTGCTTGTGTGGTATGGTTGCGGAAAGCGTATTATCTTGCAGTCGCCCATAGGCTCGTCACTGACGTAGATGGCTTTCCATTGGCCGTCGAGCCAGGCATCGATGCGATATGCCTGTATGCGGTTGATGCGCCGGTTTGAAAATCCGTCGTCGCTGTTCTGGCTGTCGCAGTATTCGAATACGACGATTTTCCTGAAGCCTTTTGACGTGTCTAGGGGAATAAGAAGCTCGGGCAATGTATCTTGAGAAGCCCACCGCGTTTGCATTCCTCCGTCTACGGCGAGCTGTGCCCCATATAGTGCTTTGTTGTTGTCGTAGACGGACGAGGCCGTAGCCTTGGCACCTATGGATAGCATTTCCTTTCCTTGTGGCAGTGGCTTTCCGGGTGTTATATGCAAGCGTTCTTTGTTCTGGGTTATGACGGCGTTGGCTTCGTGCTCGCGGATGCGTCCGGTCTGGTCGGGGGGCACATTCATTACTAAAGTGTTGCCGTTTGACGTGCACCAATAGAAAATTCCTCCAGTTCGTCCAGGTCGCGTACGGGCAATGGGTCTTTTTTCTGGAACCAGTTCCAAGCCTTGCTGAGGCATACAGTGTGTTCAAAGGGCAGGTAGTAAGACTGGTTGTCGTGGATGTATTGCTTCTTGTCGTTTTGGTGAGCTATCTTAGGGTCCCACAAACGGAAGTCGGAAGGGAAATATTGCATGTAATACTTGTTGTCCACTATCATAGAGTCTGGCAAGATGTGTTTGCGGCTGTTCGGAGCGTTCACGATGGTATGGTTTACCCCGACGGCACAATGGGGCTGTAACTTCTTCACTTCGGCATAAAGGCGCGGCAGCTGCCAGTCTGCCACCGGCTTGTCCCAGCCTCCGTCGAACCAGAGCTCGCAAATCGGGCCGTAATTGCTTAGCAATTCCGTAAGTTGCCCCGACATATAGTCTATGTATTTGGAAAAGTCTTGATTTTTGTAAGAAGGTTCGTGCCTATCCCAAAGGGAGTAATAGAGTCCTAATTGCAGCCCGTACTTCCGGCAGGCATCTGCCACGGCTTTTACGATGTCGGTTTTTACTGGCTATGATGCGACATCGTAGTCTGTGTATTTGCTGTCCCATAAGCAAAAGCCGTCGTGATGTTTGGTGATGAGCAGCACGTATCGGAAACCGGCATCGCGTGCTACTCGTACCCATTGGTCGCAGTCCAGGTCGGTGGGGTTGTAGGCAGAGGCCGGAGCACTTCCGTCCGACCATTCGTCGCCTGTGAAGGTGTTCATGCCGAAGTGGATGAACATTCCGTATCCTCTTTCCATCAGTAGCTTTTGGGTTTCGTTCGGTTGGCTGGCGGGAGCAAGTGGTTGGCTATAGGCTGTGCTGTAGTATGTCAATAGGCTTAAACATAACAAGATGTATTGTTTCATTGTTTGTCTTTCGTTTCTTGGATAGTCCGTGTTTGTTTGTGCAGGAGCCAGAAAATCTCCGTAGATTTTCTGGCTCCTGTTAAGTCTGTCTTTCTCGTCAGAGAAGATGGATGTGCATGTCGTTTACCAGATGGATACGCGCTGGTCTTCGGGGATGAACATGGGGTCGTCCTCGGTGATGCCGAAGGCTTCGTACCAGCCGTTGATATGGGGCAGGGCACCGTCTACGCGCCATTTGCCCAGCGAGTGCACGTCGTTCTGAGTCAGGTAGAGGATGTACTCGGGGCGTGTGTTATTGGCCCACAGTCCTGCGTAGGCCAGGAAGAAGCGTTGCTCGGGAGTGAGCCCGTCTACCGTGGGCAGCGGGTTGGCAGCCGTGGCTGTCTTGAAGGCTTGGTAAGCCACTTGCAGACCTCCGTGGTCGCCGATATTCTCACCCAGGGTGATGGTGCCGTTGGCGTGTACGCCCGGAGCTACTTCGATGCTGTCGAAGAAGTTGACCATCACTTGTGCACGTTTCTTGAAGCGTTCGGCATCCTCGGCTGTCCACCAGTCTTTCAGGTTGCCGTCTTTGTCGTACTGGCGGCCTTGGTCGTCGAAGCCGTGTGTCATTTCGTGGCCGATGACTACGCCGATGGCTCCGTAGTTGAAGGCATCGTCGGCGTTCATGTCAAAGAAGGGCGGTTGCAGGATGCCTGCGGGGAAGCATATTTCGTTGGTCGTGGGGTTGTAGTAGGCGTTGACGGTCTGGGGTGTCATGAGCCACTCGTCGCGATCTACAGGCTTGCCTGCCTTGGCTATCATTTCGTTGTGCTGCCACAGGTTGGCCCGTTCGATGTTGGCCCAGTAGGAGTCGTTCTTGATTTCGAGTGTGCTGTAGTCTTTCCATGTGTCGGGGTAGCCTATCTTGACGTGGAAGGCGGCCAGCTTCTCCTGTGCCTGTGCTTTGGTTTCTTCGGACATCCAAGCGAGGTTCTGGATGCGTTCGCCCAGCGTGGTCTGGAGGTTCTTCACCAGCGTTACCATGCGCTCCTTGGCTGCCGCGGGGAAGTATTTCTCGACGTACATTTGTCCTACGGCTTCACCCAGCACGCCACTGACGGCTGAGACGGCGCGCTTCCAGCGGGGTTGCATCTCTTGTGTGCCAGACATGGTGCGGCTGTAGAAGTCGAAGTTCTGCTCGGCCATTGCGTCGTTCAGGTACCCGGCGGCTGCGTCGATGAGCTTCCATTGCAGGTAGATGCGTTGCTTGTCGATGGGCAGGGTGTCGATGATTTTGGCTGCTTCGGCCAACGAGGCGGGTTGTCCTACGATGATTTCCTTGACATCCGTCAGTCCCAGTCCGTTGAGGTAGGCATCCCAGTCGAAGGTGGGGTATTGTTTGCGCAGTTCGTCCATGCTCATCTTGTTGTAGTTGGCCTGCGGGTTGCGCAGCTCGGCCATCGAGCGGAAGGACTTGGCCAAGCGTGTCTCTACGTCCATTACTACTTCCATGCCTTTCTGGGCGGTGGCGGCATCAAAGCCGGCCAGTTGGTACATCTTCTGCACGTGTTCCTTGAAGGCGTTGCGGATGCGTGTGGTGTTTTCGTCATCCTTCAGGTAGTAGTCGCGGTCGCCCATGCTCAGTCCGTACTGAGCTATCTGCACGGCGTTCATGCTGCTGTTCTTCTCGTCGGCGGCCACGTAGAGTCCCAGGTAGGCGGTGATGCCTTTGGTGGACATCTCAGCCAGCAGCGGATAGACTTCTTTCTTGTCCTTCAGGGCGGCTATCTGGTCGAGCTCAGCCTTGATGGGGGTGGCTCCGTCCTGGTTCAGTTTCACGCTGTCCATTACGATTTTGTAGAGGTCGCCTACTTTCTGGGCCACGCTGCCAGGCTCGGCCTGCTTGGCTCCCAGTTCCTCGATGAGGCCCTGTATCTGCTTACGGTTGTTTTCGGCCAGAATGGTGAAGGAACCATACTGGGCGTACTCGTCGGTGAGCGGGTGGTTTTTCATCCATCCGCCGCAGGCGTACTGGTAGAAGTTGGCACCCGGTTGAGCCGTGGTGTCCAGGTTGGCAAGGTCGATGCCGATGGTTTGCCCGGCGTTCTTGCCGCTGTTGCAGGCTGCAAGTGCTACGCAGAGGGCTGCAACGGGGATAAACTTAATCATTTTCATACTCTCTATACTACTTTTATATTTATAAAATTGGTTTTTGTTTCTTTCCCTTTTGGTCTTTGCTTGCGTATGTGCATCTGGGTTGCTGCCGTGGCAGGCGTGTGGTTTGCGGTTCGTGGTATCAGCCTTTGTTGCCGTTGGCGGGTTGTCCTGCCTGTGCCGTCTCCAGCTCGGTGCAGGCTGTTTCCCATCGGTTCATGGCTTGGTCGAGCTGTTCCTTCAGCTTGCGGTGTTGCTCGTAGAGCGACATGTCCGAGGCTCCTTCGGGTGCCGACAGTTTTTGCTCCAGGGCGGCTATGGCTGCTTCGGTCTGGCTTATCTCGGCCTCGCAGTCGGCTATGGCGCGCTCCAGGCGTTTCAGTTGCTTGTTGCGTTCTTTGTGTTCTTCGTAGCTTAGCCTGTTGTCCTTTGCTTCGCCGTTCTTGGCTGTCGCGGAAGGTGTAAGCTTGGGTGTTCCCCCGGTGAAGAGGGCATCGAGCCGTTCGCTTCTGCCGTTTTTTGTCTCCGGGGTATCCGTCTCTGCGCGTTTGCTTTGCAGAAACTCGTAGATGCCGCCCAAATGCTCCTTCACCCGTCCGCCCCCGAACTCATAGACCTTAGTCGCAAGTCCGTCCAGAAAATCACGGTCGTGGCTCACAATAATTGCAGTTCCTTCAAAACCGGCTATGGCTTCTTTGAGGATGTCCTTCGAGCGCATGTCCAGATGGTTGGTCGGTTCGTCAAGGATGAGGAAATTCACAGGTTCGAGCAGCAGCTTTATCATGGCCAGGCGGGTGCGTTCGCCTCCGCTTAGCACCTTTACCTTCTTCTCCGACGCTTCGCCGCCGAACATGAAGGCTCCCAAGATGTCGCGTATGCGGGTGCGGATGTCGCCCACGGCCACACGGTCTATGGTGTCAAACACCGTCAGCTCGCCGTCCAGCAGCTGGGCCTGGTTTTGGGCAAAGTAGCCTGTCTGCACGTTGTGCCCCAGGGTGAGGCGGCCCGTGTAGTCGGTTATCTCGCCCATGATGCACTTCACGAGCGTGGATTTGCCTTCTCCGTTCTTGCCCACAAAGGCCACCTTCTCGCCTCGGTTGATGGTGAGGTTTACGTTGCGGAACACCACGTGGCTGCCGTAGGCTTTGGTTACGTCCTCGCAGATGACGGGGTAGTTGCCGCTGCGGCTTGAGCAGGCAAATTTCAGGTGCAGTGCGCTGTTGTCTTCTTCGTCCACCTCGACGCGTTCCAGCTTTTCGAGTTGCTTGATGCGGCTCTGCACCTGTACGGCCTTGGTGGCTTTGTATCGGAAGCGTTCGATGAAGGCTTCGGTGTCCTCTATCTGTTTCTGCTGGTTCTCGTAGGCGCGCAACTGTTGTTCGCGGCGTTCCTTGCGCAGTCGTACGAAGTCGTCGTACTTCACCTTGTAGTCGTAGATGTGCCCGCAGGATATTTCGATGGTGCGTGTCGTTACGTTGTTGAGGAAAGCCCTGTCGTGGCTCACCAGCACCACGGCATTGGCGCGTGTCGACAGGAATTGTTCCAGCCACTGTATGCTCTCTATGTCAAGGTGGTTGGTTGGCTCGTCGAGCAGCAGCACGTCGGGGTGTTGCAGCAGCAGCTTGGCCAGTTCGATGCGCATACGCCAGCCACCGGAGAACTCCGAGGTGGGGCGGTCGAAGTCCGAACGCCTGAAGCCCAGGCCTTGCAGCGTGCGTTCTATCTCGGCCCGGTAGCCTTCGCCACCCATCATGAGGAAACGCTCGTTCTGGTGGCTGAAGCGTTCGATGAGTTGCCGGTAGCCTTCGCTGTCGTAGTCGGTGCGCTCGGACAGTTCGCGGTTCATGCGCTCTATGTCGTTCTGCAGTTCGTGTATGTGGGCAAAAGCCTGTTCGGCTTCCTGCATCACGGTGCGACTGTCGGCCAGCACCATCACTTGTGGCAGGTAGCCCACGGTGCAGTCCTTGGGCATGGCCACGGTGCCTGCCGTGGGTTGCTGCAACCCGGCCAGGATTTTCAACATGGTAGATTTGCCCGCCCCGTTCTTGCCCACCAAGGCGATGCGGTCTTTGCGGTTGATGACATAGCTCACGTCCTGGAACAGCGGCGTAGCTCCAAACTCCACTTTCAGTTTATCTACAGAAATCATAATGCGTCAGTTGGCTTTAGGCCTGCGTCGGGCAAGTGCGAAACAGGCTCTGGTTCTTTTACCAGCCGCAAAGGTAGTGATTTTTTCGGATAAAGGGCTGAGAGGGACGGGGCGTGTAGCGGCTCTTTTATCCCAAATAGGTCATTAGAGTCCAAAGCGGTTTCGTTTTGCCGCCGTGCAGACTGGCAGTCGCCTTTGTCGAAGGCGTGGCGGGCTACGGCGAGGCAAAGCGGCAGCCAAGATGCCAGTGGCAGGACGAAAGGGCTTGGAAAGCCGGAGAAAGACTGTCAGGCACACGGCAAGGCGGTCTAATGACCGATTGGGCTTATGGCTGGCATACGATTTCTGTAGCCTCAGGCAGGCAGAGGTGTGCCACCAAGGGGACGGAGGTGTGCTTCCAAGGGGACGGAGGTGTGCTTCCAAGGGGGCAAAGGTGCGCCTCCGGGCGGGCAGAGGAGTGCTTCCCGGGCGTTGGCAGGCTTGCTGCCGGTATCGCAGAGCCGCTGTGTGTGTCCGCTGTTCTTGTTTCGTGTCGTTGTGCTCCGTTTCTGCCTGCTTTTGCAAGGAGTGTTAATGTTATATTATTTTTGCAACTTGCGCTTCCGAGAAGTGTGCGTTATGTTTTTTACGTTATGTACAGGGTGGAGATACAGTTAATTAAGGGAAAAGGGGCGGTTAAAACAGGTTAACAGCGTTCTGCCGTTAATTAGTCCTTGTTAATTTTGTGCCTATGAAAAAGTCTACAATCTGGAGATTGGGAATTGTGATGGGGCTGTCTTTCCTCAGTCTGCTCTATTTGCAGATAAGCTATATAGAGGAGATGGCAAAGATGCGCAACGAGCAGTTCGACGAGTCCGTGAAGCGTGCGCTGATGGCTGCCTCCAAGAGTGTCGAGGCGGCCGAGGTCGACCGTTGGCTGCGCGAGGACATTTCGGAAGCCGACAAGCGGGCCTGGGAACAGCGTTCGCAAGGCAACAGCGTGGTACACACGCAGCGTTTCCAGCTGATTTCGCCCGACGGCGTGCACTCCTCCATCGAACTGAAGGCCGTTACCAAAACACCCTCGGAGTTGCCGCGCGCCATGATTTCGCGCAAGCACGGTGCCAAGACCATACCGCAGACCTCCCGCTCGATGGTCGATGCGCTGAAGAACCGCTACCTGTACCAGCGGGCACTGGTCGACGAGGTGGTGTGGCAGATGATTTACCACGCCAGCGACAAGCCCATACAGGAGCGCGTCAACTTCAAGAACCTGGACCGCTACCTGAAGTCCGGCCTGATAGACAATGGCATAGACCTGCAGTATCACTTCAAGGTCATCGACCACGACGGGCAGGAAGTCTATCGTTGTCCCGATTATAACGAGGAGGGCGGCGAGAGCAGCTATTCGCAACCTCTGTTCCTCAACGACCCTCCGGCGCGGATGAGCATTGTGAAGGTGCACTTTCCCGGCAAGCGCGACTACATCTTCAGCTCGGTGAGCTTCATGATACCATCCATGATATTCACCTTCGTGTTGCTGATAACGTTCATCTTTACCATCTACATCATCTTCAGGCAGAAGAAGCTGACGGAGATGAAGAACGACTTTATCAACAACATGACGCACGAGTTCAAGACTCCGATTTCCACCATCTCGCTGGCGGCCCAGATGCTGAACGACCCTGCTGTGGGCAAGTCGCCCGCCATGTTCAAGCACATCTCGAATGTCATTAACGATGAGACCAAACGCTTGCGTTTCCAGGTGGAGAAAGTCTTGCAGATGTCGATGTTCGACCGTCAGAAAGCCACGTTGAAGATGAAGGAGCTGGACGTGAACGAACTGATAAAGGGAGTGGTGAACACGTTTGCCCTCAAAGTGGAACGCTACAACGGAAAGATTGACACAGAACTGACTGCCGAGTCCCCCTTCGTCTTTGCCGACGAGATGCACATCACCAATGTCATCTTCAACCTGATGGACAACGCCGTGAAGTACAAGCGGCCCGATGTGGACTTGCATCTGCTGGTGAAGACGTGGAACGAGTCGGGCAAACTGATGATAGAAGTGCAGGACAACGGCATAGGCATTAAGAAAGAAGACTTGAAAAAGGTGTTCGACAAGTTCTACCGTGTCCACACCGGCAACCTGCATGACGTGAAAGGTTTCGGACTTGGCCTGGCCTACGTGCGCAAGATAATCCACGACCACAAAGGCACCATCCGGGCCGAGAGCGAACTGAGCGTGGGAACACGGTTTATAATTGCATTACCTTTATTAAAAAACGATTGATATGGACGAGAAACTGCGTATTTTACTTTGCGAAGACGACGAGAACCTTGGCATGCTTCTGAGAGAATATTTACAGGCCAAGGGCTATGTGGCCGAGTTGTACCCCGACGGAGAGGCCGGTTATAAGGCTTTCCTGAAGAACAAGTATGACATCTGCGTCTTCGACGTGATGATGCCCAAGAAGGACGGCTTCACGCTGGCGCAAGAGGTGCGTGCGGCCAATGCCGAGATACCCATCATCTTCCTGACCGCCAAGACGCTGAAGGACGACATCCTGGAGGGCTTCAAAATAGGTGCCGACGACTACATCACCAAGCCCTTCAGCATGGAGGAGCTGACGTTCCGCATCGAGGCCATCCTGCGCCGTGTGCGTGGCAAGAAGAACAAGGAGAGCAACATGTATAAGATAGGTAAGTTTACCTTCGACACCCAGAAGCAAATCCTTTCCACGCCCGAGAAGCAGACCAAGCTCACCACCAAGGAGTCCGAGCTGCTGAGCCTGCTCTGTGCCCACGCCAACGAAATCCTTCAGCGCGACTTTGCCCTGAAGACCATCTGGATAGACGACAACTACTTCAACGCCCGCAGTATGGACGTTTACATCACCAAGCTGCGCAAGCACCTCAAGGAGGACCCCTCTATCGAGATTATCAACATCCACGGCAAGGGCTACAAGCTCATCACGCCCGAGGAGTAATGCGGTCATTTAGCCTCCAGTGGCAGGAATGGCAAAGAGAATGCGCCGCCCCGCAGCTTTTTTCATAAGGCTTGCGCGGGCGGCGCATCTTTTTTGCCGTTATCTGTGTTTAACTCAAATCGGTCATTAGACCACCGACTTGAGGTTTGGTTGTCTTTCTTCGGTTTTCCAAGCCCTTTCGTCCTGCTGCCGTGCAGATTGTCCGCCATCTTTGCCGAAGGCGTAGCGGGCTACGCCGAAACAAAGCGGCAGACAATCTGCACGGCAGCAGGACGAAAGGGCTTTGGACTCTAATGACCGATTTGGGTTTAAGGCTATTGTCGTCAGTCGGCATGGCGATTTTAGTTGTGCGCCGGTCCATAACCGTTCCACGTGCTGAGCAGCAGGTGTGTGGCACGGCTTTCGCCATCGCTGCTGCCGAAGATGAACAGCCCGTTGGAGCGGCTTGCGGGTCACCGGCCTACCATGGTGCAAACCTGTTCTTTCTTAGCGAGGCTCAGCACGGTTTCTTCGTCTTCGCCTGAATCTGCTGCAAAGCCAAACAGTGCGGGCAGCGCGATGAAGGGCAATTTGAATAGCTTCTCATGCTGTGTCGTTTTTCATTGCTTGGTGATATTTGTCAGAAGGACACCTTGTCAGGGTCGCCGTCTTTCTTGGACATTTCCTGGTCCAGCTGGGTTTTGATATCCTTGGCTTTCTGCGGGCTTATGGAACCTGAGCGTACCATGTCTTTCAGCCGGTTGTTTGCCACTACGTAAGCATCGTGGCGCGGGTCGCCTTTTAGCGTGTCCTGTACGGCCTGGTAGGCCATGGAGGGGAAGTTGCGCACCAAGGCAAAGACCAGTATGGCAGCCACGGCCATTGCCACGAGCAGTCCCACGGCTATGCTGCCTATGCACACCAGCCCCGTCAAGGCAGCCCAATAGGTGAACATGGCCGCAAAGATGGACGGTCCGCCAGGCAGGCGTGTCCGTCGATGCCACCAGAAGCCTATCAGCATGGCCAACGCCTGGGGTATCTGCCCAAGCATGGCGCAGACGACGAGTACGGGAGCTTTGGTAGAGTTGGGGATTTCCGTGTTCATGTTCATCAGGCACCATATGCCGTAGAGCGCAGCCGACAGGATGACTCCCAGGAACATCCATCGCTGCGAGAAACTGAAACCGCGCTTAGTCTGTGCCTCCACGGCATAGCGGTATACGCCAAGCCCCTGCACAGCCGTCACGGCCAGCATGATGAAGAAATTCACCCAGCCGTAGTCCCCGGCCGTTTTGCCTAAGAACCAGGCTGCGTCGTCCACGCCAAGCGAGAGGAAGTACCATACCTCCAGTACCGACAGCAACACCAGCCCGCCGCCAAACAGGTGAAGGTCGCGCACCTTCACCTTGTCCTTGTGCACGAACACGATGTAGGTGCTCACAGCCATCACCACGGCCATGGCCACGATGAGCCACGAGCCATAGAAGCCGGCCTTCAGGCCGTCGTTGAACACCGTCAGGCCCGGAGCGCGTTCTATGCATTCGCGCTCGGCGGCCACGATGGGCGAGTCTTCGCCATACCGCCTCACCAGTTCGTAGAGGCGCAACTTGCGCATGTATTTCCGCTTGACGTACATCGAGTCTGCGCCTTCGGTTATGAGCATCCAGTCGCTGTTCACGTAGCGTGCGTTGGGGACGACATCGCCTTGTGCGTATATGTCCTCGCGCACGTCGTCCGAATAGGGTTCCCCCATGTGGACTTTCGTGTTGCTGCTTGTCATTTCGTAGGCACCGTCGCGCGGCACCACGTCTTGTTCCACCACGAGTGTGCTTGCCTCTTCGGGAGTGGCTTCGCGCACGATGCTCAGTGCCGCCGAGTCGATGTAACCGATGCTGCCGTCGGGGCTTTGTACCTTGACCCAGTAGTCCTCGCGGACAGGCTCTAACAAGACGACGTATCCGTCAGCCGCTACCCGGGCCACGGCTTTGCCCCGCTCCTGAGGTGTAGAGCGCAGCACGACATCGGAAGTAAGCGTAGCCACTTTTTGAGCTGACAGGCAGGTCGGCATCAGCAAAAAAAACGTGCAGACAATGAGGACGATGCCATTCTTCGCGCTCCGCAGGGACAGTACGTTCAGAGACGATTTGATGAAGTGGGTAAGTGGTATTGTTTTCATAATAGGAGTTTGTGTGTAGAACCGTTGTTATTGTCGTTCGGGGTTTGTTTAGGCCTTTTAGCGTATAAGAATCTTATCCGTCAATCCTTTTGTTCAGTGTGATGTAGACCACGAGTCCCATTACAATGATGACAGAAGCCGTTCCCAGGACTCTGTTGTCGTCCGTGTTCCCCGTGAGTCCACAGACAATCAGCAGGGCGGCGCCTGCGATGATCATCAGCAGGCCAAGGTTCTTCAGTAGGAGTTTCATACGCTGTCGTCGGCATAGAGGGTTGTCGCGGTTGCGGTTTCTTGCTACAAAGAAAAGCATTTTTCCTTGAATGAGAGGCGGCGGGAGGTGAAAAAAGTTGCGGCTTCGCCATGCGCCCCTCGCCGGGGCACGGCGGAGGGCGTGCGGGCACAGGCCCGCCCGTCCGGGAGCATTCCTTTGCTCCCTTGGCGGCACAGGTTCGCCCGCCGGGTGGCGCAGGTCTGCCCCCGTGCGGTTGCCTGTGCCCGTCGGTCCGTGATGTTGCCGAAGATTGTGCGCAGTGCCCTTTGGGGGGGGCCGGTTTCTCGGGCGTGATGTCCGGGTCGTGAGCGCGGAAGTTGCGTGGCAGCTTCCGGTTGATGGCTGCCGATACTTTGCGGTTGAGGGTGGCAAATATCATGCGGGTGTCGAAAAAGCGGATTACTTTCATGCTGCTGCCGTTGGTGCAATCCTGCAAAAGGATGCCTCCTGGCCCATAAAACCCATAACCGGGTACAAAAAGTCCGCAAATCTTTGCCGGGAGAAATAAAAACGCTACCTTTGCACCGCATTTTTTCAATCATACAAATTATTTATCAATTTAATGTATATGAATCAATACGAAACCGTTTTCATTTTGACTCCCGTTTTGTCTGACGTTCAGATGAAGGAAACGGTAGACAAGTTCAAAGATATCCTTGTGTCGGAAGGCGCAGAGATATTGAATGAAGAGAACTGGGGACTGAAGAAGCTGGCTTACCCCATCCAGAAGAAGTCCACCGGTTTCTACCAGTTGCTGGAGTTTAAGGCCGAGCCTACCGTTATCGCCAAGTTGGAGGTTAACTTCCGCCGCGACGAGCGGGTTATCCGTTTCCTGACGTTCAAGCAGGACAAGTATGCAGCAGAATATGCCGCTAAGAGAAGAAGTATTAAAGCAAGTAAAAAGGAGGAATAATAGCTATGGCACAACAGACTCAATCCGAAATCAGGTATCTGACTCCGCCTTCCGTAGACGTGAAGAAAAAGAAATACTGCCGCTTCAAGAAGAACGGCATTAAGTACATCGACTATAAGGACCCTGAGTTCTTGAAGAAGTTCTTGAACGAGCAGGGCAAAATTCTGCCGCGCCGCATCACGGGTACTTCCTTGAAGTTCCAACGCCGTGTGGCTCAGGCTGTAAAGCGTGCACGTCATCTGGCTTTGCTGCCTTATGTAACTGACCTGATGAAATAATAAGAAGGAGGAGACAGTATGGAAGTAATATTGAAAGAAGACGTTGCCAACTTGGGCTACAAGAACGATATCGTGGTGGTTAAGTCCGGCTATGGCCGCAATTACCTCATCCCTACGGGCAAGGCTGTCATTGCTTCGCCGTCGGCCAAGAAAATGCTGGCCGAGGAGCTGAAGCAGCGTGCCCACAAGCTGGAAAAGATTAAGAAAGATGCCGAGGAACTGGCTGCCAAGCTGACGGGTATCTCGCTGACAATCCCCATGAAGGTAAGCTCCACGGGCACCATCTTTGGTTCGGTGGGCAACATTCAGATTGCCGACGAGCTGGCCAAACTGGGTCACAACGTAGACCGCAAGCTCATCGTGGTGAAGGACACCGTGAAGGAGGTTGGCAGCTACAAGGCTGTGGTGAGACTGCACAAGGAGGTTTCGGTAGAAATTCCCTTCGAGGTAATCGCTGAAGAAGAAGCGTAAGGATACTGTCAGGCAAGGCGGCTGGCTCCGCCCGGCCTGTACTACGATACAAAGAAAGCCCGGTACTCACCGCAAGGCGCAGTGCCGGGTTTTTCGTTGTTTTGCTTTGCCGTTGCGGCGCATGGGGCTTGTAGCAGAGCCTTGTGCGCCGCTCTCTTTTCGGGGACGGAAGAGAGTGCGCCCGGGGCTGCATGGGCGGCCTGCCCGGTGCCTGTCCTTGTCCCGGGCAGGCGTGCCGTCTTGCCGGACCGTGGGGCTACGCCCGTTGCTGCCCGGCCTGCTCCATGTCGGCCCGGCTGCGGCTGGCCGTCACCAGGTAGACCCCGCCGAAGATGAGTGCCACGGCTGCCAGCTTGGCTAGGTTGAAGCTGTCCATGCCCCAGGCCACTGCCACCAGGCAGGCCACCACGGGCTGCACGTAGTTGTACATGCCTGCCACGGTGGGGCGCAGTGCCTTCTGCCCCACCACGATGAGGCTGTAGCACAGGTAGGTGGCACACACCACGATGAAGGCCAGCGAAGCCACCTCGCCCAGGCTCAGGGCCGCCCACTGCGTCTGCAGCAGGTCGCCCGCCGAGAAGGGCAGCAGGCAGATGAAGGAATAGGTGAACATCCACTTCATAATGGTTACCAGCGAGTAGCGGGCCACAAAGTCCTTGAAGAGCACGAAGTAGAGGGCGTAGCTCAGCTGCGCCGTCACCACCAGCAAGTCGCCTGCCACGGACGAGCTGCGGGCCTCCGCCGCGCCTCCCGTCTGGCTGCTGCCCAGGATGAGCAGCAGGGCGCCGCCCGCCCCGGCGGCTATGCCCAGCACCTTCTTGCCCGTGATAGGCTCTTTGAGGAACACGGCGGCCAGCATCATGGCCCACAGGGGCATACTGGTGGTGATGATGCTGGCATCGGCGGGCGAGGTCAGTCCCACGCCGGTGATGTAGCAGCCTTGGTTGAAGACGATGGCCAGCAGCGAGGCCACGAACAGGCGGGCCATGTCGCGCGGCGGCACGTGCTCGGGTTTCTGGAAGAACGACGTGAGCCAGAACAGCACCATTGCCCCGCCCACGCGCAGGTCGGTCACCACCAGCGAGCTGACGGCCCCTCCGGCCATCACCAGCTTAGCCACCGGGGCCATCAGCCCCCACATCACGTTCGCCCCCAGCATGGAGGCGTGTCCTTTCCAACTGATTTTTGTTGCCATACGTTTTGTTGTTAGTCCTCGTCCCGGCCTGCCGTCCCTGCGGCCTCCGGGCTTTGGCGGCGCAAAGATAGCGGTTTTTCGTCCCCGGTGTGCCGTGCCGTGTGCCAACCCCGCTGCTGTCCCCTCGCGGCGGTTTCCTACCAACCCCTTCGGGGCACAGGTCTGCCCCCGTGCGGACGGTCCTTTGTCCGCTTCCGGGCACACCTCTGGCCGGAGGGTGGCGCACCTTTGCCTGGTTATCAACTCTAAAATGAATGAAAATACGTGAGTTCGGGATAAGCTTAAAACAAAACCAATTGTTTTGTATGTTCAATGGTATACCCCTGCAATGCTTCAG
>CALULL010000008.1 GCA_944321465.1 uncultured Bacteroides sp.
CTCGAAAGCGTTTTCGCCGAGCAGGGTCAGTCCGTCGGGCAGGGTGGCGGAGGCGAGGGCGGTGCATCCATTGAAAGCGTATGCGCCGATTTCTGCCAGCCCGTCGGGGAAGGCGACGGAGGCGAGGGCGGTGCAACCCTCGAAAGCGTTTTCGCCGAGCCTTGTCAGCCCGGCGGGGAGGGCTATGGCAGGCAATGCGGTGCATTCGGCAAAAGCTGATTGTCCCAAGCTTTGCAGGTTGTCATTCATCGTGACGCTTGTCAGGGCAGGGCAGCGGAAGAAGGCTTTCTCGTCCACGTTCTGCACTCCGTCCATCGTGACGCTTGTCAGGTAATCGTTGTCGGCGAAGGCCGAAGAGCCGATGGTCTTGACGTTGGAGGGGATGGTGACAGTCTTGATGCAGGTGCCATCGAACATGCTGTTGGGAATGGCCGTCACGCCGGTGCCGAAGGTGAGATTGGACAGTTCCTTGTAGGACCCCGAGTAATAATAGCTGTCTTCTATGTCCCGTCCCAAGTGAAGGGTGGAGGCTTGGCTCAACGTGTAGTAGCCGCCACCCCACAGCAACGGCTGGTCGCTGTCCTCTATGCGGATGGTTCGCAGGTTTTCGTTGGAGAAGGCATCGGATATCTGCATGACCGAGGCCGGGATGGTGAGTTCGGACAGCGGGCAATCGGTGAAAGCATATTCGCCTATGGTGGATAGGCCGTCAGGGAAGGTGACGGACGTGAGGTCGCAGCCGTAGAAGGCGTATTGGCCTATGGCGGTGATGGTGGAGGGCAATGTCAGCGAGAGTATCTCTTTGTTGTAGAATATGTAAGGCTTTACTTCTGTGCTGCCTTCGGGTATGTCGACGTGCTGCACCCGGCTTCCGTTCAAGTAGAGGGGGCCGTTGGGGACGCTGTTCAAGTCCTCGAAGTCGATGTTGCACCATGCGCCCAGGTCTTTGATGTTTATCCGATTGATGAGGCCCCCGAAGGCTCCTTCCTTTATCTTGGTGACACCTCGGCCAATGGTGACTTCTTCTAAGTTGCGGGACAGGCCGAACCAACTTTTGCCGATTTCGGTCACCATGTCGCCTATGGTGAAGGTGCGCAGTTCGTTGTAGTTGGGAGTTTCCAGCGACTTGATGTCGCGCCCCATATAAAATGTTTGGACATTTAGGGGGAGGTAGAGATATTCCATAGGCGTAGCCGAGTCTTCTACGTTCATCTCTACGAGGTTGTCGCAGAGGTCGAAGGCGGAGCCTAACCGGTTCAGCGTGGCTGGGATGTTTACTTCCGTGAGGTCCATGCCGGAGAAGGTAAAGTTCTTCAGTTCGCTGATGTCGGAGGGAATGGTGAGGTCGTAGTTCACCATCTCTCCGTTCACGTACAGGTAGCGGGCGCAATAGAGCGGGTTGGCTTTCGCATTCTTGAAGTTTATGCGGCACCAGGCCGAGAGGTCGGACGTGTGTACCTCCTTCAGTGCGGTGCAGTCGCTGAAGGCATCCTGGTCTATGGTGCTGAGGCTGGCAGGTATGTTGATGCTGGTGAGTGCGGTGCAGCCCTTGAAGGCTTTATCGCCTATGACGCTGAGGCTGGCAGGCAGGTTGATGCTGGTGAGTGCGGTGCAGCCGCTGAAGGCGATGTGTCCCAGCTCTTCCACATTGTCGGTCAGGGTGACGGAAGTCAGGGCGGTGCAGTTGGCGAAGATGGCAAAATCTGTTGCGGTTTTGCAATTTACCGTGGCCTCGTGCAATGCGGTCTTATTGGCGCAGGAGGAATAGAAAGCGTCTATCAGGCGGTCGCCTATGTAGACGGTCTCCAGCGGCATGTCTTCGATGGTCGTTCCTACGCCATATTCGTTGAGCGTGAGGACAGACGTGCCGTCTTCAATCTTCAGGTCTTTAACGCCAGTACAGCCGACGAAGGCATTGCCCTGTATGCTGTCCACGCAGGCCGGGATGCAGAGCGAGGTCAGTGCGGAGCAGTTCTCGAAGGCATACTGGCCGATGGACTTCACCTGGTTTCCCAGGTCGACAGAGGTCAGCCCCGTGCAGCCGCTGAACATGCGTTCGCCTATAGTCTGTTCCGTCTGCCCTCTGTAGACGACACTTTTCAGCGAGGTGAGCCCTTCAAAGGGCGGGTGTACGCGCAGCTTCCCGTCGTTGCGGTATTCAATCTTATAGTCAAGCGGACGCGAGATGGTGAGTGCTATGAGCGATGTGCACTTGCTGAACAGTCCGTCGTAGTCTCCTTCCGTGCCGAGCCGGATGGGCGTATCGCCCGGCTCGAAGATGACGGAGACCAGTCTGGTGCAGCTGCCGAAAGCACCGTTCTCTATCGTCGTGACGCTGGCGGGGATGCTGATTTGTTCTAAGGGACTGTATGAGAAGCCAAACTGCTTGATGGTGGTGATGGTGTTCGGCAGGTACACGCGGCTGGCGTTACTCCTGGAGAAGGCCAGTTCCCCGATGGCGGTTACCGTGTAGCCGTTGGCTGTGGCGGGAACGGTGATTTCTCCTTCGTAGCCAAACATCTTGGCATGCATGGTGACTTCACAGGTCTTTTCTGCTTCGGAGAGGATGTTGTAATAGATGCCGTTTTCCTCGAAGTCGTAGTTCTGGTTGGCGGCCTTCGTACTGATGCCGACCCACAGTGCGGCCAGTATCAACAAGGCTTTTGGAACGATTGATGCTTTATTCATAATGGTACATTTTTAGATTTCTGTCAGAATGCTATTTTTTTTGTTTGTCCAGCTGCGCGGACTATGTACAGCCCGCGTCCGGGCAGGGCCACGCTGGTAGCCGTGCCTTGGTAGAGGAGCGCGCCGTTGGCGGTATAGACCTCTGCGGGTGTTCCTTCGGGAAGTCCGTCGATGCGCAGCATGCCTCCGTCGGTGCTGAGGCTGAGGCCGCCGGGCTGGCGCGTGTCATCGGCTATGCCTATGGGTGTGCCTATCTCAAGGATGCGGAAGAAGTCTTCCCAGACGATAGCCGAACGATATGCATCCACCGCCCCGACTGGCACGTAGAGCACAATGCTGTCGGCGCGGTTGGGAAAGGCGGACTCGTATGTCAGTGGTGGATTAGGATTTGTGGATGTGACGGTATGCAGTGCTTCGCAGTTTTCAAAGGCTCTTTCTTCTATGATGCGTATGCTTTCGGGCAAAATGACTTCGACAGCCGACGTGCATCCGCTGAAGGCTTCATGAGGAATTATCGGCAGGCTGCCGTTCACGGTTATCCGATGGGCGTTGCTACAGCCTTCGAATGCACCTTCTTCCATCTCTGTCAGGCTTCTGGGTGTGAGGATTTCCGTCAGTCCGGTGCATCCGCTGAAGGCTTCTCTGCCGATGCTTGCCACTTGGAAGGGCAGGGGGATGTCTGTCAGCCCCGTGCAGTTCTTGAAGGCAGCTTCGCCTATGGTGGTGAGGGTGCTTGGCAGCTTGACATTTGTCAAGGTCTCGCAGTGCTCAAGCAACTTGTGGGGAATGGTCGTTACGCCTTCTCCAAACTCTACGCTTCTAATCTTATGCTCATGAAACGGTACGTCAAAGTAGTCCAAGTTACGATAGATGACCAGCTCTTCCAGCGGACAAAAGATGAACGGCTCATAGCCCAGTGTCAGTGTCTCGTCGACATAGCCATAGAAGGTGACCTTGCGTAGCGAGGTGCACGAGGCGAAGGCATTGTCTCCCAGCGTGGTCAAATTTCTGGGAATGGCGACTTCGGTCAGCGCGGTGCAGCCTCGGAAAGCTCCTAACTCTATGGTCTCCGGGGCATCTCCCAGATTGATGTCCGTCAGTGCGGTGCAGTCGCGGAAAGCGAATTGGCCGACGCGCTTGACATTGACGTTCAAAGAGCGGAGGGCTGTACAACCTCGGAAGGCATTGTCGTTTATGAAGTCAAGTGTTGTGGACGGGCCGAATGTCAGGCTGGCCAGCGCGGTGCAGCCCTCAAAGGCCGATTGGCCGATACCTTGCAGGTTATAGCCAGGGAAGTGGATGGCTTCCAGTGCGGTGCAGCCCCGGAAGGCGTAGTCGAGCACCCTTTTGGTGGCATTGGTGAGGTTGACTTGGGTGAGCGCGGTACAACCGTCGAAAGCATTGTAGTAGATGTCTTCTAGGCCGAACCCCGACTCGTCGCGCACCGATGTGACGGTCGTCAGGCTGTCGCACCCGGCAAAGGCACCTCGTTGGATGGTTGTCAGGCTTCCGGGCAGGGTGATTGTCTTCAGATGGTGGTTGTCGGCAAACAGCCCTTCGGGTATTTCCTTGAAGTATTTCCCGAAGCTAACATCGGCCAATGTCTTGAACAGGTCGCCCGGCAGTTCCTCGAATGTCCGCCCGAGGTAGAGCGTCGTGACCGGGATGCCGCCTTCGGTGATGAAACTGAGGTCGAGTGGTGTTTCGCCGTCGGCCAGTCGCAGGGTGCGGAGGTTGGTGCAGCCTTTGAAGGCCATTGTTTCGATTTTGTCCACGCTGGCGGGAATGGTGATTTCCTCCAAGGCCGTGCAACCGTTGAAAGTGTAGCTTTTGATTTCCGTCAGTTGCTCGCTAAGGGTGACATTGTGTAGCGAGACGCATCCTGCGAAGGCATTAGAGCCGATGCTGTTTGCATAATGCAGGTCGACGCTCTTCAGCATGTCGCACCCGGAAAAAGCATATTCGCCAATACTGCTCACGTCGGCGATGTGGGCGTTCTCCAGGTTTTCGGCACTGGAGAAGAAGCTCTTAGGTATGTGCTTCATGTAGTAGCCCGCCTGAAAGGATTTCAAGCGGTTGAACCACGGGTGGCCGGAGTTTCCAGGCAATTCTGCTTGCCGCCCGAAGTAGAGCGAGTCTATGGGGCTGTCTTTGAAGCAGAACGGCTCGACGATGAGGGGCGTGTAATAATTCTGTATGTCTGCCAGCCGCAGCTTGGGGCAGCGGGCGAAGTACTCCTCGCGCAGCGTGTCGGCATGGCTGGTTATGTACAGTTCTTGCAGTGCGGGCATGTCTGTGAAGCCGTATTCCGTCACGTTGCGCCCCAGGTAGAGCTTTTCGAGTTGTTCCAACTGTGGCAGGTCGTCGTAGTGCGTGGATATTGTCAGCGGCCCGGCCTTTTCGTTGCCTTGCAGTTCCAGCGTTTTCAGGCAGGGGAAAGCATTCCATCCGATACGCGTTACCGTGTAGGGGACACTGACCGAGTCGAGTGCCGTGCATCCGGCAAAGGCTTCCGAACCGATGCTTGTGATTGAGGTGGGGATGCTCACGGAGTGCAGGTTGGCACAGTCGCGAAAGGCACCGGAGCCGATGCCT
The DNA here is from genome assembly GCA_944321465.1 of uncultured Bacteroides sp. Classification (GTDB taxonomy): domain Bacteria; phylum Bacteroidota; class Bacteroidia; order Bacteroidales; family Bacteroidaceae; genus Bacteroides. Next base: position 5,284 of record CALULL010000008.1, read on the forward strand.
GTGACGAGGTAACTGCGTTGGTTGTGTGATAAACCTGCCGGTATCACGAAGTCGCCTTCGTAGGTTCCGCCCGATGTGATTTCGCAGGTCCATCTGTTCCCTTCCTTGGAGAGTATGTTGTACGTCACGCCGTCTTCTGTGAACTTCTGGGCTTGTGCGCCGACGGTAGCAGTCAGCAGTGTTGCAATGGCAAGGATATGTTTAAGAGCTTTCATGTCTTTGTTCTCTATGCTTTTTGACAGATAGGTTATGCTTGTGTCACAGTACAGTCTTGGCTGTTTGTCCTGCCGCGCGGACTATGTACAACCCGCGTCCGGGCAGGGTCACGTCGGTGGCTGTGCCTTGGTAGAGTAGCGCGCCGTTGGCGGAATAGACTTCGACGAGCGTGCCTTGTGGCAGGCCGTCGATGCGTAGCATGTTTCCGTCGGTGCTGAGGCTGAGGCCGCCGGGCGTGGTGGCTTCGTCGTTGATGCCGGTGCCTGCGCCTGGGTCGACAATGTTGTCAAAGTCCTTCCATCCGTAGGCTTCACGGTAGGCAGAGCCTGAACCTTCGGCTACGTTGAGTGTGGCCGTGGCCAGGACGGTGCTGTCCCATACGTTATATTCGAGCGTGGGCGGAACGGGGTTGTAAGAATAGACCTCGGTGATGTATCCGGCATTGGCAAAGGCTTCCGAACCGATGAAGCTTACGCTGCTGCCCAGTGTCACGCTTCTCAGCGAACGGCAATTGAAGAAGGCTCCGTTGCCTATGGTCTGTGCGGCATCTCCTACGACGATGGAGGACAGCGTTTCGCAGCCGTCGAAGGCATGGTTGCCTATGCTTTGCAGGCTGGAGGGAAGCTCTATGACGGAAAGCAGCCTACAGCCTTGGAAGGCGGACTCGGCAATGTCTGTCGTGGCGTTTTCTGTGTCCCAGATTACTTCGGAGAGAAATGTGCATCCTGCGAAAGCGTAGGCCGGCACTTCACGCAGGTCGCGGGGCAGGGTGATGCTGCTCAGCTTCTCACAAGAACTGAATACGCCTCGGCCCATGCTGCCGACCGTTTGCGGCAGACTGACGCTTGTCAGTGCGTCGCAATTGGTAAAGGCTCCTTCGCCGATGGCGGTCAGGCCGTCAGTAAGCGTGATGTCCGTCAGTGCGGGGCAGTCGGCGAGCAGGCCTGCCGGGATGCTTTTCAGTTGCTCGTTCGTGGAGAAGACCTTCAGGCTCTGTTGTCCGCTGAAGGGCGATGTTTTGCCATAGGTTACCTCACGGCACAGGGTCAGCCGCTCCAGCGATTGGGTATTGCTGCCCAGCAACGATGACGGCAGGCTAAGTGCTGTTGGGGCATACTTTATGTTCACTTCGCACAGCGCGGTGCACTCGGCCAAAGCATCCGTGCCGATGCTTGTGATGCCACTCTCTATGTTGAGAGAGGACAGCGAGGTGCACGCTTCGAAGGCTTTGTCGCCGATGCTGGTCACACCTTCGCCCAGGCTGAGGCTTGTCAGGGAAGTGGCACCATAGAATGCTCTGTCGCCTATGGTGCCGCTCTTGATGTACAGCTCCTTCAGGCCCCCACAGCTGCTGAAGGCCGAATTGTCTATGTCCACATGGCCATTAAGCCCCAGAGTGATACTCTCCAGTGATCCGCATCCGCTGAATGCCTGGTTCCCGATGGACGTTATGTGCTCGAAGCTGAAGGAATTCAATGAACTGCACCCGCTGAAGGCGGAGGCAGGGATTTCCCTTAGTTCTTTCGTGCGGACTACGCTTATCGCTTTGCAATCAAGAAAAGCACGTTCGCCGATGCTTTCTATGTCGTCTGGCAACTCCACGGCCTTTAGCTTCTGGCAGTTGTAGAAAGCGTATTCGTCAATGTGGCGGATGCGCGAAGAAAACTGTATTTCCTCCAGTCCGATGCAATCTTGGAAGGCTTTTGCACCTATTTCTATGACGCTCTCGGCCATCGTCAGGGAGCGCATCTGCTCGTACCCCTTGAAATGTATTCCTATGCGGTTGACACCCATCGGTATCTCCACGTCGGTCAACGGCTCGCCGTTGAGGTAGAGATAGCCTCCGGCGGTGCACGACACGGGGTTGGAGTTTTCGCTGCCAAACTCTACGTTGCACCACGCTGCTATGTCGCTGATGTGGACGTTGCGCGGTACTTTGTAGTCGTATATCGAGAAGGCTCCTGCGTCGATGATTTTCAGCGTGGGCGGCAGGGTGATGTCCTTCAGGGACTCGCAGCCTTCGAAGGCTCCCATGCCTATGTGCGAGAGGCTGCCTCCCAGCTCGACGCTTTCCAGCGAACGGGCGTTAAGGAACAGGCGTACTTGATACTCTTTGCCAAAATCGAGGTGGCAGTCGCGTCCTACATAGGCTTTGCGCAAGGGCTTTTCCCGGAACGGGGCAGCACCATCCCACACCAGTGGCTTGTCGCTGTCCTCGAAGCGTATTTCTTCCAGCTTGTCGCAGTGGGTGAAGACGAGAGACATGATTTCCTCTATGGTACCGGGGATGCTGAGCGAGGTGATGTTGTTGTAGGCGTCGATGGCATCCAGGTTGATTTCGGTCACAGTGTAGGTGATGCCTTCGTAGGTTACCGTCTCGGGGATGACGACTGCGCCGTCTGCCAGTATCCGGTCCACGTCGCAGGTCTTGGGATTCGACTGGTTGCTGAACCCGCTGTACCTGATGCCGTCTACTTCGAAACTATCCGCCCGGGCGCAGAGGGTGGTTGCCATCAGGACGGTTATTACTGCAATGAGTTTGTGCGTGATGTTGTGTTTCATTTGTTGCTTTTTTTTATGGATTGTTTGTTAAAGGCAAAAGAGAAGCCGTTCTCCGCTCTTGTGGCTTAGCGGAAAAGGCGGGGAGAGGAGGTCGCATGCCTGTCTTGGTTCGTATGGAGATATTTATGCTTCATCTCGTGGGTGCTTTGCTTATCCCAAATCGGTCGTCAGCCGTCGTGTGTGTGCCCGATAGTCTTTCTCCGGCTTTCCAAGCTCTTTCGTCCTGTTTGTCGGCTCCAGCTTGCCGCTTTGCCCGCTACGCCTTCGGCAAAGGCGGCAGCCAGTCTGCATGGCAGCAGGACGAGATCGCTTTGGACTCCAATGGCCGGTTGGGATTGACAGGTTGATATTCTGCGGAAATAGAGCCATGCTCCCATCTGCCACACGGGGACGGGAGCGGCGGAACGGGCAACGGCGGAATGCGGGTATGCAACACCCCGCCACGCACCGCAAGGGTGCAGTGCGCCGTCAGAAGAACAAGTAGCAGTAAGCCTGCACGGCCGCAGGCAAAAGATGGAAACAGACATCCTCATCTTTCCTTTGAATAATTACTTTCCTCCACATGGACAAGCACCTAGTTGCCAACAACCGGGAACTGCCGCCGGGCGGACTTTCATTATTCTGCAAGACGGGACGCAGACATGTTTTTCATTTGTTTTACCACGGAGAAGAGCCGTCCCATTACTTTCAGCCCGGCGGCAACGCCGATGCCGAATTGCCAAGGTAATGTAATCTCCGTTCGGAAGCACCCGGGCCTCCGATTTGCACGGCAAAGATACGAAATATTTATTTGACGGTACTTCTTTGTGCTAAAAAAGAGCGAACAGACGTGAAGTCGGGTGCTTGGCTCGGGTGGCGCGAGGGCTTTCCCGTGCCCCCGCGCCACCCTACCTTTGCCCGCCCGCTGGCAGACTTGTGCCCGGCAGGGGGTATGCCTGTACCCGCCCGGGGGCGAAGGTGCACCCGGTGCGGGGCGAAATATGTGGCGCACGGGCATACTACTTACGCAGGAAATGCGTATCTTTGAACCCTCGTTCGTCGGGGCGGCAAGGCCGTGCGCTTGCGTCGGGGCAATCCCGGGCGGCAGCGGGTGCGGCTGTAGCTCCGACATTAACCGTCCCGTCGCCTCTCTTCCCGCTGTGGAAAATAGGCAGGGGCACAACACCTATACGATTGCCTTATGGAACATCAACTCATCATCTACAACACCCTGAGCCGGAAGAAAGAACCTTTCGTGCCCCTGCATGCGCCCCATGTGGGTATGTATGTCTGTGGTCCCACGGTCTACGGCGACCCGCACCTGGGACACGCCCGCCCTGCCATCACCTTCGACCTGCTGTTTCGCTACCTGCGGCACTTGGGCTACCGGGTGCGCTATGTGCGCAACATCACCGACGTAGGCCATCTGGAACACGATGCCGACGACGGCGAGGACAAGATTGCCAAGAAGGCCCGGCTGGAACAGCTGGAGCCGATGGAGGTGGCGCAGTACTACGCCAACCGCTACCACGAGGCCATGCGGGCTCTCGGCGTGTTGCCGCCCAGCATAGAACCGCTGGCCTCGGGACACATCATCGAGCAGATAAGGCTGGTAGAGGAAATCCTGAAGAACGGCTATGCTTACGAGAGTGAAGGGTCGGTGTACTTCGATGTGGCCAAGTACAACAAGGACCACCACTATGGCGTGCTGTCGGGGCGCAACCTGGACGACGTGCTCAACACGACCCGCGAACTGGACGGGCAGGAAGAGAAGCGCAACCCCGCCGACTTCGCCCTGTGGAAGAAAGCGCAGCCCGAGCACATCATGCGCTGGCCTTCGCCCTGGAGCGACGGCTTTCCCGGCTGGCACTGCGAGTGCACGGCGATGGGGCGCAAGTATCTGGGCGCACACTTCGACATACACGGCGGCGGCATGGACCTGGTCTTCCCCCACCACGAGTGCGAGATAGCGCAGGCCGTGGCCTCGCAGGGCGAGCCGATGGTGCGCTACTGGATGCACAACAACATGATAACCATCGGCGGGCAGAAGATGGGCAAGTCGCTGGGCAACTTCATCACCTTGGAGCAGTTCTTCACCGGGCAGCACGAGAAGCTGGCACAGGCCTATTCGCCCATGACCATCCGCTTCTTCATCTTGCAAGCCCACTACCGCAGCACGGTGGACTTTGGCAACGAGGCCCTCCAGGCCGCCGAGAAAGGACTGGGACGGCTGATGGATGCCATCCGCGAGCTGGACAACCTGAAACCGGCGGCTGCCTCGACGGTGGACGTACGCGCGCTGCGGGCCAAGTGCTACGAGGCCATGAACGACGACCTGAACTCGCCCATTGTCATTGCCCACCTGTTCGACGGGGCCAAGATGGTGAACAACATCGCGGCGGGCAACGATACCATCAGCGCCGACGATCTGCAGGAACTGAAGGAGACGTTCCGTCTCTTTGCTTTCGACATCCTGGGCCTGCGCGACGACAATACGTCGAACGCAGCCCGCGAAGAGGCTTTCGGTCGCGTGGTGGACATGTTGCTCGAGGAGCGTCTGCGGGCCAAGGCCAACAAAGACTGGGCGACGAGCGACAAAATACGCAACGAGTTGCAGGCTCTGGGCTTTGAGATAAAAGACGGCAAGGAGCGCACGGAGTGGAAACTGAACGTGTAAACGCAACGGTCGCGTCCTTGTAGACGGTGGCCGGCAAGCAGTCTGTGGCGGTGCCCCAGGGCACAGCCACAGACTGCCTGTCGGCCACCCGTCATTTTAGCCCCAATCGCTCGTTAGAGTCCAAAGCGATTTCGTTCTGCTGCCGTGCAGGCTGGCAGTCGCCTTAGTCGAAGGCGTAGCGGGCTACGTCGAGACAAAGCGGCAGACGTGATGCCGGTGGCAGGACGAAAGGACTGGGAAAGTCGGAGAGAGACTGCCAAGTACGCAGCAGGCGGTCTAATGACCGAGCGGGGGTAAAAAAGCGCGGCTGCACTGTTTCGTAACTGTGCAGCCGCCGAAAAAAGGAATGTATGAAATTCTCTAAAACGTGTGAGTTCAATTTTCCCCGTAGGGTATCAGGTCGGCCAGTATGCGTTGCTCATACCAGGGGTCGCCTATGGCCTTGAGCTGGGCCGCCATCTGCGCGCACAGTTCCTTCACCACCTCGGGGTGTTTCTCCAGAGGGAGGTTGTGCTGCTGGTAGGGGTCTTCCTGGTCGTCGAAGAGGAGGCTCTTCACCAGCTTGTGCTCCTTGCGGTCGATGTAGAGGGCCAGCGTGTAGCGGGCGGTCTTGATGCCGCGCGAGGAGGGGAAATAGCTTGTCACCTTGCCTTGGGCGTCCTTGTCGCCATCGACGTTCTGTATGTAGAGGGCACCGGTGGGCCGTTCTACCTGCGCTTGCGGGTCGAAGAACAGAGGGGCGTAGTTGCGTCCCTGCACCTCGGAGGGAATGGAGTCGGCCAGTCCGGCCATGCCCAGCAGCGTCGGCATGATGTCGGGCGAGGAGAGCAAGAGGTCGTCCACGCGTGGTGTGAGTTTGCCGGGGTAGCGCACCAGGAAGGGCACGTTCATGGACTCGGCGTAGGGCGAGTTCTTGGGGTCGGTCGTGCGCTGGCTGCACATGGTCTCACCGTGGTCGGAGGAGAACACGACAATGGTGTTTTCGTCCAACCCCAGTTCCTTCAGGGCATCCAGTATCTGCCCGAAGGCACGGTCAACACCGGTGACCGAGGCGAAGTAGTAGGGGGCAGAAGCGGCCTTTTCCATCGTGGGGTCTGCGTTGGGGCGGACCAGCAGGCTGTCGAGTGGGCGGTCCTTGTAGAGGTTGTAGTCCTGCTCCATGCAGTCGTCCAGTGAGCGGTAAGGGCTGTGAGGCGGGTTCATGCCTACCATGATGAAGAATGGCTTGGAGGTGTCTCGCACGTTGCCTTCGTTCTTGAGGTAGGACACGACGCGTGCGGCCTCGTGCAGGGGCGACCACTCGCGGGGGGCGTGCCGCTTGCCCTCGGTGTCCCAATAGTGGGGGTTCTTGTGCTCGTCGAACGTGCCGTAGGAGTACCAGTAGTTGAAGCCGTGGCGACGCTCGGGCGGGGTGTAGGTGTCCCACACGGGGTCTTGTTCCTCCACGTAGTGTCCGGGGTTGGCCGGGTCGTCGGGCGTGGGGAAGTCGGCATGCAACTTGCCGAAGTAGGCGCAGTCGTAACCGGCGCGGCTAAAAACATCGCTCACGCACTGGGCATCCTCGCGCAGCGAGCTTATGGGGCGGTCGGAGTTGCAGTTCAGTGGCACCCCGCTGCGGTTGGGATACATGCCGGTGAGCAACGAGCCACGGTGGGGGCTGCTCAGGGGGCAGTTGCTCTGTGCGGAGGAGAGCACGACGGCTTCGCGGGCGAAGTCGTTGAGACGCGGAGTGTGGGTGGGGTCGTTGCGGAAGTTCACGTTGTCGCGGAAGCCCTCCTGTCCCCAGAACTCCAGAGCGCAATTGCGCAGCTGGTCGGGGAAGACGTAGATGACGTTAGGCTGTTGTTTCGCCTTGTCCGCTTGCGGTCCCGTCTGGCAGCCCTGCAAGGCGAACAAGGTTACTCCACCTAACAAAATGTTCAGTTTGTAGTCCATAGTCATGTTTCTTTAGAAAGTAGCCTTGCCTGTGCAGGCAAGGCTACTTGTAAATATGTAGATTGCGTTTTTTTCCTGTTTACTTCTTCTCAAGGTCGCGCTTGCGGATGAGGGCTTCCAGGAAGTAGTAGTCGGCATAGTTCAGAGGCACGTCGATTTCGGCACCGTGGGGAATGCTGCCTACGGAGTGCATCAGGATGAAGTTGCCGTTGGTGCCTACGGCTGCGCGGTAGGCGGGCGAGGCGAGGCTTTCCATAATCTTGTCGGCCATTTCCTTATAACCTTTGTCGGGCACGTAGGTGCTCAGCTCGTAGAGGGCCGAAGCGGTGCAGGCTGCTGCAGAGGCATCGCGCGGCTCGTTGGGGATGTTGGGCGCGTCGTAGTCCCAGTAGGGAACGAGGTCTTCGGGAAGGTTCTTGTTGGTGAAGATGAAGTTGTATACCTTCTGGGCTTGGTCAAGATAGCTGGGGTCCTTGGTGTAGCGATAGCACATGGTGTAGCCATAGAGTGCCCATGCTTGTCCGCGTGCCCAAGCCGAGGAGTCGGCGTAGCCCTGAGCCGTCTGGCGGTTGCGCACGGCACCGGTCTCGGGGTCGTAGTCTACTACGTGGAAACAGCTGTTGTCCTCGCGGAAGTGATTCTTCATCGTGGTGTTGGCGTGGCTCACGGCGATGTTGTAGAACGTAGAGTCGCCCGACAGTTTGGTGGCTTCGAACATCAGTTCAAGGTTCATCATGTTGTCGATGATGACGGGGCATTTCCAACCACGCTCGCCTTGCCAGCCACGGTCGGCATCCCACGACTGGATGACACCGGCTTTCGGGCGGAAACGCGTGGAGAGCGACTTGGCTGTCTGTACGATGACGGGGACGTACTCTTTCTTGTCGGCATAGCGGTAGCCGTTGAGGTAGCTGCTGCCTATCATAAAGCCTACGTCGTGGTGCCACGTGAGGTATTGAACGGAGTCGAGAGCTTCGGTGTATTTTTCGGCCAGCGGCTTCCACTTCTCGTCGCCTGTCAGCTCGTAGGTGTACCACATGTTGCCGGGGAAGAAGCCCGAGCACCAGTCGTCGATGGGCACGTAGACGATGTTGCCGTCCTTGTCGATGGTGCGCGGATTGAGAATTTTGCCCGATTTCTCGATGATGTCTGTCTGGAGAGTCTCCTGGGCTACGGCGTTGTTGATGTTGTCTTGGATGAAATCCGTTTCTGTCGTTTTTTTCTGTCCGTTACAACCGGCCAGCACCAGGAGGGATATACCCAGCGTAGTGAAGATTGTTTTCATAATAGTGGATTTTGGAATAAAATAGTGTTGTTAATCTTGTTATTTCTTGCAAAAGTACGCCTTTCTTTTTGCTCCTACAAGCAGAAATTATTCATATAATGGCTAAAATCGTAGTGTTGAGGCTTCGCCGGGTGTCATTGGGGTGTGCCGGAGGGACTAAACCTGCTGCGGGAGGCTGCGCGGCCTGTACCTGCTACCGGGACCGGGGAACGGCGGTCCGTGGGCACACCTGTGCCCGCGTGGGAGCGAAGGTGTGCCCCCGGACGGGCACAGGTGTGCTTGCGAGGGGGTGAACCTGTGCTGGTTTTAGGGGTGAGGTTTTAGTTGACGAGTTGACAAGGGACGAGGGGTTAGGGACAAGTTGACAAGGTATCAGGCACGAGTTGACAAGGGTTGAGGTGTTCGGTAGAAGGCATTAGAGCTGAGGGAGGAACATGAGGACGGGCGGGCTTCGCAGGGGGCAACCATGCTTAGCCGGGGTGTGAGCGCAGCGGACCACTGGATAGGTGGAACCCAATACATTCCCCGGCCTCTCAGGGGCCGAATGGCACAAGGAAGGGGGGGTAGGGGTTAGGGAACAAGGCCAGGCGGTGAAGAATAGGCGGGGCGGGAGGACGGTGGTGTCCCGATTATGCGTATCTTTGTACGGACCGGACGGAACAGCCCTTGGGACAGAGGACGATTGTGGCAGGAGGCCCGCCCGGGAGATGAACGTACATATATAAAATAGGTAATGACAGCACAAGAGTTTTTCAAGGACGACCGCTTTGCGGTGCAGGCGGGTGTCGAGCTGACGGAAGTATCGCCCGGACGGGCCAGAGCCTGCCTGCGGGTGGGGAGGCAACATCTTAATGCCGGAGGGCGCACGCAGGGCGGGGCCATCTTCACCCTGGCCGACCTGGCGCTGGCCGCTGCGGCCAACTCGCGCGGGCGGCTGTCTTTCTCGCTCTCGGCCTCGCTCACCTTCCTGCGCGGCAGCGGCGATGGCGACACGCTTTGGGCCGAAGCGTCCGAACGCTACACGGGGCGCACGACGGGTTACTACCAAGTGGATATCACCAACCAGCGGGGCGAACTGGTGGCCGCCTTCCAGACAAGCGTGTTCCGCATGGATTGCCCCGTGCCGTTTGACTTGCCCTGAGAGAACGGCAGGAACTTACCCCTCGGTGAAGACCGAGGTGATGGGGTGGCGGTTGCCTTCGACGTGTTTCAGGAAAGCCTTGGCCGAGCCGATGTTGAGGTACATGTCGAGCCGCACGGGCAGGTGGTTGTCGTCGTCGGAGATGTAGAACGTGATGACTTCCTGTTCCTTGCCCTTCTTGTCGTATTCCACGAACGAGAACACGAGGCAGTGGTACAGGCGGTCGTCGTCGGCATCGATGTCCTCCTTGCCCCGGTAGATGAGTGTCTGCTGCTCCACTTTGCGGCCTGTGGCCATAGGGAAGTGTATCTTGTCGCCCGGGCGATAGTCGTCGGGGTCGTAGGAACGTGCCTGTGCCAGGATGCTCAGCATGTCGAAGATGCAGCGCGTGTCGCTGTACTCCATTTCCTGTATGCGCCCGTCGCGCCAGGTGCGGCGTTGCTTCACGTGAGAGCTGTCGTTGGCGTAGCTGAACCAGGCTTCGTCCACCGTGTAGCGTTTGCCCTCCTCGGCGGCTTTGCAGAAGTAGCGGGGCTCCAGAAGGTCGCTGACGTAGCACGTCAGCGTGTCGCGCATCTTGAAGAAGAGGTCGAGCCGCTTGCTGCTGTTGGCCAGCAGGTCGAAGCGGTAGGCCGGGCGGTTGTCGTAGGTGGCCGTGTCGGTGGTGAGGCAGGCTGTCCCGGCTTTTATCCAGATGAACTTCCAGTTGAAGTACAGGTTGTAGTCCACCTTCTCGCCGGGGCTGAAGGCTTTGTTCACGGCTGAGCATTGGGCATGTGCCGGAAGCGCCGCAAACAGGGCGGCAAGCAGGCACAGGGTGGCACACGCGCGACGCAGCCCTTGCAGCGGCGGGCGGGCGGGGGCGTGGTCAGTATTTGCTGCTGTTGCGGTTCTTCTTCTTGTTCTCATCGGGCTTTTGTTTTTTCAGTTCGAGGGGTTTCTGCTGGTCGAGCCGCTTCTCGGTGACGTTCCAGTTCTGCAACACTTCGAAGTTGGCCTTAAACTCCACCACCTGTGGGTAGTAGTAGACGGTCTCGGGCTGCAACTTGCGCTGGTAGTCGCCCGTGTCCCACCGCCCGTTGCCGTTGGCATCGAGCACCACGCGCGCGCCGTACTTGCCGGGGGGCAGGTAGTAGAAGTCGGCTTTGCTGTCGACCACATCCGTGCTGCGGGCCACGGCATCTCGTGAGTCGAGCAGTTCGACGAAGGCGGGCACGCTGTCGGGCAGGCCGGTGAGATTGAAGTAAACGGTGCTGTACTCTTCGAGCTTCTTCACCTTGAACTCCTTCTTGATGGCATCGGTCTGCAGTCCGTACAGCCCGCGGAAGGCCAGCGAGTCGGCCCGGAACTCGTAGGACTCGCCCGGTTGCCAGTCGGCATAGAGGTTGTAGCGGCGCAGGTTGGCGCTGTCGCGGCCAAACTCGAAGGGCACATCCTCCCACAGGGTATCCACCTTCAGGCGCAGGTGCAGGGCCGAGTCGGCATAGCTTGCGAGGGGCTCGGGGAAGGTGAGCGTGATGTAGTCGTAGACATCCATCGATGAGGGGACGTAGACCTCCTCGGGTTCCAGGAACTCGGTCTTGGGTTTGTCTTCGTCCTTGTCCCTCCCCTTGCGGCGTTTCTTCTTGCTCTCTTCCTGTTCTTGCTCAAAACGTTTCTGTTCGCGCGACTTGTACTTTTCCCTGGACACCAGCCGCAGGGTGTCGGTGGCGGGCACGAGCTGGTTCAGGGTGTCGGTGTAGAGGTAGGTGATGCTTGCCGTCAGTGTGTCTTGCCGGTAGACGAGCGAGTCGCGTATCCAGTAGACGAGGGTGTCGGTGCGCCCGGTGGGGAACTCCATTTCGAACGCGTCGCGGGCATCGAAGTCCAGTCCTGTGAGGGTGGGCAGCGTGTCGGCGGCGGCAGAGAAGTAGAGGGTGAACTTGTGGGGCACCGCACGCTCGGCTTTGATGAAGCGTTGGGAGTAGTGGGTTTCCTTGAAACTGCGTAGCATGATGTCGTCCGGCAAGTAGTAGGTGTACTCCCGCTCCGTGATGGTGTCTATTGTCAGCGAGTCTATCCAGAACGTGTCCTGCCGCAGGCGTTGTTCCTGCGCGGGGATGATGATGGAGTCGCTGAAGGCTATTACTTCCGAGGGCTGGCTGAAGAAATAGTCCTGATCGGCATCCTGCAAGGCGTAGATGCGGTAACGGCCCGGTGCCACGCCGCGTATGGAGAAGTTGCCCCGGCTGTCGGTGCGCCCCACGCGCTCGAGCGGCAAGGTGGTGAAGGCCGAGTCGGCCAGGTTGGAATGCAGTCCCACGAGGATGCCCTTCACCGGTTCGAGGTCGGCGGCGTTGAGCACGGTTCCTGCCACGGCCATGGTGTCGAGGCGGTCGCCGGTGGAGAACGTGAAGGTGAAGCCTTGCAAGGGGTTGCCTTCGTTGTTGTCCTGTATGGCGTCGGCAAAGTCGATGGTGTAGGTGGTGGAGGGCTTCAGCGTGTCCTCCAGTGTGACGATGACGCGCTTGCCGTTGGTCTTCACCTCGGGTTGCTGGCGTTGGGGCGGCGAGATGACGACCTTCTCGCCCGGCTTGTCGAGCTTGATGTATTCGTCGAACTCTATGGATACGCGCTTGCGGTTGTAGTTCAGTGTGCCGGGGGCAGGGTTGCTCTTGACGAACACGGGCGGTGTTTCGTCGTAGGGGCCTCCTTCCAGGCGGCCTATGCTGGCGCACGACAGCATCCCGGCGGCCAGTGCCACCGCCGCCGCGCCGCGCCGCAGCAGCGGGTGGCCCAGTATGTGTTTTATCCAACGTCCTATCATAGCTGCAAAAATAAGGTTTCTTTGTCAAACAACGGGGCGGAGGGGGGACAATTTAAGAATTAAAAAGGGATGCGGGCGGCGGTGTCTGCTGTGCCCGTCGTTGCGGGCGGGTGGCCTGTGGCGCGGAGGGGGAGGTACAGGGCGGGCAGACGGGTGGCCAGGTTGTCATTTTGCTTTTTCTACTGTCTGTGGTTGTCTTGTTTCGGGGCGTGGGCGGAGTGTGTGCCGATTTCTGAAACGGAATGACCGTTCTTTGCTGTTCTTCAGGTTGATACATGAATGTTGACAAAAAATCCGGAAGCGAACGGTTGTCTTGTTTTGCCCTTAGGTGAGCGTTCGCGGAGGCTTGGGGCTGCTGCGGCGGAGGCGCAGGTCTGCGCGTTTGGGGGCTGTGGGGCGCGTGCGGGCGGGCAGAGGTGTGCCCGCCGGGCCGTTTGCCTTTGTCCGTCGGAGGACTTGCCTTTGTGTCGCCCCTCGCACAGGACTTGTGGCGGGGGTGGCAGCATGAGGGCCGGGGCGACGGCGGTTCCGGTTGGCGGTTTTGCGCGTCGGTCGTTGTAAGGGAAAAGGGGTTTTTCGTTGCTCGGTGTCGTGATTTTGTTTCGTTGGGCTGACTTTCTGTCCGATTGGACTGATTGTTCCCGGAAGCGTGCGGAGGTCTGTCCCGAAAGGCGTATTTTTGCCGCGCCGTGCTGCGGAAAATCTGTCCCGCTCCGTGTCCGTGCTGCGGCCTGCCAATGCCTCTTGTCGGTAGTCGGGCACCGGTTGCGCGGAAGGCGGCTCGGGCACTGAAATCCCGATGTAATGGGCGGTTTGCTATTTCCCTGCAAGAAAGGTAGATTTATCTGAAACATAGTTAAGAAGCGGCGAAACGGTGCGTACTGTATTGATAAGATTAGGTATCTTTGCAGCGTTGAAAACTTGAAAGCCGTTTCGAGTTTCCGACAAAAACGAGGGATGCAGGCTGCAAATGTCACAAAAAGGGCGGTGTGGTCTGCAATTGTGCGTTTAGGGAACAGCCTTGGCCGCATAATGCCCCGGAAGAGAGAAATGCGATAATTGTAAAATAGACAGAGAATAGAAAAAAGTATGAAGAGTAGATTTGTATTATTGGCATGTTGCCTGGCACTGCTCAGCAGTTGCGGCCAGGATGACAAGGGAACGGGCAAGGCACCCGAGTACGCAGTGTTGGAGGTGGGCACGACCACGGCCAATCTGACGAACAGCTATCCTGCCACTATCCGGGGTAAACAAGACGTGGAGATACGTCCTATGGTGAGTGGCTTTATTACGAAGTTGCATGTGGACGAAGGCGCGGCGGTGCGCAAGGGCCAGGTGTTGTTCACCATCGACCAGGTGCAGTACAAGGCAGCCGTGGAGACGGCCAAGGCGACGGTGGAGACGGCCAAGGCGGCCCTTCAGACCCAGGAACTGACGACGCGGAACAATCGTGAACTGAATAAGAAGGGCATTGTCAGCGACTATCAGCTGAGTACGTCCGAAAACCAGTTGGCACAGGCCAAAGCCTCGCTGGCACAGGCCGAGGCTTCGCTGGTAAATGCTGAGAACAACCTGTCCTACACGGAGGTGACAAGCCCTTCGGACGGCGTTGTGGGAACCATTCCTTACCGTGTAGGCAGCTTGGTAAGTGCCAGCATGGCGACGCCAATGACGACCGTGGCCGACATCTCGGAGATGTATGCCTACTTTTCTATGACGGAACGCCAGTTGCTCGACCTCATCCGAGAAGGCGGCAGCAGCGACCGCGAGATAGTGAGCCGCTTGCCTAAAATCCGGTTGCAGCTCATCGACGGCAGCCTCTATCCCGACAGCGGCCGCGTGGAGACCATCAGCGGTGTCATCGACCCCACGACCGGCTCGGTAAGTATGCGTGCGCTGTTCCCCAACACACGTCACGTGCTGCGCAGCAATTCGACGGGCAACGTCATCTTCCCCAACGTGCTGACGGATGTCATACTGATACCGCAGTCGGCCACGACGGAAATCCAAGACAAGAAGTTCGTCTTTGTGTTGCAGGGCGACAATACGGTGAAGAACACCGAGATACAGGTCTACACGCTGAACGACGGCGAAAACTATTACGTGACGGGTGGACTGAAGCCCGGCGACAAGGTGGTCATCGAGGGCGTACAGGCTCTGTCTGACGGACAGACCATCACACCCATCACGCCTGCCGAGAAGGAAGCTGCCTACAAGAAGGCTCTGGAGGACCAAAAGAGCGGCAACATCCAATCGGCATTCCAATAAGTCACAGGGCGGGGAGACCGGCGGCGGGCGAGGAACGGCTCCGTGGGGCTGCAACGCAGGACTGCTGTCGGCAGTCGGCCTGTCGCTTGGCCTGCCGGATCCGCCGGAAATGCACTCCAACAACAAAAGAACAAGGAATAATGAACAATGGGAAGCGCGGCGTGGCGACGGCCATGCTGTCCGCCGTGGCACCGCTTCCTGTTTTTAATTATCAATTATACATTAACAAAGTATGAAGTTAGACAGATTTATTAACCGTCCGGTGCTGTCCACGGTAATCTCCATCCTGCTGGTGATACTGGGCTTTATCGGGTTGGCCACGTTGCCAGTAACCCAGTACCCGGACATAGCGCCTCCTACAATCTCGGTGAGCGCAACCTACACGGGTGCCAATGCCCAGACCGTGCTGAACTCGGTCATCTCACCGCTGGAGGACCAGATCAACGGTGTGGAAAACATGATGTACATGACTTCCGATGCCTCTAACAACGGCTCGGCGACTATCACCGTCTATTTCAACCAGGGAACCGACCCCGACATGGCTCAGGTGAACGTGCAGAACCGTGTAACTGCCGCCCAAGGCTTGCTGCCTCAGGAAGTAACCCAAATCGGTGTCACCACCCGTAAGAGACAGAGCTCCATGCTGATGATCTTCTCTATCTACGACATGGAGGACAAGTATAACATCGAGTTCATCGAGAACTACGCCAACATCAACATCATTCCCGAAATCAAGCGTGTGGCCGGTGTGGGCGACGCAATGGTGATGGGTGCCGACTACTCCATGCGCATCTGGCTGAAGCCCGACGTAATGGCGCAGTACGGACTGGTGCCTGCCGACATCAGCCAGGCTCTGGCCGAACAGAACATCGAGGCCGCTCCGGGGCAGTTCGGCGAACGTGGCAATCAGACGTTCCAGTACACCATCCGCTACCGTGGACGCTTGCAGACGCCCGAGGAGTTTGGCAACATCGTTATCAAGGCACTGGCCGACGGCGAAGTGCTGCGCATGAAGGACGTGGCCGACATCAGTCTGGGCCGTAACACTTACGGCTTCGACAACACGGTGAACGGGCACAAGGGTGTCAGCTGTATCGTGTTCCAGATGGCGGGTACCAATGCCACCCAGACCATCGAGAATTTGGAGAAGGTGCTGGAAGATTTGCAGAAGTCCATGCCGGCAGGTGTGGGTATCAACATTGCCCAAAGTGCCAACGACTTCTTGTTCGCTTCTATCCACGAGGTAGTAAAGACGCTGATCGAGGCGTTTATCCTGGTGTTCATCGTAGTGTATATCTTCTTGCAGGACATGCGCTCTACGTTGATACCAGCCATAGCCATCCCGGTTGCGCTGATCGCTACATTCTTCGTCCTGAAACTCATAGGCTTCAGCATCAACCTGCTTACGCTCTCGGCTATGGTGCTTGCCATTGCCATAGTGGTGGACGACGCCATAGTCGTCGTCGAAGGCGTCCATGCCAAGCTGGACCAAGGCTACAAGTCGGCCCGTCTGGCTTCCATCGACGCCATGCACGAACTGGGCGGTGCCCTGGTATCCATTACGCTGGTGATGATGTCTGTGTTCATTCCCGTGAGCTTCATGGGCGGTACGGCCGGTACGTTCTATCAGCAGTTCGGTCTGACAATGGCCATCGCCATCTTCTTCTCTGCGGTCAACGCCTTGACGTTGAGTCCTGCGTTGTGCGCCATCTTCTTGAAGCCCCATAACTCGGATGCCTCTCTGAAAGAGCGCATGGGCACTGCCACAAAGGCAGCCCGTGGCATCATGATACAGCGTTATACGCAAGCCTTGGGACGCATCATGAAGCCCAGCATGACGATAGTGTTCACTGTCATTGCCATTCTTGGCATGATTTTTGGACTGTTCAGTTTCAGCGAGCATCCGGTGCTGTGCACGGTGATGATTGTCATTAGCGTGCTGGCCTTGGCCGGTATGACGACGCAGAAATTCAAGAAGTCGTTCAACGACGGCTACGAGTCCATTTTGGGCAAGTACAAGAAGCGCGTGCTGAGGTTCATCCAGCGTCCGTGGCTGAGCGGCGGACTGGTGGCTGCCTCCATTGTGTTGCTGATGGTGTTTATGCAGATAACCCCGACGGGCATGGTGCCCAACGAAGACACGGGTACCATTATGGGTGCCGTGACGCTGCCTCCTGGTACATCGCAGGAGCGTGCCCAAAAGATTTTGGCGCGAGTGGATAGCCTGGTGGCAGCCGAGCCTGCCGTACAGTCGCGCACAGTAATCTCGGGTTACAGTTTCATTGGTGGCCAGGGACCGGGCTATGGTTCGGTTATCATCAAGCTGAAGCCTTGGGAGGAGCGTTCGACGATGCAGAACTCAACGATAGTTTATGCCACCCTGTTCATGCGTGCGCAGAAGATTATCAAGGAAGCCCAGGTGCTGTTCTTTGCTCCGCCTATGATACCGGGTTATTCGGTGTCTACGGACATTGAGCTGAACATGCAGGACAAGACGGGCGGTAGCCTCGACCACTTCTTCGACGTGGTGAAGAGCTACACGGCAGCCTTGGAGGCGCGTCCCGAGATTACTTCGGCACAGACGAGCTTTAATCCTAACTTCCCGCAGTATCAGCTGGACATCGACGCTGCCGCTTGTAAGCGTGCCGGCATCAGCCCCAGCGATATTCTGAGCGTGATGCAGGGCTACTACGGTGGTTTGTATGCGTCCAACTTCAACAGCTTCGGTAAGATGTATCGCGTCATGGTGCAGGCCGAGCGTGATGCTACGAAGAACCTGGAGTCGCTTGAGAGCATCAAGGTGCGCAATGCCAACGGAGAGATGGCTCCCGTCAGTCAGTTCGTGAAGTTGACCAAGGTCTACGGCCCGGATGTCATCAACCGCTTCAACCTGTATACTTCAATGAAAGTGATGGTGGCACCTGCTACCGGTTACACGTCTGGCCAGGCCTTGCAGGCTATCGCCGAAGTGGCCGACCAGAACTTGCCCGCCGGTTTCGACTACGAACTGGGTGGTATGGCACGTGAGGAGGCCGAGACGAGCGGCAGCACGACGGGGCTCATCTTTGTGCTCTGCTTTGTGTTCGTTTACCTGCTGTTGAGTGCCCAGTACGAAAGCTACATCTTGCCGCTGGCTGTGTTGCTTTCCGTTCCGTTCGGACTGATGGGTAGCTTCATCTTTGTCAATGGTGCCAGTCTTATCGGAGGCATACCTGCCCTGCAGATGATTATAGGTACGATGTCCAACAACATTTATATGCAGATTGCCTTGATTATGTTGATGGGCTTGCTGGCCAAGAACGCCATCCTGATTGTTGAGTTTGCCCTTGACCGCCGCAAGATGGGCATGAGCATCACGTGGGCCGCCGTGCTGGGTGCCGCCGCCCGTCTGCGTCCTATTCTGATGACTTCGCTGGCCATGATTATCGGCCTGCTCCCGTTGATGTTTGCCAGTGGTGCCGGTGCCAACGGATACCGCACGCTGGGAACGTCGGCCATTGGCGGTATGTTGATTGGTATGATACTGCAAATCTTCATCGTGCCTGCCCTGTTCGTGGCATTCCAGTACCTGCAAGAGAAGGTTAAGCCGATGGAATGGAACGATTTGGACAATTCGGATGCAACGCCCGAAATAGAGCAATACAGTAAATAAATACATTCGTGCGAGGACACCGGGCGGACCAGCCGCCCGGTGCTTCACACCTTATTTAATATATAGAAGAAATGAAAGGAAAGATACTAACCCTGATGTGTGCCGCTGCCCTGCTGAGCAGTTGCCACATCTACAAAGCATACGATAGACCCGAAGACATCGTGGCCCAAGGCCTCTACCGGGACACGGCGGTGGTGAACGACACCTTGGCTTCGGATACGGTCAATTTCGGCAACTTGCCTTGGCGCGAGGTGTTTACCGACCCGCAGTTGCAGGCGTTCATCGAAAAGGCCCTGGCCAACAACGCCGACCTGCGCAGTGCTATGCTCAGCGTAGACCAGGCTCGCGCTGCTCTCCTCTCGTCGCGCCTTGCCTATGCCCCCCAGCTTTCGCTCTCGCCCCAAGGCACCATTACCAGCTGGGACGGCCACAAGGCAAGCAAGGCTTACTCGCTTCCGGTTAATGCCAGCTGGCAGATAGACCTCTTCGGCCAGTTGCTCAACCCCAAGCGCAACGCCCAGGTCACACTACGGCAGACGCAGTACCAGCAGCAAGCCGTGCAGACGCAGCTCATAGCCAACATGGCCAATACATACTATACCCTGCTGATGCTCGACCGCCAGTTGCAGATTACGGAAGAGACCGCCAACGTGCTCAAGAGCAACCTTGAGACGATGGAGGCCATGTACCAGTTCGGTTCCGTCAACAGTGCCGCAATCGAGCAGAGCCGTGCCGCCTACGCTCAGGCCGTGGCTTCGCTTTCCGACCTGCGCCAGAGCATCAGCCAGACAGAGAACGCCTTCTGCCTCATGCTCAACGAGCCAGCCCATGCCATAGAGCGCGGCGTGCTCGAAGACCAAGTGCTGCCCGATGAGTTCTCGGTAGGCGTTCCCTTGCAGTTGCTTTCCAACCGTCCCGACGTACAAGCCGCCGAGATGTCGCTGGCCGCCTGCTACTACAACACCAACAGTGCCCGTGCCGCTTTCTATCCCCAGATAACCCTCAGCGGTTCGCTGGGCTGGACCAACAGCGGCGGAGGCATCATCTCCAACCCCGGTGCCTTGCTGGCCAGTCTGGTAGGCTCGCTGACGCAGCCCCTTTTCTACCGTGGCACCAACATTGCCCGTCTGCGCCAGGCCCGCGCCCAGGAGGAGCAGGCCAAGCTCCAGTTCCAGACGGCCCTGCTCAATGCCGGAAACGAGGTGAGCAACGCCCTCTCGCTGTACCAGAATACATCGGAAAAGGCCGAATATCGTATCATGCAGGTAAATTCTGCCCGAAAAGCTGCCGAGGATACAAGAGAATTGTTTAACTTAGGCACGTCAACCTATCTCGAAGTACTCAGCGCACAGCAGACCTACCTCAGTGCGCAGCTTTCCGAGGTATCCGACACCTTCGACCGAATGCAGGCTGTCGTCACTTTGTACCAGGCTCTGGGCGGTGGAAGGGAGTAATAAACCACTTAATTCTAATAGTTATGATTAGTCCTTTAGCATTTGTCGACCCTGCGGCCAAAATAGGCAAAGGGGTCACCATTCAGCCTTTCGCATACATCGAGGGCGATGTGGTAATCGGCGACGAATGTGTCGTCATGTCCGGTGCGCACATTCTCAACGGAACGCGTCTGGGGAAAGCCAACAAGGTGCATCACGGGGCCGTGCTGGGTACCGAGCCGCAGGATTTCCACTACCAAGGGGCTGCCACGACACTTGTCATAGGCGACAACAACGACATCCGCGAAAATGTCGTCGTGGCGCGTGCCACCAAGCCCGACGGGCAGAGCCATATAGGCGACAATAATTACCTGATGGATGGCGTGCACTTGTGCCACGACGTGAAGGTAGGCAACCATTGCGTACTGGGCATCAAGAGCATGGTGGGGGGCGACAGCCGCATAGACGACTGCACCATCCTCAGCAGCAGCGTCATCCTGCAACAGGAGGTACACATCGGTAGCTGGGTGCTTGTGCAGAGCGGTTGCCGCATCGGCAAAGACGTTCCGCCCTACGTCAT
The DNA here is from genome assembly GCA_944321465.1 of uncultured Bacteroides sp. Classification (GTDB taxonomy): domain Bacteria; phylum Bacteroidota; class Bacteroidia; order Bacteroidales; family Bacteroidaceae; genus Bacteroides. The sequence continues at coordinate 25,818 of CALULL010000008.1, forward strand.
CATGGCCGGAAACCCCGCTGCCTACCACGGTGTCAATTCCGTCGTGTTGCAGCACAGCCATATGTCCAATCACATCACCGACCGCATCCTGCGCCATATTGTGAACGCCTATCGCCTCATCTACCAAGGCAACTTCAGCACCGAAGATGCCTTGCAGAAGATTGCAGACCAGATACCTATGAGCACAGAGATTGAGAACATCCTGGCCTTCATCAAGTCTTCGAAGGGTATAGTGAAGTAACGATACTGGCCACAAATCCAGGTGTACGGAACAGACGTGCGCCCTCCCGCAGCGGGAGGTGCGCACGTCTTTTTTTTGCCTCCGCCTCCTGCTCTGCGTTTCGTCAGTGCTTTCCCGGCACAGGCCTGCTCCCTTGTCCGCGCAGGTCTGCCCGCTTGCGGGCGCAGGTCCGTTCCCCGGCGGGCAAAGGTAGGGCGGGGCGGCAGGACCTGGGCGGAAGGCCGGTCGATGCCCGGCCGGCCCCTTCCGCGCCGCCTCCGGGCCGTGTCTCTTTCCGGGGCGCGAAAGCCGTGCATCTATTACGGAATAATTTCTTTAATTTTTTGCTAAATCGGGTGATTTCCTCTAATTTTGCGGGCGAAAGCGTAACAGCGTCAAAGAAGATAACTTTCAAACAATTAAATAACTTAAATTAAATCATTTATGTGGTTAAGTAATTCATCTGTAGGAAGGAAAGTGGTGATGAGCGTTACCGGCATTGCCCTTGTCCTGTTTCTGACGTTTCACATGGCGATGAACCTTGTCGCGCTGGTTTCGGCCAAGGGCTACAACATGGTGTGCGAATTTCTGGGGGCCAACTGGTACGCATTGGTTGCGACGGTAGGCTTGGCCGCCCTGTTCGTCATCCACATTGTTTACGCTTTCTGGTTGACAATGCAGAACCGCCAGGCTCGTGGCGCGGAACGTTACGCAGTTGTCGAGAGACGCAAGGAGGTGGAATGGGCCTCGCAGAACATGCTGGTGCTGGGCATCATCGTGATTGTCGGCCTGGGGCTGCACTTGGTTAACTTCTGGTCGAAAATGCAGTTGCCCGAGCTGATGCACAACATGGGCAACTACGGCGTGGACATCACCTATGCGGCCGATGGCGTATACCACATCCAGAACACTTTCTCCAACCCCGTTCTGGTTGTCCTCTATCTGATTTGGCTGGCTGCCTTGTGGTTCCACCTCACACACGGTTTCTGGAGCGCAATGCAGACACTGGGCTGGAACAACAAAACCTGGATCAGCCGCTGGCAGTGCATCTCCAACATCTACGCTACGATTGTTGTGGCCTGCTTCGCTCTGGTCGTTGTCGTGTTCTTCATCAAATCCTTACTCATCTAAGTCCTGCACGTCCGGGCCGTCGGGCCATGCCTGTGGCTGGCCAAGGGGGGTCCGACTACTCATCAGCAAGACTTGCAACTCACAACTAAAACAGCAAAAAAATGACTACTATAGATTCTAAAATACCGGAAGGACCGGTAGCCGAGAAGTGGACCAACTACAAAGCTCATCAGAAATTGGTAAACCCCGCCAACAAGCGCCGTCTTGACATCATCGTGGTGGGCACGGGCTTGGCCGGAGCCAGCGCAGCCGCCTCGCTGGGCGAAATGGGTTTCAAAGTATTCAACTTCTGCATTCAGGACTCTCCCCGTCGTGCACACTCCATCGCCGCACAGGGAGGCATCAATGCCGCAAAGAACTACCAGAACGACGGTGACTCGGTTTACCGCCTGTTCTACGACACCGTGAAGGGCGGCGACTACCGCGCCCGCGAGGCCAACGTCTATCGTCTGGCCGAGGTGTCCTGCAACATCATCGACCAGTGCGTAGCCCAGGGCGTTCCTTTCGCACGCGAGTACGGCGGCACGCTGGCCAACCGCTCTTTCGGCGGTGCCCAGGTTTCCCGCACGTTCTATGCCAAGGGCCAGACCGGACAGCAGCTGCTGCTGGGCGCCTACTCCTCGCTGAGCCGTCAGGTAGCTGCCGGTAACGTGAAGCTCTACACCCGCTACGAGATGGAAGAGCTTGTCATCATCGACGGTCGTGCACGTGGCATCATTGCCAAGAACCTGGTGACGGGCAAGCTGGAACGCTTTGCTGCTCATGCCGTGGTCATCGCCACGGGCGGCTACGGCAACACCTACTTCCTTTCTACCAACGCTATGGCCTGCAACTGCTCTGCCGCTATGGCCTGCTACCGCAAGGGCGCCCTCTTTGCCAACCCCGCTTTCGTACAGATACACCCCACCTGCATCCCCGTTCACGGAGACAAGCAGTCCAAGCTGACGCTCATGTCCGAGTCGTTGCGCAACGATGGCCGCATCTGGGTGCCCAAGAAACTGGAGGATGCCAAGAAGTTGCAGGAAGGCACGCTGCAAGGTAAGGACATCCCCGAGGAAGACCGCGACTACTACCTGGAGCGCCGCTACCCGGCATTCGGCAACCTGGTGCCCCGCGACGTGGCCAGCCGCGCCGCCAAGGAGCGTTGCGACAAGGGCTACGGCGTGAACAACACCGGCCTGGCTGTGTTCCTCGACTTCTCCGAGGCCATACAGCGTCTGGGCAAGGACGTGGTGGAGCAACGCTACGGCAACCTCTTCGACATGTACGAGGAGATTACCGACGTAAGCCCCTACGAGAACCCCATGATGATTTATCCCGCCATACACTACACGATGGGCGGTATCTGGGTGGACTACGAACTGATGACGACCGTCAAAGGACTGTTTGCTATCGGCGAATGCAACTTCTCCGACCACGGTGCCAACCGACTGGGCGCTTCGGCCCTGATGCAGGGCTTGGCCGACGGCTACTTCGTGTTGCCCTACACCATCCAGAACTATCTGGCCGACCAAATCACCGTTCCCCGCTTCTCTACCGACCTGCCCGAGTTTGCCGAGGCCGAGAAAGCCGTGCAGGCCAAGATAGACCACCTGATGGGTATCCACGGTAAGAAGTCCGTCGACTCTATCCACAAGGAGCTGGGCCGCGTGATGTGGGAGTACGTCGGCATGGGCCGCACCGCCGAGGGCCTGAAGGAAGGCTTGAAGCGGTTGAAGCAAATCCGCAAGGAGTTTGAAACCGAGCTGTTCATCCCCGGCGAGAAAGACGGCATGAACGTAGAGCTTGACAAGGCCATCCGCCTTAACGACTTCATCACGATGGGCGAGCTTATTGCCTACGACGCGCTCAACCGCAACGAAAGCTGCGGCGGACACTTCCGCGAGGAGTATCAGACGGAAGAGGGCGAGGCCAAGCGCGACGACGAGAACTACTTCTACGTCTCCTGCTGGGAATACCAGGGCAGCGACGACAAGGCTCCGGTGATGTACAAAGAGCCGCTTGTCTACGAAGCCATCAAGGTACAGACTCGCAACTACAAGAGCTAAACGGGAAGTTGAACCAATTAAAGAACTAAAACATGGACAAAAATATATCATTCACATTGAAGGTATGGCGCCAGAAAGGCCCGAAAGCCCAAGGCGGGTTTGAAACCTATGAAATGAAAGATATCCCGGGCGATACTTCGTTCTTGGAAATGATGGATATCTTGAACGAACAGCTTATTAGCGAAGGCAAGGAACCCATCGTGTTCGACCACGACTGCCGCGAAGGCATCTGCGGCATGTGCTCGCTCTACATCAACGGACATCCCCACGGCCCCGCACAGGGTGCCACGACGTGCCAGATCTACATGCGCCGCTTCAACGACGGCGATGTCATCACCGTCGAGCCTTGGCGTTCTGCGGGTTTCCCCGTCATCAGGGACCTCATGGTGGACCGCACCGCCTACGACAAAATCATGCAGGCCGGAGGCTACGTCAGCGTCAATACCGGTGCCGCCCAGGATGCCAACGCCATCCTCATCCCCAAGACCATCGCCGACGAGGCTATGGATGCCGCCAGCTGCATAGGCTGCGGTGCCTGCGTGGCAGCCTGCAAGAACGGTTCGGCCATGCTCTTTGTCTCGGCCAAAGTGAGCCAGCTCAACCTCCTGCCCCAAGGCAAGCCCGAGGCCCTGCGCCGTGCCAAGGCCATGCTGGCCAAGATGGACGAGCTGGGATTCGGCAACTGCACCAACACCCGTGCCTGCGAGGCCGAGTGCCCCAAGAACGTGTCCATCAGCAACATCGCACGCCTCAACCGCGACTTCATCCGCGCCAAGCTGAAAGACTGAGAAAGACTCCTTTCTACATTTGATTAATATCACGACAAGCTCTCCTTGCCTGGCCTGCGCCGGGCGGGGGAGCTTTTTTGGTGCCGGCCCTCCCCGGGCACCTCCGGGGGGCGCAGGTCTGCTCCCGCCGTGGCACGCCTCTGCCCGTCGGCGGGCGCACCTGTGCCTGCTGGCGGGCGCATCTGTGCCCTGTGACTGAGTGTCCGAGTCCTCTTTTTCCCTCTTTTTTTAGCACAAAGAAGTACCGTCAAATAAATATTTCGTATCTTTGCCGTGCAAATCGGAGGCCCGGGTGCTTCCGAACGGAGATTACATTACCTTGGCAATTCGGCATCGGCGTTGCCGCCGGGCTGAAAGTAATGGGACGGCTCTTCTCCGTGGTAAAACAAATGAAAAACATGTCTGCGTCCCGTCTTGCAGAATAATGAAAGTCCGCCCGGCGGTAGTTCCCGGTTGTTGGCAACCGGGTGTTTGCCCGTGCGGATGAAGGTAATTATTCAATGGCAAGATGAGGATGTCCGCTTCTATCTTCTGCCTGCGTCCGTGCAGGCTTACTGCTACTTGTTCTTCTGACGGCGCACAGCACCCTTGCGGTGCGTGGCGGGGTTCTGTGTATCCTCATTCCGCCGTTGCCCGTTCCGCCGCCCCTGTCCCCGTGTGGCGGATGGGAGCATTGTCTTTGTTCTTGCAGAGTACTAACTTGATAATTCAATTTTATAAATCTATTGGTATGAGAAAATCTGTCATCTGGCAGGCATTGCTTGTGCTTGCCCTCGTCATGGTGTCTGCGGCTTCGGCCTGGGCAGACGGTTTGACTCCCAAATTGGACGAGAAGAAAGGTAAGTGGGGGTATGTAGATGCGTCGGGCGAGTGGGCGATAAAGCCCAAGTTCGACTCGGCAGGAGAGTTCATGAAGGGACAATTCCTGTCGTTCGAGAAGGTCGGCGATAGATATGATTACATCTATGTGGAAGAACTGTACGCCATTGTTTCTCAGAAAGGTAAGTATGGCTGTCTGAAAACGACAGGCAAATGGCACTTCAAGCCAAAGTTCCTGGATATTAAGCCCACACAGTTCATGGGCAGCAAGGATGTGAAAAATATCGCTTGCATGCTTGTAAAAGACGAACAAGGCTGGGGAGTGATAGATACAGACGGAAACTGGGTGTCTACCGACCGCTATGAAGAAACCGGTGACATACAAACTGCCCAAGGGACTAGGCGTGACGCGTATAATAACTATTGCACGGTATACATAAGTTACATAGCTGCGCGCAAGAATGGCAAATGGGGATTTATACATTGCTTTGGTAATGACATTCCTTTCATCTATGACAAGATAGGCAAAATACAAAACGGCATTGCCGAGATGACACGCGACGGGCGAAAGTATTTTGTGGACATGTATGGCAGTGGACAGGAAATGGTAGTGAAGCAATTTGAGAATAAGGTAAAATACATCAAGAGAAGCTACGGTGGCATATTCCTTCTTGACAGTGATATGAATATCATTTCTGAAGAATATGACAACTGCCGTATCAACGGCACATACTTGTTATGCCAAAATACCCGGGAAGAATACGACATATATAATGCTGAGACAAAAAAGCTGAACGCACGTCCGTACTACGCGTACTACCCTTGGGGTGAAAACGGATGCGCCAGAGTTGAAGTCAAAAACTACAGAGGTGGCAATTATGTCGGATTGCTTGACAAAGAAGGACGCGAGATAATTCCTTGCAGATACGCAAAAGTTTCAGAAGACTTCAATGACAAAGGTCTGGCTTTCGCAATGGAAGAAAGTGGTGGTGTGTGCCGCATTGTCCCCTATACCCGCGAAGGGAAAGCACTGGAGGTGTCGCCTGCCTTCAATGAGTTTTCCGATTACAGTGGCTCGGCATACGACTTCAAGCCTTGGAAAGGCATCATGGAAAAGGATAACGGGGAAAAAGGCGTGATGGGATCGGACGGCAAGATGCTTGTCCCGATGGGGATGTATGACGCGTTGACGGTAAAGCGCGACTATAACAACCCCGATATCCCATACATTTTCATAGCCGAGAAGAATGGAAAGACCACGTACTATTCCGAAAACGGCACGACGGAGGGTGTTGACTACAAGCTGAACGAGTATGGCAACGTGGCAAAGAAGGGTGGCAAGTATGCTTTCGTCGACCGAAAGACAAAGAAGGTGACAAGCAAGTGGTTTGAAAGCATCATAGCCTTCCGGGATCCTGCTGAAACGAACTATTCTAACCAATACGGTTTCTTTGTGTATGGCCCGGTATTTATCGTTAAGGACGGTGGCAAGTACGGCATATACGATGTGCAGAAAGGTAAACTCATTGTCCCGTGCGTGTACGAGGGTATCGGCAGCGTGCTGTATAATGACCGTGCAGTGGTGCAGCAGAATGGGCTGTGCGGAGCTGTAAATACCTCTACGGGCGCGGTCGTAATCCCCCCGAAATACATCGGCCTGACGCACTTTGCCTACTATGGAGCGGTTGCCCACGCCAAAGCCACCTACAGAAAAGAAGGTGAAAATCTTTACCGTACCGTTGCGGTAAACGAAAACGGCAAAGAGATAGACGGAACACAGTTTTTGGATTATGGGAGCGAATGTGATTTGGGCCATTACGACGAAGGCATGGGTGACAAGATGGATGTGATGTATAGGAAAAATATGGGAGGCGTGATGGACTAACTTCCACACGCGATGAGTCCCCTTGCGTCGTGGACCATCAACCGATTGGGAAAAATGAATAAGCAAACACTAATTTAAATAACTATCAACATGAAAACATTCAGACTATTTGCAGGCTGCCTGATGGCAGTAATCTGCTTAGGTATGTTGTCGGCATGTGACGACGATGAAGAAGTGACGAACAGCAGCATCGCAGGCTTGTGGGAGACCACCCACAGCCAAGGCTGGGAGGTGTATGAAGGTGTACGCGACGAGTGGAACGAAACTCTGTCCGAGAGCGACCGCGTGATGCTGCAACTGAACGAGGACGGCACCATGCAGATGTGGGAGAAGGCCAACGAGAGCTACCGCGAAGAAGGACGCTACGAGCTGAACGGAAACAGACTCATGCTGCACTATGCCGAGGACGATACCTTCGTCATCAAGTCGTTTGACGGCAACACCATGCAATTGGAGACAAGCGAAAGCGACTATTACGAACTGACCACGTTCGAAAGACGCTGACGCGTTCTCATCATAATTTAACTGGTACAAAGGGGAAAGGCCGGCGGACATTTGTCCGTCGGCCTTTTTAGTATGCCACGTCGGTCGTTAGAGTTCAACCCAAATCGGTCATTAGAGTCCAAAGCGATTTCGTTCTGCTGCCGTGCAGATTGGCTGTCGCCTTTGCCGAAGGCGTAGCGGGCTACGTCGAGACAAAGCGGCAGACAATCTGCCGGTAGCAGGGCGAAAGGGCTTGGAAAGCCCCAAAAAGATAAGCCTATACTCTTTGTGGGCGGTCTAATGACCGATTTGGGTTCAACCCAAATCGGGAGTCATTAGGGACCTCCCGTCCCCTGCGCTACACGGCAATAACCGGCTACCCATCCACCGTAGGGGCGGGGCTTGCCCCCGCCCAAAGACATAGGGCCCCCCACGTGCCACGCATGGGATGCGGGCGACCGCGAGGGTCGCCCCTACGCCGGGTTCCTCCCCGGCACCCCCTCCGTCACAGCCCCCCCGAGGCCAGGCGGGCCCCGAAGGGGGCCAACCATGCTTAGCCGGGGTGTGAGCGAAGCGAACCCCCGGATAGACAGGCACCACACAACACCCGGCCCCGAAGGGGTCGAATAGCACAAGGGAGGTAGCGAGGGGTTGGTTGACAAGGCCGGCACGGAACAGCTTGTGCGGACAAAGACCTCGCCTATCTTCGCCAAAGGGATAGTGAACTACTGTACTTCGCATGCTGAACTACTGTACTTCACCTACTGAACTACTGTACTTTGCAACGTCTTTGTGCTGCAAAGAAAGGAAGAAGGAGGGACTTTAACCCAAATCGGTCATTAGAGTCCAAAGCGATTTCGTTCTGCTGCCGTGCAGATTGTCCGCCACCTTTGCCGAAGGCGTAGCGGGTTACGCCGAGACAGAGCGGCAGACAAGATGCCGACAGCAGGGCGAAAGGGCTTGGAAAACCGAAGAAAGACAACCAAACCCCAAGCCGGTGGTCTAATGACCGATTTGGGTTTAATGAACGGCTTGGGCTAAATGCCCCGTTGGGATTTAACCGTATCTTAACACCCCTTTGCCGCCGAAGCCGTACCTTTGCCGTCCGAAAGCAAGCGCCTGTCCCGGCTTTGTCCCTCCCCCGTGGCGGGGACGAGGCCGGGGCAGGCTGTGCATGGGAAGTTTTATCACACTAAAATACAAACCATTATGAGACGAACCTTCTATTTCCTCTTTCTGCTCTTCTTTGCCCTCGGCCTCCGTGCCCAGCAGGCAAAGTATGTGTTTTTCTTCATTGGCGACGGCATGGGCCTCAACCAGGTGAATACCACCGAGATGCTGCGTGCCGAGCTGCAGGGCCGCATCGGCACCGAGCCGCTGCTCTTTGCCACCTTCCCCGTAGCCGGCATGGCCACCACCTACTCGGCCACCAATGCCATCACCGACTCGGCCGCCGGAGGCACCGCGCTGGCCACTGGCTCGAAGACCTACAACGATGCCATCGGCGTGGACACCGCCGGTGTCGCCCTCCGCTCGGTGGCCGAGCGGGCCAAGGCTGCCGGTCGTCGTGTGGGCATTGCTACCAGCGTGAGCATTGACCACGCCACCCCCGCCGCGTTTTATGCCCACCAGCGGGACCGCCACATGTACTATGAGATAGCCCTCGACCTGCCCCGCGCCGGGTTCGACTTCTACGCGGGCAGCGGCTTCCTCAGTCCCGAGACCGATGCCACGGGACAGCCCGCGCCCAGCATCTTCCCCCTGATTGAGGAGGCGGGCTACGTCGTGGCGCGCGGACAGGCCGACTACGAGTCCAAGGCCGCCAAGGCCCAAAGGCTGGTGCTCATGCAGGCCGACGGTGCCGACCCCGCCAGCCTGCCCTACGCCATTGACCGTCGCGAGGGCGACCTCACGCTGGCCCAGATTACGGAGGATGCCATTGACTTCCTCACCCGCGACCGCCGCAGCAAGGGCTTCTTCGTCATGATTGAGGGCGGCAAGATAGACTGGGCCTGCCACAACAACGACCTGGCCACCGTCTGTGCCGAGGTGAACGACCTCGATGCCGCCATCCGCGTGGCTTACGAGTTCTACGAAGAGCACCCGCGCGAGACGCTCATCATCGTCACCGCCGACCACGAGACGGGCGGACTGGGCATGGGCCGCGACGGCTACACGCTGGCCTTGCGTTCGCTGGCCACGCAGACGGTGAGCGAGGAGGCCCTCTCGCGTGCCGTCACCAACCTGCGCCGCCAAGGCAACGTGGCGTGGGACGACGTGCGCCGTCTGTTGTCCGACACTATGGGCTTCTGGAGCGACCTGCCTCTGACGTGGGAGCAGGAGAAGTCGCTGCGCGATGCCTACGAGCAGTCCTTCGTGCAACGCAAAGTGGTGTTCGAGGAGAGCCTCTACGCCACCATCGAGCCGCTGGCCGCCGCCGCCAAGCGCGTCATGAGTGAACTGGCCCTGGCGGGATGGACCACGGGAGACCACACTGCCGCCTATGTCCCGGTCTTTGCCGTGGGTGCCGGTGCCGAACTGTTCTCCGGCAAAATGGACAACACCGACATCCCCCGTCGCGTGGCACGGGCTGCGGGGTATTAGGTTAGTTGACGAGGGTTGAGGTATTGCCGCGTATCGCAGGACGTGCGGCCCCGAAGGGGTGATGAGGTGGGCCCCTACACCGGGTTGGAGCGTGTGCGACCGATGTCTTTGGCCGTGGGTCAGCCCCGCCCCTGCGGTGGACGGTTTCCGGCAATTGTCGTGTATCGCAGGACGCGGCCCCGAAGGGGTCGAACCATGCTTAGCCGGGGGTGAGCGCAGCTCACCCCCGGCTTTCCAATCCCCCACATCTCCGGCCCCCGAAGGGGGTCGAATGGCACACAGCGTCGTAGGGTTATCCGGCAATTGCCGCGTATTGCCTTGTCCCTGGTGCCTCAACCCTCGTCCCTGCCCCTTCGTCCAAAATGTTGGCACACCTTCCCCCGTCTCCGGGCACACCTCTGCCTCCCGGCGGGCACAGGTGTCCTGCTGCGGGGGCACAGGTCTGCCCCTTCCCCCCTCATCTCCCCTAACGAAGAGAGCCTCCGGCATCGCCATGCCGGAGGCTCCGTCGCACGCTCGTCCACGCGTCTCTGTATGTCTGTTTTGGCGAAGCCGCTACTTTCACAAGCTGCGGGCATCAAGTCATAGGGTAGTTGAGGCGCGCGGGACGGGGGTGGGGGTGCCTATGTCGTGTAGTGGTCATCCTGTGTGTGTGGGCGCGGCCTGCGTCACTGTGTCCTTTCCAAAGGTATGGTCGTATCGTACTGCATGATGTCCTCCAGCAGGCACGAATGGCTGAACTCGGTGTTGTCCGTCACGGGCATCCAGCGCACCGTCACGCGGTCTGTCGCGTTCAGGTTGTACTCCCCGCGCAGGGTAAGGGTGTACCGGGCACTGTTCTGCCCGTTGGGGTTGCCGGTGAGGTCGAAGGTGCCGATGCGTGTGCCGTCGCTGGCGCGTTCCAGTATGACGTAGGGGTTGTCCACTTGGAAAGTCTCGTCTGTGGGCAGTTGGATGGTGCCCGTCAGCGGCGTGTTGGTGATGTCCACCGCCACGGGGTTGAAGCCCACTTCGTTGCCCGCGCTCAGCCGGATGGTCTCGCTGCTGGCCAGGCGGTTGGTGGTGAAGTGGAAGGTCTGCGTGGCCCCGCTGCCTGCCGCTACGGTGTAGCTCCACGTGGTGCCGTCCTGCGTCCAGCCGGTGCCGTCGGCGGGGGCGAGGTACTGGCTCTCTACGAGGAAGGTGAACGCTCGGTCCTGTGCTGCATCGGGTATCGTGATGCGCAGCCATACGTCCTGCCCCTCGCCGTAGGGGATGGGGAACGAGCCGCCGTCGGTTACGGTGGTGAAACTGTTGCCGTCGGTCGACAGTGCCGGGCTGAAGTCCAGCCGCCCGCCCGTCTCTACCGTCACGCTGGCCGAGCGGAAGGCGGTCTGCCTGTTGTTCACGCCTTGGTAGGGCGCGGGGTAGCCGTCGGTGGACTTGGCCGAGAGCACCACGTAGCTGTCGAACACGGGGCTGATGCTGGTGAGTGTCACGCTGGTCGTAGGCTGCGTGGCGGTATAGGCGGCGTAGGTGTTGCCGTACATGTCGGTCGCCTGCGTGGCTCCTGGCCAGTCGGGACGGAGCACGGCGGGGTCGTAGTACACCCATATCTCGCTGCTCACGCCGCCGTATCCACCGTCCAGCGTGAAGGGGATGGAGACCGTCTCGCCTGCCACGGGGTCAAGGTTGCTGATGGTGCGCATGGAGCCGTTAGCATCGTCGCTGTTCGTCAGCCGGATGCGCCGTTGGCTTCCGCTGGGCTGGAAGGCAAAGTAGAGGTCGCGGTGGCGGAAGAGGTCGGTGCCCGTGTCCGGGTCGTCGCCCTCCATGTAGATGTGGAACTCGTCTTCGTTCGTGTGGCCCTGCTGCGTCAGGATGGTGCGGAAGTTCACGCGGTGCTGGCCCACGTGGTCGGCGGTGTAGACGTACTTGTAGTTCCAGTCCTTTGTTACGTCTTGGTATTGCCAGTCATTTATGCCTGCGTTCCATACGGGCACGTAGTAGTCGTTGGCCTCCATGATTACCGCCAAGGAGTTTTCCTCTCCCGTCTGTGCGTCGATGAGGTCGCAGCCGAACTTCACCTCCACGGGCAGCAGCTCCTGGGGGAAGTCGTCGGGGATGTAGAAGAGCACGGCGATGTTCTCGCCGTCGAGCAGGGGTATCTCCGAGCTGACCCACACGGGGGAGAACTCGAACGGCTCGGAGGTGATGATTTGCACGCGGCGCGACAGCACGCCGTCGGCCTCCTTCACCTGCAACGTGCCGCGCAGCAGCTGTCCGCTGGCCGGGGCGTTGACGCTGAGGGTGATGGTGCCTTGGCCCGTCCCGCGGTCCCACGTCACGGTGGGGGCACTGCCGTCCGTCACGCCCTCGTTGCTCACCCACGTCACCACGGGCTGTGTCGTGCCGTTGTAGTAGAACTGGATGGTCTGCTCTCCGGCCTGCTGGTAGAGCACGGTGGTCTCGCCCTCGATGCGCAGGGTCCTGTCGCCGCTGCTCACCTCGGGTATCTCGTCGCTGACGGTTATCCACGGGTTGTTGGCCGGGGTGGCCGTCTTGGCGGCCTCGAAGGAGGAGACACCGTAGGCCGTGTTCACGTCGCTGATGGTGATGTGGTACTCGTGGTTGCGTATTATCTCGTAGGGTTCCTTCGCGTCGTTCACCAGCATCACCTTGTAAAAGAGGGCATCGACATCGTTGTTCTTACGGATGCGCATGATGACATACACCTGGTCGTCCTCCGGGTTGGTGGTCTCGAAGATGTAGCGCGGGTCGCCCGCCTCGCTCGATGCTTGGCCTACGTCGTTGTCGTCGCCCATCTTCACGTTGTAGGTCTCGGGCAGGGCGGTGGTGAAGTCGTAGGTGCCGAGGTCGAAGTGGAAGGGCGTGCCGTCGAGCATGTTGTCCACTTGGGTGTCAAAGGGGGCCACCGTGCCGTAGGCGTACTGGTTGCAGACGGCCCAGCCCAGGACGGTGATGTCTGGGTTCTGCACCTCGTAGCGCACGAGGGCTTGGTTGCGGTAGAGGGTGACGGCCCCGGCGTTTCCGGCTGCGAAGTTGGTGAGAGCCGTCTCGTCGTCAAACAGCTCGTACCCCCAGTACACCAGGTTGCCCGAGGAGGAGACCATCGGGGCGATGACCTCGTTCTCGTGTCGGCCTATGTTGTCGCGGTCGCTGAAGTTGTCCATGTTGACGTTGGCCAGGAAGTGCAGGCGGCGGGTAGAGGCGGGCACTTCGGCGGTGAAGGTTCCCGAGCCGCCCTCCCAGCCGTCCACGTTGTTGGTCTGCTGGGCCAGCACGCGGCTTATCATGTAGCCTTCTTGGTCGAAGGCCAGCAGCCAGAGGGTGCTGATGGCCTCGCCGTTGATGTCCACGGCACGCGTCAGCTTCAGACCGGGCACGTTGGTGTTTACCCGCAGGTGCACCATGCCGTTTTCGTCCACCACGGCCCGTCCGGGTTCTACGAAGGTGTCGTCCATGCACCCGGTCAGCACAAACACGACCAGCCCAATGGCTGCCCACAGTCTACGGTATATGCTCTTGTTCTTCATCGTTCTTTCGTTTTAGTTGTTGGTTTGGAGGAAGGCATCGGTGGGGAGGACGTCGCGGATGCAGCGGATATATTCAGAGTCGTTGTTGTTTTCATAGACACCCGTTTCGGCATAGGTATCCTCTTGTGCAACCCAATACCGCCGCCCACTCAGAACTTGATCCATGACTTCCGGCGTTTCGTTCTGATAGTTTATGATTACTGCTATTTCCGCTGACGTAGGAAGCCTCCAGTCATTTAGATGGTGTGTTTCTCCTTCACTGTCAATATAAGTCTCTACATAGTTTGCGCAATGTCTTTGTGCTTCCGTCCAATTCCTTCCGGCCGATACGGTACCGAGCTGTGAAGCGAGCATGAACGCAGGCGATACTAAACCATCATTCTCTGGAGTGCTGACTGCCACAGATTGCCAGTTTGGTGCACTTGGTGTGCCAAAGTTCATTTCCTCACGCAACGGATGGGCAATATCATATTTCTCGGATGTTTCAGTCAAGGTAACAAAATACATCATAGGGTTGGTATTACTTTCTGCGTTCCTTGCTCTTTCTGCCGTATATACTCCTCCTGCCGAATGTGTTCTTGTACGCCTTCTGTAACGAGTACCCCAACTAGTAGTGTATTCTTCCCACCCACTCCACTCAGACCACCCCGGGTCGTTATCTGATACACTGCCACCAGAAAAATCGTATTGGTATATATTACTCCTCTCTTCAATATAGACCTTGGATGAAAACGTATTATTCGAGGTCGGCAAGCTTATATTATCGAGTGAACTCTCTATTCCTTGATCTTCCCAATTTCCTCGCCAATTTTGTCTTTGAGTATGAGTTTGTGTTATCGGACAAACAAATTCTCTTTCCCAGTGTATGGATACATTGGCAGGATTTACATCATCTGGAGACAGGAAATCATCCCTGTAAGAATAGTACCCCTGTATCGGCTGAATATACTCCAGCGGATATTGCTCTACCACTACGTACTTCGACAAGCCGTCCCCGTTGGTCACTTTCAAGGTGATGTAGCGTTTGGTCACGTTCTCGGGGGAGGTAGAGGTGAGGTGAATGTTTCCTTCCACTACTCCTTGGTCGAAGGTGGTTGACACTTCATCGTCTCTATTACCCCAATTAGTGTTATCATCGTTCGGGTCGTTCTCATCTACCTCCTGCCTCTCCCCGTCCTTGTTCACGAAGTAGATGGGCGGGATGGTGCTGCCCGTCCCCGGGTAGTCGAACTCGAAGTCTACGTCCGGGTCGTTCAGGGCGGTGTTGCCCGATACGAACTCCACGCTCGTTATCGGCGACGACGAATAGAAGCGGAGGTCGTCGTAGCCATCGACGTTGCGCAGGTCCAGGTGGTAGCTGCTCAGGATGAGGTAGGTGGGGGTGTCGCCTTCGCCTACGGATACGCCGTCGACCTTCCAGTCGGCTGTCTCGAACTGCACGTTGTTCAGCTCTACCGGCTCGTCAATCTCCGTGGAGCCGAGCATGTCGACGGTGGCGGTCACCTGGTAGAAGGTGTTGCGCTCCATCACTTGCCGCTCGGCGTTGCCGATGAAGGGTATCTTGTAGAAGTTATGGGCATAGTTCTCGCCGGCCTGCTGCTGGCCGTCCTCGCCGTAGTACGTGCCGGGCAGGTCGATGAGGAGCATGGTCTCGTTCTCCACCAGTTCGTCCCAACGGTTGACGTAGGCGTAGAAGCGGACGGTGCTTCCCTCTATGGTTCCGTTTGCTCCGCGAGTGACGAAGTCGCCGGTGAAGTTGTCCTCGGCTACGCCTCCGTTGTCGGGGGTGGACTGGTAGCCCAGCCGGGAGGCATCCAGCGGGGTGCCGTCGGCCAGGGCGGGGGTGACGGTGGCGTAGTTGACTACCTGGGCTTCTAAAGTGGAGGGCGTGTACTTCGTCTTCCAGTCGTCGGAGAACTGGAGGGTAAGTTCTACCTTGGCGGCGGCGCGGCGCACCGGGACGGAGATGTCGTACACCTGGCCGTCGGGGGCTGCTTCAAGGGTGGCGTAGTCCACCTCCGTGTGGCCGTCCATGAGGAAGGACTTGCCGGAGAAGGCACCGTTGTCCGTGTTCATACCCTCGAAGTAGACTATGTCCTTGTCGGTGGCCGTCACGGCCTTCAGGTCGTCCAGCGAGGTGACGGAGGACAGGGTGGCACTGCCCTTATAGTTGGCCACGACGTAGACGGAGAAGGGGGCATCGTCCTCGTTGAAGTTGTCCAGCCAGTTCGAGCCGCTGTAGACGGTCACGGGGCCGCTGCCTTCGCCGTGGGCGTAGCCGTCGGGGTTCAGCATGCCGTCGTGCTTGAAGATGAACACGTCGGCGGTGCCGATGCGGTTCTCGTTCAGGGCATCCACGCCCGGCGTGCGGGTGCTTGCCTCCGGCTCGGTGCCTTCGGGGGCGAGGGCGATGTGCAGTCCGGGTGCCTGTGGCTCGGGGCGGTCGGGCAGCACGAGGGCTTCGTCTTGCACGCAGGCCGTCAGAGCCAGCGTCAGCAGGGAGCCGACGAGGCAGGCCGCGCGTCTTATGCGTTTTGTCAGGGTCTTATCTGTTGTCATTGCTTGTTCCTCCATCGTTCGTATGGGTGTGTGTTCTTGCTAAGGTTCTCAGGGCTGCTGTGTGCTGGGCCATACCAGCTGGTCGCCCTCTACGGGAGATACTTGCACGATGTGTATCTGCGTGCCCGTCGTCCCGTAGGCCATTTGCGGGTCGAACATCTGCTGGTTCTCCGGCGCGGTGCCTATGGTGATGTAGAGGTCGGTCTCCGGGCGTGCGCCGCTGGCCACGTCGTAGGGCCGTGTGGGGCGCACTTGTATGGTGGTGGGTTGTGCTTCGGTTCCTCCCACGCCCTCGGAGGCGTGGTTGTCGTCTTCCACAAACTCAAAGTCGAGCGGGTTGGTGAGGTGGGCCTGCCAGCGCACGCCTTCGGGGGCGGTCATCGTCACGGTGAAGGTAAATTGGCGCGACTGTGCGTCGGCTCCCGTCATGTACTGCGTGGCGTAGTCCTTCCCGTCCGGGGTGAGGGAAACCATGTTGACGGCACCAAGCGCGAACATACCGTCGTCGGACACCACGTACTCGCTCTCCTTGTCGTCCCACGGTTGGACTGCGCAGCTCACCGTCAGTCCGCCGCTCTCCAGGAGCAGGCACTTCACGTTGTACTTCACGTTCGTCTCGCTGATGGCGGGCAGGTAGATGTTGCCCGTGCGTTGCTCGCTGCCCATTGTGTAGGCTACCGTCAGGCAGGCGACATTTTTTGTGGCGGAACCGCTCGGGTCGGCGTTGGTCCACGTCGTGCCCCACTGGCTGTTGCCCTCGGGCTTCAGCGTGACGGGCTTGCTGGCGACCACCTCGCCGTAGTCGCCCGTCAGCTGTTGTTCCTCGGACACGACCTGGGCGACGGTCTGAGTCGTGCCGAGCAACAGTGCGGCAGTTGCAATGTTGCCGTTGCGTGTGCCGTAGTCGGCAAGGTCGCGGTCGTGGAAGTAGCCGTAGCGCGAGTAGTTGGTAAGGCTGACGTTATTCACCGTGGCTTCGACATCCTCGGTCGACTTGGCGAAGAAGACCTGAAGCAGCGAGAAGGGGCGCATCAGCTCGACCGTCACCGACTGCGGGGCCGTTCCCTCCGGGGTGGCTGTGATGTCGGCCGTGGCCTCGCCCGTCAGCAGGTCGCCCGGGTCGCGGTCGATGTTGTCCGTCAGGAAGCCTGCGCGTGTGCGCAGGTCGTTCAGCGGGGTGTTCTCGCTCAGGCCGGTGGTGCTTCCGGCTCCGTTTTCGTTGGCCACCACGTAGAACGTCAGTTCTCCGCCCTCTTGCAGGCGGAAGGGCACGTAGTAGGCTCCTGTGGCCGTGAGGTTCATGTTCTCGTAGTAGCCCACGCGGTCGCCTTGGGTGTTGAAGACGTAGACGCGCAACTGCCGCAGGGCATTCTCGTCGTTGCCCGGGGCGCGGGTGGCAGCCTGCTGCGGGTTCACCATGAGTCGCACCTGGTAGGTGTCCTTCAGCGTGGTGACGATGCCCGGTTCTTCCTCGGTGCACGAGGCGGCGAGCAGCACCACCGTCGCCAGCAGTAGTCCCCGCCACCAGCCCCTCCCCGTCGTGGGAGCGGCCTTGCGGCTGCGGGGCCTTGCGTGCGGCCTCGTGAGGCTTGTCTGGTTGGTCGATGTGTTCATATCGTGTGTGTGTTCGTTTTGTTGTCGTTCTCTCTTGTGTGTCTGTCGGTGCTGTTACTTCTCGTCCAAGCCCGGGTGTATCGGCTCGTCCTCGAAGGGGGTGACGCTGACGCTCACCCCGTCGTCGTTGAGGTGCAGCAGGATGCTGACGGCCACCTCCTGACGGTCCTCCACCGTCAGGCTGTTGGCGGACAGGAAGTCGGCCAGGGGCAGGGTATAGACCGTGGTTCCCGTGGCGGGGTTGACAAGGCGGAGCGCGCCCGGCGTGTCGTCGGCAAAGCGCAGGGTGTGCAGGGCCGTCTCGTAGGCATCGGGGGTACCGTCGGCAGCCGGTGCGGGTTTCAGGGCGTAGGCGGCGGTGGCCTCGGCATGGGCCGTGCCGTCGAAGTCGGCGTAGGCGGGCAGGCCGTCGAGGCGCACGCCCACGGGGCAGGCGGTGGCGGCTTGGCCGTCGGCGCGGGTCAGTACCATGTTGTCGAAACCTTCGAGGCGCACCGACAGGTCGATGTGCGCGCAGCTGAAGTCGAGTATATCTTGTTGGTCGGTGTAGGCGTTCGCTACGGTGAACGTCCCCCCGGCGTAGTAGAGTTCGTCGTTGGTGTCGGCCTCCTGGCCGTTGCGGTGCTCGGGCGCGGCCACGGTGGCCGTCTCGCGCTGTTCGGGCTGGTCTATGTCGGTTGCCTGGGCGGCGTTGCCCCAGCACACGGCCTCGTAGTTGCCCGGTTCGAGGTCTTCCAGTTCGAAGCGGATGCCCTGCAGCTGTTCCAGCCGTGCGGCATCCATAGTCTCTTGGCGCACCAGTGCGCGGGTGGTGGCATCGTAGACATACAGATGTACCTGTGCCACCTTTTCGCGGAAGATGTCCGTGGTGCCGTCGCCCGTGTAGCGGAACAGCAGGGTGAAGCTGCGTCGGCAGTCGCTACGGTCTTCCTTGATGCAGCTGCCCAGGAGGGTGGCGGCTGCCAGAAACAAAAGTATAATGCTCGTCTTTCTCATTGTCTCTACTCTCTGTATGTTTGTGTCTTCTTCGGTGTTGTTGGTCGCCCCTGTCCGGGGCCGGTTGTCTCGTTCTTGTCGGTGGCCCGTCGTGCCTTCGCATGTGCTACCCCGCATAGCCTCGCATGTGGTACCCGTCATAGCCTAACATGTGGTACCCGTAATGAAAAAATGTTAAAGGCTCGTTGCGGGCGGCTCGGCGGCCCTGTGTGCGCCCTCGCGGGGTGTCCTCGTGAGGGGGGAAAGTCACACGGGCGGAATGCTCGCCCCGCGCGGGGGCGGGGCACTCCTCCTGTGTGAGGGAACTATTGGTCAATTGGCAATGTTATTCGTCCAAGCCCGGATAGATGGTCTGTTCGCTGAAATCAACAACGTCAATCGTCACAACAACGTTGTTAGTCTCTTGAACCGTCAGGTCGTACTGCATGTTGACGGGGTTGATTACTACGTTCATGTTGTAAATCTTGCCCGGCTCCATTTGCAGCGCGTCAGAGGCTGCTTCATTAGTGTAGAGGTTACGGATATTGGCAAACATGTAGTCGTTCATCAGAGGCAACGTGAGGTCGATGTTCTCTTCTGCTCCGTTTACGTAGGCCAACTCTTCGGGGTCGGTTACTTCTTCGCCTACATTGTGACCACCTGTAGCAATGGCGTAAACCGGAGTTTTGGTGTAGCCAGAGAACTTGCTGTCGAACTGGAAGTGAATGGTCGGGTTCATGTCGCTCTCCGTAGTGCCGGTAACGATGTTGAACGGAACAAACACGTTAAAGCCGATGCACTTGCCTTCGGGCATGAGTTCGCTATACGTGATGGCACCCTCGGCCACACCTTCACCATAGGTCAGCAGGTCTCCGTATGCGTCCTCGGCGTAGCTGATGTAAGCAGCGTGGTCGGCGTAGTCTGTGCCATCCAACAGCCATTGCCCGTTTACGATGTTGTTTTGGTAGGTGTCCTCACCTAGAGGGGCAGAAGCAACGCCTGTCAGGTCGGTAAACACGGAGTAGAAGTTGTTCAGATATACACCGAACAGCGAAGGCTCGAAGCCGCTCCATGTGTACTTATACTGGCCGGCAGATATGGTAGCAGTAGAAGTAGCGGGGAACGTATTGGACTCACCCGAAATAGCCACCTTCACCGAGTTGATTTGGATGCGGGAGAGGATGGGACGTAGCGTGATTGCGGCACTGTAGTAGTAGCTGCCATCGGCTATTTCGGTGTCGAAGTCGTGCGTGTTGTCATCGTTGAAGCCTTCAGCGGGTTCGGATGCCAACGGCTGTATGTCGGTGTCGCCACCAACGTACACTACACCACCGTTCTTGGCACCTACGGTGTTGATGCTCTGCTCGGAGAACTGCGTGTTTACGCTGTTGATATTGGAACCTACGGCGAGGTTGAAGCTTGCAGGAGCGTTAGCTACGGCATAGACAGCCGTAACATCCTCAACGTTGGTGAACTTCATACCGTTGCCCTTCAGATTGGCGAGTGAACCTTCGTGATCTTCGGTGTTGTAGACGTACTTCACTACGCCGCTTGCGTCAGTAAAGGCAAGGAAGATTTTATTGATGTTGTTGACACCTTGGCCAGCCTCGTCCTTCACCCAGGGGTCTGTCGGAGCCGTTGCCCTCGTCGTGCCGCTGCTGATGCCTGCGATAGACACCACCATCGTCTTGTTCACGCCGTCGCCTGCGTTGAAGGCTACGTCGTCTTCGTTGCTACAAGCTGCGAAAGCCAGTCCGGCCATTCCCAGCAAAAAGAATTTGTTCAGTTTCATAATAAAAACACTTTAGTTGGTTAATAGTTATCTTAGTTGTCATGTTAGTAGACAGGAGACCTACTTCCCGGTGAGTCGGCGTGCCTCGCGCAGCTGTCGCAGGTTGTCGGCTGCGGGCTGGTATCCGGCACGGGCGGCGCGGTCGAAGGCTTGCTCGGCCTCGTCGAGGCGGTCGGCACGGTAGTGGGCCACGCCCAGGAGGTTGAGCAGCGAGCCGTCGGTGCACCCCTGCAGCAGGCGGCAGGCGGCATCGTAGTTGCCTGCCTCTATCTCGGCCAGGGCGCAGTTGTTGATGGCCGTCAGGTTGCCGGGGAAGGTGGCCACGGCCACGCGCTGCGCTTCGAGGTACTGGGGCGTGCCGCGCCCGTAGCTGTCGGCCACGCGCTGCATCTCGGCCAGGCTAAGCAGCTTGGGGTTGGTGCGTATGCGCTGGCGTGCCTCGTCGAGGTCGAAGGGGCGCACGGTGTAGGTGATGCGGTAGTCGTTGCGGCGCAGGGGTCCGTACATCTCGGTGAGCACGCGCTGGTAGATGTCGGGCGGCACGAGGGCCTTGATGCGCTCCTCGCACGCGTCGCGGTCGGAGCCGTCGCACTCGTCGATGATGCGCAGCACTTCGTCCTGCTTCAGCAGGTTGGTGAAGCGCGCTACCTCGCGGCGCAGGCCCTCCCAGTCCTCGCCGCGCCCCTCGGCGTGCCACAGGGAGCGGTCGATGTCGGGGTTGTGCTCCAGGACGTACTGCGTCAGGGCGCGTGCGCGGCGTTCGGACAGCCGCTGGTTGTAGGCCACGGTGGCTTCGGGCGAGGCGTAGCCGGTGACGTAGATGCCGGTTATCTGCACGTCGGGGTTCTGTTTCACCACGTCGATGGAGGCCTGTATGGCGTCCAGCTCGCGCTGGTTGTCCTTGTAGGCGGGCAGCACGCGGTGGCTGTCCTGGCGGTAGTGCAGGCGGGCGGTGCGGTCGTCGTAGCGCATCTTCTCGGTCTCCTCGCGGGGCTGCTCGACGACGGCCATCGCGTACTGCGGCTCGCTGTAGGGCAGGATGTCGGCCAGCGGCCGCCACTCGTCGCCCTCGGCGCAGTCGGCGCAGCCGGTGGCGTGTCCGCGCAGGCCCAGCCGTCCGTTGAGCATCCACGGCTCGTAGGCGGTGGTGGCGGCGTAGTCGTAGGCCAGTCCGTCGTTGCCCGCGCGTCGCAGGCGGGGTGCCGGCGTGCCGGGCATGTCGAGGGTGTCGCCCAGCGTGCGGCGGCGTTGCACGACTTTGTGGCGCACGCGTCCGTCGAGCACCACGGAGTCGAGCTGCACGGCCTGCGAGCCGTCGGCCGAGAAGATGACGGGGACGAGCGTCAGCGAGTGTTGTCGTGCCAGGTCCACGGAGTCGAACTTCATGCCGATGGCCACGTTCACGCGGTCGCCCTGCTTCTGCACCGCACAGGTGTCCACCCTGAGGTGTTGCAGGTAGGTGGTCTGTGCCGGGGCCAGGGTGCATCCCAGCAGCAACGCCCCTGCGAGCGTGGCCTTGCGTGCCACGCCGGGGGCGGTCAGGGCTTGCTGTATGTGTGTTGTCAGTTTCATTTTCTATACCTTATTTATATGGTTGTCTCTTCCTTGTTCTGTTGTGTGGCGGGGTCGGTCACTTTATGACGTAGATGAGCGACACGGCGGCCTTTGTGGGCCCTATGTAGTTCTTCTTGCCCGAGCCTCGCCACTCGCCGCAGTGGGGGCAGTCGTAGCGGTCGTATCCGGCGCGGACGTAGCCCAAGCCGATGCTGGCTTCCAGGTTCCAGCGTTTGCCTATGAGCCACTGGTAGCCGTAGACCAGTCCGCCACCGACGTACCAGCCCTCGTAGCGGTGGGTCTTCAGGTCGTCCCACAGGCCGAAGGGCATGTTCAGCCCGCCCCAGTTGTACTGTCCGCCCAGGGCGTGCAGTCCCAGGAAGTGTCCGTTGAAGGCTTCACACAGCCAGTAGCGGGCCTCGGGCTGTGCCATCCAGTGCTTCCACTTCTTGTCGTTCTTGAACGACCACGCGTTGTAGTTGCCCGAGAGGTCGAGCGTCCACTTCGGGGCAAGCCTCACTTCCGCACCGAGGTTTATCGTTGTGGTCAGGTCGTAGAGCAGGTTGGTTTTGATGGCTACTTTCTGTGCCGATAGAGGGAGGGCAAAGAAGAGAAGTAGCATCCAGAGTTGTTTTTTCATATCTTGGTATTCTGCGTTGTTTCCAAATGTTGCCGTCTGTTACTGCGCAGGTAACGGGAAGTGCGCGAAGACTGCGCTCTTGCACATTGGCCTGCAAGACTGGGCTGTACTGTACTGGGGCATGGGCAAACGACCCTGTGCGGTGCACTGCCGCCGTTTTGTGACCGCCGAAAGACATATATAAAAGAGGTGTAATGCCCTTCTGGTCCGCACGGAGGGATACGGCGAACCGGCTCCTCGCAGGGGATGAGATAAGGGAAGGACAGCGTAAATCGGACGGAAATGCGCTTATGCAAAAAAAAATACTACAAAAAAGTCGGTTTCTCTTTTGGCGTTCTGTTTCTATTCGTGTATCTTTGCGGCATGTTCTTTAGCCCGTTACCTGCGCAGTAACGGGCTTTCCTTTTTCTATCTATACTGATGTACGACAGGTGCTTAGCACCCTGTGCGGGTGTCTGCGTGCCTATCTGCGGCAGGTGGCTATGACAAGCCGGTTCACGCGGTCCAGTTCTTCGTTTTCGAAGGGCTTGAGGTAGGTTTCGGTAATCTTCACGCTGGAGTGTCCCAAGGCGTTGCTGATGAGCCCGGCGGCACACCGCTTGCGGAAGGCCGTGGTGGCCCATGTGTGGCGGGCGGTGTAGCTCGACACGTGTCCCTCTACTCCCGCCTTGCGGGCCAGGGCAGGCAAGGCGCGGTTGAGGCTGCGCAACGCGCTCTGGTAGCGGCGATACTCCTCGCGGCTGCCCGGCTCGGCGGGCGGCAGGCGGCGGGCCAGGATGTCGAGCAGGTAGGGCGAGCCGGGCCGGGGGTCGGCACAGCGGCGCAGGAGGGTGGCGGCTTCGGGCGTGAGACGGACGGACAGGGGCGTGCCCGTCTTGCGTCGGCGGTAGCTGATGGTGCCGTCGCGCAGGTCGCACTTGCGCAGGTGGGCCAGGTCGACGAAGGGCATTCCCCGCAGGACGAACAGCAGGGCAAACCACAGCTGTTCGCGTCGGCAGGCCGTGCCCGGCTGTGGCAGCAGGCGGGCCATGAGGCGGGGTGCGAGGGCACGCTTGGTGTCGGCGCGCGTGCCGGTATAAACGCCGTCGAACAGGCCGCGGACGTAGGCCGTCAGGCCCTGCCGCAGGGCGCGGTGGTAGACGGCACGCAACATGCGCATGTAGGTCGATATGGTGTTGGGGCGCAGCAGTCGGCCCTGAAGCTCGTGCTCGAAGCCGCGCAGGACAACCGTGCGGAAGACGGCCCGCAGCGGCATGGCTCCGCCGTGGCGGCGGTGCCAGTAGGCTGCAAAGGCGTGGAGCGTGCTGCGATAGACGTGGGCGGTGCCGTAGCGGCCCTCTGCCTCGAGCGCATGCACCAGGTGTCCGAGGAATTGTTGCAAGTCATTCATAGTGTGTGGGCGGTTGATGGGTGGTTGGTACTTGGTGGTTGGGGGGGGGTCCGTGGGGGCAGTCTTGTGCCCGCTTGTTGGCGCAGGTGTGCCCGCCGGGGAGTAAAGGAAAGCCCGCCCGGGAGCAGACCTGTGCTCCCGGGCGGGCTTAGCCCCAATCGGCCATTAGACCGCCGATTGGGGCTTTGGCTGTCTTTCTTCGGCTCTTCAAGCCCTTTCGTCCTGCCACCGGCAACTTGTCTGCCGCTTTGTCCCGCCGTAGCCCGCTACGCTTTCGACAACGGCGAAAGCCAATCTGCATGGCGGCAGAATGAAATCGCTTTGGACTCTAATGGCCGATTTGGGCTTGACGGTGCCGTCGGCGGGCGGCACGTTTGGGCTCTCAGGCGTTTATTGGAACAGCTTGGCGGGGTATTCGCCGGCATCGACCAATGCCTTGATTTTGTCGACTACGCCTTGGCGGTCTTCGGGGTAGGTGACGCCGAACCACTTGCTCGTGGTGTCGAGCACCTCGACAGAGGCTTTCCCGCTGTTGACCAGCACGTCCACCATGAGCGGAATGAAGAACTCGCTCTTGAGGTTCTGCATGTTGGCGGGGTCGCTCAGGAAGGTCTTGAAGTACTCGCGGCTGTACTCGAAGTAGTCGGGGGTGAAGCCCCAGAAGTTCATGCTGACGGGGGTGTCGTCGGGGGTGGACACCCATTGGCCGTCGTCGCCCAGATACTTCACCTGGCCGTCCATGCGCTGTATCTTGGTGCGCTCCACCACGGAAGTGAGGAGGCGTTGCTCGTTGGTGGTGCACAGGCCGCGCGACACGGTGCCGCTGTCGCTAAGCGTGTTTCCGATGCGGAAGCCCACCATGCAGTACTTTCCGCGCGAGGCGGGGTCGACGTGTGAAAGGTGCTCGCCGATGGCCATGAAGGAGCTGCGGCCGTAGAAGTCGTCGCAGTTGATGACGGCAAACGGCTCGTGGATGACGCTCTCGCCCATCATCACGGCGTGGTTGGTGCCCCAGGGCTTGGTGCGGTCGGCAGGGCAGGTGAACCCTTCGGGCAGGTTGTCCAGTTCCTGATAGACCACCTCGCAGGGGATGTGGCCTTCGTACTTGGAGAGCACGATGCGGCGGAAATCGTCTTCAAAATACTTGCGGATGACGAACACGAGCTTGCCGAAGCCGGCCTTGATGGCGTCGTAGATGGAGTAGTCCATGATGGTTTCGCCGCTGGGGCCTACGCCGTCCAGTTGTTTCAGGCCCCCGTAACGGCTGCCCATGCCGGCAGCCAGGAGCAAAAGGGTTGGTTTCATATCGCTTTTAATTTATAAGGTTAAAAAAATAGCTTTTGCCTGTTGGGGAGAGCGGGCGTACCTTTGCCCGGCAAGTCCGTGGCAAATGTACGAAAAGAAATGCCTCGGTGTACACGTGCGGGGGCATTCTTTTGCGGTCGGGGCGTTTTCTGTGTCGGGAAGTGGGCGCAGGGCGGCGGCCCGCCGTCTGCCCGGTCCCCGGAAAGCCGCCTGAAACTTCCGTTGTTGGGAAAAAAGTCCGTCGTCGGGTAAAAAAAACGGGTCGGAAGTCTTGTATTCCTAAAGAATTGTTTATTTTTGCCAATGGCTGCCGGTTTGTCATTCCGTGCGCCTCGTGCCAAGAAAAGCATTTACTAATTATTATAGCTGAAAAACGTATGAAAAGAAATCTTTTGATTGGCGCCCTGACGGCGCTGTTTGTGTGCTTCGCCCTGGGCGTTCAGGCACAAGAGAGAGCAACAGGCAAGGACTACAAGGACCTGAAAAAGCAAGAGAAAGTGTTGGACAAGGAACTTCGCAAGAAAGCGCTCAAGGAAGCCCGCAGGGAGGCAAAGCAACTGGAGAAAGAAGGCTTCCGCACGCCGGTGGGCAAACTGCCGCTGGCCAAGCAGCTGGAGAACGCCTGGGAGAAGCAGGCCGAACTGGACATGGAGGGAAATCCGTTCTGGTACATCGCCTCGTCGCGGGCTGTGGGCGGCAACCAGTCGTCGGCAGTACTGCAGGCTACGAACGCAGCCAAGATAGACCTGGCCGGGCAGATACAGACGCGCGTGGCACAGCTCATCGAGACCAAGGTGGCCAACGATGACATGGGGCAGGAAGAGGCCGCCAGCCTGTCGAGCGTGGTGGCTTCGAGCAAGAGCATCATCTCGGCCACGCTGGGACGCACCATCCCGCTGGTAGAGGTCTATCGTACCTTGGAGAACAAGAACGTGGAGGTGATGGTTACCATAGGCTACAGCTCGCAGGCTGCCAACAAGGCTGCCGTGGAGGCTATTCGCAAGGAACTGGCGGGCAAGTCGGAGGAACTGGCTCAGGAACTGGACAAACTTGGCTATTGACGAACCATGAGGCAAGCAATAGCTCTCAGAGTGTCTGGCTCCTCGACCCTAAGCCCTCGTCCCTATAGCCTTGTCTCCCTCCTCCTGGCCCTCGCACTGCTCCTGGCTGGGCCGGTAGCGGCACAGCAAAAGCCGGTGAAGGTGAGGAACGTGGAGGGCCGCTGGCAGGTGAACGACAACACCACGCTGAAGGAGGCCGAAGAGCGCGCCTTCCTGGAAGCCAAGAAGGAAGCCCTGCGCCGGGCAGGGGTGATGGAGAACGTGTGGTCGGTCTTCGGGCAGATAACGCAGGAGAACGGCACCGAGTTTGAGGAAGCCTACTCGCAGATGAACGTGCTGGCCATCGGCGGTATGCTGAACGTGACGCGCAAGAGGGTGGACGAAGTGTGGGACACCGAGTCGCGCAGCCTCTACAAGGTGGTGACCATTGACGCCACAGTGCAGAAAGGCCAGGAGGCCGACCCGGAATATGCGCTGGAGGTGCGGGGGCTGGCACCGCTCTACCGGCAGGGCGAGGTGCTGAACTGCAAGCTGAAGGTGCACGGCTCGGACTCGTACCTGAAGTTCTTCTGGTTTGACGACACGGGCGGCTCGCTGCTCTATCCCAACAGCTACGAAGGCGACCAGCTGTTTGAGGCGGGACGAGAGTATGGCATCCCGCTGAGCAACGCAGTGGAGTATCGCATGGAGAAGACGGGAAAGGCCGAGAGCGAGAAGATAAACATGATGCTGGTGGCCACGAAGGAGAACATACCCTATACGGGCGAAGTGACCTACGGCGAAGTGCTGAAGTGGGTTTACTCCATTGCGGCCGACAAGCGTTGTGCGTTCTACGAGATGGTAATAATAAAGTAAACACGTGCGGTCCGCCTCCGGACGCGGAAGGCGGGCGGGCCGCCCACACATAGACAGAACAGCAATGACAATGAAAAAACCTACGAAAGACATGGTACGCCTCGCGCTGGCTTGCGCGCTGGCCGTGCCGTCGGCTGCGGCCTGGGGACAGGAGTATGAAAAGGAGTTTGAAGCTTTCAGGCAGGCACAGGAGCAGGAGTTCGACACGTTCAGGAACGAGGTGGATGCCGAGTTTGAGACCTTTCTGCGCGAGGCGTGGCAGGAGTATAAGGCGTTTGCCCCCGAGCCTGTACCCAGCCGCCCGGAACCTCCCGTGCCGGTAACGTTCGACAGGGAGAAGCCCCTGCCGGTGCCTGTGGCTATCAAGCCGGGCCTGCCCAAGGTGCCCGATGCTCCCATGCCGGGGCTTGACGACAAGGTGCCGGTGGACGTGCCGCGTCCCGACCTGCCGCCGCTTGACAGCAGGCCCGCGCCGGGTGTCTACGTGCCCGGCCAGCCCTACACGCCGGTGCTGACTCCCGTCCCCGTCCCGCCCCGGAAACCGGGCGAACGCATTCGGCGCACGTCGGTAACATTCTACGGGACGGACTTCGACGTGTGTACCACCGTGGTGGAAGATTTGCGTCTGAAGGGTGTGGGCGAGAACGACGTGGCCGATGCCTGGCGGCAGGTGTGCAGTCGTGAATACGAACAATTGGTGAAAGACTGCATGGACGTGCGCCGTGAGAAGCGGCTGAACGACTGGGGCTATCTGGCCTTCACCAAGCAGATAGGCGAACAACTCTACGGGCCGGAGCGCACGGACGACATCGCTTTCCTGCAGATGTTCCTGCTCAGCAAGTCGGGGTACCGGGTGCGCCTGGCCAAGGTGGACGAAGGGCTGAAGTTGCTTGTGGCCACGGCAGGCACCATCTACGGAACGCCCTATTTGCAGATAAGCGGGGCGAAGTACTATGTGTTCGAGCCACGCCAGGGAGCCTCGATGAGCATCTATACTTACCGGCAGGACTTCGCCGAGTCGAAGAACCTGGTCAATCTCAGTCTGGAGGACATCCCTGAACTCGACCTCGAACCCCACGAACGGGTGTTCCGGGCCAAGGAAAGCGGCATAGAAGTGCGCACGGTGGTCAACGCCAATCTGATGGATTTCTATCGGGACTATCCTCAGTGCGACCTGCTGCTGCACTACAAGGCTCCCATGAGCGAGGAGCTGCGCGAGGAACTTTACCGGCAATTGCGCGAAGCCGTCTCGGGCAAGGCGGAGGAGGAGGCCGCCGGGCTGCTGCTGGAGTTTGTGCAGACGGCCTTCGACTACCGCACGGACGGAGAACAGTTTGGCTATGAGAAACCGTTCTTCCCCGACGAGACATTCTATTACCCCTACTGCGACTGCGAAGACCGGGCGATGCTCTATGCCACGCTGGTGCACGATCTGCTGGGACTGGACGTGGTGTTGCTGGATTATCCCAACCACATCGCTTCGGCCGTGCGCTTCAAGGGCGAGGTCAGAGGCGACCACTTGCTGCTAAAGGACGGCGGAAAGTATCTCATCTGTGACCCGACCTACATCGGTGCCCCCATCGGGCAGTGCATGGAACAATACCGGACGGTGTCGCCGGGGATTATCCGTTGAGCGAGTGTTAAATATTACAATAAAAGCAACCGATGTTGAATAAAAGCGTCCTCGGTTACCGTCAGGGTTTGGCAAAAAAGCGTATTTTTGCGCTTGGGAGAGAGGGCATCTTCGCTCACGTGAATATTATCCTAAAAAACAATATATTATGCAGAAACTGATTGAAGAGATTGTGGAGCGTGCCAAGGCTAACCGCCAACGCATCGTGCTCCCAGAAGGTACCGAAGAACGGACGTTGAAGGCTGCCAACCAGATATTGACCGACGGCGTAGCCGATCTTATCCTGCTTGGCAAAGAAGCCGAAATAGAGGCTTGTGCTAAGGAGTGGGGACTGGGCAACATCGGCAAGGCTACTATCATAGACCCCGAAACTTCGCCCCGCAAGGAGGAATATGCCCAGTTGCTTTGCGAACTGCGCAAGAAGAAAGGCATGACCATTGAAGAGGCCCGGAAGCTGGTTTGCGACCCCTTGTACTATGGGTGCCTTATGATAAAGAACGGCGATGCAGACGGACAGTTGGCCGGTGCCCGCAACACGACTGGCAACGTCCTGCGCCCGGCTTTGCAAATCATTAAGACCGCTCCGGGCATCACTTGTGTGTCGGGGGCAATGATTTTGCTGACACATGCCCCGGAGTATGGAAAGAACGGCGTGCTGGTAATGGGCGACGTGGCCGTGACACCCGTCCCCGATGCCGGACAGCTGGCTCAGATTGCCGTCTGCACGGCCCGCACGGCCAAGGCTGTAGCCGATCTTGACCCGAAGGTGGCTATGCTTAGCTTCTCCACTAAAGGCTCGGCCAAGCATGAGGTGGTAGACAAGGTAGTCGAGGCTCTCCGCATTGCCAAGGAAATGGCTCCCGACATCGCTATCGACGGCGAGTTGCAGGCTGATGCCGCCTTGGTTCCTTCGGTTGGTGCCAGCAAGGCTCCGGGTTCGGCCATTGCCGGACATGCCAACGTGCTTGTGGTCCCCAATCTCGAAGTGGGCAACATCTCCTACAAGCTTGTTCAGCGTCTGGGACACGCCGAAGCCATCGGTCCCGTCCTGCAAGGCATCGCACGCCCCGTCAACGACCTGTCGCGTGGCTGCTCCATTGAGGACGTTTATTGCATGATAGCCGTTACAGCCAATCAGGCCATAGCAGCAAAGGCCGGCAAATAACCTGATAATCCGATAATCATCACAGGACACATGAAAATTTTAGTATTGAATTGCGGTAGCTCGTCCATTAAGTACAAACTGTTCGACATGGACGACAAGTCCGTCATCGCACAAGGAGGCATTGAGAAAATCGGCCTTAAAGGCTCGTTCCTGAAACTGACCTTACCCAATGGGGAGAAAAAAATACTGGAGAAGGACATTCCCGAACATACCGTAGGTGTAGACTTCATCCTTCAGACGCTGGTAAGTCCCGAGTACGGGGCCATCAAGTCGCTTGACGAGATTAACGCCGTAGGCCATCGCATGGTGCACGGGGGAGAGAAGTTCAGCGAGTCCGTACTGCTGACGAAAGAGGTGCTTGACGCTTTCATCGCCTGCAACGACCTGGCCCCGCTGCACAATCCTGCCAACCTGAAAGGTGTGCACGCCATTGATGCCATCCTGCCCAACGTGCCTCAGATAGGGGTGTTTGATACGGCTTTCCATCAGACTATGCCCGACTATGCCTACATGTATGCAGTCCCCTACGAGCTGTATACTAAGTACGGTGTCCGTCGCTACGGTTTCCACGGGACATCCCACCGCTATGTCTCCAAGCGTGCTTGCGAGTTTCTGGGCATACCTGCGGAGGGAACGCGCATGATAACCTGCCACATCGGCAATGGCGGTTCGGTGACAGCCATCAAGGACGGCAAGTGCGTGGATACCAGTATGGGACTGACACCCCTTGAGGGCCTGATGATGGGCACGCGCAGCGGTGACATTGATGCCGGTGCCGTGACGTTCATCATGGAGAAAGAGGGGCTTGACGCTACGGGCGTATCCAACCTGCTCAACAAGAAGAGTGGCGTGCTGGGCGTGTCGGGCGTGTCGAGCGACATGCGCGAACTGGAGGCTGCCGTGGCTGCGGGCAATCCGCGTGCCATTCTGGCAGATAAGATGTACTTCTACCGCATAAAGAAGTACGTCGGGGCCTATGCTGCGGCTCTTGGCGGTGTAGATGTAATCGTGTTCACCGGCGGTGTAGGCGAGAACCAGTTGAACTGCCGCACGGACGTGTGCGAAGGTCTGGAGTTTATGGGTGTCAAGGTCGATCCCGAGCGCAACAAGGTACGCGGTCAGGAGGCCCTTATCTCCACCGACGACTCCAAGGTGAAGGTTGTCGTCATACCTACCGACGAAGAGCTGATGATTGCTTCTGACACAATGGATATCCTTACCCGCAAGTAATCGGTCGGAACTCAATAATTCGTTTCTTATAGAATGGCGCCCCCTTGCCCACAGCCTCTATTGTTAGAGGTGGGCAAGGGTTTTTTCGTGCCTTTTTCTACGGTCGGCGTTGCGGTTGCTTCCAGTCGTTGTCCGTCGGCTGACTTATGTCTGGTAGCCGATATAGGCTTGTTCCTCCGACTGTTGCAGGCTTGTATTTCGAGGAACACCAATTTATCCCTTGGCGGGTACAGGTTCGTTCCCGGGCAGGTACAGGTTTGCCCGTCGGGTGGGACAGGTGTGCTCCTGCGGGGGAAGAACTGTGCCCGTTTTCGACAGGTGATGTGGTCGGTCGAGAGGGTTAATTGTAACGGTGGGGACGTTTTTAGCCAACCGTGGTTAGCGTCGGTGAAAGTTTCGCAAAAGACGGGTTTCCCCGTGGTTTGGAACAGTGCTTTTCCGCCGGAAATGCTTTTCTTTGTGCTGTGGAAAGCCCTGTTGCGGGCCTGTTGCCCGGCAAGTGGTTTCCTCCATAAGAAAGAAAGGAGAACAAGATGGGAAGTTACATTCAGTTCATTGCGGAGAATAGCCGCAAGGTGTATGACGTATTGCTGCGTTGCACGCGTTGCTCGTTTGGCGAGTTGTTGCAACGGTGCCAGCTGGCCGGTCCCGAGCTGGGTATGGCGTTGGTTCAGTTGCTGCGCGACAACAAGATAGAGCAGGAATATGCCGCTCAGGGTGTGTACTACCGCTTAGCGGTGGTCGCCTCCTGAGGTCGACGGTAGTTCCGGCAGGGGTATAAATGCGATGGGCGCGGGTGTGCGTGGTGGCTGTCGCCGGGCCGGAGGGCGTGAGCCTCTCGGTCGGGCGGTGGCCGACGGCATCCGCGCCTGTTGTGTTGTCGGGGATAAGAGCTTGCCAAGCAGGCTCTTAGTCTACAAATTTCACCTTGCCTTCGTCGCGCGGCTTGGCTGCGGGAACCTCATCGGGGTAGCCGAAGCCTATGCAGTAGAGTAGTTCGTAACCTTCGCTGAAGCCCAGGCGTTGAAGATATTCGGCGGCTTCGGGCGTGCGCATGAAGGCGGCAGGACCTCCCAGGCAGCACGAGCCTATGCCCATGGACCAGGCCGAAAGCACCATGTTGCCGCCCAGCAGGCCGCAGTCAACCTGCGAGAAACCGTAGGAGGGGTCGTTGGCGATGAACACCACCGTGGGGGCGTTGCGGAACATGTTCTTGAACGAAGGGTCTTGGGCGGCCTGCGGGTACTTCTGCTTGTAGAGGGCGGTAATGCCGTCGATGAACTCGGGATTGTCCACCACGCGCACCTCCCACGACTGCTTGTTCTGGCCGTTGGGAGCGTTGATGCCACACTTCAGGATGACCTGCATCGTGTCGCGGCCTACGGGCTGGGGCTTGTACTTGCGCACGCTGCGGCGTGTCAGGATGTTCTCGGTGACGGCGTGGGCCTGGTCCACGATGGATGCCTGTGCTTCTGCCGTCTCTTGCTTTTGCCCTTGTTGGCCGCAGGCGCACATTGCAAGCATTGCCGCCCCGGCCAGGGCCAGTTTCAAGGTCTTCATACTTCGTTTTGTTTTAGTTGGTTACACGTGGGCAAAGATAGCAAAAAAAACTTCCCCGCCCATCTTTGCGGCAGGGCAAAGAAATGCCCGGTCGGCAAGTTTTGTGCCGCGTGGCATTGGCAGATGTGCGGATTTGCGTACATTTGCTTCCGCTATTCCGTTTTACATCTAAAGACATCCGTATGAAAGTAGTGAACTTTGCCGAAAGCAATTCTGTGCTGAACCAGTTTGTAGCCGAGCTGCGCGACGTGCGTGTGCAGGGCGACCGGATGCGCTTCCGCCGCAACGTGGAGCGCATAGGTGAGCTGATGGCCTACGAGATGAGCAAGGAACTGACTTATAGCCTGAAGCAGGTGACGACCCCTCTGGGCGTGGCCACTGCCAGCACGCCCGACGACGAGCTGGTGATAGCCACCGTCTTCCGGGCCGGGCTGCCGCTGCATCAGGGTTTCCTGAACGTGTTCGACCGCGCGGGCAATGCCTTCGTGTCGGCCTATCGTTACTACAAGGACAAGGAGTGCCGCACGCTGGACGTGCACATAGAGTACATCGCCGCCCCCGACCTGAGCGGCAAGACCCTGCTGCTGGTCGACCCCATGCTGGCGACGGGCGAGAGCATGGAACTGGCCTGGAAGGCGTTTCTCACCAAGGGGAGGCCCCGCCGCGTGATGGTGGCCTGCGTCATAGCCAGCCGTCAGGGCGTGGAGCATCTGCAACGGCTGTTCCCCTCGGACGACGTGAAGCTGTGGTGCGGTGCCATAGACCCCGCCCTCGACGAGCGTTCCTACATCGTTCCGGGGCTGGGCGACGCGGGCGACCTGGCCTACGGCGATAAACTGTAGGGGCTGCCGACCATGGGCGAAGCCGGTTTCTCCATCTCCCGAGGGAGCGGGGAAACCGGCTTCGCTGCGTGTGGTGCGGGCCGTGGGCCGGGAGCGGCGGGCTACATCCGCTCGGGCACTTCGATGCCCAGCAGGCCCATGCCCAAGCGGACTATCTTGGCCACCTCCTGCGACAGGGCGAGGCGGAAGAGCTTGAGGGCGTTGTCCTCCTCGCGCAGGATGCTGTAGTCGTGGTAGAACTGGTTGTATTCCTTCACCAGGTCGTAGCAGTAGTTGGCTATGAGCGAGGGACTGTAGTCCTGGCCTGCCTGGCGCACTGTGGCGGCAAAGTCGGACAGCATCTGCACCAGTCCTTCTTCCTTGGCGCTCAGCGTGGCGCCGGCCGGCAGGCTGGAGGGCACCTCGATGCCTGCCTCGGCAGCCTTGCGCAGCACCGAGCGGATGCGGGCGTAGGTGTACTGTATGAAGGGGCCCGTGTTGCCGTTGAAGTCGATGGACTCCCGGGGGTTGAAGGTCATGTTCTTGCGTGCGTCTACCTTCAGGATGAAATACTTCAGGGCACCCAGTCCCACGATGCGGGCAATGTCGTCGGCCTCGGCCGGTGTCAGTCCTTCCAGCTTGCCCAGGTCGCCGCTGGTGGAGCGGGCGGTCTCTATCATCTCGGCCATGAGGTCGTCGGCATCCACCACGGTTCCCTCGCGGCTCTTCATCTTGCCCTCGGGCAGCTCCACCATGCCGTAGGAGAAGTGTACAAGGCTCTTGCCCCATTCGAAGCCCAGGCGGTCGAGCAGGATGCTGAGCACCTGGAAGTGGTAGTTCTGCTCGTTGCCCACGACGTAAATCATCTTGTCGATGGGGTAGTCGGCAAACCGCTGTTCGGCGGTGCCGATGTCCTGAGTCATGTAGACCGAGGTGCCGTCCGAGCGCAGCAGCAGTTTCTGGTCGAGTCCGTCGCCGGTGAGGTCGGCCCACACGGAGCCGTCGTCCTTGCGGTAGAACAGACCCTTCTCCAGCCCTTCGAGCACCTTCTTCTTGCCCTCGAGGTAGGTCTCGGACTCGTAGTATATCTTGTCGAACGTTACGCCCATCATGCGGTAGGTCTCGTCGAACCCGGCGTAGACCCAATCGTTCATCTTCTTCCACAGCGCACGCACCTCGGGGTCGCCTGCCTCCCATTTGACGAGCATCTCGCGGGCTTCCTTCATCAGGGGCGACTCGGCCTCGGCTCTGGCCTTGGCCTCTTCTTCGTCAAGGCCTTGGGCGCGGTACTTGGCTTCCAGTTCTTTCACCTCGGCCTTGTAGTGCTTGTCGAAGGCCACGTAGTAGTCGCCTATCAGGTGGTCGCCCTTCTTGCCGCTCGACTGGGGCGTTTCGCCGTTGCCGTACTTCAGCCATGCCAGCATGGACTTGCAGATGTGTATGCCGCGGTCGTTCACGATGTTGGTCTTCACCACCCGGTTGCCGTTGGCGGCCAGTATGTTGGCCAAGGCGTTGCCCAGCAGGTTGTTGCGCACGTGTCCCAGGTGCAGGGGCTTGTTGGTGTTGGGCGAGGAATACTCTATCATCACCAGCGGCGACTGCGGGGTGGCCTCCGTCAGCCCGTAGGTGTCGTTGGCGCGGATGTGGTTGAGCAGTTCTATCCACATGGCCGAGTCAATGGTCAGGTTCAGGAAACCCTTGATGACGTTGAAGGCGGCTACGGCCGGCTCGTTGTCCTTCAGGTACTGGCCTATCTCTTGCGCCGTCTGCTCGGGGCTTTTGCGCGAAAGGCGCAGGAAGGGGAACACCACCAGCGTGAGGTGGCCTTCAAACTCGCGTTTGGTCTTTTGCAGTTGCACCTGCTCGGGTTGCACGTCTTGTCCGTAGAGGGCCTTGAGGCCGTTTGCGACAGCGGTTGCTAATCTTGTTTCTATGTTCATGATTTTTTGCGAAATAATGTTTCTTGCCGATGTCCGTGCGGGCAGGGTGCGCCCGTCGGGCCGTCCGCTATGGCCGGACGGAGGTTGCGGGTGCAAACTTAGGGAAAAATCTGCGATTTTCTATTGCCGCCGGGGCAAAAAGCGTCGGGATGCCGCCAGCCGGCAGCTTGTCGGCCCTGGTGGCTGGCGGGGACCGGTGTGCCGGGGCGGGACGGTATGGGGTGTGCTGCAGGCGGGCGCACCTGTGCCCGCGCGGTGGCGCAGGTGTGTCGGCACGGTGGCGCGGGTGTGCCCGCAAGGGGGCATGCCTATGGTGGTTTGCAGGGGTAGGAGGGAGGGGCAGGCGGCGGGCGGGAGGGGCTGTGCGGAGCAGGCTCCGATGTCGGCACGGGCACGAAGACACGGTGCGGCCCGCCGGTGTGGGCCGATGGGCGTTGTGCCCCGGCGTGTGTGCTTCGTGCCCGTGGCTTTGTCGGCACGCGCCGTTTGCGTGCGCGTGTCCTTTGGGTTGTCAGAGGTCCAGTTCGGTTCCCGGCTTGAAGCGCACTACTTTCTTGGCCGGGATTTCGATGGATTGTCCGTTTGAGGGGTTCACCCCTTTGCGTGCGGCACGTTCGCTGATGCCGAATGTGCCAAAGCCCACGAGCGCCACTTTGTCGCCTTCCTTCAGGGCTGCGGTCACAGCCGCAATGAAGGCGTTCAGTGCTTTCGATGCGTCGGCCTTTGTCAAGCCGCTTTCGGCGGCCATAGCGTTAACAAGGTCTGCTTTGTTCATAAAGATTTTGTTTATTGGTTACACAAAAGTTTTTCTCCCATAGTATGCTATGTCGCAAAAATAGGGCAATAAATCTAAACACCAAATAAAAACTTTGAAAAACTGTGCAAAGAGGTAAGAAAAAGTACCAGTGGAGATGGCGGGCTGACGGAAAACAGATTTTTATTCGTACTTTTGCCACGCTTTTGGCCCTCCGGGGCAACCGGGCGGATGACGGAGCGGCGGCAGGCCGATGCGCGACAGCCTGTGTCGGCCGGGCCAAACCGTCGTAACCAATGGAATGCTTATGTACTCAATGCCACCTGTAACCAAGAACCTGATTATCATTAACGTGCTGCTCTACCTCTGTACGCTGTTGGCCGAGCGGTATGGTTTC
Organism: uncultured Bacteroides sp.; assembly: GCA_944321465.1. Lineage (GTDB taxonomy): Bacteria > Bacteroidota > Bacteroidia > Bacteroidales > Bacteroidaceae > Bacteroides. The sequence goes on from CALULL010000008.1 coordinate 62,577, forward strand.
GCCTTGTCCGATTATCTGGGTCTGCACTTTTTCCTGTCGGACTACTTCAACCTGGCGCAACTGGTCACCTACATGTTCATGCACGGTGGTTTCGTGCACTTGTTCTTCAACATGTTTTCCTTGTGGATGTTTGGCCGTATGCTGGAGCAGGTGTGGGGGCCGAAGCGCTTCCTGACGTTCTACCTGGTGTGCGGCATCGGGGCGGGGCTGGTGCAGGAGCTGTTCTACGCGGCCGACTATCTGCGCATGTCTCCCGACCTTGCTCCGTGGATGCTCGAACAGGTCCACACGGACGAGGCCAAGGCCATTTTGCACCAGGGCATGAACTACGTCGACCCCGCGCTGGGCAAGCTGAACTTGCTGGTGAACAGCAGCACGGTGGGAGCGTCGGGCAGTGTCTACGGCATACTGCTGGGCTTCGGCATGCTGTTCCCCAATATGCCCCTGTTCCTCATGTTCATTCCCTTTCCCATCAAGGCCAAGTACATGGTGGGCGGTTATGCCGTGCTCGAACTGCTGTTGGGGCTGAGCAATAATCCGGGCGACCCGGTGGCTCACTTTGCCCACTTGGGCGGCATGCTCTTTGCCTTCCTGCTGATATTATACTGGAAACGAAAAAACCGGAACAACAATGGGTTCTATTATAACTGAACTGAGGGAGAAGTTCCGCAGGGGCGATGTCTGCCTGCAACTTATATATATAAATGTAGGGGTGTTCGTGCTGGTGCAGCTGGCACAGGTGTTGCTGATGCTCTTCAATCGCCAGCTGGGCGACGTGTTGCTGTGGCTGGAGTTGCCCGCTTCGTTCGTCAGGTGGGTAGTGCAGCCGTGGTCGCTCGTCACGTACATGTTTCTCCACGTGGGGTGGATGCACATATTGTTCAACATGCTGTGGCTCTATTGGTTCGGCCAGCTGTTCCTGCATTTCTTCTCGGCGCGTCACCTGCTGGGGCTTTATGTGCTGGGAGGACTGTGCGGAGGTGCGCTCTACATGCTGGCGTTCAATGTCTTTCCCTACTTTCGGCAGTCGGTGGACTACGCTTTCCTGCTGGGGGCTTCGGCCTCGGTGCTGGCCATTGTGATGGCTCCGGCCTACCGTGCGCCCAACTTCACGGTGAGGCTGTTTCTTTTCGGCAACGTCCGGTTGAAGTATCTGGCTCTGGCAACCATCCTGCTCGACCTGCTGCTTATCACCTCGGGCAACGCCGGGGGGCATATTGCCCACTTGGGAGGCGCGTTGGCCGGGCTGTGGTTTGCCGTCGGCTTGTCGAAGGGGCATGACCGGACGGCGTGGATAAACCGTGTGCTCGATGCCTTGAAGTCGCTGGTGCGTCCGGGCCGCCGAAAGCCGAAGATGAAACTGCGCTACGGAGGCGGGGGCGGCAGTACGGCCGGGCGGCAGCAGGATTACGACTACAATGCGCGTAAGAAGGCCCGGGAGGAAGAAGTGGACCGCATATTGGAAAAACTGAAGAAATCGGGCTACGAGAGCCTGACCGCCGATGAGAAGAAGACCCTGTTCGATGCCAGCAAACGCTGAGCGCAGACCACAGGGAGAAGGAGAAGAAGTATGAGACACTTGGGACGCATGGTCTTTGCCTTGCTGCTTGCCGTCAACGGAGTGCTGGCCGGGCTGCTGCTGCTTTCGGCCTACAGTCCGTATGTCGACCCCGTGGCCCATCCGTTGCGCTCTTGTCTGGGGCTGGCGTTTCCCGTATTCCTGCTGGCCGATGTCCTGTTTCTGGTTTTCTGGCTGGCGTTGAGGTGTTGGCGTGCGGCTCTGTTGCCCTTGGCGGCGGTTCTGCTGTGTAGCGGTCAGGTGCGTACGTATTTCCCGCTGCGTCTGGGTGGCCAGGAAGTGCCCGAAGGCAGCATCAAGTTGCTTTCCTACAACGTAATGTGCTTCGGGTGGCATCGGAAGGCCGACGGGCCAAGCCCCATTCTGGAGTATCTCGGGAAGAGCGGTGCCGACGTGCTGTGTTTGCAGGAGTATCTGGAAGTGGAGTCGTCGGGTTACCTGTCGCGCAAGGACATAGAGAAAGCTCTTTCGGCTTATCCCTATCATTGTGTGCACGCGGTGGGAAAGGCACGTCGTAACCACGTGGCCTGCTACTCGAAGTTTCCTATCTTGTCGGCCCGCAGGCTGGAGTATGGCAGCTCGGCCAACGGCTCGGTGGCTTACAAACTGAAGGTGGGAAAGGATACCCTGACACTGATAAACAACCACTTGGAGTCGAACAAACTGACTGCTGAGGACAAGAGCGTCTATGCCGATATGCTGCGCGACCCCGAGGCCGAAAAGGTGAAAAGCGGTACCCGCCTGCTGGCAGGCAAACTGGCCGAGGCCTCGGCCCTGCGTGCCCCGCAGGCCGACAGCATCGCTGCCGAGACGGCACGGTGCGGACGGCGCAGGGTGGTAGTGTGTGGCGACTTCAACGACTCGCCTGTCTCTTATACACACCGGGTGGCCTGCGAGGGAATGAAGGACGCTTTCGTGCAGTCGGGGTGCGGGCTGGGCATCTCGTACAACCGCAACCGTTTCTATTTCCGTATCGACCACATCCTTTACAGTCCCGACCTGCAAGCCTATCGCTGTACGGTGGACCGCTCGATAAAGGCATCCGACCATTATCCCATCTGGTGTTACCTGTCCTGGCGCAGCTGACGGCATCGGCCTTGCGTCCAAGCATTTCGGCCTCGTGGTTAAAAAATAGATAAAGGAAGTAAGGGATGTAAAAATAAAGACGTATATTTGCAGCCTTATAACAGTGGAAATCAATTAACAATGTAATTAATAAAAAACAAAGAGAAACATGCAAAACAAAGGACTTGTAAAACTTTTTGCGTTGTTGCTGACGCTGGTTTGCGTGTTCTACCTCTCTTTCTCGTTTGTGACACGGCACTATGCCAACAAGGCGCGTGAAGTTGCGAACGGAGACCCGCAGGTGGAGCAGCATTACCTCGATTCTCTGGCCAACGAGCCGGTGTATTTCGGCAACTGGACGCTGAAAGACTGTCGCGAGATGGAAATCAGTTTGGGTTTGGACCTGAAGGGCGGTATGAACGTCATCCTCGAGGTCTCGGTTCCCGATGTTATCAGAGCATTGGCCGACAACAAACCCGACGAGGCTTTCAACCAAGCACTGGCCAACGCTGCCAAACAGGCAATTACGAGCCAGGACGACGTGATAACACTGTTTATAAGAGAGTACCAGCGTTTGGCTCCTGACGGTAGCTTGGCCGAAATCTTTGCAACGCAGCAACTGAAGGACAAAGTGAACCAGAAGTCGACCGATGCCGAAATAGAAAGAGTGCTGCGCTCCGAGGTGAAGGCGGCGATTGCCAACTCCTACAACGTGCTCAGTACCCGTATCGACCGCTTTGGAGTGGTTCAGCCCAACATCCAGAATCTTGAGGACAAGATGGGGCGCATCATGGTGGAGCTGCCGGGCATTAAGGAGCCGGAACGTGTAAGAAAATTGCTACAAGGCTCGGCTAACTTGGAGTTCTGGGAAACATACGATGCCAAAGACATTACACCTTACCTGCAAACCGCCAACGCCAAGTTGCGCGACATGCAGGCCGAGCAAGGCAATGCCGAACAGGACACTGCAACTGCTACAGCCGCTGAGCCCGTTCCCGCGCAAAGTGCCGCCGACAGCATTGCTGCCGCTCTGAAGGGCACACAGCCGCAGGAGGACAACGCCAGCTACGAACAGTACAAGAAGGAAAATCCCCTTTTGGCTGTTCTGCAGCCCAACATGAGCGGCGTGGGACCGGTTGTAGGTTACGCCAATTACAGAGATACTGCTGAGGTGAACAGACTTTTGGCTATGCCCGAAGTGCGCACTTCTCTGCCGCGCGACTTGCGCCTGAAGTGGGGCGTATCGGGCGTGGACAAGGCGCAGCAGACGTTCGAACTCTACGCCATCCGTTCGACCGAGCGCAACGGACGCGCTCCCCTTGAGGGCGACGTGGTGACCGACGCGACCAGCGAGTACGACCAGAGCAACCGCCCTGCCGTAGGCATGGTGATGAATACCGACGGTTCTCGCCGCTGGGCACAGCTCACCAAGCAGAACATCGGCAAGAGCATAGCCATTGTCCTTGATGGTTACGTGTACTCCGCGCCGACGGTGAACAACGAGATTACGGGCGGACGTTCGCAAATCACCGGAAACTTCACTCCCGAAGAAGCCAAAGACCTGGCCAACGTGCTGAAGTCCGGTAAGATGCCTGCTCCGGCACACATCGTTCAGGAGGATATCGTAGGCCCCTCGCTTGGACAGGAGTCTATCAACGCCGGCATCATCTCTTGCATCGTGGCCTTCATCCTTCTGATGGTTTACGTTTGCTCCATGTACGGCTTCACCGCAGGTATGGTTGCCAACGGTGCCCTGCTGCTTAACATGTTCTTCACGCTCGGCATCCTGACATCGTTCCAGGCCGCCCTCACCATGTCGGGTATCGCCGGTCTGGTGTTGTCGCTGGGTATGGCGGTCGATGCCAACGTGCTTATTTTCGAGCGCACCAAGGAAGAACTGCGTGGGGGCAAAGGCGTGAAACAAGCCTTGGTCGACGGTTACTCCAACGCCTTCTCGGCAATCTTCGACTCCAACTTCACCTCCATCATTACGGGTATCATCCTGTTCTACTTCGGTACGGGTCCTATCCGCGGATTTGCCACGACGCTTATCATCGGTATTGCCATTTCGTTCTTCACAGCCGTGTTTATGACTCGTCTGGTGTTCGAACACTTTATGAAGAAGGACAAGTGGCTGAACCTGACGTTTGACACGCCCCTGTCCCGTAACGTGTTGCAGGATACGCACTACGACTTTATGAGACGCAACCGTACGTGGCTCACTACTGCCCTTGCCATTGTGGTGGTTTGTCTTGGTTTCCTCTTTACCCGTGGGCTTAGCGAGAGCATTGACTTCACCGGAGGCCGCAACTATCAGGTACGTTTCGAGCAGTCCATCGAACCTGAGCAGGTGCGCGAACTCTTGGAGGGCCAGCTCGAAGATGCCAACGTGACGGTAATCGCCATCGGAACCGACGGCAAGACCGTGCGCATCAGCACCAACTACCGCATCAACGAGGAGGGCAATAACGTCGACACCGAGATAGAAGCCAAACTCTATGAGTGCCTCAAGCCGTTGCTCACGCAGAACATCTCGCTGGAGACCTTCATCGACCGCGACAACCACACCGGCGGCAGCATCATCAGCTCGCAGAAGGTGGGTCCGAGCATTGCCGACGAAATAAAGGTGGCAGCCGTCTGGGCCGTTGTCTTCGCCCTGCTTGCCATCGGCCTCTACATCCTGTTCCGTTTCCGCAGCATCGCCTACAGTGTCGGCTCCATTGCCGCCCTGGCGTTCGACACCATCCTGATACTTGGCGTTTACTCTATGTTCTGGGGCATCCTGCCGTTCTCCATGGAGATAGACCAGACGTTTATCGGTGCCATACTGACGGCCATCGGTTACTCCATCAACGACAAGGTGGTGATTTTCGACCGTGTGCGCGAATACTTCCACCTCTACCCGAAGCGTGACAAGTTCACCTTGTTCAACGACTCGCTGAACTCCACACTGACGCGTACGTTGTACACCGGTTCGTCCACGCTCATCGTGCTGGTCATCATCTTCATCCTGGGAGGTGAGTCCATCCGCAGCTTCTCGTTTGCCATGATTTTGGGTGTTGTGTTCGGTACGTTCTCTTCGTTGTTTGTCGCTTCGCCTGTGGCCTACTACATTATGCGTAAGAACAGTGCCGCTCCGGCAGAGAAAGCCATCGGAGGCCAGAAGTAAGCAAGACTGTTCAGCTGACTGAAATCCTATAGACGACGGGCGGCCTTGTGGTCGCCCGTCGTTGTTCCGGGAGGGTATGTGCCTTTGCAGGCGCGTGCCCTCCCGGTTGCGTTTGTGTGCGTCGGTCGGTGAACGGCTTTCCTTTCCTGCGGGCACAGGTACGCCCGCCGGCTGGCAGTCCTGCACCCCTGCGGGGGCGTACCTGTGCCCGCAGGGAGGGAAAGGTTCGCACCTGTGGGCGTTCTTGTCGGTTGCTGTGGATGGGGTGGCTGGCGATGGCCTTGGTGTCCGTCCCGGGGCACGGGACGGTATGAAGACAAAGTTCCTCCTGCCAGCTTGTGCCGACAGGAGGAACTCGTAGCCTCGAGGGGAATCGAACCCCTATCTAAAGTTTAGGAAACTTCTATTCTATCCGTTGAACTACAAGGCCAAAACGGTAGTAAAAGCGATAGCATAAGCCAATTCCGATGCAAAGATACTGCTTTTCACCGATTTTCCCATACGTTCGCAGATTTTCCCTCAAAAAAGCTTTGCCAATCCGATTAACTTTCCGACATTTGTGCGCCAAGCAAAACTTATTTGCTGTCTAATACTAAATTTATTAAATCATATTATGACAAACGACATGATGGTCAAAGACCTGGACGAAGTGGTAGTCCGCTTCTCTGGCGACTCCGGCGACGGTATGCAGCTTGCCGGTAACATCTTCTCTACAGTATCGGCTACGGTGGGAAATGACATCAGCACCTTTCCCGACTATCCGGCAGACATCCGGGCCCCGCAGGGGTCGCTGACAGGTGTGTCCGGTTTCCAAGTTCACATCGGCGCTAAAAAGGTGTACACCCCCGGCGACAAGTGCGACGTTCTGATTGCCATGAACGCTGCCGCGCTGAAGACGCAGTATAAGTTCGTCAAGCCGGGCGGAACTATTATAATAGACACGGACGCTTTCCAGCAGTCCGATTTGGACAAGGCCGAGTTCAAGACCGAAAACCCCATTGAGGAGCTGGGCATCAAGCAGGAAATCATTGCGGCTTCTATGACGCAGATGGTGAAAGACTGTCTGGCCGACACGGGCATGGACAACAAAGCCATGCTGAAGTGCCGCAACATGTTTGCTGTCGGCCTTGTGTGCTGGCTTTTCGACCGCGACCTGAAGATTGCCGAGAACTTCCTGCGCGAGAAGTTCGCCAAGAAGCCCGCCATCGCCGAGGCCAACATCAAGGTGGTACATGCCGGGTGGGACTTCGGTCACAATACGCACGCCTCCATCGCCCATGCCACGTGTCGCATCGAGAGCAAGGAGAAGGTGCCCGGACGCTATATGGACATCACCGGCAACAAGGCCACGGCCTATGGCTTCATAGCCGCTGCCGAAAAAGCCGGGCTGAAGCTCTTCCTTGGCTCTTACCCCATTACTCCCGCCACCGACGTACTTCACGAGCTGGCCAAGCACAAGTCGCTGGGCGTTATGACGGTGCAGTGCGAGGACGAAATCTCGGGTTGCGCCACGGCCATCGGTGCCTCTTTTGCCGGGGCGTTGGCCGTTACGTCCACCTCTGGTCCCGGTGTCTGCCTCAAGTCCGAGGCCATGAACCTGGCCGTCATCACCGAGCTGCCCCTCGTGGTGCTCGACGTTCAGCGCGGCGGACCCTCTACCGGCCTGCCCACCAAGTCCGAGCAGACCGACCTGTTGCAGGCTCTCTTCGGCCGCAACGGCGAAAGCCCCATGCCCGTCATTGCCGCTACCTCGCCCACAGGCTGCTTCGATGCCGCCTATATGGCTTGTAAGATAGCTTTGGAGCATCTCACTCCCGTGGTGTTGCTCACCGATGGCTACGTGGCCAACGGTTCTGCCTCTTGGCGTCTGCCCAAGTTGGCCGACTATCCGGCCATCAATCCGCCCTATGCTCCCGAAGAGATGAAGGGCAGCTACACCCCCTACCGTCGTAATCCTGAGACGGGTGTGCGCTATTGGGCCGTTCCCGGTCGCGAGGGCTTCACGCACATCTTGGGCGGCCTGGAGAAAGACAGCAACACCGGAGCCATCTCTACCGACCCCGAGAACCACAACCTGATGTGCCGCCTGCGTGCCGAAAAGGTTGCCAAGATACCTGTGCCCGACCTTAAGGTGATGGGCTGTGCCGACGATGCCGACCTGCTTATCGTAGGTTTCGGCGGAACCTACGGACACCTCTTCTCTGCCATGAGCGAGCTTATAGCCCAAGGTAAAAAAGTTGCCCTGGCACACTTCAGCTACATCAATCCCCTGCCCAAGAACACGGCGGAAGTCCTGAAGAAGTATAAAAAGGTGGTAGTGGCCGAGCAGAACCTCGGACAGTTCGCCGCCTACCTGCGAATGAAAGTAGACAATTTCGCCCCCTACCAGTATAACGAGGTGAAAGGACAACCCTTCGTCGTTGCCGAGTTGGTCGAGGCTTTCAACAACATCTTAAACAAATAACGGCAACCGTCGCGGCGCGACGCGCCGTAGCGGCTTCCATTCACTTAAAAGGAACAATATCATGACATATACAGCAAAAGATTTCAAGAAAGGACAACCCCGCTGGTGTCCGGGTTGCGGCGACCACTTCTTCCTGGCCTCGTTGCACAAAGCTATGGCCGAAATCGGCGTAGATCCGTGGCGGACTGCCGTCATCTCCGGCATAGGCTGCTCCAGCCGTCTGCCTTACTACATGAACACCTACGCCATGCAGACCGTGCACGGGCGTGCAGCTGCCATCTCCACCGGTGCCAAGGTGGCCAACCCCGAACTCACCATCTGGCAGATTTCGGGCGACGGTGACGGACTGGCCATCGGCGGCAACCACTTCATCCACGCAGTGCGCCGCAACATCGACCTCAATATGATTCTGCTCAACAACCGCATCTACGGCCTCACCAAGGGACAGTACTCGCCCACCTCGCCGCGCGGCTTCGTCAGCAAGTCGTCGCCCTATGGCACGGTGGAAGACCCCTTCCACCCCGCCGAGCTGTGCTTTGGCGCCCGCGGACGGTTCTTTGCCCGCGCCGTGGCCACCGACGCTGCCGGTACGGTGGAAATCCTCAAGGCTGCCTACAACCACAAGGGTGCCGCCGTGTGCGAAATCCTGCAAAACTGCGTCATCTTCAATAACGGCACCCACGAGTCGGTCTACACCAAGGAAGGGCGTGCCAAGAACGCCATCTACCTGGAGCACGGCAAGCCCATGCTCTTCGGTGAGAACCACGAGTTTGGCCTCGTGCAGGAAGGGTTCGGCCTGAAGGTTGTCCGCCTGGGCGAGAACGGCATCACCGAGAAGGACATCCTCGTGCACGATGCCCACTGCCAGGACAACACCCTGCAGCTGAAGCTCGCCCTGATGGAAGGGCCCGACTTCCCCGTGGCACTCGGCGTAATCCGCGACGTGGAGGCTCCCACCTACGACGAGGCCGTACACGCCCAGATCGACGAGGTGAGCGGTAAGAAGAACTACCACAACTTCGAGGAACTGCTCCTGACGAACGACACCTGGGAAGTGAAGTAATCTCTCGTTTTCCCGCTATGCAATAGCACGAAGCCCTCCCCCGCCAGATTGTTGCGGAGGAGGGCTTTCTCGTTTTTCCTTTGCCGGATGCTTGTCCCGTCGGCCGAGGGCCTGCACGCTCCCGCCGGTTGCGGGCGGCGTGCGTCCGGGCCTACCGTCCTCCGGTGAGGAGGGCAGTCAGTCGCGGTGCGAACCGCCTGAGCAGGTAGTACAGCCCCAGTCCCACCGCTATGGTCACCACCGGGCAGGCGAAGTAGAGCAGGAACATGCCCGCTTCCGTTTGCGGTACGGCAATCTTCAGGGCGAACTTCATCACGAAAAGCAGGAACATCGAGTGGTAGGCAAAGACGAAGAAGCTGCTGTCGCTCAGGAATTCGTTCGCCCTCCAGCGGCCTTTCTCCACGAAGCGGACAGCCATGCTGCTCACGGCCACCACGCCCGCCAGTACGCTCAGGCGGGTGAGATACCCCTCCGCCGGTTGTTGCAGGACGAAGCCTACCGACGCGGCCAGCAGCAGCCACAGCACCAGTGCTGCGGGGAAGCAGGGGCGCAGCAGCTCCGTCGGGTCCTTCTTGTTCACGCTGAAGTAGGCACCTACCGAGAAGAAGAAGAACGCTTCCATGTTGAAGCCTGGTACTTCCATCACCATCCAGCCCGACAGCCACACGGCTCCGAGCAGCAGCAATGCCCAGTGGCGCAGGTGCTTCACCAGCACGTAGATTACGGGCGAGCACACCGCCATCACCATCAGTTCGCGCACGTACCACATCGGCCCGTCTACCGGGAAGAACCCCTCCGTGACGTTCCAGAAGGCTGCCAGCCAGTCGCCGGCCGTGTAGTCCATCAGCGGCTTGTTGTTCCCCGACATCAGGCCGGGGAACACTACCCATGCGAGCGACAGCAGCAAGATGACTATCAGGTTCCACAGCACGTAGGGCACCAGCAGCGTGCGCAGCCGTTTCCGCAGTTTGTTGCCGTAGTCCGACGACGTGAAGCCGTCCATGCGGTAGAAGAACAGGATGCCCGAAATGATGAAGAACGTCGGGACGCTGATGCGCATGCACACCTTCGACAGGCAGTAACCCACGTGGTAATAGACGGGGTAATCCTCCATCGACATCAGCATTTGTCCGCCTACGTTTACTCTGTCGAGTACGGAGTGTTGCAGCACCACTGCGGCGGCCAGGGGGAAGCGCAGGAAGGCTATCGTGCGCGACAGCAGGGTTTGGTTTACTTTCATGGGTCGGTTTGAGTTTCTTTTTCAGGTTAAACGTTCGGGTTCGTTTGTGCTCCCTCTCTCCCCGTTGCGTGGTCCGGCAGTCCGTTCCTTCTTGAGGAGGGAAGGAAACTAGCTGCGAAATTAATTTTATTTTTGCTATAATAAAAGAGGTTTAACTATTTCCTTTCTCCCCTCTCCGCGTTTTTTCCGCCTTCTTCGCTCCTTTTCGTCCTTCGCGGGTTGTCTGTCGTTTTGGGGTTGGCCTCCAGCCTTGGTCCTCCGCCCCGCCTTGCGGGCACGCCTTCGCTCCCAGGCTGGCGCACCTGTGCCCGCGCGGGGGCACAGGTGCGCTGCCCCGGGGGCAAAGGTTCGCCACCGGGCGGGGCGGAGGGACGGGACATGGGGCAAAAGAAAACCATAGCCCGTGCCCTTTGTGGAGCATCGTGCTATGGTCTTCTTTTATTGGTGTCGGGTTTTCCCGTTTTTCCGTGGCTTATTGGGCGCGTTGCATGCCTTTGATGTACCCCGTCTGGTAGTAGTTGAAGATTTCTATCTCGAACGTGTGTCCGTAGCCGTCCGTGTTGGGAGCGGCGGTCAGTTTCAGGCCGTTGCTTACCACCTCCACGGTGAGCCAGTCGAAGGTTCGTTTATACTGCCGTTCGTTGGTCAGCTTGTCCTTGTCCTCCTGCAAGGCGAGTCCCAGGTAGCGGCTTTCGTCGTCCACCGTGATGTTCGTAAACCACCAGTTCTGGCAGTCGGTCTCCACGAAGACCGTTTCTCCTTGGCTGTCGAAGACGATGCTGCCCGGTGTAGTCTTTATGGTGCTTTCTCCGTCGTAGTAGCCCGTGGGCCAGCCCAGTCGCTTCCCTTCCACCGTGCATGTGCTTGTGCCGTTGCTCAGCGTCACGTCGAAGGCAAGGTCGTCGTCGTGGTTTTCTCCGGCTACGCTCAGTACCAGCGTGCTGCCGTCCACTTTCACGTTCAGCCAGTCGAAGCTCTGGTCTATGGCTCTGTCTTGCGGGCGGCTCCCGTCATCGGGCAGGCCGTCGGGCACAAACGTTTGTCCCTCTACCGTCACTTGCGTCACCCACCACGTGTCGTTTCCTGTCTCCACTGCTGCGGTGTCGCCTTTGAACGACAGTTCCACTGGGTTGGGGGTTGCCACGATGGCGCTCTTGTCAGTCGTCTGGCTTCCCGTGATGCGAGCCACCCAGCCGTCGGCCTCAAGGTCGATGCTGAACGTCCGTTCTTCCTGCGTCTCGTTCTTGGCGGCATCCAGCGCGATGGCGTTCCCGTCGACCGCCACGGTGAGCCAGTCAAACGTCTTCTCAAATCCCTCGCCGCTGCGTATGGCTTCCTTGTCGGCCTCGCTCAGCGAGGTTGTGTTGCCGTCGGTCGTCACGGCCGTGATGCACCAGTCCTTCAGGTCCTCGTCCACATAGATGGTTCTCGTCTGGTTGCTTTCGTCGAATGCCACGGTTTCATCGGATAGCTCAATGTTGTTTCCTATAGGTGGAGCTATCCTGTCTTCGCTTTCGCCACATGCGGTAGCGAGTAGTGCGAGACATGTCAGATACAAAAAAACTTGTTTCTTCATAATGGATAGTTTTTAGAGTTAGTTTCCTGAACCCCAGAAGGGATCGTCGTCATCGTCTTCATTATAATTAGGGTCGTCAGGCCTGTAGACGTCCCAGAAGATAGACTCGGGATTTTCTACTTTTACAGGGAACAGAGCAAGGTTTCTATCGTAAGTAGCAAGGCCTGAGAAGAATACCTCTCCGTTGTAATAGCCATTGTAATAGCCCGCAGCTCCCCAGTCAAATCGGATAGATAGTGGAGTGGTACCTATGGTTACTAATTGGCCTCCTGATTGTCCGCATATGTTCCAATACATATACCCATCGGCAACCCATAAGTGGCCTACGTACTTATTGGTCTCTTTCGTATAGCCAAATCCGCTTACAAGTAAGAGGTGGTCTGACAAGAAATAGTTGAAAGCCTCATCCAAATCATAGGGGATTTCTTGTACTGTAGGACATTCAAAGCCTAAGTCCTTCAATAGCTGGTAAGCGTATTGACGGATTGCTCCACTCTCGTTAATGCCATAATCCATGTGCACATCTTCTCCGACCCAAGCAAGCATTTTTGCAGCATAATCGATGGCTTCTTCTCGTGGTAAAGGCTCGATAGATGGATCGATGCTTCCTTGCCAGTTCCTTGTGCCTTCACGTATCCGATCAAGGGGAAGGAACGTGTCATGATAGTAAAGAGCGTCTTTGCAATGTACCATGATTGAAGCTGTTGCTACTGCAACGCATCCTATAGCAGCCCCGGGGTGCTTTTCGTGTACATATTTAGCCCAGTCGTTCGTGCCTTCTTTTTGTCCCCAGCACCAGCTTGAGGTCATATAGGGGCCTCGTTCTACTTTTCGGTAGATAGGTATGCCAACGAAGTCGTCAGGTATGGTACCGCGTGTTTGGGCAGATTGTGCTGTTTCTTTTTGAATGTAGTCTCCTATTTTCGATGTGAAATAAATTTCGGGCAAACTACCTTTCTCATTTTTGAAGGCTCCTTTGTCGGAATAGGCTAAGATTGGGAACACCCGGTCGTCGGCTGCGACAATGGCAAATCCGTCGTCCTCTCCCCAGTTGAAGATGTAGGCCACGGTGTCGTTGTTGCCGCAGATGTTGCGGGTTGTGGCTTTTTTGTCAATCACATAGTCGACCTTTAGATTTGTCGTTGAACGAGTCTGTGGAAATTCCAAGATGAGGTTGGCTTGTTCCAAGGCTTTTTCTTGGTCTACGCGGTGTGTGGCGGCGATCTCATTGGCGGCCTGCTTTTCTTGTTGTTGCTCAAGCGCAGTGTCAAACTCGTTGCTACATGCGCATAAGCAAAGTAGCGAAGCAACATAAATAACCTTTTTCATAATGTGTGTGTTTTTTTTATGTGTTTAACATGTACTTTGTCTTCTCAGGCTCATTCGATGGAAGAGGTTCCATTTGAACAAGGAAAATGAGAAGTCGCTACAAAGATAAAGAAATAATCCTGAAATAAAACTGTTTTAGCGATTTATTTTTGGGGGAATGCGCATTTTTTTTTTATGGGCTGCGTAGGGTGTGCTCGTGCAACTGGATTAGTTGGGGTTGACAAGTGGGCTGGCGGGACGCGTGGAACCGAGCTTTCCGGGCACGGGTGTGCCCGGAAGGGGCGGAGGGGCTGTCGGTTGTCAAGTGCCGGGGCAGGTGACGGGCGACGTGGGCGGGCGATGTTTTTGCGTGTGGCGTGGAGTGGGGCTGAGAGGCCGCTTCTTGGTGTGTCTTCCTTGGTGGATATGTGCGAAGCCCTCCTCTGTGCAGGGCGGTCAGAGGAGGGCTTCCGGTTGGCGGGGAGGTCGGGGCGTTCGCGTGGTCCTGTGCGGCAGCCCTCTCCCCGTGTTTTGCGGGCGGCGGCGGTTACTGCCCCTTTTGTACGCCCGTGACTATGCCGCTGTTGTAGAACGTGGTTACTTCGACCTCGAACGTCCGGTCCTCACCCGTCTTGTTGGGCGCGGCGCTCACCTTCAGGTCGTAGCCGTCGACTTCCACCGTGAGCCACCCGATTGTTAGTTCGTATTTCCGGTCTTTGATTTGTTCGAGCCGTGTGGGGTCTCCAAAGCGGTGGTCCTCGCCGTTCACGTTGATGCGGTTGAAGTACCACGTCTCGGAGTGGACGCTGATTGTCGCTTCGCCTCCTTCGGGGGCAAGCTCCACGCTGGCGGGTGCGACGGCTATTTCGCCCGTGGGGATGTCGATGCCGTAAAGCATTTCGTCTATTTTCCCGGTTATGGTGCACTCTTCGCTGCCTGTGGTGAGTGTGATGGCAAAGTCGTAGGCAGAGTCGGCTCCCTCGGTGGACAGCACGAGCCGCGTGCCGTCCACCCGTATTTTAATCCAGTCGAACCACTCGGCAAATGCCCATCCGTCCGGCCTCGTGCCGGGTGCCCATGCCGGGGTCTCGCATTCGTAGAGGTGCTCCGCTTCCCCGGCAGGCCCATGTGCGTCGAGCAGCTGCACGGACTTCACCCACCACGTGTCCTTGTTGGTCTCCACCGTTACCGTGTCGCCCCAGAAGGCCATTGTTACGTCCTGGGGCGTGGCGGCCAGCGGCTCGTAGCCCGTTCCCGGTCGGCTGCCCGCGATGCGTGCCGTGCTGTAGCCGGCTTGCAGGTCGATGCTGAAGGTGCGTTCCTGCGCGCTGCTGCCGTTGGCCGTCAGTCGTATGGCGTTGTCCTCCACGGCCACGCCGAGCCAGTCGAACGTCCGTTCAAAGGCAGCCCCGCCGCGCAGGGCCTCCTGCTCGGTCTGGCTCAGGAGCGTCTCGGTGTCGTCGGTCGTCACGCGGGTGATGCACCAGCCGCCTTGTCCGTTTTCTACATATATGGTTTGCGACGGCGCTGCGTCGCTGAAGGTCACGTTCTCGGCCGACAGCTCTATGCCGCCCGCCCACGGGTCGGTGGCGTTGCCGTCGTCGTCGCTGCATGCGGTGGCGAGGCAGAGCAGCCCCGTCAAGTAAAGGATGAGATGTTTCTTCATTGTTGTTCCTCCTGTTGCTAAGGTTAATGTCTGTGTCCGCTATTCGGCGTGCTGCACGCCCGTTTCTCTCTCGGGGCCGGGCTCCACGCTTTCGGACGTAATTCAGTTTGCGCCGTTATCTTTAAGCTCGTTGTAGATGCAGTATTGTTGTCCCGTCACGGTGCACTCTTGTGTCCCGTCGGTCAGTGTGATGGCAAACGTCTGGCTCTGGTCCAGCCTGTTTTTTTCAGCCGACAGAACCAGTTGTGTGCCCTCCGCCTTCACGCCGAGCCACCCGAAGGTCTTGTCCAGCGTCCGCTCTTTCGGTCGTTCGCCGATGCCTTTGTCCGCCCCGTCGTAGGGTTCGTACGGCGTTTCGCCCAGTAGTACCGAGGCCACCCACCAGTTATCTTTCCCGGTCTCTACCGTTGCGCTTCCGCCCCGGAACGATAGCCTTACGTCCTGGGGCGTAGCCGTCAGGGGCGTGCCGTCGCTGTGGGCCAGTTGCCCGCCCGTGATGCGTGCCACGCAGCCATATGCGGCCAGGTCGATGACAAACGTGCGGTCCCACCCGGCGTTCTCGGCAGTCGTCAGGCCGATGGCGTTGCCCTCCACCTTCACGGTGAGCCAGTCGAAGGCGCGTTCAAAGTCCGCCCCGCCGCGCAGGGCTTCCTGTTCCTGCTGCTCCAGCACAGTCTTGTTGTCGTCGGTCGTCACGGCGGTGATGTACCATCCGCCTTGCCCTTCGCCCACGTAGACGGTCTGCTACGGGGCATCGTTGCTCAGGGTCACGCTCTCGGCAGACAGCTCGATGCCGCTCTCCCATCCGCCGAAAGGGTCGCTCTCCTCGTCGCTGCACGCGGCAGCAAGGAAAAGGAGGCTCGTCAGGTAAAAGATTGTGAAGTGTTTCATATAGGATATGTGTTTAATGGTTAGCATTCGGTTCTTTGTCCGCCCGAGCTTGCCTGCCGGGGCAGAGTCGGCTCTAAGAGCTGAAGAGAATTTAGCCTTAAAGATAGGGAAATGTTTCTGAAGTAAAACTTTTTTCGCCAAATCTTTTTACGGGAGTGCGGATTTTCTTCCGATGGAGCAGGCATGGGTTGTCGGGCAAGCAGGCTGTCGGGTCGCGTGGGACAGGCACGTGCGGGCACGCCTTTGCTCCCGGGCTGGCGCACCTGTGTCCGTATGGGGGCACAGGTGTGCTGCCGTGGGGGTGGAGGTGCGCCCGGAAAGGGGGGGGCTCACGGTTTGTCCAGTGGCTGTAAATCATTGGTTTTGCTCCTTCGCTTTGCTCCTGCCTGCTCATTTGCATCGGCTGCTCGGAAGAGCGGTGAAGGCTCGCTGAAAGGCCGGGCGCGACGGCCTTGGAATGTGAAAAACAGGTTCCGCGAGAAACTTTTTCGCTCATATCCACGGGCTTACGGGAGAAAATGCGTATCTTTGCGCGATTTTGTAAGAAAACAGAGAAAAAGAACAAAAGATTTTATGATTAACCCAATCGTTAAGACGATCGAGCTGCCCGATGGAAGAACCATCACGCTCGAAACGGGAAAGCTGGCAAAACAGGCAGATGGCGCTGTGATGCTGCGCATGGGAAACACCATGCTGCTGGCTACTGTTTGTGCCGCAAAAGATGCAGTTCCCGGAACCGACTTCATGCCGCTGCAAGTAGAGTATAAAGAGAAATTCTCCGCCTTCGGACGCTTCCCGGGTGGTTTCACCAAGCGCGAGGGCCGCGCCTCGGATGCCGAAATCCTGACATGCCGCCTTGTCGACCGTGCCCTGCGCCCCCTGTTCCCCGATAATTTCCACGCCGAGGTGTATGTCAACATCATCCTCTTCTCGGCCGACGGCGTAGACATGCCCGATGCTTTGGCCGGTCTGGCCGCATCGGCTGCCCTGGCCGTGTCCGACATCCCGTTTGGCGGCCCCATCTCGGAGGTGCGCGTGGCACGCATCGGCGGACAGTTTGTCATCAACCCCACCTTCGAGCAGCTGGCCCAGGCCGACATGGACCTCATGGTGGGTGCCACCTACGAGAACATCATGATGGTGGAGGGCGAGATGAAGGAGGTTTCCGAGCAAGACTTGCTGGCAGCCTTGAAGGCCGCCCACGAAGCCATCAAGCCGCAGTGCAAGGCCCAGATGGAGCTTGCCGAGGAGGTGGGCTCGACCGTGAAGCGCGAGTACTGCCACGAGGTGAACGACGAAGACCTGCGCAAGGCCGTGCACGAGGCTTGCTACGACAAGGCTTATGCCGTGGCCGCCAGCGGCAATACGAACAAGCACGAGCGGCAGGATGCTTTCGACGCTATTTGCGAGGAGTTCAAGGCCCGCTACACCGAGGAGGAACTGGAGGAAAAGGGACCCATGATAGACCGCTACTATCACGACGTGGAGAAAGAGGCCATGCGCCGCTGCATCCTCGACGAGGGCAAGCGTCTCGACGGACGTAAGACGACCGACATCCGGCCCATCTGGTGCGAGGCAGGACCCCTGCCCGGCCCTCACGGCTCTTCCATCTTCACGCGCGGCGAAACACAGGCACTGGCCACGGTGACGTTGGGCACGAAGCTCGATGAGAAGATTGTCGACGACGTGCTGGTGCACGGCAAGGAGCGTTTCCTGCTGCACTACAACTTCCCGCCCTTCTCCACGGGCGAGGCCAAGGCACAGCGCGGCGTGGGCCGTCGCGAGATTGGCCATGGCCACTTGGCATGGCGCGCCCTGAAGAACCAGATTCCCGCCGACTATCCTTACGTCATCCGCGTGGTGTCGGACATTCTGGAGTCCAACGGCTCTTCTTCGATGGCCACGGTGTGTGCCGGTACGCTGGCCCTGATGGATGCCGGTGTCAAGATAAACAAGCCCGTGTCGGGCATCGCAATGGGGCTTATCAAGAATGCGGGCGAGGACAAGTATGCCGTCCTGTCCGATATTCTGGGCGATGAGGACCACTTGGGCGACATGGACTTCAAGGTGACGGGCACCAAGGACGGCATTACCGCCACGCAGATGGACATCAAGGTGGACGGCCTGTCCTACGACATCCTCGAGAAGGCTCTTCTGCAAGCCAAGCAGGGGCGCGAGTACATCCTTGGCAAACTGACGGAGTGCATCGCCGAGCCGCGTCCCGACCTGAAGCCGCACGCTCCGCGCATCGAGACCATGACGATACCCAAGGAGTTCATCGGCGCAGTAATTGGCCCGGGCGGAAAGATAATACAAGGTATGCAGGACGAGACAGGCGCCGTCATCACCATCGAAGAGGTGGGCAACGAGGGGCACATCGAGATTGCCGGAACGAACAAGAAGAGCATCGACGACGCCGTGCGCCTCATCAAGGCCATCGTGGCCATCCCCGAGGTGGGCGAGGTCTACCACGGCAAGGTGCGTTCCATCATGCCCTATGGCGCTTTTGTGGAGTTCCTGCCGGGCAGGGACGGTCTGCTGCACATTTCCGAGATTGACTGGAAGCGGCTGGAGACGGTCGAAGAGGCCGGCTTGAAAGAGGGCGACGACATCGACGTGAAGCTGATGGAGATAGACCCCAAGACGGGCAAGTTCAAACTGTCCCACCGCGTGCTCATCCCCAAGCCCGAGGGCTACACCGAACGTCCCGAGCGCAAGGGCCGCAGGCATTGACCATACGGCTCTGTAGTCAGAGCCGCCCCAGACAACAGGTATGAGGGCGTGGCCGTGGCAGGCCACGCCCTCATGTGTCTTTCTGTGTCTCCCTCCGGGCACACCTTCGCCCGCCGGGGAGCACAGGGCTGCCCGCCAAGGGGCAGAGGTGTGCCCCCGCGCTGGCGCACCTCTGCCTCTGCCGTGGGCGAAGGGCGGGGGCTGGGGGGAAATGCCGCCGGGCGGCGGGACGCAAGGCGGAGGCCGGCGGGGTGCAAGGTGGTGCCGGACCCCGATTTTCAAAGCCGGACAGTTTGTTTTGCCTCTCGGCTGTGGTTATTCCACCGATTTTCCCTACTTTTGCCACGCTATAAAGCAAAGTAGAACAGACTAAGAAACGTCAAAGCACATGAATGCAACCAAAGAAGGATTTCACAACGTCGGCCTGACCGACGAAGAGGTTCGGCGCAGCCGCGCCGAGCATGGGGCGAACCTGCTGACTCCCCCCAAACGCCCTTCCGTATGGAAACTTTATCTGGAGAAGTTTCAGGACCCGGTCATCAGGGTGCTGCTGGTGGCAGCGGCCTTCTCCTTGGTCTTCTCCATCATTGAGAACGAATACGCCGAGACCATCGGCATTTTCTTCGCCATCTTTCTGGCTACGGGCATCGGTTTCTATTTTGAGTACGATGCAAACAAAAAGTTCGACCTGCTGAACCAAGTGGGCGAGGAGACCCCGGTGACGGTCATCCGCAACGGTAAGGTGCACGAGATACCCCGCAAAGACGTGGTGGTGGGCGACATCGTTATCCTGAATACCGGCGAAGAGGTGCCTGCCGACGGCAAGTTGCTGGAGGCCGTCTCGTTGCAGGTGAACGAGGCGAGCCTGACGGGCGAGCTTATGGTAAACAAGACTACCAACGAGGCCGACTTCGACGAGGATGCTACCTATCCGTCGGACAGCGTGATGCGCGGCACCACAGTGACCGACGGACACGGCATCATGCGGGTGGAGCAGGTGGGCGATGCTACCGAGATAGGAAAGGTTGCCCGACAGGCCACCGAGCAGAGCCAGGAGCAGACACCGCTGAACATTCAGTTGTCCAAGCTGGCCAGTCTCATCGGTAAGGCCGGATTTACCATTGCCGCGCTGACGTTCGTCATCTTCACCACGAAGGACCTGTACGGCTATTTGCAGTTGCACGATGTGGCGGGCTGGCAGCAGTGGCTCGACATTGCCCGCATCGTGCTGAAGTATTTCATGATGTCCGTCACGCTGATTGTGGTGGCCGTGCCCGAGGGGCTGCCCATGAGTGTCACCCTCAGCCTGGCTTTGAACATGCGCCGGATGCTAAAGACCAACAATCTGGTGAGGAAGATGCACGCCTGCGAGACGATGGGTGCCATCACTGTCATCTGCACCGACAAGACCGGCACGCTTACCCAGAACCTCATGCAAGTGTATGATGCGCAGCTGGACGAGAGCCGCCCCGGCCTGATAGCCGAAGGGATTGCCGCCAACTCGACGGCCTTTCTCGAAGAAAAGGCACCCGGGGAGAAACCCACCGGCGTGGGTAACCCCACCGAGATAGCCCTCCTGTTGTGGCTCAACGGCAAGGGGCAGGACTACATGAAGCTGCGGGAGGCGGCCAAGGTAGTGAACCAGCTGACGTTCTCGACCGAACGCAAGTATATGGCCACATTGGTGGACTCTCCGGTACAGAAGAAACGTATCCTGTATATGAAAGGTGCCCCCGAGATTGTGATGGGCAAGTGCAGCAACCTTGGGCAGGAGCAGATTGCAGCCTACAACGAACAACTGTTGGCCTATCAGAACAAAGCCATGCGCACACTGGGGCTGGCTTATAAAGAGGTGCCTGCCGGGGCTTCCGACGACTGCGCCGCGCTGGTGTCCGAGGGCGGGCTGACGTTCCTGGGCATCTTTGCCATTAGCGACCCCATCCGTCCCGACGTACCCGAAGCCGTGAAGAAATGCCAGTCGGCCGGCATCAGTGTAAAGATTGTGACGGGCGACACTCCGGGCACAGCTACCGAGATTGCCCGCCAGATAGGGCTGTGGCAGCCCGGCGACACCGAGCGCAACCGCATCACCGGCGTGGAGTTTGCCGCCCTGAGCGACGAGGAAGCCTTGGACCGCGTGATGGACCTCAAAGTGATGAGCCGCGCCCGTCCTATGGACAAGCAGCGGCTGGTGCAGCTCCTGCAGCAGAGGGGGGCTGTGGTGGCCGTGACGGGCGACGGTACCAACGACGCGCCGGCCCTGAACCACGCTCAGGTGGGACTGTCGATGGGAACGGGCACTTCGGTGGCCAAGGAGGCCAGCGACATCACCCTGCTGGACGACTCCTTCCACAGCATCGCTACGGCCGTGATGTGGGGACGTTCGCTCTACAAGAACATCCAGCGGTTCATCGTGTTCCAGCTCACCATCAACGTTGTGGCCCTTCTCAGCGTGCTGTTTGGCGCCTTCTTCGGGACCTCGTTGCCCCTGACGGTGACACAGATGCTGTGGGTGAACCTCATCATGGACACCTTCGCGGCAATGGCTTTGGCCTCTATCTCGCCCAGTATGGACGTGATGAACGAGAAGCCCCGCAAGCGCACGGACTTTATTATCACTCCGGCCATGCGCAATAACATCTTTGGGGTGGGAGTGGCCTTCTTGGTCATCCTGATGGGGCTGCTGGCCTACTTCAAGGGGTTGCCCGACGGCCTGTTGCCCAATGGCGAGATGTCTGTGCATTATCTCACCGTCTTCTTCACGGTGTTTGTCATGTTGCAGTTCTGGAACCTCTTCAACGCAAGCGTCTTTGGCACCACTCACTCCGTCTTCAAGGATGCCAGCCACGCGCTGGGTATGCTCAGCGTGGCGTTGATAATCCTCGTGGGGCAGTTCATCATCGTCACCTTTGGTGGCAAGGTGTTCCGCACCGAGCCGCTCGATTGGCAGACGTGGCTCCAGATAATAGCCTGCACATCGGTAGTCCTGTGGGTGGGCGAGGTCTTCCGTCTGGTGAAACGCTTAATGAAGAAGTAAGATGTCCGAGGCAAAAGTCAAGAACCTCATATTGGACTTCGGCGGCGTGTTGATAGACCTGGACAAGGCGCGATGCGTGGCCCGTTTCCAGGCTCTGGGGATGGCAGATGTGGAGCAGTTGCTCGACGTCTGCCACCAGCAGGGCTTTCTGAACCTCTACGAAGAAGGCCGTATGGACGACGACGAGTTCCGCCAGCACATCCGTCGGCACCTGGGAAGGCCCGCCACCGACGACGAGATAGACAGCGCGTGGAACAGCTTTCTCGACGGCATCCCCCTTTACAAGCTCGATTACTTGGACGAGTTGCGCAGCCGCTACGCCTCGGTGTGCCTGCTGAGCAATACCAATAACCTGCATTGGCAGTACGCCTGCCGTTACGACTTTACCGCCCGTGGCCGGACGGTGGACGACTATTTCGACCGCATTTTCCTGTCTTACCGCATGAAGCTGGCCAAGCCCGACCCCGAGATATTTCGCCGCGTGCTGGACGAGACCGGCTTCCGTGCTGCCGAGACGCTGTTTGTGGACGACTCGGAGGCCAACTGCCGCGCCGCCCGCGGGCTGGGCTTGCACACCTACACACCGCAGGCCCGCGAAGACTGGAGGGGGCGGCTATGAGGCTTGTGCGCACCTATACCCCTGACGGCGAGCCTGTACGCCCATGCGTGGCGACTATCGGTTTCTTCGACGGCGTACACCGGGGCCACCGCTATCTCATCGAACAAGTCCTCCATGCCGCAAGCGAGCGGGGGTTGGCGGCGGCTGTGGTCACGTTTCCGGTGCATCCGCGTCACGTGATGGATGCTGCCTACAATCCAGGCATGGTGAGCACCTGCGAGGAGAAGGTGCAACTGCTGGCTGGGACGGGGCTTGACTATTGTCTGATGGTGGACTTTGACAGCCATGTGGCCCAGATGCCTGCCCGCCGTTTCATGGAAGTGATGCGGGCGTGCTGGAACGTGCGTGTGCTCGTCGTGGGCTACGACCACCGCTTCGGGCACAACCGCAGCGAAGGTTTCGAGGACTACGTGCGCTATGGCCGGGAGCTGGGCATCGACGTGCTGCCTGCCCGGGGCTACCCTTGTCAGGTGGGCGGGCAACGCATCTGTTCGTCCTACGTGCGTCGGCTGTTGCACGAGGGGCAGGTGGAGCTGGCTGCCCAGTGTCTGGGCCGTCCCTATCTGTTGGCGGGGACGGTGGTCGAAGGCCATCGTCTGGGCCATACCATTGGTTTTCCTACAGCCAACCTGCGCCCGGGCGACCCGGACAAGATTGTGCCGGCCGACGGCGTGTATGCCGTGCGTGCCGTGCTGGACGGGCAGGAGTACGGAGGCATGTCGTGCATAGGCCATCGTCCTACGGTGGACAACGGCAGCGAGCGTACCATTGAGACCTACCTCTTCGACTATCGTGGCGATGCCTATGGGCGCGGCCTCGCCCTTTCGTTTGTGTGCCGCACGCGCTCCGAGCAGAAGTTCCCTTCCGTCGAGGCTCTTTCGGCCCAGCTCCGGGCCGACGAACGGCAGATACGCCGCTTGCTCGGGGAGTAAAGCGGTTCTCCCGCTGCCCCTTGTCGGAGAGCAACGTGTCATTTTGTTTGGCCCGCTGCCCGTGCGTGCGTTGTTTCGGAGCGCGGGCAGTGGTGGTGCCGATTTTTCAAACGGAAAGTCCCTTATTCTCTTATATCCAGGCCGGTACGTGAAAACGCCTCTGCCGAAATAGCGCGGAAGAAGCCCTTTCGGCACCGTTTCCCACCCCTCCCGAGGGAGCGAAGGACGGTTCCCGGAAGGGGAAAAGAACGCCGCCGGGCGGACACACCTCTGCTACCCCGGGGCGAAAGGTGCGGGCCGAGGTCCGTACACCCTCTCCGACTTCGGCGGTTGTCTTCCGCCGACCCCTTCCACAAGGCTTGTGGGGCAGGTGGTGCGGTTTCCGCCCCACGGAAGTTCCCTCTGTTTTGCGTTTTTTGTAGCAATGCCTTGTCAGCAAAAAGCCCCTCTTCCCGTCTTTTTGTCAGCAAAAGCTCCGCAATCCGTTCTCGCTGCTCGTCCGATGGGGCCGGTTTGTGTGAAGCAGGGTGACCGTAGCTCGGGTGTGTAGCATTTCCACAATTCCACATTCCCCATCCGGCTCCTTCCGGCGGGTAGCGGCTGAGGGATTTTATTCTGTATGTTTTTGTTTATCAGCTGTGTACTATTTCGTGCTCTTATACTTCCTCTCTTTTGGCATGAAGTTTGTATCGGCTTGGGCGTGGCGGGAGGTCGCCGCAAAGTTGCGTGGCCTGTTGCCTGTAGAGAGGAAAAGTGTACTAAACAAGATAGAGCAAATGAAAAGAGTTAGAGGAGAGAAGGCGTTGTGGCAACGTGCCGTGCGCTTTCTTGGCATTGTGGCAATGTGTGTGCTGCTGTCTGTCCTGGGAGGAACGGCTGTGGCACAAGAAGCATCGACGACCGTCCGGGGCACTGTCACTGACGCGGCAGGCGAACCCCTCATAGGTGCCAGTGTAGTGCCGGAGGGCACGACCGTTGGCGTTATCACCGACATAGACGGCAACTTCGTGCTCAGCGTACCGGCGGGTACGAAGGCCATTACCGTGGCCTATATGGGCTTTGTGACCCAGGACGTGCAGCTCGAAGGCCAGCCGACGGGCGACTTGCGCGTGGTGCTGGCCGAGGACTCTCAGATGCTGGGCGAGGTGGTAGTCACCGCGATGGGCATCAAGAAAGACACCAAGCGGCTGGGCTATGCCGTGAGTACCATCAATGCCGAAGATCTGGTGAAGGCCGGGGCACCCAATCTGGGCTCGGCCCTCTACGGCAAGGCTCCGGGCATACGCATCAACCAGACGCAAGGTGGTGCGGCTGGCGGCGTGTCCATCAACGTGCGTGGCTTGACTTCCATTACGGGCAACAACCAGCCCATCATCATCCTGGACGGTGTGCCTATCCGCAACGGCAACACGGGCGACTCGTCGGACTTCTCCGAGTTTGGCAACGACGGGCGTGTACGTTCCAACGGCATCGTGGACATCAATCCCGAGGACATCGAGAGCATTACCATCCTGAAGGGGGCTTCGGCCACGGCCCTCTATGGCTCGGAGGCGGCCAACGGAGCGGTGGTCATCACCAGCAAGCGTGCTTCGGAAGGCAAACTGACGGTGGACTTCACCGCGCAGGTGGCGGCCAACGTGCCCGCCTATCTGCCTAAGGTGCAGTCGGTCTACGGTCCGGGCCGCTACAACATAGACTACAGCGACTACGAGAAGCAGACGGGTGGCTTCTATCAGCGCACGTGGAACGGGCAGACCTACAAGAGCCTCTACAGCACCACGCAGTCGTTCGGTCCTCGCTACGACGGGTCCCCCGTGCTCTACTGGGACGGCAAGGTGCGCCCCTATGTGGCGCAGACCGACAATCCCTGGAAAGAACTCTTCCGCACGGGCTGGGACCAAACCTACACGGTGGCCATATCGCAGGGCACCGAGGTGACGAGCAACCGCTTCTCGTATACCTATATGAACGAAGTGCCCAACGCCTTGACGGGCAGCTTCAGCAAACACAACTTCAAGCTGACGGGCATGTACAAGCTGTTCGAACCGCTGACGATAGAGTACTCGCTGAACTACATCGTGCAGAGTGTGGAGAACCGTGCGCAGACATCGCTCAACCTCTATGGCAGCTTCAGCAACGCCTTCTCCACGTTTCTTGACATACCTTATCTGCGCCGCACCTACGTCACCAGTCTGGGCTACAAGAACACCTTCGTGGGTGGCGATGCAACCCTGACTCCCGACGAGTCCTGGGCTTACAATCCGAACTACCTTACGGGCGTGCGCGACATGCTTTGGAACATGTATCACCAGCACAGCGAGGAGACCGAGAACCGGCTGATAGGCATGGTGCGGCCCACTTGGCAAATCACCGACTGGCTGAACCTGCGTGCCCAAGTGTCGACCGACCTCACCGACGTGAAACAGACCCTGAGCAAGGAAACGGAGCGTCCCAACGCCCTCTACGACCCGTCGGGCAGCTTCGAGGCCATCAACCGCCGCTACGACATTGTGTATGGTGACGTGATGCTCAACTTCAACTACGCCATCCGTCGTTTCGGCATAGCGGCCACGGCGGGGTGGACAGGACGCTACGAGAACATGTTCAACATCCGCGTGGGCACCAACGGAGGACTGGCTACCGAGAACTGGTTCGACCTGAACGCCAGCCGCTATACCCCCACCACGACCCTACAACGCATGGAGTTGCTCAAGACCGGCTACATGGGCACGCTGAGCCTGAGCTGGGACGACTACCTCTTTCTGGAACTGACGGGGCGGCAGGAACGCTCCTCCACGCTGAAGGACCAAAGCTTCTTTTATCCTTCGGGCAACCTGAGCTGGATGTTCACCGAGGCCCTGCACATGCCCTCGTGGTGGAACTGGGGAAAACTGCGCCTGTCGTATGGCGTAGTAGGCAACGCTCCCGAGACCTACGTCGCCAACATCGTCTACGAGCAAGGCTCTGACAACGGCTTTACTTGGAACACCATCCCCGCTTCGCTTGGCAACGCGCACATACGCCCCGAGAAGAAGTATGAGTATGAGATAGGCTTGGAGAGCCGCTTCTTGAACAACCGCGTGGGCTTCGACATCTCCTATTACAACAACCGTGTGAAAGACCAGATATTGTCCACTCCCCAGCCGTGGAGCTCGGGAGCGCAGTACGTGCTGATGAATGTCGGCGAAGTGGCCAATCAGGGTTGGGACGTGTCGCTGTCGGCCACCCCGGTACAGACGCGTGACTTCCGCTGGGACGTGACGGCTACCTACGGCGTGTACAAAA
Source organism: uncultured Bacteroides sp. (assembly GCA_944321465.1). Lineage (GTDB taxonomy): Bacteria > Bacteroidota > Bacteroidia > Bacteroidales > Bacteroidaceae > Bacteroides. The sequence continues at coordinate 89,204 of CALULL010000008.1, forward strand.
ACAAGGTGGTCCGGCTGGCCGAGGGAGTGCCCTACCTGGAGATTTCCAGCCTGGGCGGCAGCGGCGTGCAGATCCGTGCCGTGGAGGGACAGCCGATGGGCGACATCTACGCCGCCGTTCCTCAGACAGATGCCAACGGCAACTACCTTGTCTCGGATAACGGCCTTTACCTCAACCAGAGCGACCTGCAGAAGGTGGGCAACATCAACCCCAAGGGCACGGGAGGCTTCTTCAACACCTTTACCTGGAAGGACCTGAGCCTTGACGTTGCCATCGACTTCCGCATAGGAGGAGATGTGGTCAACGAGATGAACCAGTACGCCACGGGCTTAGGTCTGACACCCGAGTCGTTGCAGTATCGCGACACCGAGAGCGGAGGTCTGTCCTATTACTACCCGGGGGACAACAACGCGTCGGGCGTGCCTGTGCGGGTCGACCCTTCCACTGTGGCCGGTCCCAACGGAGAAGTCATCTACCACGACGGCATAATACTGCCCGGCATCGTGGCCTCGACCGGCCTGCCCAACGACCGCATCATCCCCGCCGCCTACTACTACAACCAGACCTACAACTGGGGCACGGCTGCCGAGCAGCTCACCTACCGCCACTCGGTGTTCGACAACTCCTATGTCAAGCTGCGCGAACTCACCCTGAGCTACCAGTTCCCCAAGCAGGTGGCAGCCAAGATGGGCATGACGCGTTTCAGTGTATCGGTCTATGGCCGCAACCTCTTTTATTTCTACAAGGCGTTGAAGAACTACGACCCCGAGTCTTCGGTCGGCACTTCCTGGGCCAACCAGGCTGTAGTGGGAAACTCCACAGCCTCGACCCGGAGCTTCGGACTGACGTTGCGTGCCAGCTTCTGAGCCGCCCTTCACCGCATACCAACATCCTTACATAAGACACGACAATGAAAACGACAACCAAGCATATCCGCAAGACGGCCAAAGGCCACAGGCACTCCCTGACCGCCTTCTGTCTGGCCGCCGCCCTCCTGACAGGCGTTGCGGCCTGCACCGAGGAAGACTTCGACAGCAAGTACGAGGACCCCTCGAAAGTGAGCAGCGTCACCATCAGCAACCTCATGGTAGGTGTGTTCCAGAAGTGCAAGGTCTACGACACCTACGAGTACAACCGCTTCTTCGGCTTCGACTCCCAGTTCGTGGGCAAGTATGCCCAGACCTTCGGTTACCTGCGCTCCAGCGACATGTACGTGCCCGGCTACCAGCCCTACATAGACGAGCAGTGGAACAACGCCTATTCCGCCCTGGCGCAGTACCGCATGCTCGACTCCCTCTACAACGCCGAGGCCCCCGGGCAGCAAGAACAGGACGAAGCCTTCCGGCTGGCCGCCCAGGTGCAGCTCTACGATTACTTCTCGGCCACGGTAGATGTCTTTGGCGACATGCCCTTCAGCGGGGCCGGCAAGCTGCCCATAACGAACAACGTGGCGCAGTCTTACGCCCGCTACGACCAGGCCGAGGACATCTACCGCACCATACTTGCCGACCTGGGCACGGCAGCCGAACGCTTCCCCCAGGTGGTGTCGCCGCGCGGCTTCAGCACCCAGGACTACATCAACGGCGGCGACCTCGACAAGTGGACACGCTACGCCAACTCGCTACGCCTGCGCCTGGCCCTGCGCGTCTCTTCCCAAGGACCCTTGCAGGAAGAGGGGCGTGCCATCGTGCGGCAGATACTGAACAATCCCGCCGACTACCCCCTCATCGAGGAGCAGGCACACAACGTCTACATTACCAACCAGAAGTCGGGCCAGCTCAACTTCACAGCAGGAAGCGGCCTGGGCGACTATGTGGAGAACCGCCGTGCCTCGGGAGCCGTCATCGACCGCATGTTGAGCCACGGCAACTACGACATGGAGAGCGGCGACGCGCTTAGCGGCACCTACGTGGAGGGCATCGACGACCCCCGCGTGCTGCTCTACTACAATCCCGTGAGCATCCTTAACCGCGTCACCGGCCAGACCGACACCGGCCGCTACCTGGGCACCGACCTGGAGGAGACCGACGAGAACTCCGAATACTACAGCTCGCAAGCCTACGACGACCTGGGCAACACCGGCTTCTCGCAGATCACCCAGCAAGGTTTCTTCTGGGAGAACGATGCCTTCGACATGCTCATCCTCTCCTCGCCCGAGGTCCATTTCCTCAAGGCCGAAGCCTACGCTATGGGCTACGGCGTGGCCCAGGACCTGGCCCGCGCCGAGCAGGAGTTCAAGACCGCCGTCTCCCAGTCCATCCGCCTGTGGTACTATTATGACTCCATCAGCACGGGCGAGAACGCAGGCCGCCATGCCGTCCCCGCCGACGAGGCGATAGCCGCCTTTGCCGACGCACGCTGGAACAGCCCCGCCTACACCGACAAGCTCGATGCCATCATCACCCAGAAGTGGCTGCACTTCGGCTTCCTCTCCAGTCGTGAGGCTTGGGCCGACATCCGCCGCACGGGGTATCCCTCGGGCCTCGTCTACCCCGAGGTGTCGGGCACCGTCCCCAACGTCCCCGACCGTTGGCGTTACCCCACCACCGAGGTGAACTACAATCCCTACTACGACGACGTGCAGGCCGCCGACACCTACTACGACAAGCTCTTCTGGGCCAAGCCCTGATGCCCTCCCCGGCCTCCCGAGGCCGGGCAAACGCCTGCCTTTCAGCCCCGAGGCGCACACCTGTGCCCGCCCGCTGGCTCACCTTTGCCCCCTGCCGGGCACAGGACAGCCCGTCGGCGGGCACAGGTGCGCTTGCTCCCCGCCTCTCCCCGTCCCTCCCCGCAGGGCAGGGGACATGCCGGGCGCGACGCATTTTTCTGCCCTCCGTGTGCCGTTGTCTGCCAAAAGACCGCTACCTTTGCCCGGCGTAGAGGGTGGCTGCCGTCCGTCCCCTGCCAAACCTGTTGCTGCCCATGAAATACTTCCGATGCCTCCTATTGTGTGCACTCCTGCTGTTGCCTTGCTCCGCCGCCCTAGCTTCCGGAGGGCAGGAGATGCTGGACTATGACCGCCTGGCCTCTTGGCCCATCAGCCGCCTCTACGCCGACGGCAACCGCCAGCTGGAACAGGACCATGTGGACACAGCTATGGGCTACTACGTGGTGCTGGTGGGAAAGTACGACCCCTACATCAGCCGTACCGATAAGGAACTGTGTGCCACGGCTTGCGCCACGTTGGGCGAAATCTTCTATGCCCGCGAGCATTACCAACAGGCCTTCGATTTCTACTTCAAGGGTCTTCGCATCTGCGAGGAGAACGGCTTCGACCACCTTCTTGCCCGCCTGCACAAGGACATAGGCAACATCTATAGCGTCTACAGCGACGGCGAGCAGGCCATCAAAAGCTACAACACCGGCCTGGGCTATGCCCGTCGGCTGGGGCAGGATGACATGGAAGTCAAGTTGCTGATAAACCTCGTGGCGATATACTGCTTCAACAACCGGCTCGACGAGGCCCGGCAGTGCTACGACGAAATGCTGCGCTTCCGGGAGCAGGACTCGCTTGTGGCCTACTTCGCTTACCAGAACCGGGCACTTATCTACGCCTACAGCGACGATTATGCCCGTGCGGCAGAGTGTTTTGCCCGTGCGGCCCGGTGTGCCGACAGCTTGCGTCTGCCGCCCGAGTATGTGGCTTCGGTGAACGGGGAGCTGGCTCACATGTACGAGGAGATGGGGCAGGCCGACTCGGCTTTGCGCTATTACCGCCTTAATAGCGACTACACACGTCGGCACGGGCTGGGGCACCTGCTGGTTAACAACCTGCGCGGGCTTGCAGGTGTGTATGAGTCGCTTGGCCAGACCTCGTTGGCCAAGCACTACCGTTACAGCTATCTGGTCTTGGCCGACTCCTTGCTGGGGGCCGATGCGCTGAACAAGATGAAGAACGGCCTGTTCCTCTACGAACTGGACCGCAACTACCGGCACATAACTTCGCTCACCGAGGAACGTGCGGCCAACGTCGGGCAGATACGCCGCCAGCGCGTCACGTTGTTGGCTACTGTAGCCTGCCTCTTGGTGTTTGCTGCGTTGCTGGTTTGGGTGTGGCGGCAGAAGAACAGGCTGCACGCTGCCTACGAGGCCCTGTTCAAGCGCAATGGCGAGATAGTGCGTTCCGAAGAAGCCTATAAGCAGGAGCGGACCTCGTACCTGAACCGCATAGCCGAACTGGAGGGAACCGTCTCCCGACTTACGCCCGGTGATGGGCGGGAACAGCCTGTCGGGACCGTTTCCGAAGCCCCCGACAAGACCCGCAGGCAACTCCTTGACGACACACGGCGCGAGGAACTGCTGAAGCGCATCGCCTATGTCATGGAAGAGACGAAAGACTTCTGCCGACAGGACTTCTCGCTCGACACGCTGGCCGGGCTGGTGGAGTCGAACAGCCGCTATGTGTCGCAAGTCATCAACGACACCTACGGCAAGAATTTCCGCGCCTACCTCAACGAGTATCGCATACGCGAAGCCCGCCTGCGCCTGATGGACACCGCCGCCTACGGGCACTACACCATCAAGGCCATTGCCGAAAGCGTAGGTTACAAGTCGCACACCAACTTCATCAACATCTTTAAGGACATTACCGGCATCACACCCTCTATCTATCAGCGGATAGCCAAGGAACAGGCTGCTGGCGGCGGGGAGGCTCGCTAATTCGCGAATAAGCGACAACTGCGTTTGCAAAAGCCCCCGCAACCGCTTAGTTTTGTGCCGTCGATAGCAGACAGGTATGTGTCTGCACGGCCTCCGCCCTTCTGCCGGCGAAAGGGGCGGTTGCAAAGCACCTTATTGTTCTATACTAAAAAAGAAACGTTATGACACCGAAAACTCTACTATTCGTTGCTGGCATGTTCTGCTTCGGGACGGCCTGTGCTCAAACTCCCAAACTGGCTTTGCAGCTAAAGCCGATGTTCGACGACAACGGCAAGATGTTGGAAACGGTCACTGCCTCTGCCTCGCACGCTGAGGGGCTTCGTATGCCTCGGACACGGAGTGGCGAGACGACGCTGAGGCTGGACAGCGTTGTCGGGTTCGATACCGACGGCCAGAAGCAGACTCTGCAATACTTCACGTACAACGAAGGCGGCGCACTGCTGCACAGAACCAATTCTTACTACAACTCCCTGTCCGACGGATGGGACGTAGCCGAGGAATACTACTACAAGTACTCCACCGAGGGCTACCTGCTTGAGGAGACGATGACAGCCTCCGGTTGGGGTACCCGTAGCGAGTATGGCTACGACGACCAGGGACAACGCATCATGCAGGCTTCCTATTCGCTCGATGCCGACGGGACGACGTGGGTTCCGCAGCAGAAAATAGAGTCGGAGTACGACGGCCAAGGCAACATTGTGGCCGAAACCTTGTCGTTCTGGAACGGGGACACCTGGCAGCGCGACAGCCGCAACGCCGCCACGTGGGACGAGAAAGGAAGGCAGACCGGGTATGAGTCCTACATTTGGAACGGGACAGACTGGACCGGGTCGGGGAAACAGGAGACGGTGTACTACGACGGTCCTGCCCCGGAAGTTTCGGGAGACTTTGGCACTAACCGGGTGAGCTACTTGAGCCGTTCGGAGTGGCAAGACGGTGCCTGGCGGATGACGTGGTTCTTCACCAACACCTACGACGACGAGGGATACGTCATAGGGCAGTCCCAGAACCACTGGAACGGTAGCAATTTCGGGGGAGACAACGGCAACCTGATGACCTTCCGTAACGAAATAACCTACGACGAGCACCACTCCGAGGTAAGTGCCACGACGTACAGGTGCGTGAACGACAGCACCCTCTGGATTCAACTTGGCGTAGTGGAGACCGAGTGGGAATACGACGAGGAAGGAAACCGCGAAGGGCTGGCTGTGAACTATGTGTACTCCTACAGCGAAGACTTCGCCACCCGTACGGACACCGTGATTGGCGAGCAGAAATACTATGGCTACAACGCCGACGGCCAGCAGACTTGGCTGCTGGAACAGACCCCCGACGCAGAGGGCAGGATGAAGAGCGACTACGAAGAGAAGTACCGCTTCAACGCCGACGGTGCGCAGACCTACACCGCCTCGTGGTACTTCGATGGCGACGGCCAGCGTCTGCCCAATCTGGAACAGACCCGTACTTACGACGAGCAGGGCAACCAGATTTCGATGCTGAGCCGTTCGGGCAGCGGCGAGGCTGTCACACCGCCCGCCGCGCCTGGTGCCGCCTACGACCCTGCTGATGACGAGGGCTGGACGAACCTGACGCGCTTTGACTACGCCTACGAGGGTAGCACACGCGTCGAGAACCTGGGCTATCGCTGGGAAGGCGGTGCCTGGCTACCAAATATGGGCGAAAGCGTGGAGTACGACTTTGCCTGCCCGCTGGAGGAACTGGTAGTTCCCTCGGCTTACGCCGACCCCTATAAGATAGAGGTGATATACACCCTCAACGGCGACGGTGGCGACGGCTGGCTGACGACCGAGCAACGCTACTACTGGGCCGAACACTCGGCCACGGGCATAGGAGAGGCTTCGCGGGCGGCCTTCGCGGTGACGTTCGAGGACAACAAGCTCCTGGTGGAGGGCTGTGCAGACGTGGCCAACTACGTGTACAGTGCCAGCGGCATGTTGGTCTACACCGGCCACGGCAGCAGCGAGGACCTGAGCCACTTGGCTCCCGGCCTGTACGTGGCCGTGAGCGTGTCCGGGCAGGAACGGATAGTGACCAAGCTGACGATAGACTAAGGCCGTAGCCTCGTGCCGGTCTTGCAGCCTTGCGGGCAGGAAGGGGAAAGGACTTCCTGCCCGCGCTTTTCCTGCTCCGTGCTCTTGGCTTTCGACTTATTCGCATTACCTTTGCTACATTATTACCAACAAAAACACAGAGTTACTATGAAGAACTTACTCTCTTTGGCCGCTCTGGGCGCAACGTTGCTCGTGGCCTCCGCTTTTACTACAGTTCACCGTTCGGCCCCCGGCGGCATTGCCGACAGCACGGCCGTAGAGCCTGCCGACAGCACGGTGGGCATCATCTCCTACTTCTGCAAACACGACACGGTGGTCTATCAAGTTTATGAGAACCAATGGAAAATTACGGGCGGTGACTCCCTGCTGTTTGTCGACGCGGCTTTGCGGGCCATGATTGCCGTCACCGACTCTACCGCCGAGGGCTACGAGATGGAGTATCGCATCCTCGAGACGCAGACAGGCGAAGTGGCCGAGGAGACTCCTGCCGTTAAAGCAATGAACGTGATATCGCGTCTGATTGGCGAAAAGCTGCAAGGCTTGAGCGTAAGGTTCACCCTCAACCCCTATGGACAGGTCACCGGCTTCCTCAATGAGGCAGAAGTCAAGAACCTGGCTCTCACCACCCTGGATGAAGTGAAAGACGAAATACTGAAACTGCCCGAAATTCAGGCGGCGAAGGAAGCTGGCATCAACATTGACGAAGTGCTGAAGTCGATGGGAGAAGAGCAGATTGTGGCCGAGTACTTGAACGAGGTGGCACGGTTCTTTGCCTACCACGGAGCCGAATACTATATAGGCGAGCAGAAGTGGTATCAAAATCCCGAACCGGGCAAGCTGGCCTGCGACAATTACCTGAACATCAGCTACGACCCCGAGGATGGTGAGTATGGACTGAAGGTGATTGTGGACAACTACATACCTGCCGAGACGCTGGTGAAGCAGGGGCAGCAGCTGTTCACGACCCTGATAGGCGACAGCATTGCAGGTGTGATAGCCGACGAGATGTACAACAAGATGCAGCAGGACATGGTGCTGAGCGACAGGCAGCAAGTCAACTACTGGAGCAACGGCTGGCCCTACGAGTTGCTTTTCCAGAAAGAGACGCGCTATCTGGACCGTTCCAAGCTGACGCAGACCTACATCGTGTGGGAGCGTTACAGCTTTCAGAACTATTAGGCCGCCGGTTGTCGTTTTGACACTTTGTCCTGCCGATGCCCCGTGGGTGGCTTGTTTGCGCCCGCAGGCGACCATGTGGCGGAAAATCGCAACGCGTCGACCCTTTTGGGCTGACACTTAAGCCGATATAGAAATCCTTACAGTCCGGCGAGCTGGCACGCGTGCCGTTCGCCGGGCTTTTTCTTGCCCGTCTGCGGGGGCACAGGTGCGCCCGCTGGCGGCTGCAGGAAGGCTCGCGGGCGGGCACAGGTGTGCCCGGCAGGGGGATTTGCCTTGCCCGGCGACGGACGGCGGTCGGCTGACGGGGCGGCAAGGGCCGTGGAGTGTTAACGGCTGTTACTACGCCCGGTCGGAAGGCTGGTGCTGTTAACGCTGTTTTACGTTGCGCTCCTCCGGGTCGTTCTGTTTCGCGATTTTTGTCCGGGGCGTGTGTCAGCACAAACGTGTGTTTGCCCTCTCTGGTGCTTGCCTCGGGGCCTCTTCGGGGCTCAAAGTGTCAGTACGGGGGGCAGGCCGGTCGGTGGGCAATGTGTTACCGATATATAAAAGAACGCGGATTAGAGAAAATTTTCTCTAATAGGTATTTCGTTTCAACAGAAAAGTCGTACTTTTGCACGCGGAAAACAAGGGATTTTGCCAAAGGCTTGTAGATGAGGCGGCAAGATACCGCCGGGCAAGATGCGCTTGCTCGCGAACCTTCCCCGCAGTTTCCGTTGGTTTTCATAGGTAAAAAGGTAAAAAGAGTTAGATAACATCCAATAGCAAAATTAAAATCTTAGAGAAATGGCAAATTTAGATTTAAGCAAGTACGGTATCGTGGACGTGAAGGAAATCCTTCACAATCCGTCTTACGAAGTTCTCTTCGAGGAAGAGACCAAGGCTGGCCTGGAAGGCTACGAAAAGGGCCAGGTTACGGAACTGGGTGCCGTGAACGTAATGACCGGTATCTACACGGGTCGTTCGCCTAAGGATAAATTCTTTGTATACAACGAGGCCAGCAAGGACACTGTTTGGTGGACTTCTGATGAATATAAGAACGACAACAAGCCTTGCTCCGAGGAGGCATGGGCCGACCTGAAGGCGAAAGCCGTCAAGCAGCTCAGCGGCAAGCGTCTGTTCGTCATGGATACATTCTGCGGTGCCAACCCCGCTACCCGTCTGAAGGTGCGCTTCATCATGGAGGTGGCATGGCAGGCTCACTTCGTGAAGAACATGTTCATCCGTCCCACCGAGGAAGAGCTGGCCAACTACGGCGAGCCGGACTTTGTGTCCTTCAACGCCGCCAAGGCCAAGGTCGACAACTACAAGGAACTGGGCCTGAACTCGGAAACGGCTACCGTCTTCAACCTCAAGACCAACGAGCAGGTAATCCTGAACACGTGGTACGGTGGCGAAATGAAGAAAGGTATCTTCTCCATAATGAACTACCTCAACCCGCTGCGTGGCATCGCTTCCATGCACTGCTCGGCCAACACCAACATGGAGGGCACCGACACGGCTATCTTCTTCGGCCTCTCCGGCACGGGTAAGACTACGCTGTCGACCGACCCGAAGCGTCTGCTCATCGGCGACGACGAGCACGGCTGGGACGACGAGGGCGTGTTCAACTACGAGGGCGGCTGCTATGCCAAGGTAATCAACCTCGACAAGGAGAGCGAGCCGGACATCTACAACGCCATCAAGCGCGATGCCCTGCTGGAGAACGTGACGGTTGACGCCAACGGCAAGATTGACTTCGCCGACAAGAGCGTTACGGAGAACACGCGCGTTTCTTACCCCATCTACCACATCAACAACATCGTTAAGCCCGTGTCCAAAGGCCCCCACGCCCATCAGGTTATCTTCCTGTCGGCCGATGCCTTTGGCGTGCTGCCTCCCGTATCTATCCTGAACGCCGAGCAGGCCAAGTACTACTTCCTGTCGGGCTTCACGGCTAAGCTGGCCGGTACGGAGCGTGGCATCACCGAGCCTACTCCGACGTTCTCCGCTTGCTTCGGCGCAGCCTTCCTGAGCCTGCACCCGACGAAGTATGCCGAAGAGCTGGTTAAGAAGATGGAGAAGGTGGGTGCCAAGGCTTACCTGGTGAACACCGGTTGGAACGGTACGGGCAAGCGCATCTCTATCCGCGACACGCGCGGCATCATCGATGCCATCCTGGACGGCTCTATAGACAAGGCTCCGACGAAGACCATCCCGTACTTCAACTTCGTAGTTCCGACGGAGTTGCCGGGTGTAGATCCGAAGATCCTCGACCCCCGCGACACCTATGCCGATGCCGCTCAGTGGGAAGAGAAGGCTAAGGACCTGGCTGGCCGCTTCATCAAGAACTTTGCCAAGTTCGAAGGCAACGAGGCCGGTAAGGCTCTGGTTGCTGCCGGTCCGAAGCTCTAAAGCTGCGATTGCGACAAACAGACTCCGAAGAGTTTTGAGTCCATATACAAGCTTCACGATGTGAAGCACGAGGGCGTTCCCGATGAGGGGATGCCCTTTTCGTTTCCGTCCCTCGGTAGCGGGGGCTTCTCTACCTGCAAAAGCACTTAAAAAATGTAGCTCGGGGAGTTGCGTTTTTAAACTAAAAGCCGTTCCTTTGTTCTAACGTACAAGAATGTCGCTTTTTATGGAGAAAAAACATATAGCTATGAGTAGGATTGGTAACGTTTGTATGGTGGCCTGGCTGCTGTTGCTGGCTGTGGCTGTGCCCGTCCGGGCGCAGTCGTATGACAAATTATGGAAGCGAGTGGAGCAGGCCGAAGAAAAGAACCTGCCCAAGACCGTAATGGAAGTGTCGGACGCAATTTATCGCAAGGCATTGGCGGAGCAAAATGCCGGGCAGATGATGAAAGCCTATCTGTGGCGCGAGGAGGCGCAGTACAGCCTCACGCCCGACAGCCTCTATTCGACCATCGGCAAGATGGAACATTGGGTGCAGACCGAGGAGAATGCCGTCAACCGTGCCGTGCTGCACGTCTTGCTGGCACGGCTCTACCTGGCTGCTTCCTCTTCGGTGGCCGGGCGTACGGAAGGGGTGCTGACACCGATTGAACTGGAGGATGCCCCGAAAGACATGCGCGAGTGGACGGGCAACATCTTTGTCTGGACCATAGACCGCCACCTGCAGCAGGCGTTGGCCGATGCTGAGGTGCTGGCCGAAACGCCTTCTGCGGACTACGTGCCGCTGGTGAAGCAGGGCAAGAGCAGCCGTTACTACGGGCACGACCTCTACCATGTGCTCCTGGGGTATTCCTTGGACGACGTGTATGGCAATCTGGGCTTTACGGACTCTTCCGACTCTTTGGCCCAAGCGCGTGTAGACAGTCTCCTGCGGGCGGCCCGGACGTTCTATGCAGGCCGTCGGGATGGCCAGGACGCGGCCCTGCTGTTCGCGCTTAGGTATGCTTCCTGGCAGCTGAACATATCGCAGCATCGGGGGGATGACAAACAAACTCAGGCTCGTTACGAGCAGACGTTGGACAGCCTGATGGTCCACTATGCCGACCGTCCGATTTGTGCTGAGGTCTACATCTGGAAAGCCGCCTTCAGCGAGACACATAAGCGGCCTTCCGAGGCTCTGCGGCTGTGCGACGAGGGCTTGAAACGGTATGCCTCCTACGAGCGGGTGGACGAGCTGAAGAATATCCGTGAACGCATCCTGAACCCGAATCTTTCCGTCAGCAAGGTAAGCGGGGCATACCCGGGACAGACGGTAGACCTGAACGTGAGTTACCGCAACCTTAGCGGCTTCACAGCCGAGGTGTATGCGTCCACGCTTAGTCCTTCGGACGAACGGAATAGTTATAGGACCGTCAACAGCAAAGAGTTTCGCAAATATGCCGGTAAACGGGTCTCTTCCGTCCATTACGACCTGTCTCCCCGGCCTCATGAAGGTGTGGAACCGGTCGATTGGACTTATTTGGACTCCGACACACTGCTGAAACTGCCCGTGCCCGAAGAAGTGGGCGTGTATCTTGTCAGGTTTATTGGCGACGGCAAACTGGCCGATTTCGGCGGTGGGGCCTTTGGCTTGCAATCATCGCGCCTAAAGATGTTGTCCGTGAAGACCTGTGCCGACAGCCTGGAAGTGGCGGTGCTCGATGCCATGAGCGGCCAGCCGGTGAGCGGGGCCGAGGTGCAGCTCAGCTGGACACAGGCCGGTGAAGGCGGGCGCGCTCCGATCGCAGTTTCCGCTGTTACGGGAGACGATGGCAAGGTGTGCCTTGATGTGTCCTCTTCCTATTATGTAGATTGTACGGTGCAGAAGGATGGCGACGCAGCACGCGATAGGTTTTATACCAGCTGGGGCAAGTATGGGGCAGACCGCCCGGCGAACAACCGCCTGACGCTACTCACCGACCGCGCCATCTACCGCCCCGGGCAGACCGTCTACGTCAAGGGCATTGCCTACAGCCAGAATACCGACAGCGCATGGGTGCGCACTTCTGCCGACTTTGAACTGCTGCTGCTCGATGCCAATCGGCAGGAAGTGGCCAGCCAGGCCGTCAGAACAAATGAGTTCGGCTCTTTCAGTGCCCGGTTGGTGCTGCCCTCGTCGTGCCTCAACGGTGTCTTTACGCTCACGACCCGTGGAGGGGAGGCCAGCCGCCTGGTGCGGGTGGAAGAGTATAAGCGGCCTTCTTTCGAGATAACCTTCGACCCCATTGCTGTGCCCTACCGGCTGGGCGACCGGGTGACGCTCACCGGGCAGGTGTCGGCCTACAGCGGGGCGGCTGTGCAGGGCGTGCCCCTGAGCTACGTTGTCACCCGTTCGGATGGCTTCTACCGGCCCTCCGGCAAGAATAGTGCTTTGGAAGCCGACACCGTCCGGCTCGACTCCGAAGGCCGCTTCGCCATACCGCTGTGGTTGCGTCCGGGCGATGTGGAGGGCGACTTCTACACCACCTTTAAGGTGGAGGTGACAGTCTCCGACGGGGGCGGAGAGACCCAGACGGCCACCACCCAGCTCGCGACGAGGGGCAACGTGGCCTATGCCGTGGGACACGATGTGCCTTCTGTACTCTGCCGGGACGACTCGTTGCGCTTTACCTTCACGGTGGACAACCTAGCGCGTATCCCACAAGACGTACAGCTGGCCTACCGCATTGTGCCGTCCGACGGCAAAGGCTCGTTCGGACAGGAGGCGGTATTGACCGGTACCGTCCCGTCCAATCGCCCCGTGGATTGTTCGGCCTGGGCCGCGTTGCCCTCAGGTTCGTACGGGGTGGTGCTCACGGTGCAGGACAGCCTGACGAACGACAAAGACGGGAAGGGCGACTGCCAGTTGCAGTTCACCTCTTTCTCTCGGAGCGACAAGCGGCTGGGAACCTTCAACGACATCTTCCTTTATGCCGAGCACAGCGACTTCGATGCCTCGCATCCGGCAGTCTTTTACTTTGGCACCTCCCACAAGAATGCCTACGTGCTGATGGACGTGTTCGCCGAAGACCGCCGTCTGGAGAGCCGCACGTTGCAGATTAGCGACAGCCTCGTGCGCTTCGAACTGCCCTATCGCGAGGCTTTCGGTCGCGCCGTGTCCGTACAGTTCCACCTGCTGAAGCATGGCGAACTGTATGGTCGTACCCAGACTTTCAGCAAGCGGCTTCCCGACCGTACTCTCCGGCTGAAGTGGAGTACTTTCCGCGACCGCCTGCTCCCCGGCCAGCAGGAAGAGTGGCGGTTGACGGTAGAGACCCCGCAGGGCGCTTCCGTCCCGGCGGAGCTGTTGGCCACTATGTACGACGCTTCGCTGGATAAGCTGTATGCGAATGCTCAGGAGCTGGCAGTAACGTTCCCCAGCTATTACAATTTCCCGTCCTATAGCTTCAGCACCTGTCCTGTCAATACCTGGTACGACTCGTGGAGTTTTGACTATCGGACGGTTCCTGATTTGCAGTTCGATGCCTTGGAGCTGCCACCCTTTATGTACAATGCGTTTGAAGTATTGATAATGCGCAGTGCCAGTGGTGCTACGCGGCAGTCTATCGGTTCGATTAAATTGCGTAGTTCTCTTCGCTTCGCTTCTCCTTCCATGAACATGAAGTTGGGAGTGGATATCGCCGACTTGAGTGAAGTGGTCACCCTTAGCGCGGTTGAGCCTCAAGCGGCTATGGAAGAGGTGAGTGCCCCGGCAGCACTTCCCGAGCTTGTCGGGTTGCGCACCAACTTTGCCGAGACCGCCTTCTTCTACCCCCACTTGCGTACCGACTCTGCCGGTGCCGTGTCCTTCTCGTTCACTGTTCCCCAGAGCTTGACGCGCTGGAATTTCAGAGGCTATGCCCACACCCGCGACATGCTCACCGGCTTGCTCGAAGGCAGCACCGTGACGGCCAAGGACTTTATGCAACGTCCCAACCTGCCCCGTTTCGTCCGAGTGGGAGACGACACCCAGGTTGCGGCGACCGTCACCAACCTGACGGGCAGTCCGCTGCGCGGCATCGTGACGCTTACCCTCTTCGACCCCGAGACCGAGCGCGTGATTTCTACCGACCGTGCGCGCTTCCGTGCCGATACCGGTGCTGACGTTGTGGTCTCCTTCCGCTTCCGTGCCGACGAGCGTTACAGCCTACTCGGCGTGCGGCTTGTGGCAGACGGGGACACCTTCAGCGACGGCGAACAACACCTCTTGCCGGTGCTGAGCGACAAGCAGTACCTCACCGAGACACAACTCCTCAGCCTCTCAGGCTCCGGCACACGCACCTTTGCGCTCGACAGCCTCTTCGACGGACATAACCCGGCTGCCACCCAGCGGAGGCTCACGGTGGAGCTGACGGGCAATGCCGCCTGGATGGCCGTCCAAGCCCTGCCCACGTTGGCCGAGCCTTGCCGCGACGACGTGTTCAGCTGGGCTTCCGCTTACTATGCCAATGCCTTGGCCGCTCACATTGTTGCCAGCCAGCCGCGCATCAAGACCGTGATGGAGGCATGGCGGGCCACGGGGCAGGACGGCCAGGCCCTGCACAGCCAGCTGGAGAAGAACCAGGAACTGAAGGACATACTGCTGGCCGAGTCGCCTTGGGTGCTCGATGCAGCTGACGAGCGTGCCTCCCGTCAGCGCATAGCCTCTTTGTTTGACGACAACCTGATGCGCGACCGTGCCTATTCCTCTATCTCCAAGTTGCAAGAACTGCAGAACGCCGACGGCTCCTGGAGCTGGTTTCCCGGCATGAGCGGCAGCTTCTACACCACCTCCGGGGTGGCCCGTCTGCTGTTGCGCCTGCCCGTGCTGACGGGTGAGGAGCCAGATGAGCGGGTGACCCGGCTCACCGACTCCGCGCTGGGCTATCTGCATCGCGAGGTGAAGGAGAACTACGAGCGTGCGCTCCGTTACGACGATGGCGAGCGTCAGTCGCCGCCTCCTGCCTACATTGTGGACTACCTCTATCTGGTTGCCATTGCCGATGCCAAGGTGCCGGGGGACTGCCAAAAGGCATACCGCTACTACCTGGAGCGTGTGCCTCGCTTGCTGTCGCTGGACTGCATAGTTTGCCATGCCAAGGCGGTCACCATCCTGCGACATGCCGGTCTGACGGCTGAGGCCGACGACTTTGTGCGTTCGCTGGCTCAGCACGTCGTGCAGGAGGAGGGCGACCGGGGTGCCCACTTCGCCTTTATGGACAGCCACTACAGCTGGTGTGCCCTGCCCATTGCCACCCATGTGGCCGCTATGGAAGCCTTGCGTCTGGCCGGGGGCTACGACGGACTGCTCGACTCGATGAGACTGTGGCTGCTCCAACAGAAGCTGACTACCGACTGGGGCAACACCGTGGCCACTGCTGATGCCGTCTATGCGCTTCTGGCCGACGGAGCCGACCTCTTGTCCGATACAGGTGAAGCCCGTCTCAGCCTGGGAGACGAGGTGGTCGAGACCCGTCCTGCCGTCGGAGACAGGCAGAGCAGCGACATCACAGCCGGACTGGCCTATGTGAAGCGTTCCTACGAAGAAGGAAGTCCCGTGCTCAATGCCCGTACTGCCACGCTGGAGAAGGCCACGGGGGCGAGCCTGACGCTGGGAGCCGTCTATGCACAGTTCCTCGTGCCGATGTCCGCCGTCGGCCAGCAGCACGACACGCCGCTCAGCGTCAGCAAGCAGCTCTACGTGGAGCGCGTGGCAGCCGATGGCAGCCGCACGCTGCAAGCCGTCGGCCCCTCGCTCAAGAAGACACTGAAGCCGGGTGACAAGCTGGTCGTGCGCCTCACCGTGCGTGCCGACCGTGCCTTGGACTACGTGCAGCTGAAAGACGGTCGTGCGGCCTGCCTCGAACCCGTCAGTGTGCGTTCGGGCTACCGCTTCGCCTCGTCGGGCGGCTACTACATGGAGGTGGACGATGCTGCTACCAACTTCTTCTTCGACCGCTTGGGCAAGGGTGTGCACGTGCTCGAATACAGTTGCAGGGTGGTCCGTTCGGGGCGCTACCAGACGGGCATTGCCACCGTGCAGTCGGTCTATGCGCCACAGTTTACGGCTCACTCAGCCGGAGGGGAAATCCGGGTAGGCGACTGACCACATTGCCCCGTGCGGCCACGCTGCCGCACGGGGACTTGACAGACAACACATCAACAACCCGATAAAAAGAAAGGAAAACAAATGAAACGATTGCAGAAGATTTTGCTGGGAGTCACCCTCATGGCCGGTGTATGCGCCTGTGGCGAAACGACGCGGCTGGAGGAGCTGAAACAAGTGGTGGACGAGGTGAAGGCCGAGGGCAAAGCCTACACGGAAGAAGAGTGGGCCGAGGCCAACGCGAAGTTCGCCCAAGTGCTCGACTCGCTGGAGAACCTCAAGGACCTCAGCGCGGACGAGCTGAAGGAGATGGCCCGCCTACAGGCCGAATATGCCAAAGCGGCTTTCGACAGCAACGCCCGCAAGGTGATGGAACAGATGAAAGAAGCCGGAGTGGACGTAGGCAGTTTCTTGCAGGGCGTCAGCGAGGGGCTTGGCGAGGCTGCGGATAGCAGCGAGAACGCCGACTGACGTTGCCCGCTGTCGCGGCGTTGCGGTGCGAGGGGTAGAAGAACGGGTGCGGACCGATGGTCTGCGCCCTTCTTCCACCCCTTTTGTTGTGTCTGCCCGGCTCGTGGGCCGCTTGTCGTGGGTGATGGGTCTGCCGGTCGTCCCTTGCGGGCGCAGGTGTGCTGCCGTGTGGGCAAAGGTGTGCTCACGGGGAGGCACAGGTTCGTCCCCGTGCGGGCACAGGTTCGCTTCCTGGGGCCGAAACCGGCGTTTGTCTGTTGTGGGTAGGGACGGCCTGTCCAGGCTGCGGAAGGAAAAGAAAATCGTGCGGAAATTTGAAGAAAAAAGCACATGTTTTTGTGCATATTCAAAAAGAATGTGTATCTTTGTCACAAACAAAATCGCTCAGTGCGATGGACGGCAGCGCGATGCGGGACGGCCTTCGTCTCCTGTTTGCCGGGGCGAGGCTGGCGGTTGAGTTGCGCTCTTTCTCTTGTGTGCGCAGACGGACGTGGTGCGATGCTTGCCCGCTTCTCCTGTCCCGACGATGCCGGTGGATGTGCCCTTGGCGGCTGTTGCCGGTCTGGCGGACGAGGTGGAGAACGGTGCGGGACGATGCCGACCCCCGAGGGGCGGAAAGCAAGGCCGGGTCCGGGCACAGCGTGCGGGAGGTAGGAGCAGACGAATTTTCGTCAGATAATGCCGAACTGTTTTTTTGGTTTTAAGTGTATATATAGGAGGCTTGCGTGCCTCTACCGATTTTGGGGAAAAGGTGCTGAGTGATCAGAGCCTTTTCCATGGGTTATCCGCCGGAGTGGCTGTCAGCTTGCTCCGGCGGCTTTTTCTTTTGCGGGTGCCGGGGATTTTATGGCCGGGCGGCTGCATCGGACTCGATGAGGGCCAGCAGTTTCTCCACGGCCTCAGCCTCGGGTATATTCTTCTCGATGCATTCCTTGCGGCGGTAGAGGCTGATGCGTCCCCGTCCGGCTCCCACGTAGCCATAATCGGCATCGGCCATCTCGCCCGGTCCGTTGACGATGCACCCCATGATGGCAATCTTCAGTCCGGTGAGGTGGGCGGTAGCGGCCTTGACGCGGGCTATGGTGGCCTGTAGGTCGTAGAGTGTGCGTCCGCAGCCGGGGCAGGAGATGTACTCGGTCTTGCTGATACGCGCCCGTGCGGCTTGCAGTATGGCAAAGGCGGTGCTGTCCACGGTCGTGGCAGCCAAGGCGTGGCTTTGGTTGAGGAGGAACAGGCCGTCGGCCAGTCCGTCGATGAGGAGTGCGCCTGCGTCGGCTGCTGCCTCAATTTGCAGGTCTTCGGCCTGGTCCTCGGCATAGTGCAGGAAGGGGACGACGGGGTTTTGCAGTCCCTCGCGCATCAGGCGGTGTACCAATGCGCGTTGCTCACCGAGGCGGTTGGGGTGATTGCTCTGTGCCACGAGCACCACTTCGGGGTGGTGGCGCAGGCAGGCAAGGGTCTCCTCGCTCAGACTGTCGTATGTGGCGAACAGGAACTTGCGTGCGGCATTGCAGCCACCTACGAAGCACAACAGTTGGGGCGTGAAGGCCGGCCACGTGCCGGGCTGCCCGGTCCAGTCGACGGCATCCACGATGTACTGCACGCCTTCGGTGCGGTGGCCGGGCTGGTGACGGTCGGGCTGTCGATGCCCGATGTACACGTAGTCGGGGGTGAATTGCGGCAGGAAGTCGGCAGCTTCGTCTCCGAGGCGGGCGGCAATCACCACTGGGGGATGTCCTCCACCTATGTTCCCTACGGCGCGGGTGGTGCGGCGGGTGGGGTTGAGGTAGTCGAAGTCCGGTGCCGCAAGCGCATCGATGTGCGGGTGTCCCTGTCGGCGCAGCACGTAGTCGCGCAGCTTGCGTGCCACGGGTATTTCGGCCTCGGGAGCCTCGCTGAGCGAGACGCGTATGGTGTCTCCAAGCCCGTCGGCCAGCAGGGCACCGATGCCTACAGCCGACTTGATGCGTCCGTCCTCGCCTTCCCCGGCCTCGGTCACGCCCAGATGCAAGGGGAAGTCCATGCCCTCCTGCTGCATGGTGGCGGCCAGCAGGCGGACGGTCTTCACCATGACTACGGTGTTCGATGCCTTGATGGAGATTACCACGTCGGCAAACCTTTCGTCGCGGCAGATGCGCAGGAACTCCATGCACGACTCCACCATGCCGCGCGGGGTGTCGCCGTAGCGCGACATGATGCGGTCGGACAGCGAGCCGTGGTTTACGCCTATGCGCAGGGCGGTGTGTTGTCGACGGCAGATGTCGAGCAGGGGGACAAAGCGTTGGCGTATCTTCTCCAGCTCGGCGGCATATTCCTCGTCGGTGTACTCCAAGTGCTTGAAGGTGCGTCCCGGGTCGACGTAGTTGCCGGGGTTGATGCGCACTTTTTCAGCATAGAGGGCGGCCACGTCGGCCACGGCGGCGTTGAAGTGCACGTCGGCCACCAGCGGTGTGTCGTATCCCTCGCTGCGCAAGGCTGCGTTGATGTTGCGCAAGTTCTCGGCTTCGCGCACGCCTTGCGTGGTGAGGCGTACGTATTCGCCCCCGGCATCGGCTATGCGCTTGGCCTGGGCCACGCAGGCAGCCGTGTCGGTGGTGGGGGTATTGGTCATGCTTTGCAGCCGGATGGGGTTGGTGCTACCCAGCGGGACGGCCCCGATGTAGACTTCCGACGACGTGCGCCGGGCATAGTTGAACAGGTCCACGTTCTTTACCTCCTCTTTTTGGGTTCTTTCTTGTCTTCTTTGTTCTTGGTTTTCTGCCCTTGCCCTCAGTTTGTCTTGTACTCGTATTTTACTTCTTTGAGGTCCTCGTTGGCTTTGGTTATCTTCTTCTTCAGTCCCTCCTTGTAGGCTGCCAGGTCGGCGGCCAGCCGTTCGTCGGAAAGGGCGAGCATCTGCACGGCAAGTATGGCGGCGTTCAGGGCACCGTTGATGGCGACGGTGGCCACAGGTATGCCGGGAGGCATCTGCAGGATGGAGTAGAGGGCATCCACACCGTCGAGCGTGCTGCCCTTTATGGGTACGCCGATGACGGGCAAGGTGGTGCTGGCGGCTATGACGCCGGGCAGTGCGGCGGCCATTCCGGCTCCGGCGATGATGACACGGATGCCCCGTGCGGCAGCTCCCCGTGCGAAGCTTTCCACGGCTTCGGGGGTACGGTGTGCCGAGAGGGCGTTGATTTCAAAGGGCACGTGCATGTCGTTGAGCAGCTGTGCTGCCTTCTCCATGACGGGCAGGTCGGACGTGCTGCCCATGATGATGCTTACGATAGGAGTCATAGTAGATAGTGTGTTGGGTGTAAGTGATGTGTTTGCGGGCGGGCTTTTGCCCGGCGCGATACGTCAAGGACGGGCAGTCCCGCAGCCGTGGCTGGGTTCTGTCCCGTCCTGTGAGTGTTCTGCGGCGCGTTCTGGTTTACGCGTTGATGAGGGCTTTGTAGCCTTCAGCGTCGAGCAGTGCGCTGTAGTCGGCATCGGCGGCGGGCTTTATCTTGATGAGCCAGCCTTCGCCGTAGGGGTCTTTGTTCACCAGGTCGGGCTGGTCGGCCAGGGCCGGGTTCTGCTCCAGCACCTCGCCGGCTACGGGCAAGAAGAGGTCGGAGATGGTCTTTACCACTTCGATGGTGCCGAATACGTCACCGGCTGCCAGCGTTTCGCCTTCGGTCTGGATGTCAACGAATACGATGTCGCCCAGTTGTTCTTGGGCGTAGTCGGTGATGCCTACATAGGCAACGTCGCCTTCCTGGCGGATCCATTCATGTTCCTTTGTGTACTTTACGTTTGCAGGGATGTTCATAATTGTTAGTTTTAACGGTTATACAATAGTTTTTATTAGGTTGTTCCTTTCGGATTAATCTTTCGTTTTTCTCTGTGCCTGCCTATGGCAGCAGTCGCGCTATGGCGGCTCCCGGGCCGGGCAACAACATCAGCAGCGAGCAGCCCAGCCCCAGGGCGTAGCCTCCTGCCACTTCGGCCACGTTGTGCCTGCGCAGGATGATGCGGGCCGTGCCCACCAATCCCGAGGCCAGTAGCAGCAGGCATAGCAGCCACACGGGGTTGAAGGCGAACACTTCGCCGAACGCCACCGCGCAGCCCGTTGCCAGTCCCGTCCCGGCCATGTGCTCGCTCAGCTGCCACCTGATGTCGGCCAGGGCGCAGAGCACCGTGGTGACGACAGATGCCAAGATGATGTTCGTCAGGTACCAAGGCAGGTTGAACCACCACATCAGTACCAGGCAGCAGGCGTAGGACAGCGTGATGAGGGCGAAGGTTATCTGACGGTCGCCCCGCTCCTCGGCCGAAGCGATGAACCTGCGGTAGACAAAGACCGCCAGCAGGGGCATCAGCACGGTGAAGCAGTAGACCACTCCCAGCAACATGGCTTTGTAGCCGAAGGGCATGATGCGCAGGTAGCTGAACAGGAACAGGGCCAGGAATGCCAGGAACGGTATGGTGAGCGGCGTGAAGACCGCCGACACGACGCGTGCTCCTTGCAGCAGGCGACGTTCTTCTGCCACGCGTGCGGCAGCCGACATGGCTGCCGTACGGCCCGTTGGGGTGGGGTATGTGTGTTCGTCTTGTTCCATTGCTTGCCTATTTCCTGAGCCGTGCCACGGGGATGCCCAGCTGTTGCCTGTACTTGGCCACCGTGCGGCGTGCTATGGGGTAGCCTTTTTCCTTCAGGGTGGCGGCCAGCTCGTCGTCGGTGTAGGGTTGCCGTTTGTCCTCGTTGTCGATGCATTCTTTCAGAATCTTGCGTATCTCGCGCACGGACATTTCTTCGCCCTCGTCCGTCGTGTAGCCGTCGCTGAAGAAGAATTTCAGCGGGTAGATGCCGAAGTTGGTCTGTACGTATTTATTGTTGCTTACGCGCGAGATGGTCGATATGTCCAGCCCCGTGCGCGTGGCCACGTCTTTCAGTATCATGGGCTTGAGTGCAGCCTCGTCGCCTTCCTGGAAGAAGGGGCGTTGCAGTTCCACGATGGCTTCCATCGTGGAGAGCAGCGTGCGCTGTCGTTGCTTCAGGGCGTTGATGAAGCCTTGTGCCGTGTCCATTTTCTGCTTGAGGTAGGACAAGGCCTGGCGCGACTCCTTCGTCTGGTTTGAGGCGTTGCGCGTGTGCTCGTCCAGCAGTTCCTTGAAGTTGCGGCTCATGCGCAGCTCGGGGACGTTGCGGCTGTTGAGCGACACGCTCACGCTGCCGTCGTCGGCCGTCTCGACGATGAAGTCGGGCACTATCTGCTGCATGTTCCGCCCGATGGCTTCGCCCATCGAGGCTCCCGGGCGCGGGTTGAGGCGGGTTATCTCCTTTACGGCGCGGTCGAAGGCTTCCTCCGTCAGGTTCAGTTTCTGCCGTATCTTGTCCCAATGCTTGCGGGTGAAGTCGTCGTAACAGTCCCCGATGATGGCACGCTCCGTCTCCAGCACGCTCTTGTCCTCGCCCTCGCGCCGGTCGGCCAGCTTGCGTCGTATCTGTATGAGGAGGCACTCTTGCAGGCTGCGTGCGCCCAGGCCGGGGGGGTCGAAGTCCTGCACCACGTGCAGGGCCTGTTCCAACTCCTGCGGCGTGGCTTCCACGCCGGCGTAGATGGCCAGCTCGTCGCCGATGTTGTCCAGCGGCTTGCGCAGCAGCCCGTCGTCGTCCAGCGAGCCGATGATGTACTCGGCCAGTTCGCGCTGCTTGGGCGTGAGGTCTCGTTCGCCCAGTTGCTCCTTCAGAGTCTCGTAGAACGAGGTCGTGTCCGAGAAAGGTATCTCTTCGGCTTGCCCCTCGCGGCTGCGGTTGTTTTCTTGCAGCTTGTAGTCGGGTATGTCGTCCTCGGTCAGGTAGTCGCTCAGCGAGTCGTAGTCGGCACTGCCTTCTCCGTCTTCGTCCAGATTTTCCTCTGCCTTGCGCTCCTCGTTGTCGGTCAGGCTCTCGTCGCTGTCTGTGCTTTCGTCCCGTCCCTCTTCCAGGGCGGGGTTCTCCAGCAGCTCGGCACGCACGCGGTCCTCCAGTTCCACCGTGGGCAGCTCCAGCAACTTCACCATCTGGATTTGCTGGGGCGACAGGGTTTGCACCTGCGTCTGTGTCTGTGCCTGGATTTGTCGTGAGCCTTGTGCCATGCTTTGTGTGTCTTGGGCTGTTGCTGTTTGTTTTCTTTGGCGCAAAAGTAGTGAATAGTTCTGTAATCTGAAACCTTCCATGCCATATTTTCTGCTGGCTCTTCGTGGCGAGTGGTGCGGCGGTAGGCCCGGCCTGCGGGCACACCTGTGCTGCCGTGGGGGCGGACCTGTGCCCGCGCGGTGGGTTTCCTGTGCCCGGTCGGGGGCACAGGTGTGCTGGCTGTGTGGGTGGGGAAGGGGATGTGAGGGGGTTGCCTGTACTGCCGGGGCGGAGGATTGTGGCCGCGCGGGTTTATGCCTTTCGCAGCAGGTAGAAGCAACTGGTGCTGAGAAAGTCGCGCAGGCCGGGGACCGATGCTGCCAAGGACGGCAGACGGCGGGGTTTCAGGCCGAACTTCGTCTCGTAGTGGGGGTTGACGAGCCACAGCCGCCTGTCGGCTATCGCCAGTCCGGCTTGGCGTGTCAGCCGTTCGAAGGATGCTGTCCATACGCCCGTCCGCTTGATGTCGAGCAGCTCGCGCACGCATTTTTCCTTTTCGCCTCCGGCCACGAGCAGGCGGCGGTAGAGCGGTGCCGGTAGCAGGTGGACGAAGGGCAGGCGGGAGAGTGTCTTGCTGCTGCATATCTGCTGGTGTCCGCCGAAGGGCATGGGCCACGCCGGAAAAGCCACGAAGGCAATCCCTCTTGGTGCCAGCCAGCGGGCGATGGCGGTCAGCAGTTGCGCCTTTTGGGCGATGTGCTCCAGAACGTCGTGGCAGAGAATGATGTCAAACCGTCCGTCCAGTCCTTTCAGCCCGAAGATGTCGGCTGCCACGAACTCGCCTGTGGCCCCGGCCTCGGCGAAGAAGGCGCGGGCGTCGTCGATGCGTCCCGGGGCCATGTCGACGCCTGTCGTCTGGCATCCCCGCAGGGCAAGGGGCAGCAGGTTGCCGCCGTCGCCACAGCCGATTTCCAGCACGCGTGTGCCGGGGCGGACGGGGTGGAGCCTTTCGATGTAGGGGATGAAGTACTTCTGGCTTGTGCGTGCCAGTTCCTCGAAGTAGAGTCTGCGGTCTGTGTGACGTTCTTGCATGTGCGCGCTTGTGTGTTATTGGTTTGTCGTATGTCGGGGCAAAGGTAGTATAAAAAAGGTGAAAGGCATCGGCGGGAGCGGAAAATGCAGCCGCCCCTTGCGCGGACTGGGGCGAAAGGCGTATATTTGTGGAATGGTTCGAGAGGATTTCCGGTTTTACAAGCCTTGCGCGTTGCTTCGGCCCTATGTCAGGTACTATTGGGTGTTCAGCAGTCGGAGGTCGCTGAGTGCCCTTACGTTTCCCATCGGTTGCCCTCAGCTCATCTTCCACAGGTGTACACCTCTTTATATACGGGAACTGGCGGCCCGTCAGCCCCGGCTGGCCGTCAGCGGGCAGGTGAATTTTCCGGCCCATTTGCAGGCTGAGGGCGATACGGAGATGGTGGTCGTCGTCTTCAGGCCCTGTGGCCTGGGGGCCTTTCTCCGCCTCCCGGTGTCTGCGCTGCACAATCGGGAGGTCTGTGGCTACGACCTTGACAACAGGGGGTTGGAGGAACTGGCCGCGCGGGTATTTGGTTGTGCGCGTGTGGATGCATGCATCGGCTTGATAGAGGAGTGGCTGCTGGCGCAATTGGGCGACGCGCCGGAGGCAAAGGGCGACTTGGGCAGGCGGAGGGTGGCCACCGCCGTGGAGCGGCTGTTGGCGGTTCCTGAAACCCCGGTGACGGCCCTGGCCTCGGTCGCCTGTCTGGGCAAAAAGCAGTTTGAACGCCTGTTTGCCGAACAGGTGGGAGCCAATCCTAAGGAATACGCGCGGATAGCCCGTTTCCAGAAATCGCTGAAGTGTATGCAGAGCCATCCGGGCGGCATCAGTCAGGCTCAGTTGGCCTATCACTGCGGCTACGCCGACCAGTCGCACTTTATCCGGGAGTTCAGGCAATTCAGCGGCTATACGCCGGGAGCCTTGCTGAAGGTCTGTGCTCCCTATTCCGATTTGTTCACCGACCCGTCTTGATGTCCCTTTTGTTCTATTCGCTGTCGGCGGTCTGTCGTACCTTTGCGCCGACTTTTAAGATAGAAGAAAGCGCATGAAAGAAGTAAATCCCAAGGAAACAACCCGTGCCTACGCGTTTGCGATGTGGATGGAGGCGCCTATGCCTATGCTGACCTTTTTCAAGACGTTGGATGTCACCCGCCTGGTGCGGGTCGGCAGGCGGCGGGGGTTAAGGTTCAATATGCTGATGTGCTGGTGTGTCGGGCGGGCGGCAAGCCGGGTGAAGGAGTTCTACACACTTCCCGTCGGGCGGAAACTGGTGCAGTACGACCGCTTGGCCGTCTGCATCATTGTGGCAAACAGAGAAGGCGAAATAAGCTCGTGCGATGTTTCGTTCAGCGACGACCTCCGTCAGTTCAATGGTGACTACCTGCGGCTGACGAGGCAGGTGGCCGAGAGCTGCCGCAACCACGACCTGCCGGACTGCATGGTTATTGGTACGTCAGCCCTCGTCAGCTACGGCATCGACGGAGCGGTGGGTATGTATAGTGGTGTGTTCAACAACCCTTTCCTGATATGGGGCAAATTCAAGCGTCGTTTCTGGCGACGGACACTGACGGTCTCGTTTCAGTTTCACCATACGCAGATGGATGGGGCGCACGCGGCCTGCTTCTTGGAGAGGTTGCAAGAGGAAATAGATGGTCTGGCGGTGTAGTGGGGGCGGTCGCGGTGTTTGCAGAGGCATCGGGGCGGGGTGTGTCCGGCATCTCCGTCAGGCATGCTCCTGCTTCCGGCTTTCGTGTGTCCGTTCCGCCGCTCCGGCTCTCCCGCCCCCTCTGTCTTTCCGTATTAAAAGAAAAAGGGGCATCGCCTGTTTGGCGTGCCCCTCTGTGCTCTTCGTCTTGGACTTGAACCAAGGACCCTCTGATTAACAGTCAGATGCTCTAACCGACTGAGCTAACGAAGA
>CALULL010000009.1 GCA_944321465.1 uncultured Bacteroides sp.
CGTTTACGGATTCGAACCGCAGACCCTCTGCTTGTAAGGCAGATGCTCTAAACCAGCTGAGCTAAACGCCCGTCGCGTCTTTGTTTCTCAAACGCGATGCAAAATTACGGCTTATTTCGGAACTGCCAAACTATTCTACAAAATATTTTGCCTTTTTCTTTTGTCCCGTCATGCAACTGCTGTACTACAGCCGTTTATGCAGGACTGTTTTCCTGGTCCTGCATTTTCCCCCACCTTTTCTTTACCTTATTATATATATTTATAGCAGGACCTTGCCGACACACCTCTGCCACCTCACGGGCACAGGAGTGCCAGCAGACAAGCGCAGGTGTGCCAGCACGGGGGCACAGGTATGCCTCCGCAAGGGACAACGACGGGCATTTGGCAGGGCAACAGGCCTCCGCCAGATGCCTCCGGTCGCGGCACAGCAAAAAAACGGAGTTGGCCACGCAGAATATACAAACCTTTCACTATCTTTGCCGGAAGAATGTTCGGAACCAGCCCCTGCGTTCGCCCAAGGCAACCCGCAGGAGCTTGCCTCCCGACGCATCCTGCCACCCCAAGAGGCCCCGTAAACGACGTGGCAGGACAGGCCGGGACGCGGCTTGCGGCCGGCACACAAAGGAATTTTCAAAAGAAAGACCCTACACCAAGACAAAAACGAATGATAGAAAAGCTGATTGTACTTGAAGACACCGACCCAGTTATCTTCTATGGTGTGAACAACGCCAACATGCAACTCATCAAGGCACTATATCCCAAGCTACGCATCGTTGCGCGAGGCAATGTCATCAAAATAATGGGTGACGAAGAAGAGATGTGTGCCTTCGAAGAGCATATTGTCAAACTGGAGAAATACTGCGCCGAGCACAACGCGCTGAAGGAAGACGTTATCATCGACATCATCAAAGGAAACGCGCCCCAAGCC
Organism: uncultured Bacteroides sp.; assembly: GCA_944321465.1. Lineage (GTDB taxonomy): Bacteria > Bacteroidota > Bacteroidia > Bacteroidales > Bacteroidaceae > Bacteroides. The sequence continues at coordinate 929 of CALULL010000009.1, forward strand.
GAGAAATCGGGCAACGTAATCGTATTCAGCGTCAGCGGAAAACCCATCATTCCCCGCAGTGAGAACCAGCAACGCCTGGTAGAAGCCTTCAAGACGCACGACATGCTGTTTGCCATCGGGCCGGCCGGTTCGGGAAAGACCTACACGGCCATCGCCTTGGCCGTCCGCGCACTGAAGAACAAGGAGATAAAGAAAATCGTCCTCAGCCGTCCTGCCGTGGAAGCCGGCGAAAAGCTGGGCTTCCTGCCGGGCGACATGAAAGATAAGATAGACCCCTACCTGCAACCACTCTACGATGCCTTGCAGGACATGATTCCGGCCAACAAGCTACAGGAGTACATGGACCTGAACATCATACAGATTGCTCCGCTGGCCTTCATGCGCGGACGCACGCTGAACGACGCGGTTGTCATCCTGGACGAAGCACAGAACACCACCTCGGCACAAATCAAGATGTTTCTTACCCGCATGGGAATGAACACCAAAATGATTGTGACCGGAGACATGACTCAGATAGACTTGCCTTCATCACAAACCTCGGGCCTCGTCCAAGCTTTGCGCATCCTGAAGGAAGTGAAAGGCATTGCCTTCATCGAACTGAACCAAAAAGACATTGTGCGGCACAAACTGGTGACACGCATCGTAGAAGCATACGAACAATACGAAAAAGACTCAAAAGCAGAACGCGAACGGGCCAGAGAACTCAGAACAGACAAGAGTAACAACCAACAAACTAAAATACAATCATGAGACAAGCATTGACAAAAACAGACTATCATTTCCCCGGACAACAGAATGTCTATCACGGGAAGGTACGCGATGTATATAACATCAACGGCGAGAAACTCGTCATGGTGGCAACAGACCGCATCTCGGCCTTTGATGTCATACTGCCTAAAGGCATCCCCTACAAGGGACAAATACTCAACCAAATAGCAGCCAAGTTCCTCGATGCGACGACCGACATCTGCCCCAACTGGAAACTGGCCGTCCCCGACCCCATGGTTACGGTCGGGGTGTTCTGCCAAGGTTTTCCGCTGGAAATGATTGTGCGCGGCTACCTGTGCGGCTCGGCTTGGCGTGCATATAAGAGCGGAGTGCGCGAGCTGTGCGGTATCCGCCTTCCCGAAGGGATGAAGGAAAACCAAAAATTCCCGGTGCCCATCGTCACCCCGACGACCAAAGCCGAAATAGGCGAGCACGACGCTGACATCTCGCGCAAAGAGATTATCAAGCGCGGCCTGGCCACAGCCGAAGAGTACGCCCAACTCGAAGACTACGCCCTCCGGCTCTTTGAACGCGGCACCAAGATGGCTGCCGAACGCGGGCTTATTCTGGTCGACACCAAGTACGAGTTCGGCAAGCACGACGGTCAGATCTACCTCATGGACGAAATCCACACCCCCGACTCCAGCCGCTACTTCTATAGCGAAGGCTACGAAGAACGCTTCGAGAAGGGTGAGCCTCAACGCCAGCTCTCAAAAGAGTTCGTGCGCGAATGGCTCATGGAGAACGGCTTCCAAGGGAAAGCAGGACAGCAGGTCCCCGAAATGACAGAGGCAATCGTGTCAGACATCAGCAACCGCTACATCGAGCTTTACGAACACATCACGGGCGAGAAGTTCGTCCCGCAAGACTCAGAGGACATCTCCACCCGCATAGAGCAGAACGTAACGGCTTACTTGAAGAAGTAACCATCGGGCAGGCGGCCGGTGCCCGGCATCGCGTCGCCTGCCACCTGCCCTCTTTACAAAGCAACCCAAAGACGACATGGAATACCCACAAGAGAAAGTAATGCCATATGGCTCGGAAGGACACAAGGCCGAGCAAGTGGAACGCATGTTCAACCACATCGCTCCAGCCTACGACCGCCTGAACCATACGCTCTCATTAGGCATAGACCGCTACTGGCGCCGCCGCGCCATCAGCTGGCTCAAGCCCTTCAACCCGCAATGTATCATGGACGTGGCGACAGGAACGGGCGACTTTGCCATTCTCTCGTGCCGTATGCTACATCCCCGTATGCTCGTCGGGACAGACATCTCCGAAGGCATGATGGAAGTAGCCCAAAATAAAGCACGGGAGGCCGACCTGTCCGACAGCATTCGCTTCCAACGCGAGAACTGTGAAGCTCTGTCATTTGCCGACAGCACTTTCGATGCCGTCACCGTGGCCTTCGGCATCCGAAATTTCGAGCACCTCGACCGGGGGCTGAGCGAGATGTGCCGGGTTTTGCGTCCAGGAGGCCACCTGGTGATCTTGGAACTTTCCACGCCGGACAGCTTTCCCATGAAACAGCTCTATCGACTCTATTCCAAGCTCATCATCCCATTCATCGGCCGGACCATATCCCATGACAACAGTGCCTACACCTACCTGCCCGAAAGCATACGCGCATTTCCCCAAGGAGAAGTAATGCAAAAAAGCATACAACGGGCCGGTTTCTCAAAGGTGGCATTCAAGCGGCTGACGTTCGGGGTATGCACCCTGTATATGGCGACAAAGTAAATTCAAACACAACAACACCTATCATTATAAGCTATGGACAAATACGGTCTAATCGGATACCCCTTGAAACATTCATTCTCCATTGTTTACTTCAACGAGAAGTTCCAATCGGAGAACATCGACGCCGAGTACGTCAACTTTGAAATCCCCCGCATAGAGGACTTCATGGAAGTTATCGACGAAAACCCGAACCTCTGTGGACTGAACGTCACCATCCCCTACAAGGAACAGGTCATCCCCTACCTGGACGAATTGGACAAGGACACGGCAAAGATAGGAGCCGTCAACGTCATCAAAATCATCCGCCAGCCCAAAGGGAAGGTCAAGTTAGTGGGTTTTAACTCGGACATCATCGGCTTCACGCAATCCATAGAGCCTCTATTGCAGCCTTACCATAAAAAGGCCCTGATACTGGGCACCGGCGGAGCTTCCAAAGCCATCTACCACGGCTTGTTGAACTTGGGTGTCAAGCCAACCTACGTGTCGCGCACAAAGAAAAGCGACGCGGTACTGACCTACCAGGAGTTAACCCCAGAGATAATGGAGGAAAACACCGTTATTGTCAACTGTACTCCCGTAGGAATGTATCCCAAAGTGGATTTCTGCCCCGACATTCCCTACGAACAGCTCACATCCAAACACCTGCTGTACGACTTGCTCTACAACCCGGACGAAACCCTATTTATGAAAAAAGGGCAAGCGCGAGGTGCCACGGTGAAAAACGGCCTTGAGATGCTGTTGCTGCAAGCATTCGCCGCATGGGAGATATGGCACCGGTAGAAAACAAAGGACGCTTGCCAAAACGCAGAATGAAGAGACACATCCTGCGTTTCCACCCTGCGACACCCCCAGCCGAAGTTTTTCCATAAGAGGCATCCCGCCCCAGACAAGTCCGCAACCATGAAGAAAGTCCTAAAATACGGCCTCTCCCTCGCCGGTGTCCTTGCACTCCTACTGCTGTGTGCCGGTTTCTACATGTTGAACTATGCCCTCAAGCCAAAGGAACTTGCTACGCGCAGCCACGATGTCGAGGGTTCGTATGCCTACATCTACAAAGAGTACCCCGAGGTGCGTCTTTGGATTGACAGCCTGCAAGCAGCCAAAGCCTTGCAAGAACTCTACATCGAAAACAGGCAAGAAGAACGTCTGCATGCGCTTTACATCAAGGCCGCGCAACCTACCCGACATACCGCCGTCATCGTGCACGGTTATACCGACAACGCCATACGCATGTTGCCCATCGGCTACATGTATAGTCGTCTGTTGGGCTACAACATTCTGTTGCCAGACCTATATGCACACGGACAAAGCGAAGGAGCTGCCATACAGATGGGGTGGCTGGACCGTCTCGATGTACTGCAATGGGCAGCCGCCGCCAACCAAATCTTCAGCTACGACCAGGACAGCACATCGATGGTGATACACGGCATATCAATGGGAGCGGCCACTACCATGATGCTGGCAGGCGAAATAGAAGGGAAAGAACAGCAGTATGCCTACATAAAATGCTTCGTAGAGGACTGCGGATACACCAGCGTATGGGACGAATTCAGCGGCGAACTGCACAATCAGTTCCACCTTCCCGCCTTTCCTCTGCTCGACGCAGCCTCCCTGCTGTGCCGATGGAAGTATGGCTGGGACTTCCAAGAAGCTTCTCCGCTGAGACAAGTCGGGCGATGCACTCTGCCCATGTTCTTCATCCACGGAGACGCAGATACATTCGTACCGACCTGGATGGTGTACCCGCTCTACCAAGCCAAGCCCATGCCCAAAGAACTGTGGATAGTACCCGGTGCGGAACACGCGGTTGCCTACAAGGAAAACAAGGAGACATACACGGCAAAGGTAAAAGACTTTTTAGAGAAGTATATGGAGCACGACAACGAAGCAACCGGAATGGAATCGCAAACCACCCACAACCGCCCATAACGTCCCACCAGCACCAGCTTGCCGCACAGGCAGGGCTTCCGCACAAGCATTCCGGCTGCCCCTTCAAGGCGCCCGTTCCACAAAAAACAAGCACAAAGAACTGCACGCCGGAAAAAAGAAGTATCTTTGCCCAAGTATATTAACGTTAGTCCAACCTAAAACATGAACTACATGAGGGGACATTCCATCCTACGCCTCAAGAGCACATTGTGCAGCATCCTGTTGCTGGCGTGCCTATCCGCACACCTTTATGCACAGCAATCCCAATCGGCTTCCTCCACACCGACCGCAGACCAGACCGACAAAATCTATACCCCCCAGAATTTGCCCAAAGTGCACTTGCAGAACAAATTCCGATACCTGTGCGACCCGCAAGGATACATATCACCGACGGCCACAGACAGTATAGACAGAATGCTTTACCGGCTGGAGCAACAAACGGGCATAGAAACCGTGGTGGCCGTGGTTCCCAGCATAGGGGACAACACCTGCTTTGACTTCTGCCACGAACTCCTCAACTCGTGGGGAGTAGGCAAGAAAGGCAAGGACAACGGACTCGTGATACTGCTGGTTATCGACCAACGGTGCATACAGTTCTACACCGGCTATGGCCTGGAGGGTCCCTTGCCCGATGCCATATGCAAACGCATACAGACGCAGGCCATGCTCCCCTACCTGAAGGAAGAAAGGTGGAGCGAAGGAATGGTGAGCGGCGTGCAGGCCACCTGCGCACGGCTGGCCGACTCGATGGAAAACGACAGCCAGGCGGAAGAAAGCAGTGCCCGCGTATGGCTCATGCCTATTATCCTCCTCATCGTCCTCGTCTTGGCCGCCATCGGAAGACAACGACTGCGCAACCGCTGCCCCTACTGCAAACAGGCCAAACTGCAACGCACCAACAGCAAGACCCTTTCCTTCCACAACGGATACAAGACCGAAGAGGTGACCTACGTTTGCCGCAACTGCGGCCGCATCACCATCCGACGCGAACGCCACAACAGCAACCGCAACAACGGAAACGACGGCGGCTGGGGAGGCCCCGTCATCTTCGGCGGAGGCTTTGGCGGAGGAGGCGGAGGCGGGAACTTCGGAGGAGGCAGTTTCGGCGGTGGCAGCGGAGGAGGCGGAGGGGCCGGTTCCAACTTCTGACACCTGTCCTGCCGACCGGACCTGGGTGCCGAGACACGATGCCTCTCAAAAGAAAGGAAACAACTTATCCAATAATCTAAAAACAACCAAGTATGAAGAAAGCAATCATTATCGTTGTAGCCGTCGTTGCCATAGTAGTAATATGGTGCATAACGGGCTACAACAGCCTCGTCGGCATGGAAGAGAACGTCAACAACCAGTGGGCCAACGTCGAGACGCAATACCAACGGCGGTCCGACCTCATCCCCAACCTGGTCAACACCGTCAAAGGCTATGCCACCCACGAGCAGGAAACGCTGGAAGGAGTCGTCGAGGCCCGGAGCAAGGCCACCCAGATAAAGGTGGACCCGCAGAACCTGACTCCCGAGAAGCTGGCCGAGTACCAGCAAGCCCAAGGACAGCTGGCCACGGCACTGGGCAAACTGCTGGCCATCACCGAGAACTACCCCGACCTGAAGGCCAACCAGAACTTCCAGGAACTCCAGGCACAGCTGGAAGGGACGGAGAACCGCATCACCGTGGCACGCAAGAACTTCAACGATGCCGCCCGCAAGTTCAACACCAGCATTCGCCGCTTCCCCAAGAACATACTTGCCGGGCTGTTCGGCTTCGACAAGCGCACGTACTTTGAGGCGCAGGAAGGTGCCGAAACGGCTCCCAGCGTAGAGTTCTGAGCCGCAGGCGCGGGACACATGCCCCTACCGGCGTGCCTTGTAGGCAAAAGCCTGCCACTTTTCCTCGGAAAGGCCCTGCCGTTGCATGTCGGCCCGGGCCAGCAGAAAAAAGAAATCGGACAACCGGTTGACGAAACGCAAGATGCTTTCGTCAACCGGTGTTTGTTTATGCAGCGTCCACAGACGACGCTCGGCCCGCCTCACGACGGCCCGGGCCAGCTGCAAGTGAGCAGCCACGGGCGTGCCGCCCGGAAGGACGAAATAGGCACGGTCGGCAAGGGTCGCCGACAAGCCGTCCATCGCCCGCTCCAGGCGCAACGTCAAGGAGTCGGTCTCCAGCACATTAGGATTCGAAAGGCCGGGCGGGGTTGCCACGTGGCTCATTACGACCATGAGCTCACGCTGTATGGCGTGCAGCACCTCCTGCCACTCATCGGAAGCCGGCAGCTGCGAGCGCACCACCCCGACAAGCGCATTTACCTCGTCGAGGCAGCCGTTGGCCTCTATGCGAATGTCGTCCTTGGGCACCCGCATGCCGCCCAGCAACCCCGTAGTCCCTTTATCGCCTGTGCGGGTATAAATCTTCCCCATGCGGCATCAATCGCAAAAGCCCTGACGGCGCATGGCCTCTACCAGCGCGACAGACATGGAGCGGGCATCGGAAGCCGTGTAGCGCACGTCCGTGAACACCTGAGCCAGTGTCTGCTTTGCGTTTTCCTTCACGTACCCTTGGTTTTCGGGGAGCGACTCCTTGTAGGCATAGTAGCGGTCTATGTCGGCAGGCGTGTAGTCGTGGTAGTCCTCCTCGTGGACAATGGCTGCCAAGGGCAGGCGGTCGGGCTGGGAAGGCTGCTCGGCCGGCCAGCCCACAGTAATGGTGATGAGGGGGAAGACCAGACGGGGCAGATGCAGGGTGTCGATGATCTGCTGAGGATTATAGGTCGTTGTGCCCAGATAGCAGATGCCCAGTCCGGCCTCCTCGGCAGCCACGCAGAAGGTCTGTGCCGCCAGCGAGCAGTCAATGGCCCCCGTGACAAACCACTCCATGTTGCCATAACCCGGCGTGGCCTGCCGCAGCTCGCACCAACGGCTGAAGCGACGCAAATCGACGCAGAACGTCAGCACCACGGGCGCCTGAGTGACCATAGGCTGATTGAAGTGAGCCGGGGCCAGCTGCTGCTTGCGGGCAGGGTCGCGGGTCACCACCACGCTATAGGCCTGCATGTTTCCGACGGTCGATGCCCGGCAAGCACACTCCAGAAGCTCGTCCAGAAGCTCCTGGGAGATGTCGCGAGCCGAATATTTGCGAATAGTACGACGTGTTTTCAGTGTTTCCATACTTGTCAGTTATTATATTAATGTACACGAACCTTGCTAGTAAGTTCTGTCCGTTTTCTTCTTCTCAAGCCTGCGCCACGGTCTGCTCCGGGCCTTCCTCCGGCCACTTTTGCTGCCGACATCAGCCACGCAGCCAGCCCCGCCCCCCTGCGGAAGCAGAGCAACGTTGCCGGAGAGGCTTCGCAAAACGGCGACGGGCACCTCCGGGCAAGCCCCGGCAACGGCACTTCGCGCCCCCGGAGGGGCACGGACCAGGCGCACCTGCACCCTTGCGCCAGCACACCTGTCCCCGCCAGGCAGCGCAGAAGTGCCCGCCCGGGAGCACACCTGTGCCCGCTTTTTGCGCAAAGGTAGACACTTTCCGCTACACGGTGTACATATTAACACAGATTAATGATAGTGCGAACGCCCTATAGAACAATTGGTTCAACCCGCTTCAGCGACCGATTTCTCTTTTTGGAAAACTTTCAAGCAATCCTTATATCAATAAAAGACTAAAAAACAATAATATAACAATAGAAAATGGAAAACTTGCCACTGTTGATAACTTCTCCACTTTTTATTTTGCAGAGTCGGAAATGATGCGTAGCTTTGCCCCACCTTAACAAAAGACGAGGCTCAGCAACCTGTGTTACCGGATGTGATTTGCCTTCTTATCCCAACATATATGGAACAAAAAACTTATTCTTACAACGAAGCCTACGAGGCCTCCCTGAACTATTTCCAAGGAGACGAACTGGCGGCCAGAGTCTGGGTGAACAAGTACGCCATGAAGGACTCTTACGGACACATCTACGAGCATTCGCCCGAAGACATGCACTGGCGCATAGCCAACGAGGTGGCCCGCATCGAAGCCAAGTACCCCAATCCGCTGAGTGCGCAACAGCTGTTCGAACTGTTCGACCACTTCCGCTACATCATCCCCCAGGGCAGCCCGATGACAGGCATTGGCAACAACTTCCAGATAGCCTCCCTGTCCAACTGCTTCGTGGTGGGCATCGACGGCGAAGCCGACTCCTACGGCGCAATATTCAAGATTGACGAAGAGCAGGTGCAACTGATGAAACGGCGCGGAGGCGTGGGTCACGACTTGTCCCACATCCGCCCCAAAGGTTCCCCGGTAAAGAACTCGGCCCTTACCTCTACCGGGCTGGTACCCTTCATGGAACGATACTCCAACTCCACACGCGAGGTTGCCCAGGACGGACGACGCGGCGCGCTGATGCTGAGCGTGTCCATCAAGCACCCCGACTCGGAAGCCTTCATCGATGCCAAGATGGCAGAAGGCAGGGTGACGGGAGCCAACGTCTCGGTGAAGCTGGACGACGAGTTTATGAATGCCGCCATCGAACAACGCCCCTATACGCAGCAATACCCCATAAACGCAGCGCAGCCCAAAGTGACAAAGGAAATCGACGCGTCGGCCTTGTGGAAAAAAATCGTGCACAACGCATGGAAGTCGGCCGAACCGGGAGTCCTCTTCTGGGACACCATCTTGCGCGAGTCTGTCCCCGACTGCTATGCCGACCTGGGCTTCCGCACCATCTCTACCAACCCCTGCGGAGAAATCCCCCTTTGTCCTTATGACTCGTGCCGTCTGTTGGCCATCAACCTGTACTCCTACGTCGTGAACCCGTTCAAGCCCGATGCTTACTTCGACTTCGATCTGTTCCGCAAACACGTCGCACTGGCCCAGCGCATCATGGACGACATCATAGACCTGGAGCTGGAAAAGATAGAGCAAATCATGCACAAGATAGACTCCGACCCAGAGAGCGACGAGGTGAAATACACCGAGCGACACTTGTGGGAAAAGATATACAAGAAGAGCGGCATGGGACGACGCACGGGCGTAGGCATCACGGCCGAGGGCGACATGCTGGCAGCACTGGGCCTGCGCTATGGCACCGAAGAAGCAACCGACTTCTCGGAACTGGTTCACAAGACGATAGCCCTGAGTGCCTACCGCTCATCGGTAGACATGGCCCGCGAACGCGGAGCATTCGCAATCTACGACACCGAGCGCGAGAAGAACAACCCCTTCATAGCCCGCCTGCGCGAGGCCGATGCCAACCTGTACGCCGACATGGCAAAATACGGACGGCGGAACATTGCCTGCCTCACCATAGCCCCGACAGGCACGACAAGCCTGATGTCGCAGACAACCTCGGGCATAGAGCCGGTGTTCCTGCCCGTGTACAAACGCCGCCGCAAGGTGAACCCCAACGACACGAACGTGCACGTGGACTTCACCGACGAGACGGGCGATGCCTACGAGGAGTACATCGTGTTCCACCCGAAGTTTGTCACCTGGATGGAAGCACAAGGCTATAACCCGGCCAAACAGTACTCGCAGGACGAAATCGATGCCCTGGTGCAGCAATCGCCCTACTACAAGGCTACCTCGAACGACGTGGACTGGCTGATGAAGGTGAAGATGCAAGGACGCATCCAGAAGTGGGTAGACCACTCCATAAGCGTCACCATCAACCTGCCGTCCGATGTAGACGAGAACCTCGTCAACCGGCTCTACGTGGAAGCCTGGCGTTCGGGCTGCAAGGGATGCACCGTCTACCGGGACGGTTCGCGTGCCGGGGTGCTCGTGGCCGCATCGAAGGACAAGAAAGAAGAGTTGCCCCCCTGCAAGCCGCCTACGATAGTAGAGACACGCCCCAAGGTGCTGGAGGCCGACGTGGTGCGTTTCCAGAACAACAAGGAGAAGTGGGTGGCCTTCGTAGGCCTGCTCAACGGTTATCCTTACGAAATCTTCACGGGCGTGCTCGACGACGAAGAAGGCATAGTCCTGCCCAAGAGCGTCACGACGGGACACATCATCAAGAACTACGATGAGGACGGACGCAAGCACTACGACTTCCAGTTCGAGAACAAACGCGGATATAAGGTGACGATAGAAGGTCTGTCGGAGAAGTTCAATAAGGAATATTGGAATTACGCCAAACTTATCTCGGGCGTACTGCGCTACAGAATGCCCATCGAGCAGGTGATAAAACTGGTCAGCTCGTTGCAACTCGACAGCGAAAGCATCAACACCTGGAAGAACGGCGTGGAACGGGCCTTGAAGAAATACGTCACCGACGGAACCGAAGCCAAAGGCATGACATGCCCCAACTGCGGACACCAGACGCTGGTGTACCAGGAGGGATGCCTTATCTGCAAGTCGTGCGGAGCTTCGCGCTGCGGATAATCGACCCTCATAAGAAACAGCAATAGCCGCCAATCCTCTGCATAAGCGACCTCGCACAACAAGAGAACGCTCAGAAAAGAGAATTGGCGGCTATCTTTTCCTTAACCGGAACGACAGGAATAAGCCCAAACCGAGCATTAGACCGCCTTGCCGTGTGCTTGACAGTCTTTCTCCGGCTTGCCAAGCCCTTTCGTCTTGCCGCCGGCATCTTGTCTGCCGCTTTGTCTCGACGTAGCCCGCTACGCCTTCGACAAAGGCGGTTGCCAATCGGCACGGCGGCAAAACAAAATCGCTTTGGACTCTAATGACCGATTTGGATTAAACCCTCAGGGACATTGCTCCAGAGGAGAACCTTTCAATCCGCCCGCCCGGTCCAGAAAGGCCGTCAATAAGCGCGGCATAGCATAGCCGGACAGCACACCATGTTCTACCTGCAAGAATGCACCGAAGGAACGAGAGTTGCCAGGCAAGGCCAACTCGTAGAAGTTCGCATATATCACCTGATGGGAAAGAACATGCTTCACACCCCGCTGCAACAAGCGCACCGTGGGCGTTTCTTCAGGGACAAGCATACCGTTGGACACAGCGGACGAAATGACCCCGGCCATATCAATCTCCTGACATGTCTCTATCAAAGGGAATTCGTACAAATTCTTCCAGATATCGTTTTCCGTCCGCTTATGCAGACAAATGCAACTGCCTATCCAGGCCAAGAGATAACTGAAATAGCGGGTAGTCTTGACCGTCTTATGACTTTTCATCGGTAGCGCGTCCACCGTACCCCCGTTTTTGGCCATACACCCGTCGGCCAACGTGCAAGAAGCACACGCCGGGGCGTGAGGCGTGCACTGCAAAGCACCAAAATCCATAATGGCTTGATTGTAAAGAGCCGGACGACGGACATCGATGAGTCTTTGGGCCAAGGCAGCAAAGTACCTCTTTCCGGCAACCGTATCGATAGGAACATCAATGCCGAAATAGCGGGACAGCACACGGAAGACATTGCCATCGACCACGGCATAGGGCATGTCGTAGGCCAAAGAGCAAATAGCCGCAGCCGTATAATCGCCAACACCGGCAAGAGCGCGCACGCCCTCGTAAGTAGCAGGGAAAACGCCCTGCATCGACACGGCCGCCTTGTGCAGATTGCGTGCACGGGAGTAATAGCCCAACCCTTGCCAATGAGCCAAGACTTCATCTTCTGAAGCTGAGGCCAAAGAGGCAAGGTCGGGAAAACGACGCATGAAACGCACGAAGTAATCATATCCTTGTGCAACCCGCGTCTGCTGCAAGATGATTTCGGATACCCATATGGCATAAGGGTCTTTCGTCCCGCGCCAAGGCAAATCACGCTTGTTGGAATTATACCACTCGACTACTTTCTGAGAAAAGAAGCTCAGGTCCCCTACCGTAGATGCCATCTTCCCGTCAATCGAGTTTCAATACGGCCAAGAAAGCTTTCTGAGGCACCTCTACGTTACCGATTTGCTTCATGCGCTTCTTACCGCGCTTCTGCTTTTCGAGCAACTTGCGCTTACGGCTCACGTCACCGCCATAACACTTGGCAGTAACATCTTTGCGCACGGCTTTAATCGTCTCGCGGGCAATGATCTTCGCTCCGATAGCAGCCTGGATTGCTATCTCAAACTGCTGACGTGGGATAAGCTCTTTCAGCTTCTCGCACATCCGCCGTCCTAAATCATAGGCATTGTCGAAGTGTGTCAATGTAGAAAGAGCATCAACGGGTTCGCCGTTGAGCAGGATGTCCAGTTTCACTAATTTTGATGGACGGAACCCGTTGGCATGGTAGTCAAAAGAAGCGTATCCCTTGGATATGCTCTTCAGTTTGTCATAAAAGTCAATAACGATTTCACCCAAGGGCATGTCGTAGAAGATTTCAACCCGATTGCCCGAAATGTACTCCTGCTTCACCAACTCTCCACGCTTACCAAGACAAAGCGTCATAATGGGACCAATATAGTTGGTAGTCGTTATTACGGATGCACGTATATAAGGTTCCTCTATGTGATCTATCATTGTAATCTCAGGCATACTACCAGGATTATGCACCTCAATCACGTGTCCCTGCTTGTCATAGACATGGTAAGAAACGTTGGGCACCGTAGTAATGACGTTCATGCCAAACTCACGGTCGAGCCTTTCCTGCACAATCTCCATATGCAGCAAACCCAAGAAACCACACCTGAAGCCAAAGCCCAAAGCCAAAGAAGACTCTGGCTGGAAAGTCAGCGAAGCATCGTTCAGCTGTAGTTTCTCTAACGATGAACGCAAATCTTCAAAATCTTCGGCTTCTATCGGATAGACACCGGCAAACACCATAGGCTTTACCTCTTCAAAACCGTCGATAGCCTTGTCGCAGGGACGGGCTATGTGGGTTATCGTGTCACCGACCTTTACTTCGCGCGAGGTCTTGATGCCAGATATAATATACCCGACATCGCCTGTCCGCAATTCTGCCTTAGGAACCAAATCCATCCTCAACACACCTATTTCGTCCGCTTCGTACTCTTTGCCGGTATTGAAGAACTTTACTTTGTCTCCTGTACGCAGAACGCCATTCTCTATCTTGAAATATGCAATAATACCACGGAAAGAATTGAAAACAGAGTCAAAGATAAGGGCTTGTAACGGAGCTTTTTCGTCACCGACAGGATGGGGAATACGCTCAATTACGGCTGCCAATATTTCTTCGACTCCCATTCCCGTCTTTCCCGATGCTCTGATAATCTCCTCACGCTTGCAGCCCAGCAATTCAATAATCTCATCCTCCACTTCTTCGGGCATAGCGCTCGCCATATCGCACTTGTTTATTACAGGAATAATCTCAAGGTCGTGCTCAATAGCCATATAAAGATTGGAAATAGTCTGAGCCTGCACTCCTTGCGAAGCATCTACTATCAGCAACGCACCCTCACATGCGGCAATCGAACGCGATACCTCATACGAAAAATCCACGTGCCCCGGCGTATCAATCAGGTTTAAAACGTATTTTTCGTTCTTGTAGACGTACTCCATCTGTATGGCGTGACTCTTGATTGTAATTCCGCGTTCACGCTCCAGATCCATGTCGTCCAACATCTGTCCTTCTGTAACTTGTATCGTTTTGGTAAATTCCAGCAACCGGTCGGCTAAAGTCGATTTCCCGTGGTCAATATGTGCTATAATGCAAAAGTTCCGTATATTCTCCATTAACAATTCTATTAACTGTCACTACCGTTAGTAGCGGGCAAAAGTACAAAAAAAGAGAGAAAATAAAAAATGCGTTGACAACAAGCTGCTTGCCAACGCATTTTTACTATCCTCAGAGAAAAGTCGTATCCGCCCTTTTCAAAGCAATTTTGCAAAAAGTTCCTCATCTACCTGCTCAACAGAAATTTTATTTTCCCTTAACAACCAGCCGAAACCCAGATACATGTCCCTATCCGTCAATTTGAGAAGTTTCTTAAGCTGCTTTACGGGCATACCCTTTGTCCCATTCAAGGCATTCCAAATCTTGCCTGCCAGTTCTCCTGCTTTTTCTTGTAACATCTTTATTACCTTTTTTAAGTTAAACATCCATGAATAGCAATAATGTCCTACGCCATTTCACATTTTTCTAATTTCCACGACAAAGATACACATTTTATGTTATACAACATCTCTCTAATACTTTTTTTATCACTTCAGTACCTTCTAACCACCTTTCATATTAAAAAAACATTGCATTTTAGTGCATAAATACCTATTGTGCATGAGCACGACACACAAAAAGGCACTACACAAAATGCGCATTCTGATTCCTGCGAGAAACAGAATGCGCATCCTTTCAAGCATCTACCAACAATGTATCAGTAGTGTGCGATTGCCGTATCATGCGCCTTTGCATGAGCTTTCGCATATTTGTTCTTCCCCCATGTGATGTTAAAACCAATATTCAAATTCATATTAGCATTGCCAACAGGCACGTATTGGGGAGTAACTTTCGTTATCATGCAGTCGCTTGCAATGAAAACATTGAAGCCATTGGGATGGAAATTCAAGACCCAGCCCAAAGAAGACCCAAATGTCCCCACTCCATAAGTAACCGCTGCTTCGAACCACTTAACCGGAGACACGTTGGCAGAAAACCGGGCTTCTGTCCACGTAAAAGGCTTATTAAAGTACGTGGAAGATAAAAATCCAAACGTCAACTTACGATAAAACGGGAATTCATATTCCGCACCAATGTTCATCGTTGCTGCCAGCTTTGTGGTACGACTTGTCTTGGCACCATCATCATACAACTTTATAAACTCTTCCAAGTCATCCCCTATCTGTTCTATCTGATTATCGATATCTCCCAACTGGTCTGCTGGATTATTCTCATCCGGATCTATCACAACAGGATGCTCAAAGCCGTTAAAGGTATATTCGGAACCCATGCGTGCACTGATACCATTGTTCCAACGGATGAAACCCAAATCAGTCAACGATGCCGACAAAGACAATCCCTCAACAAAATCGTCCATTTTATACTCTGCACCCAAGTCAAAGGCCAGACCAAAACCACCTAATCCAGGCGACTCCACCTCTATGCCATCAACTTCATCACACCGAGTATCTCCTTCCTCAGGTTCCTTATGGGTAAAATAAGCACCTTTCAACGAACCATCCACATATCCGTCAGCCTTAATGAGCCACTGATCCTGCCCCATAGTGATATCCATATTGTCGATCCGTGCATCAACATTCGCAGCACCCAACAGGAATTTCACCTTCGCACCTACCGTCAAACGGTCTTCTATTACCTCACGCGCATGTCCCAAAGCTACTTCCACGTAGCTGTTCGCACGCACCGTAAGGTCATCCACCTCATAATGCGAACTACCCTCTCCAATCATCCCTGTTTTCATAAAATCGAACAATCCATACGGGAGGTTAACGTGAGCATCCGTACGCAAATTTACCCCAAATGTATTAAAACCTCCCCACTTTTGGAAGCCAAAAGAAATAATCGGCATATTGAGATTCATATTGAGATGGTTCATGTCGTGCAAGTTGTTCAAGAACTCATCTCTATCAACCATAGGATTCATAAAAGTCGTCAACGGATAACCGTTTTGCCCATACTTATATAAAAAGTCATTCACACCAATATTACCCTGTAGGCCCACATTAAAATTACCTAAAACGAATAAAGGCATATTGACATAATTGCTTTCACCCATAAAGGCCGGGTTTATCTGATGCCTATACGTCATACCGTCAAGGAAATACCCCGAACGTAAATACTGAGCCATCGCATTCGAACCAAAGGCAAGGACACACAGTGTCAACAAAAGTCTTATATTAAAGCGTCTCATGTTTTCCTATTTTAAAATGAGTTATTCGTTTAGTTCAAGTCTATTTTCACTCCACCCGGCACTTTAAGCTTTACATTCCTTAACTGCAATGTCTGGTTGCTGTTCAAGATACGATTGTCAGCAGACACTTCGGAACTGCCATCAGCCGTTACCCTCAATGCCAAGCCATCCAACTGCTTCACCTGTCCGGGCGTCTCTTCCACAATTTCGATTACAATATCCGTCGTCGAGTTAGCCTTAATGTCATCGTTGTCCTGCGACGGCACACGCACTACAGCTGTCACGCCGTCAAGAGGAAGCGCATTGACACCATCGGTCGTAAGCGCAGTTGCAGTAAGATGCAAATCCAAAGGTATTTTGTTTTCCACCGTTGCCGTCACATTAACTTGGGTTATTTCGTAATCCTCAATGTCCTCACGCCAGCCATCCAACGTGTCTCTATACACGATAGTCAGATTTGGACCAAAAGCAAAAGGAACGTTTATTTCATAATCCGTATCTATATAGTATTCTTCTCCCAGCCGTATTTCTGTCTCTTCATCCGCAGCCTCGGCAAACAGATTTACTTCTATCTGATTAGGAATGCGCTCAACCAAAGCGGACAAATTCTCAACAGGCTCGTATATGCCGTCAAAACCTTCCGGCTCAACGGGAGACAAGCAGAACTCCGAATACGTCAAAGGTGCAACGCTCAGTTCAGGCAAATTCACCACCACATTTTCGCCCCCGTTCTGATAGACAGAAACCAGGTTGCTCGAAGTGATAAGTGCTCTCACCGGTGTCTGATTATTAGTAAAGAAATATATCTGAGGATTAGCAACATCCAGCACGACTTCTTCATCGTTCAAAAAGTCCGGCAATCCACTCAAAGAAATCGGTTCTACATTGACATCAATATCTGGGTCTACCCTACCTTGCATTCCCTGCACATGAATGTCCGACAAATAGGCATCGGCGACCAAGTCAACCGATATGTTCGTCGAGCCATCAGACACCAAAAGTTCTCCGCTATTAATATGTACTGCTCCATTCACCACTATGTCTCCGCTCAGATTGAAAGACAATGTACTGGAGTCAAACCCTTCCCCCTCGGGAAGCTGGGTCAAATCGACACCGACAATAGGCACCTCCACTACATAATTAGCATAATCCTCTATCACCTCATTGCTTATGCGCTTCACGTTGCCACTCTCCAAAGTCTCACCTACTATAAAATAGTCAGGCAGGTCTATCGTAATATCGTCCAGATAAAGATTTTGCGCAAAACCGGGACTATAGCTGAACGCTATCCGTGCCACTAGGTCCACATCCACACGTGAAATTGACTTTATCTCTTCCGGCATAGTAGAACTGTTTCTCAGTTCGTAACTCAGCATAAAAGCATCATCTCCCGTAGGCAACGTAGCCGACAACTCTTCATTACCGGCCCCAATGTCAGGCATCCCGACGGCAGGAATTCCAAAATCGAGCGACTTCACCACAGGGTCGATGTCCGGTTCGTCAATATAAAAATTGTCTACTGTCACCGCCGTATGTTTGGAAGTTCCGTCTTGCAACAGATAATAATCACCATTATCAGCAATTTTAACCAAATCGTCTTCTTCTACTTTTAACAATTTGCTCAACCTGATTGCTTCGGTCTCTCCACCGGGAATAGCAAAATCGCTACCACCCACTTGAATGGTAAAATCTATATCCTCCGTCAAATCATAGTCATTGTCTACGCAAGAGCCCAAAGACAATGCCACCACCCCCATGAGTACGCATGCGGCAGAAGAGACAATGTGTAAGTGTTTTTTCTCCATATGACTTTAATATTTATATAATATTTTTGCAAAAGTAAATAGAAGAGACATAATAAGCAAGCATTACCTTAAAAAAAAATGCGGGCACACCTGCATTCTTTTGCTGGGAAAAGTTCGCGAAGAAAAAAAAGGGCAATAAAGGCTTTGCAGACTCCCTTCTATTGTTTACTTTTGCGCGACATTAATAAAAGTATTACCAAGGAAACACGTTCAAAAGAGCACTCGCTGATGCGTATGGATTGTAGGGACGCAGAACTTCTGCAAAGCCAAGCAACCAATAGTTCGGCGAACGTGACTTAAAAAAGAAAACTTAACTATGGATTGGTTAGAAAGTTTGCTATGGGATCCGGCGTCTGTTGCCCACATCGTCGCCTTGTATGCCTTTGTTATTTCTGTGGGCGTTCTATTGGGTAAAATCAAAATCTTCGGTGTGTCGTTAGGCGTGACCTTCGTCCTTTTCACGGGCATTCTGATGGGACATTTCGGCTTTACTGGCGAAATACACATCATCCACTTCCTGCGCGACTTTGGTCTTATCCTGTTTGTTTATTGCATAGGTCTACAGGTGGGGCCGTCATTCTTCTCATCCTTTAAGAAAGGAGGAATGACCCTTAACATGCTGGCCGTTGCCATTGTGGTGCTCAACATCGTAGTGGCACTGGTCATCTATTATGCTTCTGCCGGTAGGGTCGATTTGCCCATGATGATAGGTATCCTCTATGGTGCCGTTACCAACACGCCCGGTCTTGGTGCCGCCCAAGAGGCACTGAACCAGCTGCACTACACGGGCGACCCAATCGCCTTGGGTTATGCTTGTGCCTACCCACTCGGCGTGATTGGCATCATCGGCTCAATGATTGTTATCCGCTACATCTGCCGCGTAAACCTGACCAAGGAGGATGAAAGCGTGCGCAACGAAGAGACCGATGTCAAGCACCAGCCACACATGCTGCAACTGGAGGTGCACAATGATGCCCTCGAAGGAAAGACCCTGTCACAACTGCGCAATTTCCTGGGACGACCCATCGTCTGCTCCCGCCTGAGGCACGACGGACACGTGTGCATCCCCAAATCCGACACCGCCTTCCACGTGGGAGACCAACTGTTTGTGGTCTGCACAGAAGAGGATGCCCCCGCCGTAGTTGCCTTCATTGGAAAAGAAATAGAAATGGACTGGGAAAAACAAGACCTGCCCATGGTGTCGCGCCGCATCCTTGTGACGAAATCGGAAATCAACGGAAGAAGACTTGGCAGCCTGCACCTGCGCGACGTGTACGGGGTTAACGTGACTCGCGTCAACCGTTCGGGTGTCGACCTCTTTGCCGACCCCAACCTGATACTCCAGGTTGGCGACCGCGTTATGGTGGTAGGCCAGCAAGATGCTGTAGAACGAGTGGCCAATGTCTTAGGCAATCAGCTGAAGAGACTGGACGCTCCCAACATTGTGACAATCTTTGTCGGCATTCTGTTCGGTATCATTCTGGGAAGCCTGCCTTTCGCATTCCCGGGAATGCCGACACCCGTGAAGCTGGGTCTGGCTGGAGGTCCGCTGGTCGTAGCCATTCTTATCGGGCGGTTCGGACATAAGCTGAAACTCGTTACCTACACCACCATGAGCGCCAACCTGATGCTGCGCGAAGTCGGCATCGTGCTTTTCCTTGCCAGCGTGGGCATCGAGGCCGGCCAACAGTTCGTGCAGACAGTCGTCGAGGGCGACGGTCTGCTCTACGTAGGCTACGGTTTCCTGATAACCATCATACCCCTGCTCATTGTCGGCATTGTTGCCCGCCTCTACTTGAAGGTGAACTATTTCACGCTGACGGGCCTCATTGCCGGCAGCACCACCGACCCCCCTGCACTGGCCTATGCCAACCAGAACTCGGGCAACAATGCTCCGTCGGTAGGTTATTCCACAGTGTATCCTCTTACCATGTTCCTGCGTATCTTGGCAGGACAGATGATATTGCTGACCATGATGTAAACGTGTAGCAGGACTGATAGAGACACACGACAAAACCCCGAAAGCCTCCACTGGCCTTCGGGGTTTATTATGCCCGCGATTATAACCTGCCTTGCACACACATGCCGGGCAACAGGGCACGGTCACCGGGTCTGTTCCACGCCGTATATCTTCTCCCGCAAAACCTGTATCTGGGGCGAACTTATGTAGTCGTCGTAAGTCATTATCTTGTCGATGTTCCCATTGGGGCCTAGCTCAATGATGCGGTTGGCCACCGTCTGGATAAACTCATGGTCGTGTGAAGCGAACAAGATGTTGCCTTTGAATATCTTCAGGTTGTTGTTGAAGGCCTGGATGGACTCCAGGTCGAGGTGGTTGGTGGGTGTGTCCAGTATGAGACAGTTGGCACCACGCAGCTGCATACGGGCTATCATGCAACGCATCTTTTCGCCTCCGGACAGCACACAGGCTTTCTTCAGCACCTCCTCGCCCGAGAACAGCATACGCCCGAGGAAGCTCTTCATATAGACCTCGTTGCCCTCGCCAAACTGGCTGAGCCAGTCTACCAGATTGAGGTCTGTGCGGAAAAACGAAGTGTTGTCCAGCGGCAAGTAGGCAGTGGTGATGGTGACACCCCAGTTGTAGTGTCCTGCATCGGGCTTCATGTTTCCGTTGATAATCTCGAACAAAGCCGTCATGGCACGCGGGTCGTGCGACAAGAACACAATCTTGTCTCCCTTCTCTACATTGAAGTTCAGGTCTCGGAAGAGCACCGTCCCGTCGTCCAGCGTCTTTGTCAGCCCCGACACCTCCAGAATCATGTTGCCCGGCTCGCGATCCATCGTGAAGATGATGCCCGGATACTTGCGCGACGAGGGGCGTATCTCGTCCACCGTCAGTTTCTCAAGCATCTTCTTGCGGCTGGTGGTCTGTTTGCTCTTGGAGACGTTGGCACTGAAGCGGCGTATGAATTCTTCCAGTTCCTTGCGCTTCTCCTCGGCCTTGGCCCGCTGATTCTGCTGTTGGCGCAGGGCCAGCTGGCTCGACTCGTACCAGAAGCTGTAGTTGCCCGCAAAGAGGTTTATCTTGCCGTAGTCTATGTCCACCGTATGCGTGCACACCGAGTCGAGGAAGTGGCGGTCGTGGCTCACCACCAGCACCGTGTGCTCGAAGTTCGACAGGTAGTCTTCCAGCCACATCACCGTCTCCATGTCAAGGTCGTTGGTCGGCTCGTCGAGCAACAAGTTGTCGGGATTGCCATATAGGGCCTGCGCCAGCATCACGCGTACCTTTTCCTTGTTGTTCAGTTCGGCCATCTGCACGTAGTGCTTGTCCTCCTTTATGCCAAGCCCGCTCAGCAGGGCGGCGGCATCGCTCTCGGCATTCCAGCCGTTCAGCTCGGCAAACTTCTCTTCCAACTCGGACACGCGCAGGCCGTCTTCGTCCGTGAAGTCCTCCTTGGCGTAGAGGGCCTCGCGCTGCTTCATGATGTCCCACAACACCGTATGCCCCATCAGCACCGTGTCCATCACCGTGTAGGCATCCCACTTGAAGTGATCTTGGCTCAAGACCGACAAGCGTTCGCCCGCTCCCAGCGCGACACTGCCCGTGCGAGGTTCCAGCTCGCCAGACACGACCTTCAGGAAAGTGGACTTACCTGCACCGTTGGCCCCGATGATGCCGTAGCAATTTCCGTTTGTAAACTTCAGATTGACATCGTTGAACAGCACTCGCTTACCGAACTGCACCGATACGTTTGAAACTGTAATCATCCTTCTTATTCTTTTGACTCTAAAACAACATACTGGCCGCAGGGCCTAGGCGGAAAGTTCTGCCATTCAGCCCCATTCGCGGCAAACAGGGCGCAAAGATACGCATTTTTGACTTACGGGGCAACAAGCCGCCCTGCCCGGACGACGGGCACCCGAGGGCTGCTTGGCACCGTCCCGGCCTGCCGCAGAGCCTGCCCTCTGCCAGTCGCTGCCCCAGCACGAGCCGCAAGGCGGCCACCGCGACACCCGCCGACGGGCAAAGGTATGCCCCCCGACAGACAAAGGTGTGCCCGCTACAGGGCAAAGGGAAGCCCGCCCGGGAGCAGAGGTTCGCTCCCAAGCGGGCCCAAAGCAGCCGTCCGGCAGGCATCAGAACGTGTAGCTGTAGTCCATGCCCTGCCCGGGCTGTACCAGCAGATTGGTGACGCGGAAGTTTATCTTCCCCTCGCCCTGGTAGTCCTTGGGGAAGCGCACACGGATGGTGTGGCGGCTCTGAGGCTCGATGGTGTACGTGCGGAAGTACTCAAAAGACTTGTCGTGCTCCGTCTTCTTCAGGTGGAAGGGAAAATCGGAGGTGTTCTGCAACGTGATGGTGCAACTGCCCTCGCCGCGCTGCACGTCGACCACCTGCACCGACTTCTCGAACAGCTCGTGCAGCCACTTCTCTTCGCCGATGAGCAGGTCTCTTATCCACACGATGGTCCGCCGGTTGTCCAAAGCCTCGCGTATGCCTGCCAGCGAACGCTCACTGGCCAGTACGAGGGTCATAACGCGGTGCTCGCCCTTGTAGAAGTCAAAGTCCATGCCGATGGGATTGTGCACGTCGCTGTTGCCCAGCATCGTCAGCCCCTTCTCCAGGCACCAGCGATGCGCCTCGGGAAAGTAGTCTATGCCGTTGGCCACCTCTATGCCGTCCATCCACCCGTTGTCGTATATTTCGGTATGTTCGTCCCACCACAGGGTCGTGTCCGGCTGCTGGCTGTCCCAGCCCGGGTGGTTCCAGAAGATGAAAGCGTCCTGTTTGTCGGCCTCGCCAAAGGAGTCGTGCCAGTCCTTTTGGTCGAGCGGGTTGCAGTCGGCAAGGAAAATGGCATTGAAGTGCCCCGGAGCCATCGAGCGGGTTATCTCGCTTCCGCGTATCAGCAGGATGCCGCTTTTGCGGGCTGCCTCCTCGGCTATCTCGTAGGAACGCCCGTGATGTCCCGTCACGTCCTTGTGGGGGCGGTACTCGATGTGCTCGGTCAGCGCAATGGCATCCAGTCCCTCGCGCCACGCTTCGTCCACACGCACGGTGGGCCACACCCGCCCGTCGGAATAGACCGTGTGCATGTGGAAGTCGCACTTCAGCGTCGTGTATCCTCCCAAGTCGGGGACATGGATTTCGTTTCTCACCTGGGCTTGCCCCGTCAGGGCCAAGCCTGTGGCCAGTAAGGCCAGAAGTAATCTTTTCATCGTCGTTTTGTTCTGTTTGGGTTTAATATCAACGGCGCAAAAGAACGAAAAGGATGTGACGTTTCTGTGTAAGACGCATGACATTGGTTAGACACCTCCGCAGCTACCGGGCACCCGCACGGAGCAAAAGCAGAGGCTGAGGACGAATTTCCACCGCTTATGCCCGGCACATAGAGAAAAAGCCCTAACTTTGTATGTGTTAACACGAAGTGTCACTCAAAATACCCGAACATGAAACTCAAAGACTTGCTAATCATCCCAGCAGCGGCAGCCGCCACAATGGCCGCGACACCCCTGCCCGCAGAAGCCTGTACCGGCATTACGCTTACGGCCAAAGACAGTGCCTGCATACTGGCCCGCACGATAGAATGGGGCGGCAGCGAACTGAACAGCCAATACGTCGTCGTGCCGCGAGGGTACCGGCAGACGGCCCTACTGCCGGGTGGAGCGACGGGCGGACTCGACATGACGGCACGCTACGGCTACGTGGGCCTGTCGGTAGAGCAAGAACAGTTTGTGGCCGAAGGCCTCAACGAAGCCGGGTTCAGTGCCGGGCTGTTCTACTTCCCCGGCTACGGACAGTACGAGACCTACAACCCCGCCCTGAAGGCCCGAACCGTGTCCGACCTGCAACTGGTGGCCTGGTTGCTGGGCAGCTTTGCCACAGTAGAAGAGGCCATAAAGGGCCTGCACGAGGTGCACGTGGTAGGCATCGACCCCAGAGCATCGACCGTACACTGGCGGCTGGCCGACACCACAGGCCGACAAGTGGTGCTTGAGATTGTAGAAGGGCAGCTGCGCTTCTACGAAAACCGACTCGGGGTGCTGACCAACTCGCCGGGCTTCGACTGGCAACTGACGAACCTGAACAACTACGTCAACCTGTTTCCCGGCCCGGCCCAGGAGAAAGTCATGGGCGGACTGACGCTGAAGGCTTTCGGTGCGGGCAGCGGCATGTTGGGGCTTCCGGGTGATGTCACGCCGCCCTCACGGTTCGTGCGTGCGGCGTTCTATCAGACCACCGCTCCGCAACAGGCCACCGCACGACAGGCCGTGTTGCAGGCATTCCAGATACTGAACAACTTCGACATCCCCACCGGAGTGGAATTTGCCGAGGGCAAGGTGCCTTGCAACATTCCCAGTGCTACACAATGGACCTCGGCCACCGACAGCAAAAACCGCGTCATATACTATCGCACGATGTACGACAGCCGCATACGGAGCATCGATCTGAGCAGGATTGACTTTGGCTCCGTCGCCTACCGAGCCACGCCGCTCGACAAGGACAAGAGCCAGCCCATCGAGCCGGTCGTCATCGACTAAGCCCTTTCCCCAATGCACGGCAAGAGCAGCACGTTGCCCTCCCCGACCCCGTTCAGGCAGCTTGCTGCTCTTGTCGTTTCATCTCGGACAGCACGCTGCACGTCAGCGGCACGGCCAGACAGAACGTCAGGCAGTCGGCCACCGCCTGACACATCTCCACCCCTTGCAGGCCAAGCAAACGGGGCAATATAAATATAAGGGGGATAAAAAACAAGCCTTGCCGTGCCGACGACAGGATGGTTGCCCGCACAGACTTGCGTATGGTCTGTAGCATCATGTTGCTGATGATTACCCACGCTCCCAGCGGATAGGCTATGAACTGCCAGCGCAAGGCATCGGCTCCCACGGCAATCACCTCGGGGTCGCCGCGACGGAAGAGGGACACAATCTCCTCGGCATAGCCCATGCCCAGCACCGTACACGCCAACAGGAAGCAAAAACCCACCTGCACACAGAACCAAAAGCCCTGGCGCACCCGCCCATAGAGCTTCGCACCATAGTTGAAACCGCACACCGGCTGGAAGCCTTGCCCGAAGCCTATGAGGAAAGAGTTGGTGAACATGCCGATACGGCTCACGATGGACATCCCCGCTATGGCCGCGTCGCCGTAGACACCGGCGGCTACGTTGAGCAGAATAGTAGAGAGGCTGGCCAGCCCCTGACGCATCAGCGAGGGAGTGCCACCGCTGATAATCTCGCGCACAAAAGCCCACGACGGGGTAAAGTTGCTCGTCCGGATAGGGATGTTGCCCCCACGACGGCACATCAGGAGTAGCAGGACGAAGCTGCACAACTGGCTCAGCACCGTGGCAAGTGCGGCCCCCGTAACGCCCATGCCGAAAGTGAAAATGAACAGAGGGTCCAGTCCCACGTTGATGACGGCCCCAGACACAATGCCCACCATCCCGTAGAGGGCGTTGCCTTGGAAGCGTATCTGGTTGTTGAGCACCAGCGAAGCCGTCATAAAGGGAGCACCCAGCAGAATTATACCAAGATAACGCTCCGTATAGGGCAATATGGTAGGCGTAGAGCCAAGTGCTACAGACAAAGGCGTAAGGAAGGCCAGTCCCACCACGGCCAGCAACACCCCTGCTCCGAAGGCAAAAAAGAAACCCGTGGCTGCCATGCGCCCTGCCGCATCTGCCTCGCGAGCACCCAGCTTGCGCGAAATGAAGTTGCCCGAACCATGCCCGAAGAAAAATCCAATGGCCTGAATGATCGACATGACGGAGAAGACAATGCCCACAGAGGCAGTGGACTGCGTATTGATTTTGCCCACAAAGTACGTGTCGGCCATGTTGTAGAACGACGTTACCAGCATACTGATGATGGTCGGCACAGCCAGCGTCAGTATGAGGCGACGGACTGGACGGGTCGTCAGCACCGTGAAGTTGTCTTTGGCGCGGTGCGGGTGGCGGTGATGCAGGTGGAAGAGACTATGCATGATGGTCGTCGCTGTCGGTATGGCGGTGGGGTTCGTCTATCAGTTTCTCTGACCGCAGGCAATCCAGCAGGGCTGCAATGTCAGTAACCCGCCGGTCACCCCGTCCCTGTATATGCACCACGTAGTCGCCGCCCGTGCGCAAGCTGCCCGCGTCGATACTGACGGGCACGTCCTCCACATCGCGCCCGGCCAGTACGCCGTTGCGTTGCAATGCCTTGCGCACCATAGCATACCGCTGCCCGTGTCCTACGAGCCTGACGCGGCTGGCATAGTCGGCCTCGATGCGAAACAGCCCCGTCTCCAAATCGAAAGCGATGCCCTTGCGGGCGAAAAAGCGGCTCAGACTGCCGTCGAGGGCAAGGTCCTCGGGCGTGCCCGTGGCAATGCCCCCGCCCTTGTCCATCAGCCATATCTTGTCGGCTATCTGCAAGGCCAGTTCCAGGTCGTGCGTAGACAGGAAGATGGTCTTCCCCTCGCTGCGGCTGAGGTGGTGCAGCAGCCGCATGATTTCCACCTTGCTCGGAAAGTCGAGGAAGGCCGTCGGTTCGTCAAGGAAGATGACGGGAGTCTCCTGCGCCAGAGCCTTGGCTATCATCACCTTCTGCCGCTCGCCGTCGCTCAGGGCGTGCACCATGCGCCGCGCCATGTGCCCGATACCCACCAGGCCGAGCGACCGCTCCACCACGCGGCGGTCCTCCCCCGACAGGCTTCCCCAAAAACCTGTGTAAGGACTGCGCCCCAAGGCAACAAGTTCGTGCACCTGCATGTTGCGCACCTCGCACTTGTCCGTCAACACCACGCCGACGATGCGTGCCAGCCGCCGGTCACTGTAGGTCTCTATCTCGCGCCCGCCGATGCGGATGCTCCCCGCCAGCTTGGGCTGGAAGGCAGCCAGTGTGCGCAGCAGGGTGGACTTGCCCGCGCCGTTGGCCCCCAGCAGGCACGTCAGTTCGCCCCCGCCTATGTCGGCACTGATGCCGCTGGCCACTACCTTGGCCTGCCCCCTGCGCCCCGGGTAGCCTATGGCCAGGTCTGTGAGGTTTATCATCGTGCTACTCATCCGCGTCGTCCCCCTTTCTCCTTTTAAATAATACCGAAGCCACGACAGGCGCACCCACAAGTGCCGTCACCGAGTTGACAGGCAATGCACCCTCCAGCCCCGGCAGGCGTGCTATGAGGTTGCAGGCCAATGCCAAGGCCGACCCCGCCAGCAGCGTGGCGGGCATGAGTACACGGTGGTCGGACGTGCGGAACAGCCCCCGGCACAAATGCGGCACGGCCAGCCCGATGAACATCACCGGCCCGCAATAAGCCGTGACGATAGCTACCAGCACCCCGGCACACGTGATGACCAGCAAACGGGCGCGACGCACGTTCAGTCCCAGATTACGAGCGTAGCCGCCCCCCAGCAGCAACAGGTTGAGTGTCTTGACGAGCAGCATCGAAGCAGGCAACAACACACACATGATGCCAACGAACAGCATCACCTGTCCTCCCGACACCCGCGCAAAGCTGCCCAGCCCCCAGATGACGTAGGCACGGATGTCCTCCTCCACGCTGAAGAACTTCAACACACCGATAATAGCACTGGCCACGTAGCCTATCATAACGCCGATGATGAGCAGCGTAACGTTGCCCCGCACCTTCATGGCCACATAGGCTATCAACGCCATGACAGCCAGCGCACCCACAATGGCCGCCACCGACAGCGACAGCTCGCCCACGTAGCCCAGACGGCTGAGAGCCACGCCTCCCACCGCGCCCGACAGCAGCACCACGCACGCCACTCCCAGGCTGGCCCCCGAACTGACGCCCAGTATCGAAGGGTCGGCCAGCGGGTTGCGAAACACCGTCTGCATCTGCAGTCCGCTCACCGCCAGACCAGCACCCGCCACAAGAGCCGTCAAGGCCTGGGGCACGCGCGACTTCCACACGATGTTGCCCCACACGCCGGGCAGCCCCTCGTCGTCGCCCCACAGGATGCGCCACACGGCCTCCACCGGGATGGCCACCGAGCCCAGCACCAGATTGAGCAGGAAGAACACCCCGATGACCACCATCAGCCCCGCCAGCAGCAACGCCGCCGGACGGCTACCCTCACGCGCCTCCCCCCTCATCATGGCAGCAACTCATAGAACACGGGCTTGTGGCCGGTCAGCAGCCCGGGGTGGAACACACGTATGAGGTCGGCCAGCACCACGTCTGGCTGCATAGGCATACGTTCGTAGAAAGGCGTGCGCCGCATGTTGCAGTAGACGATGCCCCGCTCGCGGAAGGCACGGAAGTCAGCATACCGGCTGTCCTGCGCCCGCAACGCCTCGTAGGAGAAAGTGCCCTCGTAGCTGTTGACGATGCGCCAGTAGTCCGCGTCCTCGGCCTGGGCGTAGACCGTCTCGAAGTCCAGCGTCACCCCGCCCGACCGCTCGTCACCGGCCAGGAAATAATCGGCCCCCGCGTCGCGGAACAACTGCGCCAGGAAGCTGCGCCCCCCCACCGCATACCAGTTGCCCCCGCGCAGTTCGCCGCTGAACACCACCGGACGCACCCCCACGCTGTCAGCCACCAGCGAGCACAGCCGCCGGTAGCGTCGCTCCACCCCGGCAAACAGTTCGTTGGCCTCGCGCTCCAGCCCAACGAACATGCCCACAAACTTCACCCACTCGGCCTGCCCCAGCGGCGTAGTCTCCTTGTAGCCCAGATGCGGCACCAGCGGCACGCCCACGTCGCGCAGCGCGTCGTATCCTCCCCGCTTGAAGGGCGAAATGAATATCACGTCCGGCGCCATGCCCATGATGGACTCCTTGTCGAAGTTGCCTTCGATGCCGATGCGCCTCGTCGCGCCCGTCTCCAGCCGCCGCCGCATCCCCTCGTCGAAGAGATGCCGCGTGCTCGTGATGCCCGCCACGTACTCCCGCGCGTTCAGCGCGATGAAGTTGGACAGCTGCAGCGAGGTCATGCACACCACCCGTTCCACCGGCGTGCGCACCACCGTGTAACCCTCGGGCACCCCGTCCGTCCCCGCACCCCGCGCCACCAGCGCATAGCGGTACACGGCCTGCGCCTCCCGTTGCGGGTCACTCACCTCCACCAGCCGCACGCTATCCGACAGATAGCGCACCCTGAATCCCCTCGCATACTCCGGGCAGATGGCCGCCGCCGTGTCCGTCAGCCGTTCCACGGCCACAGTGTCGACCGCCGTCACGCGTGCGCCGTCCGTCCCCCGCCCCCCGCAGGCTGCCAGAGCCATCAGGCAGAGCGAGGCAAAGTGTATCGTCAATCGTCTCATATAAGGTACTTTTCTGAAAATCGGGCACAATATTCGGCAAAAATAGCGAGATACGCAACCGCCCCGTCCGGTAAAAACCGGAAAAAACGAGTAAACCAAAATAAAAATACCCCGTCAGCCAGGACTTAGAGCCTGTTCAAATTTTGCTCGGGTTCATTTTGAGAGTCCTTTTCAAGAATGTTTTTCCAATTCCGTGAGGAGGATAGCGGGCTATCTGACGAACGTAATCGGGAAAAGAGAACGGAAAGGGACTCAAAAGAGACCTGACCAAATTACTTAAACCCAAATCGGTCATTAGACCACCGACTTGGGGTTTGGTTGTCTTTCTTCGGTTTTCCAAGCCCTTTTGTCCTGCTGTCGGCATCTTGTCTGCCGCTTTGTCTCGGCGTAGCCCGCTACGCCTTCGGCAAAGGTGGCGGACAATCTGCACGGCAGCAGAACGAAATTGCTTTGGACTCTAATGACCGATTTGGGTTAAATGCAAAATTTAGAACAGGCTCCTATACGGAGCTTATGATGATTTTCCGGGAAGGGAAACTGCGTTTGGCGCATGAGAGCAACCCACTGTGGATTTTCCGTTCAAATCGCCCAAATCTCATAAATCATTAACTTTCAATCATATTCCTACTATTTGCTCAGTATCTCAGTTTTTTGCATTATCTTTGCCCGCAAAAATTATGAGACGCGCTTTACTGACATACATGCTATTGGCCCTTGCCGCCATTGCGTCGGCTCAAGTGTCACCCATACAGAACCCGGCTATGGCCAATCGAGACCAGTTTGGCAACCCGATAGACCCAAGCACCCAGCCGGACAGTTTGGACAACGACACCGAGGTGCAAAGTCTGCCTCCAAAACTGTACATGTGGCAGCTCGAAGAGACATTAGGTGAGCGCACCATCATTCCCGCCGACACGGCCAACCTCGACTTCCAGAACACGAATTTGGTGGAAGGGATGTATGGCAACTATAACTACTTGGGTAACTTGGGCGCACCGCGACTATCGCGCATTTACTTCGACCGCAACCACAACGCGCCCACAATGTTCATGGAGCCTTTCTCCTTTGTCTATTTTGGCCCTTCCGAAGCAAAGTTCACCAACAGCAACGTACCTTATACCAACCTGACTTACTACAAGGCAGGCAGCAAGGTAACGGGTGAGGAGCGGTTTAAATCGTACTTTTCGGTAAATGTCAACAAGCGGCTGGCCTTCGGGTTCAACATAGACTACCAGTACGGGCGTGGCTACTATGCCAACCAGTCCACGTCGCACTTCAACGGCGGTGCCTTCGCCAGCTACATAGGCCGACGCTACCAGTTACAGGCCGTTTACAACAGTTTCTACATGAAGATGAACGAGAACGGAGGCATAGCCGATGACCGTTACATCACGCGACCGGAAGACATGGCGCAGGGCATGCAGCAATACGAATCGACCAACATCCCCGTCAACCTTGAACAGACCTCGAACCGCAACCGACATTACTACGTTTACCTGACTCACCGCTATCGGCTTGGTTTCGACCGTGAGATAAGAGTCGCCCAAGACACGACGCTCGTGGCCGACTCTACTGCAAACGGTAAGAAGGCTACGCCCAAGGACTCGGTCGTAACGGAATTTGTACCGGTGACGAGCTTCATCCACACCTTGAAGATAGAACGCACACGACGGCATTTCCAGGCTGGAACCGAACCGACGGACTACTACGACAACACTTATCTGATGCAGGGGGCAAGCAATGACTCGACGGCAGCCTTCAGCGTAAAAAATGTGTTTGGTGTGTCGCTGCTCGAAGGTTTCAACAAGTACGCCAAAGCAGGACTGACAGCCTACCTTTCACATAAGTTCAGCCGCTACACTCTGCTAAACACCGATTCGTTGGGAATGCCTGTGGACTACTCGGAACACGAAGTATTCGTGGGAGGCGAATTGGCAAAACGGCAAGGAAAGACCCTGCACTACAACGTCAACGGCGAAATAGGACTGCTGGATAAAGCCATCGGACAATTTCGAGTGGACGGTAGCCTCGACCTCAACTTCAAGCTGGGCAAAGACACAGTGAAGTTTTATGCACACGGGCTTGTCAGCAACACATTGCCCACTTTCTACATGCGCCACTACCACTCCAACCACTTCTGCTGGGACAACGACAACATGGCCAAGGAATTCCGCACCCGTGTAGAAGGTGAGCTTGAAATAGAACATTGGCGTACACGCCTCCGAGCCGGCATGGAGAACATCAAGAACTATACTTACTTGGATCAGAACGCCCTGCCGGCGCAACACGGCAACAACATACAAGTACTGTCGGCGCAACTGAAGCAAGACTTCAAGCTGGGTGTCTTCCATCTGGACAACGAGGTGACATGGCAGAAATCGAGCAACCAAGCAATACTCCCCCTGCCTGAGTTCTCGCTCTACCACAACTTCTACATACTGACACGCTTATTCAAGAAAGTACTTACCGTACAGTTGGGAGCCGACGTGCGCTACTTTACCCGCTACCATGCCCCGGCCTACCAACCTGCCCTGCAACAGTTCCATCTGCAAGGTGCGGAGGACCAAGTGGAAATAGGTGGCTACCCGTTTGTCAACGCTTACGTTAACCTGCACCTGAAGCGTACACGCATCTTTGTTATGATGTACCACCTCAATGCCAGCATGGGTAACCGCAACTATTTCACCGTCCCCCACTACCCCATCAACCCACGCTTGCTGAAGATAGGCATATCCTGGAACTTTTACGACTAAGTCGCACGAAAGCAACCTCCAATCATTCTATAACATCATACACAACGAACATGAAAGCACACAAAGCACTGAAATACATTGTCCTGGCCTTGGGCTTTGCCTTGGGGCTCGTCTTGCTGCTCCCGAAAGGCGGACAAGAAGCCACCCGTCCCCGAGACTGGACCGAGATAGCCTCGTCGGACACCCTGCGAGCTACGACCGAGTATAATCAACAGAGCTATTTCGCCAGCGGCGACAGCGTAACGGGCTTCCACTATGAGCTTCTGCAAGCCTTCGCCCATAGCCACGGACTGACGGCAAGCATCGTTCCCGAGATGAGCCACGAGAAGCGGCTGGAAGGGCTGGCCGAAGGCAGGTTCGACGTAGTGGCCTACGGCATCCCCACCACGACCGAACTGCGGGACTCGCTGGCCTTCACACGCCCCATACTGCTGGACAAGCAGATACTAGTGCAGCGGCGCGACACCGCCCCTGCGGGCGACTCGCTCTTTGTGGGCAGCCTGCTCGAACTGGCCGGGAGGACCGTGCACGTAGTAAAAGGTTCGCCTGCCATCCTGCGCATTCACAACCTGGAGGACGAAATTGGCGACACCATATATATAAAGGAAATGGAGCAGTACGGCACCGAACAACTCGTGGCCCTCGTTGCCCACGGAGACATCAACTACGCCATATGCGAAGAAGAGATTGCAGCCTCGCTCGCCGACGATTTGCCGCAGATAGACATCACCACCGCCATAGGCTTCACGCAATTCTACTCGTGGGCAGTAAACAAGCACTCGACCGCACTGCTCGACAGCCTGAACACATGGCTCGACTCGTACCTGAAGACCAAGGAATGCAAAAGCCTCTACCGGAAGTATGGCAAACACATCCCGTAGAGGCTTCACTGCCGTCCTCCACAATGGGCGGGCGAACTATAGCTCGTCCACTTCCTTCAGCCACAAGGCAGACGAGGCATCGCTCGGCATCCGCCAGTCGCCACGCGGACTAAGCGAAATGCTTCCCACCTTGGGCCCGTCGGGCAGGCACGAACGCTTGAACTGCTGGGCGAAGAAGCGGCGGAAGAACGTCCCCAACCATTTCTTGATGACCTCCTCGCCATAGACTCCTTTGAACGAACGCACGGCCAAGAAGTATATCTTCGACGGACGGAAACCGCAGCGCAGGAAGTAATAGAGGAAGAAGTCGTGCAGTTCGTACGGCCCCACCAGGTCCTCGGTCTTCTGGCTGATGTTGCCGTCGGCATCGGCCGGTATCAGCTCGGGACTGATGGGCGTAGCCACGATGTCGAGCAGCGTGGAGCGCGACTCCGCGTCCATGCCGTGCCCGGCGACCCACTCCACCAGATGCTTTACGAGCGTCTTCGGTATCCCCGCATTGACACCGTACATCGACATGTGGTCTCCGTTGTAGGTAGCCCAGCCCAAGGCCAGCTCGGACAAGTCGCCCGTGCCGATGACAAGCCCCGCATGCTGGTTGGCCACGTCCATAAGCACCTGGGTACGTTCACGCGCCTGAACGTTCTCGTAGACCACGTTGTGCACCTCGGCATCGTGCTGTATGTCCTTGAAGTGCTGCATGCAGGCTGCCTTGATGCTTATCTCCTTCAGCGTCACTCCCAGCGAACTCATCAGGGCCACGGCGTTAGCGTGTGTGCGCCCCGTGGTGCCAAAGCCCGGCATCGTCACCCCGATGATACCCTTGCGGCTCCACTCCAGCTTGTCGAACGTGCGCACACATACCAGCAAGGCCAGCGTAGAGTCCAGTCCGCCCGAGATGCCCACTACCACGTTCTTGCATCCCGTATGTACCAACCTCTTGGCCAGTCCCGCTACTTGTATAGAGAAGATTTCCTCGCACCGCTCGTCCAGTTCCGCGCCTTGTGGCACGAAAGGATGCGCGTCTATCGCCCGTGTCAGCACCAGTTCCTTGCTGTTGACCAGCTCCGTAGACACTACCACCGGAGCCTCGGGGGCGCAGTGCGACCGGCAGGCGGCAAACGTCGTGTTGACGCGCCGCTCCGAGCGCAGGTATTCCACATCGACCTCACTCACCACCAACTGCTCCTCCAGCGCGAAGCGTTCGCTTGCCGCCAGCAACCTCCCGTTCTCGTAAATAAGCCCGTTGCCGCCGAACACCACGTCGGTGGTAGATTCTCCGAAGCCACACGAACTGAACACGTACCCTGCCAGGCAACGCGCCGACTGCTGGCTGAGCAACGAACGCAGGTACCCGTGCTTCCCTATGCTCTCCGTGTCGGCAGACAGGTTGAAGACGACCTCCGCCCCCTGCATGGCAAGCATGGAACTGGGCGGAACGGGTGCCCACAGGTCCTCGCACAGCTCCACCCCGAAGCGCACGTCGGGCATCTCGAACAGCAAGTTGCGTCCCAGCGGTGCCAACTGGCCACACAGCCGCACGCTGCCGCCCGGCACGCCGTCGGCCGGGACGAACCAACGCCGCTCGTAGAACTCCTTGTAGTTGGGCAGGTACGTCTTGGGCACGATGCCCTGTATCTTACCTTTCTGAAACACCACAGCAACGTTGAGCAACGCCCCTCCCGCCGTAGCAAGCGGCATGCCCACGATAGACACAATGTCCAGTTGGCGCGTATTGTTCAGGATGCGCATCAGGCCCATCTCGGCCTCCTCGACCAGCATCTGCTGGGCAAACAAGTCCCCGCACGAATACCCCGTCAGGCACAGTTCAGGAAAAACAATGACCTGCACGCCCTTGCCGTCGGCTATGACAATCAGACGCTCCGCCTGCTCCGCATTGTACGCGCAGTCAGCCACCTTGACACGCGGCACAGCCGCCGCCACTTTCACATATCCGTAGTTCATAAGCGATGTGTTTTTATTAATTATCCGCCGCAAAAGTAACGCTATTTCCCTACAACCACACATCCCATAACCACGAACGTGCAAAAAAAGTGCCTCGTTTCTTTGCACATTACGGAGAACTCCCTATATTTGCAGCCGAATCAGAACTGTAATCATTACAACTTTGAAACAATACACACAACGATGGACGTACTGAGACACCTACAAGAGCATGGCATCAAGCCGTCGGTGCAACGCATCGCCATCATGGGATACCTCATGAAGCACCTTACGCATCCCACCGCCGACGAGATATACACCGCCCTTGCCCCGGCCATACCGACCCTATCACGGACAACAGTCTACAATACCCTGAGACTGCTTGATATGCACGGGGCCGTACAGACGCTCACCATCGACGAACGCCGCACGTGCTACGATGCCGATACCCACCCCCACGCCCACTTCCTGTGCAAGCAGTGCGGGCGGATATACGACCTCCCGGATACCCCTGCCGCCTTCCCGGCGGACACCGCAGGCCACCGGGTGCACGAAGCACACTACTACTACAAAGGCATCTGCCAACGATGTCTGTCGCTGCAAACACCCTCGCAAGAGGACAACAACCAATACTAACCCAGTACTAACTCTATTAAAATCTGTAACACAATGAAGAAGTTTAGATGCACCGTATGCGGATACGTCTACGAAGGCGATGCCGCTCCCGAGAAATGCCCCCTGTGCAAAGCACCCGCAAGCAAGTTCGTCGAAATTACTGACGAGGCAAACAGCGGTGCCCTGACCTTTGCCGACGAGCACGTCATCGGCGTGGCCAAAGGCTGCGACGAGGAGATGATCAAGGATCTCAACAATCACTTCATGGGCGAATGCACCGAGGTGGGCATGTATCTGGCCATGAGCCGCCAGGCCGACCGAGAGGGCTACCCCGAAGTAGCCGAAGCCTTCAAGCGCTACGCATGGGAAGAGGCCGAACACGCTGCCAAGTTCGCCGAACTGCTGGGCGACTGCGTGTGGGACACCAAGACCAACCTGGAGAAGCGTATGAATGCCGAGAGCGGAGCCTGCGAGGACAAGAAGCGCATCGCCACCCGCGCCAAGGCACTCAACCTCGACGCTATCCACGACACCGTACACGAGATGGCCAAGGACGAAGCCCGTCATGGAAAGGGCTTTGAGGGCCTGTTCAACCGCTACTTCAAGAAGTAAGCACCGCCAGCGGACCACAAACCGACAAGCGGCTGCCGCCCCACGTTCAACGGGGCAAGGCAGCCGCTTGCTGCACACGGGCACTTCCGCCCTCCGGCGCATGCCCCGGCCTCACTCCTCGTGCAGCCCCTCCACCGGGCTTACCCGCATGGCACGCAGAGCCGGAACCAGCATCCCCGCCACCATCACGGCACCCATGAGCACGAAAACCACGGCCAGACACACGAACAAGCGGCCAACCGACAGCGTAGTACCTCCATACCACGCCGACAGGCCCGCCCGGGCCACATTAAAGCCCACCGCCAAGGCTACGGGAAACGTCACGGCCAGCAGCACAAGCCCCTCGCCCACCAGCCGTCCGAACACTTGCCGCGCCGGGCACCCATAGCGCGGTGCAGGGCCAGCTCACCGCGCCGCTGCTGCGTGCGGAACCAGAATGTCCCCAGCAACCCCAGGAAGACGTTCAGCAGCAAGAAGCCCATCACCACAGCCAGATTGCGCAGTTCGGTCGTCTGCAACAGTTGGTAGCTGCGGCGTATGTCGGCAAAGCTCCTCACGTTGCGCACATACAGGTTTCCCACGCGCAGTTGTCTATCGCTGTCGCCCATCAGCAAGGCGGCTACGTCCTTGTCGGACTCGGGCCTCATGCGCAGGCACAGCTCGGGAGAGTCCATGAGGATGCCCGGTGCGTCTTGGTAGTAAGACTCCAGGTTCTCGACCAGCGTAAGACTGTGCCGAGCCTCGTGGAAATCGCTGTAGCGCACCGGCTCTATCAAGGCCCCCACACGGGTCTGTAAGCCGTCGCTATTGAGACTATGCACCGTACGCCCCACGAGCGTGTCCATATCCACCCCATAGTCGTCGAACAGATTGTCCGACACCAGCACATCGCCCCGCTCCAGCACCGAGGCCAGCAGCTCGGGCGGCTCGCCGTGCGCTCCACGGTAGCGGAAGACGCGCAGGAAGTCGGGGCTCACCATGCGGTGCACGGCTATATAACGCGCCCGCAACGAGTCGTAGCCCAAGAATATCGAGTTGTTGCTTCCGTTGTAAGGATAGGAGGCAAGCGACAGGCTCACAGCCTCTACCCCCGGTCTGCGCCGGATGCGCTCACACAGTTCGAGCACGGCATCCCGGTGCCCGGCTGGCGAGACACCCGGCACGTAGTCCGGGCTGCCCGGCCTCAGCTTGCCAAGCTCCAGCAGGTAGCAATGCTCCGTGTCAAACCCGCGCGGATCGCCGTAGGTGGCCAGCCTGCAATAGAGCGTGTCGACAACGTACCACAGCACCACGCTCACTACTATCAACTCCAGCAGCAGCCACGCATTTGTCCGCCGCTCGTTCCACATCTGTCTGAATAGTTTCTTGGTCATAAGGCATACGGTCTTACTATCATCGGTGTAACCTCCCGTTGAGGGCATCTACCACCCTCACCCGCGTAGCACGCCAGGCGGGCACGCCCGCACTGAGCACGTTGAGCACAAAGCACGCCCCCAGCGCCCACCCGAAGGTGGACGGACGCAGCAGCATGGCAGCCTCCAGCCGTGGAGGCACCATCGAAGTACTGTAAGGCTGTGCAAAAAGTAGGTCGCCAAAGGCGTAGGCCACGCCCACGCTCAGCAGCAGGCGTAGGCCACGCCCACGCTCAGCAGCAGGCCCAGGCCACCAGCCAGCAGCGTGACGGCCAGATTCTCCATAAGCAGCTGCCACAACAACCGCGAGCGCGTGCACCCGAAGGCACGCTTCACCCCTATCTCGGCCACCCGTCCGCGCAGGCGGCTCTGCGTCATGCTGCTCAGGTTGATATGGCTGGCACCAGCAGCAAGACGAGGTACGTGGCCCAGCGCGTGCGGCGTGCCCCCTCCACGTCCGGCTCCACATTGCCGACGAAGGCCATCGAAGCCTTTTCCTGGTCGTAGGGCCAACCCATCGGCAGCAGCTCGATACCCGTAGCCTCCAGACTGGCGTTGAACGCACGCGTCCGCCGGTCTATCTCGCTGCGGATGGCCGCAAAGTCGCTACGATGCTCGGCCAGGAGCGTGCAACGGAACCACCCAAGCAAATTATGGAAGAAAAACGCCTCGTCCTGTCCCGTGGCCGTGTAGGGCACCCACACCTGCGCATAAGCTTTGCTGGCCAGCGTGCTCACGTCCCTCACTACACCGCAGACGCGAAACGGCTCATAGCCCAGCAGGAAGTCACGCCCCTCGGCATTGATCGTCCCAAACAGTCGGCGGGCCACCGACTCGCTCACCACCGCCACCCGGCTGCGTGCGTCGAGAGCCGCCCGGTCGTAGGGATGCCCCGCGAGGAAAGCGAAGTCAAACACCTTCCAGAAGCCTTCGTCCGTGCCCAGCAGGTCGGCAGACAGCGTGGTGCCTCCCACTACACTCAGCCTCGCCACATCCGTGCGGCACCCGTAGAGCGAAGCTGCCTGCACGTGCTCCAGACTGTCGTAGAGCACCTCGAAGAGCGGCTTCCCTATGGGGGCATTGGACCGATAACCGCTCTCCCCGACATAGCCTATCGTCCCCGCATTTACATGCAGAAAACGGTCGCGGCCCGACTCGGGCGCGAAGGATGCCACCCGCACCTGCTGCAACATGACGACGAGCATGATGAGCAAAATGGCCAGTGCGGTGCCGATAACGTTGATAAGGCCGATGAGCGGATATCGGCGCAGCTCGCCCATAGCCTCCTTGAAGTATCGTTTCATATCGCTAAGCATATTTTTATACGTTTTACTCTCACACAACTTCGTAAACAATGAGTATCCCTCGTGAGAATATATCCTCATTGAAGGGATGAGATGCGTATCTCTTTTTCGGTCTTCATATAGTGTCTCAGAGAGTCTCGATTACGATAATTATTCACGACAAATGCAACTCGCGCCCGCCGTCTAATCTTCATGCAGGGCCTCGGCGGGCTGCAGGCGCATGGCGCGGCGTGCGGGCAACCACACGCCCAGCACCACGACCAAGGCCATGAGCAGCCACGTGACTGCCACACCCAGCAGAAAGCGCACGGGACCGAAGGGCACAGGCCAAGTGGCGACGAACTGGGTGGTGCCTATCGAGGACTCAGCAAGGCCGACGTTGAGGCACACCAAGGCGGCTGGCAACGCGGCAAGGGCGAGCAACACCAGAGCCTCGCATAGCAGCAGGCCGAAGACGGCACGGCGCGTGCTGCCCAGACTGAGGCGCAGGGCCAGTTCGGCGCGACGGCGCGTGGTGCGGTACCAAAATGTGCCTGCGAGAGCCAAGAACACGTTGACCAGCAGGAAGAAGGCTACGAGGAGACGGCTGTTTGCCTCGTCGAGACGGCCTGTGCGCATCTCATAGGAGTGCTGCATAACAGCGTAGGGGATAGCATCGGACACCTGCAGCGAAGGCTGGTCGAGGCGCGGGGCAATCTCGTCGACGAAGCGTTGGCGGAAGCCGGGCACATCAGCGGCGGGGCGCAGGCGAAACACGATTTCGAACACCTCGCGGGGCCAGAATGTCAGGGCCAGATGTTCGTCCATACGGGCGTACAGGTTGTAGGCATCGGACTCGTAACGCCCGGTACGCAGGGGGCCTACCGTGCCGTGCTGTCGGCTCAGGAGGGTGGTATCAACGGGGTTGCGGCGCAGGGGCGTCCGCAGGTCGAAGCCGGACACGTAGCGGGCCATGAGGTCGTAGGCGGCCACCGACAGCATCAGGTCCTTGGTGCCCTGGGCAGGCATGGAGGCAAAGGTTCCCTCGGGGGCCTGCCCTATACGGAACACGTCGAGGTAACGGTCAGTCGCAAGTATCTGCCGGAAGGAGAGCGATACCGAGTCATTAGCACATACTAGTCTGTGCATGTTGCTCCCGGACATGGGCAGGCTGGCAAGGCATAAGGCAGCACACTCCACCTCGGGCAGGCTTTGCAGCCGCCGCAGGATGGCAAAGCACTGGCTGGCCTCGGGAGGGGTATCGGAGCGGTCGGGGGCGGTGCGGACGACCGAGAGGGTGTACACGTGGTCGATGTCCATCCCCAAGGGTTTGAGCCTCTGAAAGACCAGGCAACCCAGGGAGTCGCACACGTACCACAGAACCAGGAAGACAACGAACAGTTCGCACAGCAGCCAGGCGTTGGAGCGGAGGTGCCGTCGCAGGATGTGAATGGTATGGATGAGTAGTTTCATGGGTAAGGGGATATGGGGTGAATACTTGCGGCCCGCGCTACTTGCCGTTCAGGGCCTCGGCTATGGGCTGCCGAGTGGCGACGAGGGCGGGCACGGTGGCGCTGAGCACGTTGATGACAAAGCAAAAGAGGAAGGCCAGCAAGAAGACCGTGGGGCTGAAGAGTGCCTGCAAGCTGAGGCTGTACTGGCCTTGCGAGCCTGTGTCGGCATAATCGAAAAATAGCCAACCGCGCAGCAGATACAGGGCGAGGTAGCTCAGGGCAAGCCCCACCAGGCCGCCTGCCAACGTCAGGAGCATATTCTCGCGCAGCATCCTCAGCACAAGCGAGAGGCGGGTGGCCCCGAAAGCCTTGCGCACGCCCATCTCGCGGCAACGCTGCTGCATTCGGCTATGGTTCAGGCCGCTGAGGTTGAGGGCAGGCACGAGCAGGACGAGCAGCAGGAGCAGGGCGTGCTCGACGTAGAACATCGTCATGTCGGGGCCTACATTCGCCCACACGTGGTTGAGGTGCGTGCGTATGTCGTCGGGCTGGTCGCCTATCCACAGGGGCGTGTCCTTCATGGCCCCCTCGTTGAGGAGCTTCACGCGGCGTTGCACCCCGGCACGCACGGCTTGCATGCTGTCGCGGCTGGAGACGAGCATAGCCACGGTCATGTTGCCCAGATAAGTCGTATAGTCTCCACGTGTGTGACGTTCGCTGTAGGGGTAGAGCCACCATAACTGGGCGTAGGCATCGCGGGCGGTGAGCGACACGTCGGGGACAACGCCCGCCACGCGCATGTGGCTGCGATTGAGGACGATGTACTCGCCCGCCACGTCGGTGCGGCCAAACAGGCGGCGGGCCACCGACTCGCACAGCACCGCCGAGGGCCGCCCGCTCTCGAAGTCGGCCTGCGAGAAGCCCGTCCCGCTGACGAAGCGGAAGGGGAAGACACGCCAGAACTCGGGGGCGGTCTGCTTGGCATCCACCCTGAGCCGCTGGCCGCTTCCGGCGGGCAAGGTCACCAGTGCATCGCTGGCGAAGGAGTAGGCGGTGCAGGTTTCTACGCCGGGCAGTCCCTCTACGCAGTCGCGCATGAAAAGCGCGGAGCTGTAGCCATAAGACCTGTTTGCCAGCCCCAGCGCCGATACGAAGAGGGTGCGGCTGCGGTGGGTCTCGGGGTACACGTCCGAGTACTTCAGCTGCCACGTCAGGACGATAACCATTATCATGGCGATGGCAAAGGCTGTGCCCAGCACCGACACGGCAGCCAGCACGGGCTGCGTGCGCACCAGCCTCCATGCCTGCAGGCATAGGGCGAAGTGCCGGGAGAGGTGGGTCGTGGGTTGTGTTTTCATACCATATTATATATTAAAAGGAACGCAGATTGGGGGTGATGACCGGCGCGTGTCTCAGCCCACTTGCCGCCCGTCGAAGAAGCGGACGATGCGGTCGGTCTGCCGCGCCTGGTCCTCGTTGTGGGTCACCATGACGATGGTGCGTCCGTCCTCGCGGTTTAGCTTGTGGAGGATGTCCATCACCTCGGTGCCCATCCGCGAGTCAAGGTTGCCGGTAGGCTCGTCGGCCAGTATGATTTCGGGGTTACCCACTATGGCCCGGGCTATGGCCACGCGCTGACACTGGCCTCCGCTGAGCTGCGAGGGCATGTGGCGCAGGCGATGGGTGAGACCCACACGAGCCAGCACGTCCTGGGCCAATTTGCGCCGCTGCGAGGCCGATACTCCACGGCGGTAAAGCAGGGGCAGCTCTACGTTGTCCTGCACGCTGAGCGAGTTTATCAGGTGGAAGGACTGGAACACGAAGCCCAGCTTGAGATTGCGGAAGGAGGCCAGCTGGCGGTCGGTCATGCCCGAGGTATCGGTACCGTCGAGCCAGACG
The DNA here is from genome assembly GCA_944321465.1 of uncultured Bacteroides sp. GTDB lineage: Bacteria > Bacteroidota > Bacteroidia > Bacteroidales > Bacteroidaceae > Bacteroides. The sequence continues at coordinate 42,969 of CALULL010000009.1, forward strand.
GTGCCGCTGGTGGGCGCGTCGAGCAGGCCAATGATGTTGAGCAGCGTGGACTTGCCGCAGCCCGAGGGGCCCATGATGCTGATGAAGGCCCCGCGCTCTACATCGAGGTTGACGTTCTCCAGGGCTTGTGTCTCTATCTCATCCGTGCGATAGACTTTGTTGATTGCGGTTAACTTGATGATGTTCATAAAGCTTGATGGTTGTTTATGGGTTAGTATTCTTGTCGGTTGTGTTGCAGGGCGGCGAGCGGCTACTCCTCGCGCAAGGCGGCGGCGGGGCCTATGCGGGCTGCCCGGCCTGCGGGCAGGCAAGTCCCGGCCAAGGCGGTGAGCAGCAGCAGGACGTAGACGAGCACGGACACCAGGCAAAAGTGTGCCCAGGGGCGGTTCTGCACGTAGGCTGGATCGGGGGCGAGCAGGTAGGCGGCATCGCCCGCCGCCCGCAAGCTCTCGGCAAAGCCTGAAATGAACGCGTAATGGGCCACGGCGATGAGCGACAGGGCATAGGCCACCGTCACCAGCACCCATGCTTCGAGCAAGAAGCGGCGGACAACGGAGGCGCGGCTGGCACCCAGCGCACAAAGCAGACCTATCTCGGCGCGGCGCGTGCGGGTTCGGACGTAGAACGTACCCGTCATGCCCAGGAAGATGCACAGGAGGGCAAAGCCGCCCAAGGCGTATTGCAGGCGCAGCTTGCCGGTGATGCCCGAAACAAGGGCCTGCTGGCGGCTGTAGCTGTCGAAGGTCTGCAAGGTACTGGCAAAGAAGTTGCCACGCGGCAGCGATGGTGCCACCTCGCGGGCAAAACGGGACTCGAATGCCCGGGCATCGGCCTCGGGCCTCAGACGCAGGACGACAGGGTAGGTCAGGCCCATGTAGGGGCTTGTGCTGAGGTCGGGGGTCGCGATGACTGCCAGCGGATAGGGTTGCTCGGAGGTGTAATTTTTGTAGTCGTGGAAGACGGCAGCTACCTGGCAGGGCTGCGTCAGGCGGGAGTCGGTGTAGACGGTGCGCCCCACGGCATCGGGGGTGCCGCAGAGCGCGATGGCCGTGCGCCGGGAGATGGCTATCTGGCCGCGCGCGGCAAAGTCGGCAGGCAGGGCAATGCGGCGGTTGGTGCGGGCATCGCGCATACCGCAGGTATGGGGCAGGTCGCTGCCTTCGAGGGAGACGAATTCATAGCACTGGACGTGCAGCCGGGTGCTGTCGGCACCGTAGAGCATCATGCCGTTCCAGGACTGCGAATTGGGGAAGCCGCCGTTGGTCGTTATGGCTACCGACTCCACCTCGGGACAGTCCTTCAGAGCGCGGACAATGCTCAGGTAGTGGCGGCGCATGACGGGGGCCGAGTCTTGGGCGGCATCGTACTGGCCGAAGCTCGTGTCGTACTGGTACAGGCCGAAGACGTACATGCCCCGCACGTCGCCTCCCTGGTCTATGAGGCGGTTGGCGGTGAGCACGAAGACGGGGTCGACAACCATCCAGAGGAAGAAGCCGACAATAAGCAGCTCGGCAAAAATCCACAGGTTCTGCCGCCGCTGGTTCCATAGTTGGTGCAAGAGTATCATAGCTTGGTCTGTTTCGTTGTTCATCGTTTCATGTAGAGTTCCTGCACAATGCTCCGCCGCAGCCCCCACCACGCCGGGACGAGGGCCGAGGCAACGTTGAGCACCAGGCAAAGGCACAGGGCGCAGAGGAAGATCCAAGGATTGAGAAGCATCTCCAGCGTCAGGAAGGGGGCGGGCAGGTCGAGCATCGTGTTGGCATCGAGAAGCGTCAGTATCCACGTCCCCGAAACGAACACGATGAGGCAGCAGAAGAGCAGCCCCAGCAGTGCGCCCAAGGCGGTGAGGACGAGGTTCTCCCACAGTATCTGCGCCAGCAACACGCCGCGTGTAGCCCCGTAAGCCTTGCGTATGCCCAGCTCGGCCATGCGGCTGTCCATGCGGCTGGCAATCATGCCGCTCAGGTTGAGAGCCGGTATGAAGAGCAGTGCCGCGACGATGAAGAGCAGCGAGCGCAGCATCCGGGCTGTGTCGGGTGCCTGTGCTGGCTCGGTGCGCAAGGGGGCAAGGGCAGCATCGTCGGGTTGCCCCATGATGTCGGCCACCCACTCCCGCCCGGCGTTGTAGCGACGGAAGGCATCGCGCACCTCCTCCTTCAGCATCGTGCGGTCGGCAGGCTCAGGAGCGGTGAGGTAGTAAGTCAGGTTGCCCAGCAGGGAGCCGCGTGCCGAGTCGCGATAGGAGGCCATAGGCAAGAAGGGCAAAGGCAACCATACGTCGGCCACAGCGTCGGGGGTGGCCGACGACACGTCGCGCACTACGCCGCTCACCGTGTAGGCATGTCCTTTGTAGACAAACGTCCTTCCGGCTGCATCGGTCGTGGCAAAAAGCCTGCGGGCCATGCTCTCGCTGACGACGGCCGTGCGGCTACGGGCACGGAGGTGGGCTGCTGTGAAGGGGCCGCCGCTGAGGAAATGCAGGGTGAACACCTTCCAGAAGCCTGCGTCGACGTAGAGCGGATACGCCTCGAACGCCTGTGCCCGCCCGGGAAGGGCCACGAGGTTGCTCTGCACGTCGTCTGCGTCCCTACAGGTGCGGGCCATGTCCGCCAGATGCGGAAGCCCGCCGAGCAGGTCGGCGGCATCGGGGCTTAGTCCGGCGGCCGAGTAGGTGTCCTGGCGGCCTGCGGGGTGGCACTTCACATACTTCAGCACCACCATGCGGTCGCGGTTGTACTCGGGATAGATGGGGGCGATCCTCACGTAAACAACGACGCAGAGGGTCATCGTCAACGCAATGGCCAGTCCCGTGCCCACCACGTAGACGGCGGAGAAGAGGCGATCTTGCCTCAGCAGTGCAAGGGCTTGTCGGAAGTGTGTTGTCAGCATATCGGTTCTTTATATATAATAATAGGTATAATATTGGCGGTCTTCAGCGTTTGTCACCGGCAACGAGGCGCAGGCGGGTCTTGTGCTTGAACGCGCTCATGTCGCTCACCACCACACGGTCGCCGGGCTTCAGACCATCGACCACCTCGACGTACTCAAAGTTGGAGTCGCCCAGCCGCACCTTGCGCTTGGTCAGCTCGTCGTCGGCAGTACGGACAAAGAGGTCGTAATCGCCCCGGCCCACGTAGTAGGAAGCATTGGCCAGGCGGAGAACATCCTGACGCACGGCGTTCATCACATAGACATCGACCTTCAGGCCCGAACGCAGACGGCTGTTGCCGGCATCCTGCAACTGGACTATGAAGGAGATAACGCCGTTCTTGGACAGAGGCGTGACGCTGCTCACCTGTCCCACGAGCTTCGTCTGCCCCACCTTTACGATGGCCTTGCCCCCCACGGACACGCGGTCGCCGTAGGTATCGGCTATATCGGCCTCCACCTTGAAACGGCTCAGGTCGGAGAGGACGGCTATCTGTGTGCCCTGGGCAACCTGTGCCCCTATCTGGTCGTTGATATAGGTCAGCACGGCCTGCCTGGGCGAGCGCACCTGGGCATCGTCAAGCGTGCGCTTCATCTCGGCAAGGCTCTTGCGGAAGATGCTGAAGTCCAGTTCCTGCACCTTCAGTTCGGCCTGCTGCACCTGCCGTTGGTTGGCTTGCTGCTGGCGCAACTGCTCCAGTTCCAGCTGGGCCACGTCTACGCTCAGCTCGGCCTGGCGAACCTTGTCGGTGGTGCCCGAGCCGATGCTGTCCAGGTAACGTTCGTTGCGCAGCTCCACACGCATACGGTTCAGGTTCATCTCCTTTACTTTTATCTGCATGGCCAGTTCTTTCTGCTGCGTCTCGTTGTTCACGCGCAGCTGTTGCAGCTTGTAGGAGCGCATCTGTTCCTCGTCGAGCAGCTTGCGATACTCGGTCTCGGTGCTTTGCAGGTCCAGTCGCAGGATGGGCGTGCCCACGTCCACGCTGTCGCCACCTTTCTTATATACCTCCACGATGCGGGTGTTGATGGGCGAAGTGATAATCTCCTCGAAGGCCGGGACGACCTGCCCCGACGCACTGACGCTCACCTCGATGGTGCCACGGTCGACGGTGGAGAACGTCAGGTCGCGTTCATTCACCCCGGTGCGCAGCAGCGAGATGACCGTCCCGATGACTACCGCTCCGGCCACCAGAGCCACGCCGTAGCCCATCAGCCGCTTGTTGCGCTTGCGACGGCGCACTTCCTCAGGTATTTCTCTGTCCATGTCTCTTTCAGTTAAACCCAAATCGGTCATTAGACCACCGACTTGGGGTTTGGTTGTCTTTCTTCGGTTTTCCAAGCCCTTTCGTCCTGCTGTCGGCATCTTGTCTGCCGCTTTGTCTCGGCGTAGCCCGCTACGCCTTCGGCAAAGGTGGCGGCCAATCTGCACGGCAGCAGAACGAAATTGCTTTGGACTCTAATGACCGATTTGGGTTAAAGTTGCCGTTCCCGCCCTCTCCCTCTTCCTGTCCGCAGCGGACCGGCGTAAGGAGGCGGGACACGCACCCACATGCCAAATCCGTGCCAAAGATAAAAGGTGCTGATAATCAAAGGTACGAAAAACCGGGGTGTCCGATATCGGACACCCCGGTGTACGGTTTCGATACAGCGGACAGTCCCCCCCGTCACCGCAAGCGCAGGCGGTCGCCCACCAAGGGCACATAGTCGCCGTCCTTGCGGTTCATCCTGTAGAGGTTCTTCAGGCGTATGCCGTAGATCTGGGAAATGCCGTGCATGGAGTCGCCTTCGCGCACCACGTGTTCGGTATAGGGTTTCTGCGCCCGCTTGTTCTTCTTCTTCAGATAGACCACGTCGCCGGGCTGCAGGCTGTAGTCGCTCTCCAGGTCGTTGTAGGAAGCCAACTTCTTTCCCTTGATGCCAAACTCGCCGCCCAACAGGCGGAAGTTGTCGCCATCGCGGGCCACGACGTATGCCAGGTCGTTGGCTATGTACACCTGGTGGGGGTTGACCAGCCACGGTTTCTTCTTGATGAGGCGTTGCCAGCGGCGAGCCTCCCGTCGGCTCATTCCTTTGCTGTCGTACTTGTAGAGGTTGTAATCCTCGATGATGGAGATGAGACGGTTGGCGTAGGAGCGGTCGGTGGCATACCCGGCCTTTTTCAGTCCCCGCGCCCAGCCCTTGTAGTCCGTAATCTTCAGTTTGAACAGAAAGGCGTAGCGCGGGCCGTTTACCAAGAACTTGGAGTGGTCCTCGTAGGAGTCCTCCACCCGGCGGTAGGCCCTGAAGCACTCGTCCGGAGCATCGTCGTCATGGTAGACCTTGCGTCCCCGCCACGAGCGGTGGCACTTGATGCCAAAGTGGTTGTTGCTCTGCCGGGCCAGCCGGCTGCGCCCCGCCCCGCTCTCCAGCAGCCCCTGGGCCAGGGTGATGCTGGCAGGTATATTGTAACGCTTCATCTGGTCGACGGCCAAAGGGGCATACTTCTTTATATATTGATGATAGTACGAACGCTGCGCCTGCACACAGGCGGGCAAAACCAGCAGCAGCGCGAGAAGCACAAGGAAACGGCAAGTGCGCGGACATTGTTTCATCGGCAAGAATTCTTAACGAGCAGAGTACTCAAGATTGCTACGGGGCACAAAAGTGGACAAAAGAATTGAGAAATCCAAACTCTTGCGTATCTTTGTCTGCCCATAGCACACGATTATCAACCACCAACAAGACCAACAATGGAGAACTTGCACATACAAATCATCATCCGCTGCTGCTCCTACGACGAACTGTCACCCGCCGACCGGGCTTTGGCCAACGCCGCCCGCGAGGCCACCAACAACAGCTACGCGCCCTACTCGCACTTCAGCGTGGGAGCAGCCGCCCTGCTAGAGAACGGCATCACGGTGAGCGGCAGCAACCAGGAGAACGCCGCCTACCCTTCAGGGCTGTGTGCCGAGCGCACCACCCTGTTCTACGCCAACTCGCGCTACCCCCATCTGGCCGTCGAGGCACTGGCCGTGGCCGCACGCAACGAGCGGGGCGAGTTCGTCGCCCGCCCCATAGAGCCGTGCGGAGCCTGCCGACAGGTAATGCTTGAGGTGGAAAGCCGCCAAGGGCGACCCATGCGCCTGCTGCTGTGCGGCGCAGACACGGTCTACGAAATCGGCGATGCGGCCCAGCTGCTGCCCCTTTCGTTCCGGGCCGACAGCATGCGGTAGCCCTCCGTACCGACCGTCCCACGGCTCAGGAAGCCCCCCGGGCCACCACAGGAATGCCCGCCCGGAAGCACACCTGTGCCAGCCGGGCAGCACACCTGCGCCAGCAAGAGCGCACACCTGTGCCCCCTCGCCCCTATCCCGACCACTACAACCGACAAGTATGACAGACATAAGACAACTGACCGAACTGCTGCACAGCGGCAACTACTCGTGCGTGATTGCCAACGGCAACGAGACACGCACCTTCAGCCAACGCGGCGTGGCCGACCTCTACGACCTGCTGCACAACGAACCCCACTTTCTGCGCGGAGCCACCGTGGCCGACAAAGTGGTGGGCAAAGGAGCCGCCGCCCTGATGGCTATGGGCGGAGTGGCACGCCTGCACGCCGACGTGCTGAGCCAGCCCGCCCGCGAACTGCTGCTCCAGGAAGGCGTAGAGACCTCTTGGGACGTACTGGTGCCCAACATCATCAACCGCACCGGCACCGACTGCTGCCCCCTGGAGAAAGCCACTCGCGAGGCACACACGCTGAGCGACATGCGCCCCATCATAGAAAACTTCGTGAACAACCTGCGCCGACAGGCAGCCAACAACTGAACCCATGCCACAGACCGAAACGACACAACAACTCCGCCAATGGTACATCTTCCACGACGGCACCCTGCTGCTGGAACGCCACCACGAGGCCGACGGCGACACTTACCACATCCCCTGCTCACCCGTCTCGCAGCCTCCCCTGGCAACCGACGGCAAAGCCCACACCGTACTGATGGACGACGGGCGCACCGTCATGGCCCTGGAGGCCGGGCAGGCCGTGGACGAGCACGACGAACAGTGGCTCCCCGTGGGATTGCGCAACTCTTACAGCTACTTGACACTGGCCGACTACCAAGCCGCCGGCAAGGCTTACCAGATACTGTTCTGGGACAAGCACAGCCGCTATTGCCCCGCCTGCGGCACCCCGACGGAACAGCACACCCCCATCATGAAACGTTGCCCCACGTGCGGCTATGAACTGTATCCGCCCATAGCGACAGCCATCATCGTGCTGGTACGCCGGGGCGACGAAATACTGCTGGTGCACGCCCGCAACTTCCGTGGCACTTTCTACGGCCTGGTGGCGGGCTTCCTCGAAGCGGGCGAGACGCTGGAACAATGCGTGGAGCGCGAAGTGAAAGAAGAAACCGGACTGAACATCAAAAACATCACCTACTTTGCCAGCCAGCCTTGGCCTTACCCCAGCGGACTGATGGTGGGCTTCTTTGCCGACTACGACAGCGGCGAGATAAAGCTGCAGGACGACGAACTGAGCGCAGGCGCGTTCTACTCGCGCGACAACCTGCCCGAACTGCCCCAGAAACTCAGCATCGCACGCCGCCTCATCGACTACTGGCTGGAACACGGCGAAGGAGAAGAACGTCATTTTTAGGAGAAAAGTTGCAACATGAGACAAGAAATCACTATTTTTGTCAGGCAATAAGTTAAGACACATGGACACATCCGTCGTTTTCCGGTTTCTGAAAGAGCTGGCCGCCAACAACAACCGAGAGTGGTTCAACGCCCATCGCGACCGATACGAAGCTGCGCGCCAAGCGTTTGACGACCTGCTGGGCACCGTCATCAACCGCCTGTCGGTTTTCGACCCGAGCGTGCGCGGCATCGAGCCAAAGGACTGCACATACCGCATCTACCGCGACACACGATTCTCGGAAGACAAGACACCCTACAAAACTCACTTCGGGGGCTACATCAACGCCAAAGGAAAGAAGTCGAACCACTGCGGCTACTACATTCACGTGGAGCCGGACAACTGCATGCTGGCCGGAGGCAGCTACTGCCTGCCATCGCCAGTGCTGCGGGCCGTAAGGCAAGCCGTCTACGACAACATCGACGAGTTCCGCAGCATCGTGGAGGACCCGGCCTTCAGCCGCTACTTCCCCGTCATAGGCGAGAATTTCCTGAAAGGAGCACCCAAGGGCTTCCCCAAAACCTTCCCCTATCTGAAATACCTGCAATGCAAAGAATACACCGTGGCCTGCCACGTGCCCGACAGGTTCTTCCTTCAGCCCGGCTTCGCCGACCAGGCCGAGGACATCTTCAGACAACTGAAGCGGTATGCCGACTTCCTGAACTACACCATAGACGACTTTGAATAGACACAAGAACAGGTAAAACATTATATTAACTAAATCATTAAGAGTTATGATAGTAGATAAGCTGGAAAACATTAAGAAGTACGCTGCCCTGAACCCCTTGTTCGAACAGGCAGCCGAGTTCCTGTTGAGTCACGACCTGGACAGCCTGGAGCTGGGCAAGACCGAACTGAAAGGCAAAGATCTGCTGGTCAACGTGACGCAAACCAAGCCCAAGACAAAAGAACAGGCCAAACTGGAAACACACAAGGACTTCATCGACATCCAGATACCTGTCTCCGGCCTGGAAATAATGGGCTACACGCCCGCCACCGAACTTCCTGCCGCCACATACAACGCCGAGAAAGACATCACGCTGTGGGAGGAAGGACGCCTGGCCGACAGCTACGTCAACGTGCGCCCCGGCATGTTTGCCATCTTCTTCCCCCAGGACGGGCACGCTCCCGGCATTACCCCCGACGGCGTGAAAAAAGTAATCGTAAAGGTGAAAGCCTGATATTCTCCCCTCAATAAGAATACGGTATGGAACCATTGAACCTCATCAAAAACGACCCGTGGCTGGAGCCATACGCTGAAGCCATAAACGGACGGCACCAGCACGCCTTAGACAAAGAAGCCGAACTGACTGGACGCGGCAAGAAGTCCTTGTCCAGCTTCGCCGATGGCTACCTGTACTTTGGCCTGCACCCTACAGCGGAAGGATGGGTCTTCCGCGAGTGGGCACCCAATGCCACTAAGATATTCCTCGTGGGAACATTCAACAACTGGAAAGAGGATAAGAAATACAGCCTGAAGCGCAAAGCCAATGGCGTATGGGAGATAAAGTTACCCCGCCAGGCACTATCCCACGGCGACCTGTACAAACTGATGGTGCACTGGGAAGGCGGACAAGGAGAGCGCATACCGGCGTGGGCCACACGCGTGGTGCAGGACGAGCAGACCAAGATATTCAGCGCACAAGTGTGGGCACCCGCCAAGCCCTATAAGATGAAGAAGCGTGCCTTTAAGCCCAATACCAGTCCTCTGCTCATCTACGAATGCCACATAGGGATGGCAGAGGAGGAGGAAAAAGTGGGAACCTACAACGAGTTCCGCGAGAACATCCTGCCACGCATAGCCAAGGACGGCTACAACTGCATTCAGATAATGGCCATCCAGGAACACCCCTACTATGGCAGCTTTGGTTACCACGTGTCGAGTTTCTTCGCCCCGTCGTCGCGCTTCGGAACGCCCGACGAGCTGAAGAAACTCATCGACGCGGCCCACGGCATGGGACTGGCCGTCATCATGGACATCGTGCACTCCCACGCCGTGAAGAACGAGGTGGAGGGACTGGGCAACTTCGCCGGAGACCCCAACCAATACTTCTACCCGGGCGACCGCCACGAGCATCCGGCATGGGACTCCCTCTGCTTTGACTACGGCAAGAACGAGGTGCTGCACTTCCTGCTCTCCAACTGCAAATATTGGCTGGAAGAGTACCACTTCGACGGTTTCCGCTTCGACGGCGTTACGTCCATGCTCTACTACAGTCACGGACTGGGCGAGGCTTTCTGTAACTACAACGACTACTTCAACGGCCACGAAGACGACAATGCCATCTGCTACCTGACGCTTGCCAATCGGCTCATACACCAGGTGAACCCCAACGCCATAACCATAGCCGAAGAGGTATCGGGCATGCCCGGACTGGCTGCCAAGTTCGAGGACGGCGGCTACGGCTTCGACTACCGCATGGCCATGAACATCCCCGACTACTGGATAAAGACCATAAAAGAGAAGATAGACGAAGACTGGAAGCCCTCAAGCATGTTCTGGGAGGTGACAAACCGACGCAAGGACGAAAAAACCATCTCCTACGTCGAAAGCCACGACCAGGCTCTTGTGGGAGACAAGACCATCATCTTCCGCCTTGTGGATGCCGACATGTACTGGCACATGCAGAAAGGAGACGAAAACTACCAGGTAAACCGGGGCATCGCCCTGCACAAGATGATACGCCTGCTCACCGCAAGCACCATCAACGGCGGATACCTCAACTTCATGGGCAACGAGTTTGGACACCCAGAATGGATTGACTTCCCACGAGAAGGCAACGGATGGTCCTACAAGTACGCACGCCGTCAATGGAGCCTGGTCGACAACAAGAAACTGGCCTATCACTACATGGGCGACTTCGACGCCGCCATGCTATCCACCATCAAGAGTGTGCGCAATATCCAGTCGACACCGGTCCAGGAAATCTGGCACAACGACGGAGACCAGATACTGGCCTACATGAGGAAGGACCTCGTGTTTGTCTTTAACTTCAACCCCAAGCAGTCGTTCGCCGACTACGGTTTCCTCGTCCCCCCCGGCAAGTATGAGGTTGTGCTCAACACGGACAATCCGGCCTTCGGAGGCAATGGCCTGACCGACGACAACGTGGAACACTTCACCCTGCCCGACCCCTTATATAAGAAAGAAAAGAAGGAGTGGCTGAAGCTCTACATCCCGGCCCGCACGGCTGTCGTGCTGAGAAAAGCCAAAGAATAAGCGCAAAGGATAAAGACCGGCCACGGCCTCCTCCACCCGAGGGCTGCCGACGGCCGGTCTTCCGCATTACGGCCTGCCGGAAAACAAGCGACCGGCCCGCTGCCACCTCTCCACACATTCTCCCCGCCCACCATGAAACTGCACCTCATAGGAAACAGCACACTGATGGAACGCGAAAAGACCGCCTTCCTAGCCTCGCGCAAAGCCCCTCCCGAAGCCTACGCCGCAACCCTGCAATGGATAAGCACCCTCTCGCCCGTCCGCGACTGCATCCTGTGCGGCAACCACTCCCCACTGGAACAAGAGACGTTCCGGCTGCTGCTTGCCATCAGGGTGCCTGCCATCCTGTTCCTGGCCGAAACGTTCCCTTCCGTCTGGCCCCAGCCCCTGGCATCGGCCATTGCCGAAGGCCGCGTGCTTGCCGCCACGCACTGCGACGACACCGTGCACTTCGCCACCCGGCAATCGGCCCAAGACCGCAACCGCGTCATCCTCTCGCTGGCCGACCGCATCGTGGTGGGACACTGCACTGCCGGAGGCAACATCGACCGCCTGACAAGCGGCCGCCCCAACGTCAACATCCTTTCCCGCTAAAGGCCAAGCCGCGCACCCGCCGGGAAGAGGCCTTCACAAAAGGCAGACTACGCCCCTGCGCACAAAAAAAAGCACAAGCCCCTCCCCCGCAGCCATCCCCGCAAAGAGACAACTGCAAGGGGAGGAATGCTTGTGCCGGCTCCCACGCCTAAAAATCCTCACCCAACACGCGCAAACGACTGTGCAGACGGTTTATCTCCTTCTGCATCTCCTCTATGCGCAGCAGCAAGTGATGAATGGCATCAATGCCTTCCATGTTGATAGACAAGTCGTAGTACATACGGCTGTAACGCTCCACGTCGGGCAACTGCGAGAAAAGCAAACACGGCTCGCCATCTTCCACCCGCAACTCTATCAGTCCCCCTTCCTCCAGCATACCGATAAAAGAGGGGTCGATGTGGCACTTATTGCAATAGTCGCTGACAATAATCAATTCGTTCTGCATAACACGCTGTTTTTACTTTAGTTCATGGTTTGAATCTTGCGCAGCAATTCCTTCTGCTGCTCCGTCAGGTGCGTAGGCAACGCCACGTGATAGGTCACGATGAGGTCGCCCGCCTGCCCCTCCTGCTTGTACACCGGGAAGCCCTTCCCCTTCAGACGCACCTTCGTGCCCGGTTGCGTCTCTGGTTTCACCTTCAGGCGTACCTTCCCGTCGAGCGTGTCGACCAGCAGCTCGCCACCCAGCAAGGCAGTGTAGAGGTCGACCGTCACGTCCTCGTACAGGTCGTCGCCCAGCCGCTTGAACACCGGGTCGTCGGCAACGACAAAGGTGATGTACAAATCGCCCGCCGGGCCTCCGTTGGCACCCTCCGTGCCGTAGCCCTTCAGCTTGACGACCTGCCCGTTGGCCACGCCGGCCGGGATTGTGATACGCACTTGCTTGCCGTTCACCGTCAGCACCTGCTTGTGCGTCAGGGCCGCCTCGCGCAACGACAGATGCAACTCGGCCTCGCAGTCGCGCCCCCGGAAACCGCTCCGTCTGCCCCCGGTGCCCCTATGTCCGAACAGTTGCTCGAAGAAGTCGGAGAAGCCACTGGCATCACTGCCCGTAAACTCCTGGCCGTCCGAAGAGTACCAGTAGGTACCGTTGCCATCGGTACCAAAGCCTCCCTGCCCGGTTCCAAAGCCGCCAAAGCCTCCGCCAGCCTGACGCGCACGCTTCTGAGCCTCAAACTCGTCGGCATGTTTCCAGTGCTCGCCATATTCGTCGTACTTCTTCCTCTTCTCAGGGTCGCCCAGCACCTCGTTAGCCTCGTTCAGGGCCTGAAACTTCTCCTTGGCCGTAGGGTCGTTCGGGTTCAGGTCAGGATGATACTTGCGGGCCAAGCGGCGAAACGCCTTCTTGATGTCATCCTGCGATGCCGTTTTGTCCACTCCAAGGACTTTGTAGTAATCAATAAACGCCATAAACAGTCTTTTTTTAGTTCTAAGAGGGAACGGCAAATAGCGCACCAAGCGTCCTCCCGCCGTGTTAAAATTCGTCAAGCGGCATGCGGCCCCCGCCTCAACGCCTCCCACCGGATGTCCGACGCGCCCCTTGTCGGCACAGGTTTGCCCCTTCCCGGGCACACCTGTGCCGGCTAACGGGCAAACCTGCACCAGCAAGCAGGCAGACCTGCGCGTCCTGCGCGCCCCGCGTCCACACCCCAACGGCCATCTGGCAGACAACAGGCAAGCACCCCGCCCAACCGCCGACGGCAACCCCTCAAGCCGCGCAGAACGACACACCCCCCCTCCCGACGGAAACAAGACACAGCCACAACAGGAAACGCCACGCCCCGCGCGGAAGCAAGAACAGACACAAAGCCCGGGCAAAAAGCCGGAAAAAGCAAACCGGGCAACTCCCGAACCCCAAAAATATCCTAAAAGCCTCCGGCACCCTACGCCAGTCACAGAGAAAAACAGTATATTTGCCCCTGATACGGCAGACTTGGACAGAGACCTTTCGCACCCATCCATCTCGACCACACCGACAAAAACAACCACCAACTAAGACACAGACGATGAAATACCTGCTCGCCATACTTTGCATGGTCCTGCTCGGCCAAGGTGCCACGGCGCAGACAAAGCAGCGGAACTTCCTGAGCCGCATCAAGGACGGTTTCGCCTCCGAAATCAAAATAGACACCTACAAATTCAAAAACGGAGCGACCTACACCGGCGAAATGAAAGGCCGGAAGCCCAACGGGAAAGGCCGCACGGTGTACAAGAACGGCGACGTGTACGAAGGAGAATACCTCAAAGGCCTGCGGCAGGGATACGGCATACTGACGCTGGCCAGCGGAGAACGCTACGAAGGCGAATGGGCCAACGACCTCAGAGAAGGACAAGGCATCTTCTACTTCGTGAACAACAACTGCTACAAAGGCTCTTGGAAAGCCGACAAGCAGAACGGACAAGGCACAATGAAATACTACACCGGCGACATCTATGAAGGCGAATGGACGGACAACAAGCGCGAAGGACAAGGCACCTACACGTGGAAAAACGGATCGACCTACACCGGCCAATGGAGCAACGACAAGAAGGAAGGACAAGGCACCTTCGTGTGGAACAACGGCAGCCGGTACACCGGACAGTGGAAAGACGGAATGCGCTGGGGCGAAGGAACTTTTGAGTACGACAACGGCGACAAGTACACCGGGCAATGGAAAAAAGACATGCAGCACGGCAAAGGCATCTACCACTTTGCCACGGGCGACCGCTACGAAGGCGAATACGCCGACGGCGAACGCACGGGCGAGGGCATCTACTACTACGCCAACGGCAACAAATACGTAGGCCACTTCAACAAAGGCAAGCAAGAAGGACACGGCACCTTCACCTGGGCTAACGGAGCAATCTACGACGGCGAATGGTCGGACAACGAACGCAACGGACAAGGCTCGTACAGATGGAGCGCGGGAGACTCCTACGAGGGCGAGTGGCAGAACGACACGTTCAACGGCGAAGGCTACCTCGTACTGGCCAACGGAACGACCTACAAGGGCGGATTTGTCAACGGCCTGGAAGAAGGGAAAGGCATACAGACCGACAAAAACGGCAACGTCTACGAAGGCACCTTCAAGGAGGGCAAGAGGGACGGCCCCTTTGAAGAACGCAACAAGGAGGGCAAGGTGATACGCAAGGGAGTCTACAAAATGGGCCGACTTTCCAACGGGAACTGAAAAGAAAACACACAGGGACTTTCCTGCCAACGTTTTTTTCCCTACCTTTACACGCTTGAAAACAAAGATACAAAGAACAACGATATGGAAAACAGAAGTTTAGTGACCATCGCCAATCACAGCCGTGAGAAAATACTCTACATGATTGAGATGGCCAAAGAGTTTGAAGCCCGCCCTAACCGGCATTTACTGGACGGCAAGGTGGTGGCCACCCTATTTTTTGAACCCTCCACACGCACCCGGCTCAGCTTCGAGACGGCAGCCAACCGGCTGGGCGCACGCGTAATAGGCTTCACCGACCCCAAAGCCACCAGCTCGTCGAAAGGCGAAACGCTGAAAGACACCATAAAGATGGTGAGCAACTATGCCGACATCATCGTCATGCGGCACTACCTGGAAGGAGCCGCGCGCTATGCCAGCGAAGTGACCGACGTGCCCATAGTGAACGCCGGCGACGGTGCCAACCAGCACCCGTCCCAGACGATGCTCGACCTCTATTCCATATACAAGACCCAAGGCAGGCTCGAAAACCTGAACATCTTCCTCGTGGGAGACCTGAAGTACGGACGGACGGTGCACTCGCTGCTCATGGCCATGCGCCACTTCAACCCCACCTTCCATTTCGTCGCCCCCGAGGAACTGAAGATGCCGGAGGAATACAAAATATATTGCCGGGAACACAACATCAGGTACACAGAGCACACCGACTTCAACGAAAGCACAATAGCCGACGCCGACATAATCTACATGACGCGCGTGCAACGCGAACGCTTCACCGACCTGATGGAATACGAACGGGTGAAAAACGTCTACATCCTGCGCAACAAAATGCTGGAAGGCACACGCCCCAACCTGCGCATACTGCATCCGCTACCCCGCGTGAACGAGATAGCCTACGACGTGGACGACAACCCGAAGGCCTACTACTTCCAGCAGGCACAAAACGGACTATATGCACGCGAGGCCATCCTGTGCGACGTGTTGGGCATCACGCTGGACGAAGTAAAAAAGAACCCGGAAACCTTGTAAACCGCACCCTCCAAAAATGACAGCAATGACAAACGAAAAAAAAGAACTACAGGTGGCTGCGCTCGAAAACGGCACCGTCATCGACCACATACCCTGCGACAAACTGTTTACTGTGGTGTCCCTGCTGGGACTGAAGCACATGCACAACAACATAACCATCGGCTTCAACCTGAACAGCAAAAAACTGGGCACCAAAGGCATCATCAAGATAGCCGACAAGTTTTTCTGCGACGACGAGATTAACCGCATCGCCGTGGTAGCTCCCAACGCGAAACTGAACATCATACGCAACTATGCCGTGGTGGAGAAGCGCGAAATAAGCCTGCCCAACGAGCTGGCGGGCATCGTGAAGTGCTCCAACCCCAAGTGCATCACCAACAACGAGCCTATGCCTACGCGCTTCCACGTGGTAGACAAAGACCGCTGCATCCTGCGCTGCCATTATTGCGAAAAAGAACAAACGAGAGAAAACATCGAAATAATCTGAACGCCCTCAAAGGCAAGACAACTTACCCACACCGCCCGAGCTTATGAAAACCGACTGGAAACCCGGAACAATGATCTATCCGCTGCCTGCCGTCTTGGTGAGCTGCGGGCAAACGCCCGATGAATACAACCTCATCACCGTGGCGTGGACAGGCATACTCTGCACCAACCCGCCCATGTGCTACATCGCCGTGAGACCCGAACGACATTCTTACGACATATTGAAACGCAACATGGAATTTGTCATCAACCTCACGACCGAAGAGATGGCACGAGCTACCGACTGGTGCGGTGTGCGCTCGGGGCGGGACTACGACAAATTTCAGACTACGGGACTGACACCGGGCAAATGCTCGGTTGTCAGCGCCCCGCTGGTCGAGGAGTCGCCCTTGAGCCTGGAATGCCGCATCAAGGAAATCGTAGCCTTGGGGTCGCATCACCTGATGATAGCCGACATCGTAAACCTACGGGCCGACACCGGTCTCATAGACCCCGCCACAGGAAAGTTCGACCTGGAGCAAGCACACCTGCTGACCTATGTGCACGGCGCTTATTACGGCATAGGCGACAAAATCGGCAAGTTCGGCTGGTCGGTCGAGAAAAAGGCCAACCGTAACTGAGAACAATCATTCCCGGCATTCACCCTCTCCCCAAGAACACCTTCCCATGCATGGTCGTCTCGGCATAATGATAACCGTCTTTTGCGCCTTGGCCTTCCATCCGGCAGTAACCCGGGCGCAAAAGGCAGTTCCTGACACCGTACAGTCGACAACCTCGGTCAACTTCGGAGTAAAAGTAGGTTTCAACTCCACCCTGTCCCTCGTCTCCGACCTCGTGGTGAACGACATGCCCATCAGCGAAGTGCAGAACAACTACAAGATAGGCTACTTCGCGTCGGCCTTCATACGCGTCAACTTCAGCCGCCACTTCCTGCAACCGGAAGTAACCTACTCCATCAACCGCAGCAGCATCACGTTCAGCGACCCAATCCTGTCAGGTGCTCCCTCCGCGTCCATCATGGGACAAGCCGAGCTCACGTCGTCGATGCACTGCATCGAAATCCCTGTGCTCTACGGCTACCACATAATTAAAGAAGACTTCTACAGCCTTGCCGTCTTTGGCGGGCCAAAGTTCAACTACATCTGGAGCAAGAACAGCAACGTGACGTTCGTCAACTTCGCCAGACAGGAACTTGGCGATGCCTTGCAACCACTCAATGCCAGTTTTACGCTGGGAGTCTCGGTAAGCATATCACGCGTATTCTTTGACTTCCGATACGACTTGGGCATCAACAACCTGTCTCGCCACGACAGCTACACGCTGCCCAACGACCAGCCTTCGTCCAACAGCGACGGCACCCACATCAGCTTCCGCCGTCGCGACTGCGTACTAAGTTTCTCGCTTGGCTTATTATTCTGATTTTATACTTTTTTACCACATATTCCTACCTGACAAAACCGTATAAAGGCTAACTTTGTTCTCCATTTACCAAGCAACAGACGTTCTTTATGACAAACCTCATGCACATCATACGGACAATCGCAGTGACGCTTTTTGCCGCCGTGGCACTTACGGCTTGCAACGATACAGACTCACGCCTCGAAAACAAATGGCAATTACGCTCATACGAATTTCCCGATGGCAGGACACAGCGTGAAGACAGCGTGTTCTACAACTTCCAGTCGGGCAGTTTCTCGGCAATCTGTGTACTGCCCGATGCCAACTACGAAACGTTTTATGGCTTATATACTTTGACAGACAACGAAATTTCCATTAATTTGCTTCCCGAAAGCCTGCAGTCGCCCAACTACCAACGCTACATGGCCTGGCCAGAGGGACAACGGACTTTCACCCTACAACAGCTCAACACCAACAGCATGACACTGGTCTACGACAAGACACTGTTGCACTTCAGAAGCTATTGAATGAAGATAACATCAAAAAATAAAACGACACAGAGATGAAAAAAAAGACTCTTATCCTTCTGACAACAAGCATCATGCTAACGCTTGGTGCCTGCAAATCAAACGAAAGTGCCTACAAGAAGGCTTACGAAAACGCCAAGCTTCAAGAACTGGCCGAACAACAAGAAGCAGTTGAGCCCGAGACTCCGACCGAAGCCGAAGTGACTCCAGTCGTGACACCCGAACCTGCCCCCACAGCTCC
This sequence comes from uncultured Bacteroides sp., assembly GCA_944321465.1. Lineage (GTDB taxonomy): Bacteria > Bacteroidota > Bacteroidia > Bacteroidales > Bacteroidaceae > Bacteroides. Next base: position 61,249 of record CALULL010000009.1, read on the forward strand.
GACAGTGGTGGAACGCGTCCCGATGGAAGTACACGAAGAAAAAGTTACCGTGGTAAGCCCCAATGGAGGACTGGACAACTACAGCGTGGTGTGTGGCAGCTTCATAGCACAGGCCAACGCCGACGGATTGAAGAGCACCTTGGATGCCGACGGTTACCACGCACTGGTAGTCTACAATGCTGAGAAGAACGTATATCGGGTCGTTGTCAGCACGTTCCCCGACAGAGAATCGGCAGCCGCAGCACGCGACGCTTTCAAAGCACGCTACCCCAACAACTCAGACTTCCAAAAGGCGTGGCTGCTCTACCGCATCGACTAAACACAAAAAGCGGTTTCGAACAGAAAGACAAAAAACGATAGTAAATCCCAAGAATAAACAGACACCCGGAAGCGTGCCCCCGGCATCGACACAGGAGGCATACTTCCGGGCATTCTTTTTACGTCCGTTTACCTCTGTTTCTCCACATTGAGGTTCCTATAAAAGCACTATGAACTGACAAAACTAAAAAAGCCTTCCACATTCTGCCACTATTCCCCGGAAAACATTACTTTTGCAAGCATGTTATCAAATGTACTTTTCACCTACATCGGGTGGTTGCTGGCCATGTCGGTAATGGACATGAACCCCACTGCCACCTTGCTCTCGGAGAACGGAGGAACCCCCGACGAGGAAACGACCCTTATGCAAGGAGACACCTACACAGGCTCGGCACCACTGGAGTTCCGCTTCACTGCCGACGAAACGGAAACGTATTCCTACCGCTACGAATGGAACTTTGCACGCGATGCATCATTTAGCGATATCTTCCTGACGCGGTATGACTACGAAACCATCTATAGTTTTCAAGAAGCAGGGACATTCTACGTACGGGTAATCATCACCGACATGGAAACAGAGGAAACGAACACGTCCGACGCTTTCGTCATACAGATCTCTGAGTCTGAACTGGAGGTGCCAAACGCATTTTCACCCAACGGTGACGGAGTGAACGATATATATAAGGTAAAATACGAATCCTTGGTTTCATTCGAAGCCTACATATTCAACCGATGGGGACAACAACTTTACCATTGGAGCCTGCAAAATATTGACGAAGGATGGGACGGAACGGCTCACGGCAAGGAAGTACCCGAAGGAGTCTATTTCATCGTAGTCAGGGCACGTGGAGCCGATGGCATAGAATATGAGGAAAAGAAAGATATCAACATACTCAGGTAACGGCGTAGCATAACACAACTACCCGATACTGGGCGAACATCGCAAAATCACAAAACAGTACATGAAGCAAGAAACAGACAAAGAATATATAAACGTTTATGGTGCCCGCGTACACAACCTGAAGAACATCGATGTCAGCATCCCGCGAGACAGCCTGACCGTCATCACCGGCCTGAGCGGAAGCGGGAAATCGTCACTGGCCTTCGACACTATATTTGCTGAAGGACAACGGCGTTACATCGAAACCTTCTCGGCCTACGCACGCAACTTCCTGGGCAACCTCGAACGTCCCGATGTCGACAAGATTTCAGGACTAAGCCCCGTTATCTCCATCGAGCAAAAAACGACCAACAAGAACCCACGTTCTACCGTGGGTACAGTAACCGAAGTATACGACTTCTTGCGCCTGCTCTATGCACGGGCAGCCGAAGCCTACTCTTATGTCTCTGGCGAGAAAATGGTGCGCTATACAGAAGAGCAAATAATCGACCTCATTCTGAACGACTACACAGGACAACGCATTTGCATCTTAGCCCCCGTAGTACGCAACCGAAAAGGACATTATAAAGAATTATTTGAACAAATAAGACGGAAAGGTTACCTCAGTGTACGGGTCGATGGCGAAATTCGTGAAGCCTTGCCGGGAATGAAACTCGACCGTTATCGGAATCATAGCGTAGAGGTTGTAATCGACAAACTTGTCCCCAGCGCAAAAGATGATGCACGGCTGAAGAACAGCGTTACAACAGCCCTAAAACAAGGAGACGGACTGCTCATGGTGCTCGATGCAGACAAGCAGCAAATACGCTACTACAGCAAACGGCTCATGGACCCATCCACAGGGATGTCCTATGGCGAACCTGCTCCGCACAATTTCTCATTCAACTCACCACAAGGAGCCTGCCCCAAATGTAAAGGTTTGGGCATCGTCAGTCAAATAGACATGGATAAAGTAATCCCCAACCGCGACCTGTCGGTTTACGAAGGAGCAATCGTCCCGCTTGGAAAATATAAGAACTCCATGATATTTTGGCAGATAGATGCTCTGCTTGAGAAATATGATGCCAACTTAAAAACACCTGTCAAAGACCTCCCGGACGAAGCTGTAGACGAAATATTATACGGTTCCAACGAGCACATACGTATCAAAAGTTCGCTCATCGGAACGTCATCGGACTATTTCACCGCATACGAAGGCGTGGCCAAATACATACAACTGCTACAAGACAAAGAAGCCTCGGCTACTGCCCAAAAATGGGCAGAACAGTTTGCCAAAACAGCTACTTGCCCCGAGTGCCACGGAGCACGGCTGAACAAAGAAGCCTTGTCTTTCTGCATAGGAGACAAAAATATCTATCAATTGTCAGCCATGGACATCAGTGAACTTTACAACTGGATGGACCAAATTGAAACCTTACTATCACCTAAGCAACGCACCATAGCCGCTGAGATTGTAAAGGAAATACGCACCCGGCTACGTTTTCTGCTTGATGTCGGTCTCGAATACCTGTCCTTGGGACTCAGTTCGGTAAGCCTCTCAGGAGGCGAAAGCCAACGTATCCGTTTGGCAACGCAAATCGGCTCGCAACTGGTCAACGTACTCTATATACTGGACGAACCAAGCATAGGTCTGCACCAACGCGACAACCAACGCCTCATACACTCCCTACAACAACTGCGCGACATCGGCAACTCCATCATCGTCGTGGAACACGACAAGGACATGATGCTTGCCGCCGATTATATTGTGGACATGGGTCCCCAAGCCGGACGATTAGGAGGAGAAGTCGTCTTTGCCGGAACGCCAGCTCAAATGCTACAGACCAACACTGTCACTTCGCAGTATCTGAACGGGAAACGGGCTATTGAAATCCCGGAAACACGCAGAAAAGGCAACGGGCACAGCCTGCACATCTTTGGTGCTCGAGGAAACAACTTAAAGAACATAGACGTTGAATTCCCATTGGGGTGCCTGATATGTGTCACAGGAGTGTCGGGGAGCGGAAAGTCCACATTGATAAACGAAACCCTGCAACCAATCCTCTCACAGCGTTTTTACCGCTCATTGCAGTCCCCCTTACCCTACGACCACATTGAAGGGATGGAATATATTGACAAGGTGGTAAACGTAGACCAAACACCGCTGGGACGTACCCCACGCTCCAACCCTGCTACCTATACCGGTGTCTTTTCCGATATACGCAACCTGTTCGTCAGCCTTCCTGAAGCCAAAATGAGAGGCTATAAACCGGGACGCTTTTCATTCAACGTCAAAGGAGGACGTTGTGAAGCCTGCCAAGGAAATGGTTATAAGACCATCGAAATGAATTTCCTGCCCGACGTATACATCCCTTGTGAAGTATGTCATGGCAAACGCTACAACCACGAGACTTTGGAAGTACGCTTCAAGGGCAAGTCTATTGCCGATGTTCTTGACATGACCATCAATCAAGCCGTAGAATTCTTTGAAAATGTCCCTCAAATTCTAAACAAGATAAAAGTATTGCAGAACGTAGGTTTAGGTTACATAAAGTTAGGACAGTCATCGGTTACCCTTTCGGGAGGTGAAAGCCAACGCGTAAAACTGGCTACGGAGTTGGCAAAACGCGATACGGGCAAAACGCTTTACATATTGGATGAGCCAACAACAGGACTACACTTTGAGGACATCAAAGTCTTACTAAACGTACTTAACCGCTTAGTTGATAAAGGAAACACCATTGTGGTTATCGAGCATAATTTGGATGTTATCAAAACAGCCGACTACATCATTGACATGGGACCGGAGGGAGGTAAAGGCGGAGGGCTCGTACTTAGCACAGGCACACCCGAACAAGTCGCCCTCAGCCCTTTAGGCTACACACCGGCTTTCTTACGACAGGAACTCAAGATGCCTCCCAATAAGGGCGACAAGCTACAACAGACGAGGAAACAGCCCAAGGCTACCCACTAATGAACCTTAAGATTTAAAGCATCATCCACTAGGACAGAAGGCACGAAGAAAAGAACAATAGCCTCCCATCATACATATAAAATATGTTATAAGATAAAAGAGGAAACTTTGCCCCCAAAATAAGTTTTTACTTTTGCATCACATTATTAAGACACAAATAAGATGGAATATCCATACCTTATAGATGCCATAGACGCAGCTTTGCTTGCCGGAGAGGAAATAATGGGCATTTATGACAATCCCCAAAGCGACTTTGGAATTGAGCATAAGGCCGACAATTCTCCCCTCACCATGGCCGACAAAAAAGCTCATGCCATCATAGCACACAGACTTGCAAGTACGCCCTACCCTTTGCTCAGCGAGGAAGGGAAATTGCTGCCATATACAGAACGACAGAAATGGACAGACTTATGGATAGTCGACCCATTGGACGGAACAAAAGAGTTTATCAAACGCAACGGCGAATTTACCGTCAACATAGCCTTGATACACCAAGACGCACCTGCAATGGGAATCATCTATGTACCCGTTAAGCATGTGCTTTATTTCGCTGCTCAAGGTTTGGGGGCATTCCGAAAAGACGATATTGTCTCACTAAACGGACAAACGTTGGAGGATTTGCTGCGCACCGCCACCCGCCTACCCGATACAGACAAGCGTCATAACAACCTGATAGTAGTTGCCTCCCGCTCGCACCTTACGACCGAAACCCAAACCTATATCAACGACTTGAAAGAACAGTACAATGACGTTGTACTTGCTTCAAGCGGAAGTTCTCTGAAAATATGCATGATCGCTGAAGGAATGGCAGATGTATATCCGCGATTTGCCCCGACTATGGAATGGGACACCGCAGCCGGACATGCCATCGTACGCGCCACAGGAGGAGAGATATGGCAAGCCCAAGAGAATGCTCCCTTGCGCTACAACAAGGAGAATTTGCTCAACCCTTGGTTTATCGTATTACCAGCCGACACTGGCAAAAACAGCTTCATCAAGAAAACCCTCACCCCATAGTTTATGAATTTTGAAATAATCTTCGTGCTCTTAGGCCTCATCGGCATGCTAATAGCACTCATTATGGACAAGATGCGCCCGGGCATCGTACTGCTAAGCCTTGTTGTCCTCTTTATGGTAGCAGGCATCATTACCCCCAAACAAATGGTAGCAGGCTTCAGCAACCGTGGCATGATCACCGTAGCCCTGCTCTTTTTAGTCAGCGAAGGCATACGCCAAAGCGGAGCATTGGGAGCAGTAGTCAAAAAACTGTTACCGGAAAAAGGCACATCCGTCACCAAAGCACAACTGCGTGTTCTTCCTGTCATCAGTGCTTTCTCCGCTTTTCTTAACAATACACCGGTTGTCGTCATCTTTGCCCCCATTCTGAAGAACTGGGCTAAAAAAGTAGGACTTCCGTGCACTAAGTTCCTCATTCCTTTGTCTTACGCAACAATCTTAGGCGGTCTGTGTACACTCATCGGAACTTCAACGAACCTGGTAATACACGGCATGATGATAGACCGAGGAATTGGCGGACTAAAAATGTTCGACCTAGCCTACATCGGCATTCCTATCACCATAGCCGGTTTAGCCTTTATCATCCTTGCTTCCAAGAAACTACTACCTGTCAATCGAGACGATAGCTTTGAGGAAGAAGAAGCCGACGCAGCCGAAGGAACGGGACAACACATTGTAGAAGTTGTCTTGGCATCGCGTTTTCCCGGACTAAAGAGGAAACTAAAAAACTTCGACTTCAAACGCCGTTATGGTGCAGAAGTAAAAGAAATACGCCAAGGAGGACAAGTCATAACAAAAAACATAGGTGAAGTGAGATTACAAGAGGGAGATACACTCGTCTTGCTAGCCGATGACGCTTTTACCCGCACGTGGGGAGACTCGTCTGTTTTCCTGATGATGACTAACGGACAAGAAATTCCCTCCAACCCCGTCCCGGCATGGAAAAAATGGACCGCTCTGAGCTTACTTATTGTAATGATAGTAGGCGCAACCATCGGAGAACTGCCCTATATGAAAGAGCACTTCCCCAAAGTACAAATGGACATGTTCTTCTTTGCTTCTGTTACAGCTGTGGTAATGGCCTGGCTAAAACTCTTCCCTCCCAAGAAGTACACCAAGTACATCAGTTGGGACATACTTATCACCATTGCATGTGCCTTTGCTATTAGCGCGGCTATGGAAGAATCGGGATTGGCTGCGTTCATTGCCAACTTTATTAAAGACGTCAGCGGAGCCTTGGGAGCATGGGGAGCTTTGGCTCTGCTCTACATTGTCACCCTCATCATTACGGAACTTATCACCAACAACGCCGCAGCCGCCCTCGCTTTTCCCTTGGCTCTCGAGACAGCTGCCAAGTTCGGTGTAGACCCAATGCCATTTTTCATCGCCATCTGCATTGCGGCATCGGCTGGCTTTGCCACTCCCATAGGCTATCAGACCAACTTAATCGTGCAAGGTGCCGGCAACTACAAGTTCATGGACTTTGTCAAGATTGGAGTCCCCATGGATTTGATTGTAATGATTATATCCATAGGACTTATCCCCTTGATTTGGCCTTTCACCCCTATAGCATCTTAACATAACAGATTTTATGGAACACATATACCCCATATTTGACCGTATGCTCTCACGAGCGGACAAAGAACAGTTTCTGAGGCAACGGGGAGTAATGATTTGGTTCACAGGACTGAGCGGATCGGGTAAAAGCACCATAGCCATTGCATTGGAACGAGAATTGCACAACCGGGGCATCCTCTGCCGCATACTGGACGGAGACAACATCCGCACCGGCATCAACAACAATCTGGGCTTCAGCGAAGCCGACCGCGTGGAAAACATACGCCGCATAGCCGAAGTCGCCAAGCTGTTTGTCGATACCGGCATCGTCACCATCGCCGCTTTTATCAGCCCCAGCAATAGCATCCGACAAATGGCCGCCCATATCATCGGCGAAAACGACTTTATAGAAATCTACATAAGTACGCCCTTGGAAGAATGCGAACGGCGCGATGTCAAAGGTCTATACGCCAAGGCACGCCGGGGAGAAATAAAAAACTTCACAGGCATTTCGGCTCCGTTCGAGGCTCCCCTGCACCCGGCCCTTTCGCTTGACACATCGGTACTGAGCGTTGAAGAGGCCGTCAAAAAGCTACTGAAACTCATCTTACCACGAATAAGGAAAGCATAACGAGCAACATGAAAGAAGAATATAAACTAAGCCACCTGAAAGAACTCGAAGCAGAGTCCATCCACATCATCCGCGAAGTGGCAGCGGAATTTGAAAATCCTGTCATGCTCTACAGCATTGGCAAAGACTCGTCCGTAATGGTCCGGCTTGCCGAGAAAGCATTTGCCCCCGGCAAAGTGCCGTTCCCGCTCATGCACATCGACTCGAAATGGAAATTCAAGGAAATGATTCAGTTCCGCGACGAGTATGCCAAGAAATATGGCTGGAACCTCATCGTAGAAAGCAACATGGAGGCATACAAAGCCGGTGTAGGCCCGTTTACCCACGGCAGTAAGGTTCACACCGACTTGATGAAAACCCAGGCGTTGCTTCACGCACTGGACAAATACAAATTCGACGCTGCCTTTGGCGGAGCACGCCGCGACGAAGAAAAGTCCCGGGCAAAAGAACGTATCTTTTCCTTCCGAGACCGATTTCACCAATGGGACCCCAAGAACCAACGTCCCGAATTGTGGGACATCTACAACGCCCGCATCCACAAAGGCGAAAGCATACGCGTCTTCCCGCTGAGCAACTGGACAGAGCTTGACATCTGGCAATACATACGCCTAGAGCACATACCCATCGTCCCACTCTATTTTGCCAAGCTGCGTCCTTGCGTGGAAATGGACGGCAACCTCATCATGCCCGACGACGACCGGCTACCCGAAAAATACCGCGACAAAATACAAATGAAGAAGATACGTTTCCGCACCTTGGGCTGCTGGCCCCTGACCGGAGCCATAGAAAGCGAAGCCGACACCATCGAGAAGATAGTGGAAGAGATGATGACCACCACCAAGAGCGAACGTACAACCCGCGTGATAGACTTCGACCAGGAAGCCAGCATGGAACAGAAAAAGCGCGAGGGATATTTTTAACCAACAAACAAGAACATACTAAGGAAAGAATACGCAGACACATGGACACCAAACTAGATATAAAAGCTTTTCTGGACAAAGACGAGCAAAAAGACCTATTACGTTTCCTCACAGCCGGCTCGGTAGACGATGGCAAGTCGACCCTGATAGGACGGCTGCTTTTCGATAGCAAAAAGATATACGAAGACCAGCTCGATGCTTTGGAACGCGACAGTAAGCGGGTGGGCAATGCAGGAGACCACATCGACTACGCCCTGTTGCTCGACGGGCTGAAAGCCGAACGCGAACAGGGCATTACCATCGACGTGGCCTACCGATACTTCTCGACCAACAAGCGCAAGTTCATCATAGCCGACTGCCCGGGACACGAACAATACACCCGCAACATGATAACCGGAGGCTCTACGGCCAACCTGGCCATCATCCTGGTCGATGCCCGTGCCGGTGTCATCACCCAGACCCGCCGCCACACCTATCTCGTCTCCCTGCTTGGCATAAAGCACGTGGTGCTGGCCGTGAACAAGATGGACCTCGTGGATTTCTCACAAGAGCGGTTCGATGAGATTGTCTCAGAGTACCAAAAGTTCATCGCTCCTTTAGGCATCCCCGACCTCACCTGCATCCCCCTCTCCGCCCTTGAAGGCGACAACGTTGTGGAAAAATCGGCCCGCACTCCGTGGTACCAAGGACCGGCCTTGCTCGATTTCCTCGAAACCGTGCACATCGGCAGCGACCACAACCTGAAGGATTTCCGCTACCCTGTGCAATATGTCCTGCGCCCCAACCAAGACTTCCGAGGCTTCTGCGCCAAGGTGGCTTCGGGCGTAGTACACAAGGGAGACGAAATACTGGCCCTGCCGTCAGGCAAACGTTCGCGCGTCAAGAGCATCGTCACCTACGACGGAGAGCTTGACTACGCCTTCCCGCCGCAATCCGTTACCCTGACGCTGGAGGACGAAATCGACGTTTCGCGCGGAGAGATGCTGGTTCACCCCGACAACCTGCCCCTCATCGGACGCAACTTCGATGCCATGCTCGTCTGGATGGACGAAGAGCCGATGGATCTCAACAAGTCCTTCTTCATCAAGCAGACGACCAACCTCAGCCGCCTGCACATCACCGATATCAAATACAAAGTCGATGTCAACACCGGAGAGCATCTTTCCATCGACAATGGCCGATTGTCCCAAGAGACACTCCCACTGCAACTGAACCAGATAGCCCACGTCGTGCTCACCACGGCCAAAGAGCTATTCTTCGATCCCTACACCCACAACAAGGCCACCGGTTCGTTCATCCTCATCGACCCAATCACCAACAACACCAGTGCCGTTGGTATGATTATCAGCCGCATAGAGGACAAAGACATGCACCAGACCGAAGACCTGCCCACCCTTGACCTGCCACGTCTGGGCATAAGTCCCGAGCACTACGAGGCTATCGGACGTGTCGTCAGCGAACTGAGCCGTCAGGGGCTGGAGATTGTCGTCCGCAAGTGAAGCCAAACGCAGCCAACCGCCTCTGCCGCCCGTCGCGCGCCAAGCGGCAGAGGCGACAAGAACTATACTCTATACGTTACGAACTATAAACCGTTAAAGAATGGGATTACTTGAATTTAGCAAACTCCCCATCAACACGCTGGTGGGAGCCGACTGGAAAACCTTCAAAGCCATCACCGCAGGCCGTGAAATCGACCCGCCCTATCGCCAAAAGTACCTGCTCACCAAGGCCGTTTGCCGACTGCTCTCACCCTTGGCTTCGCTGCAAGACAAACGTTACCACAAACTTCTACAGGACAAGCCGCTGGAGCACGACCCCGTGTTCATCCTGGGACACTGGCGCAGCGGGACGACCTACATGCACAACGTCTTTTCGTGCGACAAGCACTTTGGCTACAACACGACCTACCAGACCGTGTTTCCACACCTGATGATGTGGGGACAACCTTTTTTCAAGAAAAACATGAGCTGGCTGATGCCCGACAAGCGTCCCACCGACAACATGGAACTGGCCGTAGACCTGCCGCAGGAGGAAGAGTTTGCCCTGTCCAACATGATGCCCTACACGTATTACAACTTCTGGTTCCTGCCCAAGTACCAACAGGAGTATGCCGAGAAGTACTTGCTGTTCAACGACATCAGACCCGAAGAGCTGAAAGTGTTCGAAGACGTATTCACCAAGCTCATCAAGATTTCACTGTGGAACACACACGGCACGCAGTTCCTGAGCAAGAACCCGCCCCACACGGGCCGCGTGCGCGAGCTGGTCAAGATGTTCCCAAACGCCAAGTTCATCTACCTCATACGCAATCCCTACACCGTGTTCGAAAGCACCCGCAGCTTCTTCCTCAACACCATCAAGCCGCTAAAGCTACAGGACATCAGCGACAAGGAGCTGGAGGCCAACATTCTTTCCATCTACGCCAAGCTCTACCACAAGTACGAGGCCGACAAGCATTGCATCCCCGCAGGCAACCTCGTCGAAGTAAAGTTCGAGGACTTTGAAGCCGACGCGGCAGCCATGACCGAGCACATCTACCACACCCTCGGCCTGCCCGGATACGAGGAAGCACGCCCGGCGATAGAGAAATACATCGGAGGCAAGAAAGGCTACAAAAAGAACAAGTACAAGTACGACGACCGCACCGTGCACCTCGTGCAGGAAAACTGGGACTTTGCGCTCGAACAGTGGAAGTACGAACTCTAACGAAACACCGAACTCATGAAACAAGCAAGCAACTTCATCGGCATCCTTGCCTTTGCCGCGCTCCTCTGCACCGCAGGAAACGTACAAGCCCAGCAAACCGACGCGCTACAGGCCGAAACCATGCCCTACGGCGACATGGACCAGTGGATAGACCGCCAAATCAAAGAGTCGGGCATCATAGGCGGCGCGCTGAAGCACGTCTACGCCATAGGACCTACACAAGTCATCAGCGACAACAGTGCCTACCGCAACATGGGCGGTTCCCCCTGGGCCACCTCGAACGTCATGGCACGCGTGGCGGGCATCACCAAGACCAACACCTCCGTGTTCCCCGAGAGGCGGGGAGACGGCTACTGCGCACGAATGGACACGCGCATGGAAAGCGTCAAGGTGCTCGGCGTGGTCAACATCACCGTACTGGCCGCAGGCTCCATCTATGCAGGCGAGACTCTCGAACCCATACGCGGAACCAAGAACCCGCAGAAGATGCTCAACTCGGGCATCCCCTTCACACGCCGCCCCAAGGCCCTGCGCTTCGACTACAAGGTGCGCATGTCCGAACGCCCCAACCGCATCCGGTCCACCGGCTTCAGCCGCATCACCGATGTGGACGGGCGCGACTACCCCACCGTCGTCCTGCTGCTGCAACAACGCTGGGAAGACAAGGAAGGCAACATCTACGCCAAGCGGGTAGGCACAATGGTCGTGCGCTACAACCAGACCACCGAACAGTGGAACAACGCCGCGACCTACCCCATCCTCTACGGCGACATCACCTCGCACCCCGACTACCGTCCCGAGATGATGCGCTTGCAAGTAGAAGAGCGCTATGCCGTCAACAGCCACGGCGAGAGCGTCCCCATACACGAAGTAGCCTGGGGCTCGCCGACCGATGCTCCCACCCACATGGTGCTGCAGTTTGCCTCCAGCCACGGAGGAGCCTACGTCGGTTCGCCGGGCAACTCGCTGTGGATAGACAACGTGCAACTGCTCTACTGAGCCAACCTCCGCACGCCTCACACCACAGAAAACCCCAAGCGGCGATGGGCGGCTCCGTGTATGTGGTACCGCCCGTCGCCGCTTTCGGCCCATCCGGGCACAAAAAACCGTAATCCGTCTACCCGTTCATTCGTCCGACTTGCCTACCTTTGCCCGGGAAAAAACAAAGAAACCACACAACGGAACAAAACCGCAACGACCTATGACACTGACCGACTTCCTGGCCTTCGTGCAAACCCGAAAGGCCCTAAGCACCCCCGAGATACATCGCTTTATGGACGAAATGAGCGACGAAGCCCGCCGCATCACCTTTGAACTAAACGCAGCCTACCACACCCCCGACGAAGTGCGCGCCATGCTCTCCCGCCTCTTCGGCCGCCCCGTCGACCCCACGCTGCGCGTCTTCCCTCCGTTCTACACCGACTTTGGCAAAAACATCAGCATAGGCAAGAACGTCTTCATCAACGCCTGTTGCCACTTCCAGGACCACGGCGGCGTGACCATAGGAGACGGCTGCCAGATAGGACACGCCGTGGTATTCGCCACCCTCAACCACGGCCTCGCCCCCGCCGACCGGGCCAATACCTACCCGGCGCCCATCACGCTGGGGCGTAACGTATGGGTAGGCTCCAACGCCACCATCCTGCAAGGCGTCAGCATAGGCGACAACGCCATTGTGGCCGCAGGCGCCGTCGTCACCAAGGACGTGGCCCCCGGGACCATAGTCGGCGGAGTACCCGCACGCTGCATCAAGGCCATCGGCTGACCCCTTCCTGCCACTTTCCACAGTAGCACCGGCGTGCCGCCAAGGAGGCACACCTGCACCAACAAACGGGCACACCTGTCTCCCCGCAGGAGCACAGGTGCGCGCGCGTGGGGGCACAGGTGTGCCCCCACGGCGACGACGGATGCGCCCGCATCAATCAGATTATCAAGTATTAGCAGAAACCAGTCCACCCATCCCGGACAACCGTCACACCTCCGTCGCAGCTTCGGGACCGCTGCCGGGCTTACGCGGAAGCAGCTCGGACTGGACATTGCTCATGCTCCCCCACAGGCTGTAGCGGGCCTCGGGGTTCATGGCCTCCAGCCGTCGCAAGATGTCCTTCATGCCCTCGCGCCCGCTGTCGTGCTCGTAGGGGCAGTTCTTCAGCTGCTTGCGATAGCCACGCAGAGCCGCCCAGGCAGCAAGGTCGGCTTCGGGAACCAGGCACAGTGGCCGGACGATGGACAAGGAGAACTTCTTCATGTCGAGCCGGGGAGGCATAGTCGAAAAGGCGCCTTGGTAGGTGATGTTCATCAGGAGCGTCTCCAGGATGTCATCCATGTGGTGCCCCAGGGCCACTTTGTTGCACCCCTCGGCCTGCGCCACGGTGAAAAGGGCCTTGCGCCTGTTCCACGAGCACAGGAAACAAGGCGACTTGCGCGTGTCGGTCGAGGCATCGAACGAGGTCTCGTAGCAGATGAACGGCACGCCAAGCGACTCGGCAAACTGCCGCAGATAGGCCACATCGCTGCGGTAGGGGATGTTGGTCATCGCCACATGCACCGCCTTCACCGAAAACCGGGGTTTGTAGATGCGCGAGCGGGCTGCCAGCAACTCCAGCAAGGCCAGCGAATCCTTGCCGCCCGAAAGGCCGACAAGGATGCAGTCGCCCTCTTCTATCAGCCCATAGTCGGCCACCCCCTTCATAAACCGTTTCTCGATGCGACGCCTCAAGCGTTCTTCTTCCGTAAACTGAGCCATAGTCTCTCTTTATTTTCTAAATGCACCAATCTTCCAGCCCGGCACAATGCGCGGACGGGGCGCAAAGGTAATCGAAAAGTCTGGAATAGGAAAAAGCCGGAGGACGGCCCGCCCCGCCACGGGCAACAGTCGCCTCGCAGGCGGGCAAAGGGCTGTCATAGTAAGATTTAACAAATATAAGCGACCGGCAAAAGAATTATTTCACAATTAATGCGTACTTTTGAGCCAGCCGAACCACAGGACACAGCCACACGGGCACCCGACGGGACGGCACACCCTAACAAGAGATGAAGACGAAGCGCCTATGAACATAAGACACAACGCAATAGCGCTGGCACTCGCGCTTGCCGCCGGTTTGGGAGCAACAGCCCAAACGCTGTCACAGGCACGCACGTGGTACGCTCGCGGAGAGTACGCCAAGGCCAAGCCCGTATTCAGGAAATACGTGCGCTCGCAACCCGGCAACGGCAACTACAACCTGTGGTATGGCGTCTGTTGCCTCTATACGGGCGAAGAAGAAGCTGCTGTGTCCTATCTGGAAAACGCCGTAAAGCGGCGCATCCCCAGCGGACAGCTCTACCTGACGCAAGCCTACAACGCCGTCTACCGCTTCGACGAGGCGGTGGAAACATGCGAGGCATACCTGTCGGACTTGCAGAAGCGCAAGCGCGACACCGCCGAAGCCGAAAGCCTGTTGAAAAAGAGCAGGCAAGGCCGAGACATGATGCGCGGCGTGGAGCAGGTCTGCGTGATAGACAGCTTCGTGGTGGACAAGGCCTCCTTTCTGCAAGCCTACCGCATCAGCCCCGAGTCGGGGCGTGTGAGCTTTGCCCGCAACACCCTTGAGACGGCGGACGGGGCTGACGGAACCGTGTATGAGACCGAACTGTCCGACCTGCGCTTCTACAGCCAAATGCAGCCGGACAGCACGCTGGCCATCGTTTCGAGCCGCCGGACCACCGAAGGCTGGAGCAAGGCCAGGCCGGTGGGCGGCAATGTCAATGCCGACGGCAACGCCTGCTACCCGTTCATGATGCCCGACGGCGTGACGCTCTACTACGCCAGCGACGGCAGCGGCTCGCTGGGCGGATACGACATCTTCGTAACCCGCTACAACACGGACGATGACACGTTTCTGGCTTCGGCCAACGTCGGTATGCCCTTCAACTCGCCCTACAACGACTACCTGTACGCCATCGACGAGTTCAGCGACCTGGGTTGGTTCGCCTCCGACCGCTACCAGCCCGCCAATAAGGTCTGCGTCTATGTGTTCATACCCAATGCTTCCAAACGGGTGTACGACCACCAGGCCCTCGCACCTCAGCAACTCATCGGACTGGCCAAGCTCCGCTCCATACGCGACACCTGGACAGACATGGCCGAAGTGAACGCCGCCCTGCGGCGCATGAAGCCAACGACCGACGACACCCCACAGGCCCGGCGCGACTTCGAGTTCGTCATCGACGACCAGCACTGCTACTACAGCCTCGCCGACTTCCGCTCGCAAGCCGCCCGCCAGCTGTTCCAAAAGTACCGACAGGCGGCGGACAGCTACGAGCAGCAACGGGCAAAGCTGGACAAATATCGCTCGCGCTACAACACTGCCTCTGCCGAAAACCGCACACGGATGCAGGCAGCCATACTCGACCTGGAGAAACAGGTCCGGCAGCTCTTCAACCAGAAAGAGCAGCTGGCCAAACGCACACGCAACGAAGAAATCCTAGTCCTGACAGGGCGGTAGCCCCGTCGCGAACGTCCCCCTATACAACCACTTTAACTTACTTGCATCATGGAAATCCTGTTCGTCATCCTGCTGATTGTCGCCGCCATCATCCTGTGTGTGGTAGAGGTGTTTCTACTGCCGGGCACTACCGTGGCCGGCATCATGGGCGGCTTGTGCCTCCTCTTTGCCAACTACTACGCCTTTGCCAACATTGGTACCGGGGCAGGCATCGCCACGCTGGTCGTCACGGTGGGCGGAGGCACGGGTGCCATCGTGTGGTTCATGCGGTCGAAGACGCTGGACCGCATGGCCCTGAAGGAGAACCTGACGGGCAACGTCTCCCGTCCCCCGCACGCGATACGCCCCGGCGACAAGGGCATCACGACCACCCGCCTGGCTCTCATCGGCTATGCCAACATCGGCGGACACGTGGTAGAAGTGAAATCAACGGGCGAACTGCTGAACGAACGGACCCCCATCGTCGTGGTACGCAGCGACAACGGAAGCCTGCTGGTAGAGCGGGACAAGACACCGCAAGCACAATGAAATCCGACAAAACATACGAACCTCAAACACAACACTCATGGAAACCTTTCCCATTTATCTCATCGCAATCCTCGCCGTGGCAGCCATCCTGTTCCTGCTACTGCTGTTCCATTACGTCCCGTTCTTCCTATGGCTCTCGGCCAAGGTATCGGGAGTGAACATCTCGCTGGTGCAACTCTTCCTGATGCGCATCCGCAAAGTGCCCCCCTACGTCATTGTCCCCGGGCTGATAGAAGCCCACAAAGCCGGCCTGAAGAACATCACACGCGACGAGCTGGAGGCCCTTTTCCTGGCAGGCGGACACGTGGAACGCGTCGTGCACGCGCTCATCTCGGCCTCGAAAGCCAACATCGGCCTGCCCTTTCAAGAGGCAACGGCCATCGACTTGGCAGGACGCGACGTGTTTGAGGCCGTACAGATGTCCGTCAATCCCAAAGTCATAGACACTCCTCCGGTGACAGCCGTGGCCAAAGACGGCATCCAACTTATAGCTAAAGCCCGCGTGACGGTACGCGCCAACATTCGTCAGCTGGTGGGCGGAGCAGGCGAAGACACCGTACTGGCCCGCGTGGGCGAAGGCATAGTGTCCTCCATAGGTGCTTCTGAGAGCCACAAAGAAGTACTCGAACATCCCGACTCCATATCCAAACTCGTGTTGCGCAAAGGACTCGACGCAGGCACAGCCTTCGAAATTCTCTCCATCGACATTGCCGACATCGACATAGGCAAGAACATCGGTGCCTCCCTGCAAATGGACCAGGCCAACGCAGACAAGAACATTGCCCAAGCCAAAGCCGAAGAACGACGGGCAATGGCCGTGGCCACCGAACAGGAAATGAAGGCCAAAGCACAGGAAGCACGCGCAAAAGTGATAGAAGCCGAGGCCGAAGTCCCCAAAGCGATGGCCGAAGCGTTCCGCAACGGCAATCTTGGCATAATGGACTATTACCGCATGAAGAACATCGAAGCCGACACCCAGATGCGCGAAACCATAGCCCGCCCCGCAGGAGGAAATGCCAACGGAACGACAAGCATAGGCAACAAATGAAGCAACACATACCGACAGACACAGGCTTCCGCCTTCCCGCTCGCCGAACCTGAAGAGAGGGAGCGCGGAGGAAACAACAAACATCAATCCGCACACACAAATGAAACAATACTTTGAATCGTCAGAACTCATCATAAACGAGGATGGCTCGGTATTTCACCTCCATGTAAAACCCGAATGGCTGGCCGATAAAGTAATCCTGGTGGGCGACCCCGGACGGGTGGAACTGGTAGCATCGCACTTCAGCGACAGGGAATGCGACGTGACGAGCCGCGAGTTTCACACCGTCACAGGCACCTATGCGGGCAAACGCATCACAGTAGTCTCTACAGGCATCGGCTGTGACAACATCGACATCGTGCTCAACGAACTGGACGCACTGGCCAATATCGACTTCTCGACCCGACACATACGCCCCGCCCTGCGCAGCCTTGAACTGGTGCGCATAGGAACCTGCGGAGGGTTGCAGGCAGACACGCCGGTGGGCACGTTTGTCTGCTCGGTGAAGTCCATCGGCTTCGACGGCCTGCTGAACTTCTATGCCGGACGCAACGCTGTGTGCGACCTGCCCTGCGAACGCGCTTTCCTCAACCACATGGGATGGAGCGGTAACCTCTGCGCGCCGGCTCCCTACGTTGCCGATGCCGATGCCAGACTGGCAGAACGCATCGCCGGAACGGACATGGTGAAAGGCATTACCATAGCGGCCAATGGTTTCTTTGGCCCGCAAGGACGAGAATTGCGCATCCCGCTGGCCGACCCAAAGCAAAACGAAAAGATAGAGCAGTTTGAGTACAACGGCCTGCACATCACCAACTTCGAGATGGAAAGCTCTGCCTTGGCCGGACTGTCTCGCCTCATGGGGCACAAAGCCACGACTGTGTGCATGGTCATAGCCGACCGCCTGGCACGAAAAGCCAACGTAGGATACAAGAATACCATCGACAACTTGATAACCACCGTGCTGGAACGCATATAGAAAGCTGATAAAATAGAGACAAGATTGAAGGTTGTTTGACAAATATCCGTATCTTTGCCCGACAAGTAGACGGACCGGTCCGACAGGATACACAAAACGACCCTTATATGAGACGATTAACAGCCATATTGCTATTAGACTTCATCACAGCAGCAACCATGCTGACCTCATGCCGCAACACGGGACACACCAACGGCAGCTTAGAAACGGACAGCATCTGCATTAACGAAACGACGCATCTCTTTGCCGATACAGCCGCACCGGCCTGTAACCTGCGCGTAAACTTAGCTTACGCCACCCATGCCCGTCGACCGGGAGAAGCCGACAGCCTCAATACCTATTTCATAAATGTAGCCTTGGGCGAGAAGTACGATAACCTCCCCCCTCAAGAAGCCGTAGCCAAGTATGCCAGGCAATATGCTTCCGACTACCGCAACGACTTGGAACCTACCTATGCCGAGGACCTGAAAGAAGACGACAGTAAGGGCGTGGATGCCTGGTACTCGTACTATCGGAACATAGAGAGTCGCGTGCAGTGTAGCAGCAACCGCCTGCTGGTCTATTGCGTGAAATACGAAGAATATACTGGAGGAGCACACGGCATCTATGCCTGCCAATACTACAACATCGACCTGCATAGCCTGTCCCCCATACGGCTTACAGACGTACTTATACCCGACTGTGAAGAAGAGCTCTCCAGCCTGCTATGGCAGCAACTGGCAGCCGACCACCAGTCGACCCGGCAAGAGCTGGAAGACGACATGGGCTATGGCAGCACCGGGCCATTAGTGCCTACGGAGAACTTCTACCTCGACCCGTTCAGCCGGCAGCTTACTTTTCAATACAACGTCTACGAAATAGCCCCCTATTCTACAGGTGATACAAGCATCAGCCTCCCGATTGAGGCCGTTGAACACCTGCTGACAGACTATGGACACACATTGCTCGACAACCGCTGACACGACGCGCATGGAACAACTACTGAAATACTTCCCAAAGTTGAGCGAGAAACAGCAACAGCAGTTTGCCGCCCTTTTCCCACTATACACGGAATGGAATGCAAAGATTAACGTCATCTCGCGCAAAGATATCAACAACCTGTACGAACACCACGTGCTACACTCGCTGGGCATAGTCGAAGCCATCAACTTCCGCCCCGGAACAGACGTGATGGACATCGGAACAGGAGGTGGTTTCCCCGGCATCCCCTTGGCCATCTTCTTCCCGGAAGTCCACTTCCACTTGGTCGACAGCATCGGCAAAAAGATAAAGGTCGCCACCGAGGTCGCCAAAGCCATAGGACTGGACAATGTAACCTTTTTCAACGGACGGGTCGAGGAAGAGCGCAAGAAATTCGATTTTGTGGTCAACCGTGCCGTCATGCCTCTGCCCGACCTCGTGAAGTTGGTGCGCAAGAACATATCAAAGCGACAACAGAACGCCCTGCCCAACGGCATCATCTGCCTGAAAGGCGGCGAACTGCAACAAGAATTGCAACCCTTCAAACACTGTGCCGACACATGGAACCTGTCCGACTACTTTGAAGGAGAATACTTCTCCACAAAAAAGGTGGTTTACATCGCCATACAATAAACTAACGAGAACCGCACTATTATGAAGATAAAGAAATTCGAGTTCAACATGTTCCCCGTGAACTGCTACGTTCTATGGGACGACACCAACGAAGCCGTTATCATAGACCCCGGCTGCATAGAGCCTGAAGAACGGGAAGCGTTAAAGGGCTTCATCGCAGAAAAGGCACTTGTCGTAAAGCACTTGCTCAACACACATCTGCACTTGGACCACATCTTCGGAGACGCCTTCGTGTCCAAGCTTTACGGCGTACCGGTCGAAGCCAGCCAAGCCGACGAGTTCTGGATAGAAGAAGCCCCAAAGCAAAGTCGCATGTTCGGCTTTGAATGGAAAGAACCGATGGAGAAAGTGGGCCACTACCTGCATGATGGAGACACGGTAACCTTCGGACATACAGCCTTAGAAGTCATCCACATACCGGGGCACTCGCCAGGCGGCCTTGTATTCTATTGCGAGGAAGCCCATTGCGTATTCTCGGGCGACGTGCTCTTCCAAGGAAGCATCGGACGGGCCGACCTGTCGGGCGGGAACTTCGACGAACTGATCGAAGGCATCTGTAGCCGTCTGTTCACCCTTCCCAACGACACGACCGTCTACCCCGGACACGGTGCCCCCACGACCATTGGAACCGAGAAGACAGACAATCCCTTCTTCCGCCTGCGCGGACACGAAGAGCCCGAAGGCTTCTGACACTCAGTTACCCACCTATACCCCTGAAGAAGCAGAACTATAACAAACATCACTTATATAACAACACATCCATGAAAAATGATTTATTGGCCAATCGCCACATCGGCATTGGCAAGACAGACGAGGAGCAAATGCTCCGCAAGATAGGTGTAAACAGCTTGGACGAGCTGATTGACAAGACCATCCCAGCCAACATCCGGCTTAGCCAGCCCTTGGCTCTGCAACCGGCAATGACCGAATACGAGTTTGGGCAGCACATTGCCCGGCTGGCAGCCAAGAACAAGCTGTACACCACGTATATAGGCCAAGGATGGTATGGCACAATTACCCCAGCCGTGATCCAGCGCAACGTCTTCGAGAACCCCGTATGGTACACGTCCTACACGCCCTATCAGACCGAAGTGTCGCAAGGCCGCTTGGAAGCTTTAATGAACTTCCAGACCGCTGTGAGCGACCTTACAGGAATGCCACTGGCCAACTGCTCGCTACTGGACGAAGCCACCGCCGCTGCCGAGGCAGTGACGATGATGCACGCTCTGCGCCCTCGCGACAAGCAGAAAGTCAATGCCAACGTCGTTCTGGTCGATGAGAGCATCTTCCCGCAGACGCTTGCCGTAATGACGACACGCGCCATCCCGCAAGGCATCACCCTACGCGTGTGCCGCTGCAAGGAAGCCGATTTCACCGCCGACGTATTCGCCTGCATTTTGCAATACCCCAATGCCGACGGAAATGTGGAAGACTATCGCGAACTGGTCGAGAAAGCCCACCAGGGTGGATGCAAAGTAGCCGTTGCCGCCGACATCCTCAGCCTTGCGCTGTTGACACCTCCGGGCGAATGGGGAGCAGACATCGTATTCGGCTCCACTCAACGCCTCGGAACACCCATGTTCTACGGAGGTCCGTCGGCCGCCTACTTTGCCACACGCGACGAATACAAGCGACAGATGCCGGGCCGCATCATCGGCTGGTCGAAAGACAAGTACGGCAAACTGTGCTACCGCATGGCCTTGCAGACCCGCGAGCAACACATCAAGCGGGAAAAGGCTACATCCAACATCTGCACCGCACAAGCCTTGCTCGCCACTATGGCTGGCTTCTATGCCGTATGGCATGGCCCCGAAGGCATACACGACATTGCAGCACGCATCCACAGCATAGCTGTGTTCCTAGAGAAAGCACTCAGCACGCTTGGCTACCGCCAACTCAACGAGCACTACTTCGACACCCTCCGCTTTGCCCTGCCTACCAGCGTATCGGCCGAGCAGATACGCACCATAGCACTGAGCAAAGAAGTCAACCTGCGCCACCCCAAGGACGGCACCGTGGCTCTGAGCATCGACGAAACGACCGACCTGCAGGCCGTCAACGTACTGCTCTCCATCTTCGCTATCGCTGCCGGGAAGGACTGCCCCAAGGTACAGGACATCCCCGACGGCTGCAACATCCCCGAGAGCCTGCGACGCACATCGCCCTACCTGACGCACGACATCTTCCAACGCTACCACACCGAGACGGAAATGATGCGCTACATCAAACGCCTCGACCGTAAAGACATCTCACTGGCCCACTCCATGATTTCGCTCGGCTCATGCACGATGAAGCTGAACGCCGCAGCCGAGATGCTCCCGCTGAGCCGTCCCGAGTTCACAAACATACACCCGCTCGTTCCCGAAGACCAGGCCGAGGGCTACCGAGAACTGATACACAACCTGAGCGAGGACCTGAAGATTATCACCGGCTTTGCCGGGGTAACCCTCCAGCCCAACTCGGGAGCAGCAGGCGAATACACCGGACTGCGCGTCATCCGTGCCTACCTGGAGAGCATCGGACAGGGTCACCGCAACAAAATCCTCATCCCGGCATCGGCCCACGGCACCAACCCAGCCAGTGCCATACAGGCCGGATTTACCACCGTCACCTGCGCCTGCGACGAACACGGCAACGTAGACATGGACGACCTGCGCCGCAAGGCCGAGGAGAACCGCGACGACCTGGCCGCCCTCATGATAACTTACCCCTCGACACACGGCATCTTCGAGACCGAAATCAAGGAAATCTGCCGCATCATACACGCCTGCGGAGCACAAGTCTACATGGACGGTGCCAACATGAACGCACAAGTGGGACTCACCAACCCGGGTACCATCGGCGCCGATGTCTGTCACCTGAACCTCCACAAGACCTTTGCCTCGCCCCACGGCGGAGGCGGACCCGGTGTAGGCCCCGTATGCGTAGCCGAGCATCTGGTGCCCTTCCTGCCGGGACACGACCTGTTTGGCAACCCGGCCAACGAGGTTTCGGCAGCCCCCTTCGGCAGCGCAGGCATACTGCCCATCACCTACGGCTACATCCGCATGATGGGCACCGAGGGCCTGACACGCGCCACCAAGATAGCCATCCTCAATGCCAACTACCTGGCAGCCTGCCTGAAGGACACCTACGGCATCGTCTACCGGGGTGCCAACGGCTTCGTAGGCCATGAGATGATACTGGAGTGCCGCAAGGTGCACGAGGAGACCGGCATCAGCGAGAACGACATTGCCAAACGCCTCATGGACTACGGCTACCACGCCCCCACGCTGTCGTTCCCCGTACACGGCACGCTGATGATTGAACCGACCGAGAGCGAGAGCCTGGCCGAGCTGGACAACTTCGTCGACGTAATGCTCAGCATTTGGAAGGAGATAGAGGAAGTGAAGGACGGACGCGCCGACAAGGACGACAACGTGCTCGTCAACTCGCCCCACCCCGAGTACGAAGTAGTGGCCGACGAGTGGAAGCACAACTACTCGCGCGAGAAGGCCGCCTACCCCATCGAGAGCGTACGCGAGAACAAGTTCTGGGTCAACGTTGCCCGTGTGGACAACACACTCGGCGACCGCAAACTGCTGCCCACGCGCTATGGCACGTTCGACTAACGCCGTCCCCGTAGCTACGGCCCTACGGCCATAGCCATCCACACCCCTGCCGCAGTACACACAGCACTCCGCGTGCCCGTGTGCTGCGGCAGTCCTTTTTCCTGACGATACAAACGACAACTACACGCTATGAAACGCCTCGCCAAGACTACCTGCCTGCTGCTACTGCTGGCAACGGCAGCCTGCCGCCTGCAAGCCCAAGTGGAGCACGACGTGTTTGCCACGCCCCACACCTTGTCAGCAGCCGACAAAGGACGGCTCACGCTCGACATCGACAACCTCAGCTTCTTCCAGAACAATGAGTTCAAGCACATGGCCGACGGCTACTCCCTGCCCGGCCTGTGGCTACAGCCCCGCCTGACCTACCAGCCCTTGCCCAACCTTAAGATGGAAGCCGGGGCACACATACTGTACTACAGCGGCGCACGACGCTACCCAACGGCCATTTACACCGCCCTCCCCTCGCTGGACGAGGACGAAGGCAGCCGCAGCCTGCACGCACGCCCCTTCTTCCGCGTGCAGCTCTCGGGCCTCTCCGGCAAGCTCAACCTCATCCTGGGCAACCTCTACGGAGGTTCCAGCCACCGCCTCGTCGAGCCGCTCTACAACCCCGAACTGAACCTGACGTCCGACCCCGAGAGCGGCCTGCAAGTACTCTTCCAGTCGCGCGTCTTCGATGCCGACGTATGGCTCGACTGGAAGGACTTCATCTTCCAAGACGACAACCACCGCGAGCGGTTCATCCTCGCCCTCTCCTCGCAATTCAAGCTCACACCGCCCGATGCTGCCCTGCACGCCTACGTCCCCCTGCAAGTCGTGGCCCAGCACCTGGGCGGAGAGATACAAGAGGCCGAGCACCACGGCGTGTCGAGCACCGCCAACGCCGCCGCAGGCATCGGAGTGCGCTGGCAAGCCCGCCGCCGCGTTCTGCACGAACTTTGGGCCGAAGCCCACTTCCTGGCCTACAAGCAGCTCAGCGGCGACCTGCTGCCACGCGAAGACGGCACCGCCTGGCACGCCACCGCCGGAGTCAACCTGGCCAAAGGCTTCAGCTTCAAGGCCGGATACCAGAAGTCCCACGGCTTCATCTCCCTGCTCGGCTCGCCCTACTTCGGCTCGCTGGCCGCCACGGACGACCACACCCTCTACGACCACGCCCAGCTGCTCTACGCCAAAGCCCAGTACACCCACCGCCTGGGCCACGTCGCCTCGCTGGGCATCGACATCACCCTCTACCAGCACTTCTCCGGACACGGCCTCGCGCCCGCCACGGGCGAGCTGCTCCCGTCGCAGTCGTCCGCCAGCATCCTGGCAGGCATCTACCTGCGCGTCAGCCCCTCCCTGCTGCTGCACCGCTTCTGAAGGCACACCCCTCAAACCAACATCAACCGACACAAACCCAACAACCTATGAAACAGAACGACGACAAGAAATGGCAGATACTCGCCAGCGAGTACCTCTTCCGCCGCCCTTGGCTCACCGTGCGCCGCGACCACGTGCGGCTGCCCAACGGGGCCGAAATACCCGAATACTACGTCCTGGAGTACCCCGACTGGATAAACGTCATCGCCATCACCCGCGACGGTCGCTTCCTCCTCGAACGCCAGTACCGCCACGGCCTGCAATGGACCGGCTACGAACTGTGCGCCGGCGTATGCGAACAAGGCGAAACGCCTCTGCAGGCAGCCCAGCGCGAACTATACGAAGAGACTGGCTACGGCAAAGGCATCTGGACCCCGTTTCTGACCATCTCGGCCAATCCCGGGACGATGACCAACCTGTGCCACACCTTCCTGGCGACCGACGTAGAGCCGGTCTCCACCCAACACTTGGAGCCGAGCGAGGACATCAGCCTACACCTGCTCACCACCGACGAAGTACGCGGGCTACTCGTAGATGGCCACATCCGGCAAGCCCTCATGGCCGCGCCGCTATGGAAGTTCTTCGCAGAGCAGCACCTTATCTGAACCACCCAAGGCCACCTCCGCCCGCCCCCTAACTGCACCACCCCCAATAGAACCTGCACGGCACGCTCAATGGCGTGTCATGGAGAAAGCCCGCTGCTTGAACAAGAAAAACGGCAGAGTGGCTCCCACCGCCAGCATAAACAGAACACTGCAAGTAACGATGCCATTGGTTACAAGACTCATCAGATACTGCTGCTGCAACTGGGGGTCGTCTATGTGCTGCATGAACATGATAAGAGAAAAAACTATCCGATAAGCGTATATCCCCGGTATCATAGGGAGCAGAGCCGGTATATACAATACCGTCATAGGACAATAAATGCGCCGTCCCAAAACGAGGCTTCCCATGCCTATGGCAAAAGAAGCGAACAGCGAAGCCGTGGCGATATCGACAGAACCGACATGCATGAGGCAAAAACGCAGCGCATGACCTATCGCTGCAAGAATTGCAATGGAGGGAAACGCACGCCGGGGAGGATTGGACACCGCCCCAAAGCCTATGGCCGCAACGGCAGCCAGAAAGCCGTCAAAAACTACATCCGAAGCTATCATCTTATTCCTAACTATACAAAAGAGACATCACAGTAAGTCGTTCTTCATCAGCATAAGCGTGCATGACAGCCCGACGGCTATGCACAACACGAGCAACAAGGCCTGTATCAGCCTCGAACTGCCCGTCAGGACATGCCCTTCCAGAATATCGATTACCCCGTTGAGCAGCGGCACGCCCGGGACCAGAAACAAGACACTGGTGGCGATGGCCGTCTCGGCCGTCGTGTCGAACATCAGCGACACCGATGCCACAAGCGAGGCGACAAAGGCCACAGCAACAGTCACGATGTAGTGGTTCTGCCCCTTGCCTTGCATGAACTGGCGCAGCTTGAACCCCACAAGCGTGGCCAGAAAAACAATGGCGCAAGCCTTCCAGTCTCCGCCAAAAAGAGCGCAGAAGGCAGCATTTGCCGCAGCCACCAGGCCAAGCACACACACAGGATTGATGCGGGGGCGACCCACTATCTGCCGATACTTCTGCCATATCTCCTCAAGCGGCAACTTCCTGTCATAAGCCTCCCAGCTGAGGGCACTAAGCTCGGCATTCAGCGCAAAGCTGATGGGGAAAGCCGGTATTGTGCCCACCTCGTTAAAGACCTTTCCCGTGCGGTTGTCGCACACACTAAGTACAATCGTCCGCTGCAATATGCTCATGTGCACGTCCACATCCATTGAGCAAGCGATGCGGCGCGTATTGCGCACGACCCTGGAGGTATGCACGCCCGAGCCCATCAGCCTATTGGCATATTCAAGAAGGAACACGGCTATGTCCTTCAGCCTTTCGTCTGTATTCATCCCACTATATTGTTATCCTGATTATAAGCGCTCCGTCGTAACGGGGCGGCAAAGGTAGCACTTTCCACAAAAAAGGCTTGCCCAGGGAAACACTTTTTTGTGTCCCTGGGCAAGCCATTATCTGCACGGACAGGGTAAGTTCCTATCCGTTAAGCCTCTACCTTCTCTGCGGGAACGACAGACACATAGCGTCTGCTCTCTCTGCCCACCTTGAACTCCACCGTTCCGTCTACGAGGGCATAGAGCGTGTGGTCGCTGCCCATGCCGATGTTTTTACCCGGATGGAACTGAGTCCCTCTCTGGCGGATTATGATGTTGCCAGCCTTGCAGGCCTGGCCACCGAATATTTTCACGCCTAATCTCTTACTTGCTGATTCGCGGCCGTTCTTAGAACTACCGACACCTTTCTTATGTGCCATACTACTTCTTTCCTGTTTTTAAATGATTAAGCAATTACTTCTTTGATTGTTAACTCTGTGAACTGCTGGCGGTGGCCTTTCAGTTTGCGATAGCCTTTTCTTCTCTTTTTGTGGAAGACAAGAACCTTATCGCCCTTAACCAAATCGGAAACCACTTCGCAAACCACCTTGGCTCCTTCTACCGTCGGAGTGCCCACGATGATGTTGCCCTCTTTGTCAACCAGCAAAACTCTGTCAAATTCAACTGTCGCTCCTCTTTCCACTTCGCTCATGTGGTGAACGAACAACTTACGGCCTGCCTCAGCCTTAAACTGCTGGCCGTTGATTTCTACAATTGCGTACATTATTGTAATACTTCTGTAAAGTTAGATCCGTCGGGTGGTCTCTAATCCCTTAGAAAGCTCTTAAACAGACCCGGTTCGGAATAATCGGCGCAAAGATAAGGCTATTGCCCGAGACTTGCAACTTTTCCTTCCGCTTTCTCTGCCTTGGCCCCGATTTTGCCCGACACGGCCATGCACGCGCAGCCCCGGGAAGCCTCTGAGGACCGTCTGCCCGCTGTCACCGAGGAGCATGGCAGAGACGGACAAGACAGGAGAAACGACCGGGAGGGCGGGCTGCGGGCACAAGCCTGCCCGTCTCCGGGCGCAGGCGTGCTGCCTTGCGGGCAGAGGTGTGCCCCGAAGCGGAAGGAAGAGCCGCCCCCGTGGCGTGGCTCCGCAGGACGCCCCCGGATGGCTACGCCCTGCACAGGGCCTGCAACTTGCGGTTGTTCCGCCGCAGATACCAGAGGCATATCAGCAGGGAAACCAAAGTAGACAAAGGAGGAGCATACCCCATCAGCCGCAAGTCCGTAGGATCCAACTGCCCGAACAGGTAGGACAACGGGATGCGGAACAGAAATGTAGCTATCATGCTATGTACCATCGGAAACAACGAATTGCCTTGCCCGCTGAAATAAGAGTTGAAGCAGAACACGAAACTCACCATGATGCAATCGATGCTGTATCCGCGCAGATATCCGGCAGCCATCTCCACCACGGCGGTATCGTTCGTAAAGACTGCAGTCAACGTCTCGGGCAGGAATTGAGAATAGACGCATACCGACACGCCAAACGCCAGAGCCATGCCGATGCCCGACCACAGACAGCGCGACATGCGTGCCACCAGAGCGGCCCCGTAGTTCTGTGCCGTCATTGTGGCTACAGCCGCTGCTACAGCCGTGGGCGGCAGCATGGCGAACACGATAATCTTCTCCACCACCCCCAGCGATGCCGAGGCAATGACACCCATCTGGTTCACGATGACGGTTATCAGCAGGAACGAGATGTTGACCAACGCATCCTGCAAAGCTATAGGTGCGCCGAGTCTTGCTATTTGCCCGGAAAGAAAGCGGTTGAGGCGAATGTTGCGCCAACCGAACTCGAAGCGGAAGCCCCGGCGGTGCAGAAACCACAATGCCGCCAAGAAACTGATGCCCTGCGAGAGCACGGTGGCTATGGCTGCCCCCGCCGCACGCATCCCGAAACCGCCCACCAGCAGGAAATCGACCCCGATGTTGATAATGCAGGCTATCAGCACGAAGTAGAGCGGAGACTTCGAGTCGCCCAGCCCGCGCAGGATGCCACACACCACGTTGTAGCCCATGATGAACGGGATGCCAATGGAACATATCAGCATGTAGTGCAAGGTGTCGGCCATCGCCTCCTGCGGCGTGTGCATCAGCACGGCTATCTGCTTGTGCAGCCCCACCATGACGAGCGTAAGGACTATGCCTGTTACGGCAAAGAAGTAGACCGACGTGCCGATGATGTCAGCCACCTTGCGGTCGTCCCTTGCCCCGGTGCCCATGGCTATCAGGATGGTTGTCCCCGTGGTCAGTCCGAGGATGATGCCCGTGATGGTCTGCATCACCTGGCTTCCGATGGCCACACCCGCCACGCTGGCTGCATCGTCGTACCGTCCCACCACGAACAAGTCCGCCCCGCCATAAAGAGCCTGCAGCACATTGGCCACCAGGAAAGGAAGGGCAAATTGCAACAATATCTTAGGCACACTGCCTTTGGTCAAGTCAAGTTCTTTCATCGTTCTGAAAATAGCTGCCACATAGGCGCGGCCAACCTATTTGCGCTGCAAAGTTGGGCCATTCCCGGCAATGTGGCAAACAAAAAAGCACCAAACTTGAACAAGCAGAGTCCGAAACCGCCCCAACGCAAAAGCCGCTCCGTGCAAACACAGGGACAACGCGGCAGAAGAACAACGCGGCACGACTTCGGCAACCAGTGCTGCGCTTTCCATGCAGCCGCACTGCACAGCCTGTGCAGCAATGCTGCACCGCTTACGCAGCAAGACTGCGCGGCCTACGCAGCAAGCTTGCAGTCTCAGACATCTGTAGAACAATCATATACAGACCGAAACCGGTCATTGGGCCGCCCTATGGGTATAGAGTTATCTATCTTTGGCTTTCCAAGCCCTTTCGTCCTGCCAAGATGCACGGCGGCAAAACGAAATCGCTTTGGACTCAAATGACCGATTTGGGATAAAAGCACCCGGCCGAAAGGCACTGCCGCTCAAAACAACCGATGCATCACAAGTCCAAGGCAGCAACAAGCCGCAACGAGGAAAGGACAACGCACAAAGCATAGCATCCCCGAACTCGCGTAAATAATGTGAAAGAAGACGGCAACTTCGAAACAAATGGAGTACTTTTGTTCCAAAATCAATCCAATAAGAAGCCGTATGAAACGCACTCTGCTCTTACCCATACTCTTGCTTGCTTCGGCCGCCCCCTTGTGGGCACAACACGAAACGCCTGCAAACGACGAACAACCCCACGGCGTGAAGCACTTCGGGGCTTTCCTCCTTGACACAAGACTGCTGATGGAGCAACCTGCCACCATCCCGCTGAGCCTCTACAAAATAGAAATCCCCGACGCGAGCAAAAACTACGAGGCCGCGTTCCGCCTCGACCCCTCAGCCACCTATTCCTCGGGACTTAGCAACCTGTTTGCTCCCGACGGACGATGGTCGTTCACCACAGGCACACCTTGGGGATGGAGCGGCCTCGGGCTGTGGGGCAACGCCACGGACAACTTGCAGATGGGCAGCTTCCGGCTGAGAAACGGATGGCGACTCAACACCTATGGGGAGTACAACCGAGAGGGCCGACATGTGCCCAACCCCTCGGCCTTGCCTTGGCAACGGGACAACTACAAGGGAGCGTTTGAACTGAAGTCGGAGAACGGTTTCGGCATCCGCATCGAGGTTCAGAAAGGCAAAGAGACACCCTTCTAAAACAGGCCGACGCCAGCGCGACAAGACAGCGAGTGCAAAAAAAAAAGCAAGAGGTCGTCCGACGTGTGTGGAGTAGCACGTCGGGCGACCTCTTGTCCATCCGTCACCGGAACATAAACCCAAATCGGTCATTAGAGTCCAAAGCGATTTCGTTTTGCCGCCGTGCAGATTGGCTGTCGCCTTTGTCGAAGGCGTAGCGGGCTACGTCGAGACAAAGCGGCGGACAAGATGCCGGCGGCAAGACGAAATCGCTTGGAAAGCCGTAGAAAGAGTGTCAAGCACACGGCAAGGCGGTCTAATGACCGATTGGGGATAAAGCTATTTCGCCTCCCAGCCTCCGCCCAAAGCCTTGTATAGGTTAACCATGGCAAGCTGACGGTCGCGCAAGGCGTTGCTCAACCCTATCTGGGCATCAAGGTAGGTGCGCTGGGCATCAAGCAAATCCATATAGCCTATGGCACCGTTGACGTATTGCAACTGAGCCAGTTCGAGCGAACTGCGAGAGGAACGCTCCAAGTCGAGACGCGACTCGTAGATTTCCTTCATCTTGTTGAATTCGGCAATAGCATCGTAGGCATCGCGGAAGGCAGAGAGCACAGCCTTCTCGTAGGCATAGGTGGCACGCTCGTAGGCAGCCTTGGCAGCCTTGTGGCGGGCACGGTTGCGCCCCATCGCGAAAATGGGCTGCAACAGGTTGGCACCCAACAGATGGTAGGGAGAGTGCAACAGGTCCTTCAGTTCTTCACTTTCGGCACCGAGGTTGGCCGTCAGCGTTATCGATGGGAACATGCTGGTAAAGGCCACTCCCACGGCGGCGTTGGCCGCGATAAGCTGCTGCTCGGCCTCACGGACATCGGGCCGCCGCTCAAGCAGCGACGAAGGAAGGCCCACAGGCAGGCTGAGCGGGAAGTTGACCTCCTGAGACAGTTGCGAACGCTCTATCCGGTAGGGGTACTCGCCAGTGAGGAATGCCAGCTCGTTCTCCTTAGCCGTAATCTGCCGTTCCAACTCGGGCACAAGGGTGGCCGTACGCGAAAGCTCGACCTGCGCTTGGCGGAAGGCCACTTCCGACGTGAGTCCGCCCTCATAGCGTATCTGAGCCAGATGAAGGCTCTCGCGGCGTGCATCCATCGTCTGACGCACAATGGCCAGTTCGTTATCCAAGGCCACCAGTTCATAATAAGCTTGAGCCACTTGTGCAATAAGGCTCATCTGCAAAGCCCGTTGGTTTTCAATGGAAGCCAGGAAATCGGCCATGCTAGCATCGCGTGCCCAACGCAGTTTGCCCCACAGGTCCAGTTCCCAAGAGACAATTGCCTTCAGGTCGAACTCGTCATCCTTCGTATAATGATCGCCACCATAGTTATCACGTTCGCGTTCGGCATACACACGCAAGCCCACCGACGGGAACATGTTGGCAAAATCAATACGCTTCAAGGCCGCCAGTTCCTTGACACGGGCCGCTGCCATGAGCATGTCTTTATTATAAGAAAGGGTTTTCCAAATCAGCCCCTGCAAAATAGTGTCCGTGTATATTTCCTCCCACGAATAATCAGCCACCGAAGCCGAGTCGGTGCTCATGCTGTCGGCCAACGTCGCAGGAAGTTCAAGATTGGGACGCGTATAGTGCCGTCCTATCTGGCAGGAGACCAAGGAGGCAACAACGACGAAAGTACAAAGCAAACGAACTATATATTTCATAAGTCTTGTCATACTGTTTTAAGGTGTTTACTGTTTTTCTTACTCTGCAACTTACCTTGCGCCTTATAGATTGTGATAAAGAAGAAAGGTATAAGCAGAATGCCGACCGTAACAGCCGCTATCATGCCAAAGAACACACCGGTGCCGATGGCCTGACGGCTTGCCGCACCAGGCCCGCTTGCAATCACCATAGGCAAGATGCCCAAGATGAATGCCAAAGAAGTCATAAGGATGGGCCGGAAACGCAAACGCGCGGCATGAAGAGCCGCCTTAAAGACATTGACACCTGCGTCGGCCTCGTCCTTGGCAAACTCGACAATCAGAATGGCATTCTTGGCTGCCAGTCCCATAAGCATCACAAGTCCTATCTGGAAGTAGGTATCGTTCTCCAACCCACAGACCGAAATGCCGATATAGGCACCCAGCGCGGCCACCGGCAGAGAAAGCAACACGGCTACCGGTATGCTCCAACTCTCATAAAGAGCGGCAAGGAACAAGAATACAAACAGAAATACCAAGGCCAGAATAATGCCCGTCTGGCCGCCGGCCTGTTTCTCCTGATAGGACAAACCGCTCCATTCAATGCCGATGTTGTCGGGCAGATGTTGGCGGGCTACTTCTTCGATTACTTCCATTGCCTGTCCCGAACTGTAACCTTGAGCGGCGGTACCCCGGATGACAGCTGTGTTGAACATGTTAAACCGCTTGATGCTTCCCGGGCCCGTGGTATATTGCGTGTTTCCCAAGGCCGTCAGCGGAATCATATCGCCATTGCTGCCACGCACGAAGTAGAGGCTTATGTTGTCGCGGTGCTCCCGATAGGGCGCCTCGGCCTGAATGTAAACGCGGTAAATACGGTTGAACATGTTGAAGTCGTTCACATACACCGAGCCGGTATAGGCTTTCATCGTAGAGAACACATCGGACATAGGCACCCCGAGCATCTTTACCTTGTCGCGGTCCACATCGAAGTACAACTGGGGGATTTCGGCCTGCAACGACGACGACAAGTTGGAGAGTTCCTTTCGCATAGAAGCATAATGCATCAACGTGTCGGCTGCCTGCACCAGGTTTTCGTAAGTGGCATCACCACGGGCTTCGAGCTGCATCTCAAATCCGCCCGAAGTTCCCAGTCCGGGAATAACCGGCGGCGTAGAAAGATAAAACTTACACTCCGGGTATTCGCTAAGTTCCCGGCTGACCTTGGCCATTATCTCCCCGATAGTCGTGTCATCACGCTCTTTCCACTCTTTAAGTATGACGGTAAGCTGCGCACGTGCCTGGCTTGTCCCGACGCGAGGACTGGTGCCCGTCACGTTCTGTACATACTCTACCGCCGGTTCTTTCATAAGGAACTGTATGGTACGATCGGTCACTGCACGTGTGCGCTCCAAGGTCGTGCCTTCGGGCAGCTCCAGTTCTATGGTGAAATAGCCCTGATCCTCCGTTGGCAGGAAGCTGGTAGGAATGATGCGATACAAGACGAAGATGGCAATGAGCACCATGCAAAAGCCAACACCAACCCGCTTGGGATTTTTGATGATGCGCGATATGCCGGAAAGGTATTTGCTGTTTCCAAAGTCCACCCAGCGGTTGATGGCACGGAACACCCGGTTCTTGGGCTTACTGGGGTCTACGGGCTTCAAGATGAGCGAACACATCACCGGGCTTAACGTCAAAGCGACAACCGTGGAGAGCAGCACCGAAACGGCAATCGTGACACTGAACTGGCGGTAAAGCTGCCCCGTGATGCCCGAAAGGAAGCTGACAGGAACGAAAACGGCGGCCAACACCATGGAAGTGGCTATCAATGCGCTGGTAAGCCCCTCCATCGCTTTTTTAGTGGCCTCATAGGCACTCAGGTGCTCTTCTTCCATGATGCGCTCGACATTCTCCACCACCACAATGGCATCGTCCACTACCAAGCCAATGGCAAGGACAAGTCCCAGCAACGTAAGGATATTGAGCGAAAAGCCGAAGATGAGCATGAAGCCAAAGGTGCCTATCAACGATATAGGAACGGCAACCAAAGGGATAATCGTTGCCCGCCAACTCTGCAAAAACAGAAAGACAACGACAATCACCAGCACCAAAGCCTCGAACAGCGTCTTATACACTTCGTGAATAGACTCCGAAATGTAGCTTGTCATATCGAAGGGTATCTCAAACTTCATGCCCTCCGGGAAGTTCCTGCTGATCTCTTCCATCGTGGCCTTTACGCTCTCTGCGACTTCCATAGCATTGGCTCCAGGAAGCATGTATATGCCCAATACAGCCGCATTGCCTCCGTTGATGCCGCTCTCCGTGTTGTACGACTGGGCCTCGAGCGACACACGGGCCACGTCGCGCATACGGATCAGCGAACCGTCGGCATTGGCACGCAGCACGATTTCCTCAAACTGAGCCACCGTAGACAAACGTCCCTGAGCCGTAATCGGAATGGTAAAATCAAGTCCCGCCACAGGTTGTTGCCCCAACACGCCGGCCGCCGACTCGCGGTTCTGGTCCTTTAAGGCATTCTGCACATCCTGGACAGTCAGGCCGAAGTTGGCCAAGCGGGCCGGATCGACCCATATTTGCATAGCGTAATAGCGACTGCCGATGTTTGACACACGGCCCACACCGGGAATGCGGCGCAACAGGTCCAGCACGTTAATTGTAGCGAAGTTGCTCAAGTATATTTCATCAAACTTCGGGTCGTCCGAAGTCAAGCAAATCGTCATAAGCTGACTGGCCGCCTGTTTTTCTATTTCTATGCCGTTCTGCACCACCTCGGCAGGCAGGCGCGACTCGGCCAGTTTTACGCGGTTTTGTATTTCTACAGCCGCCAAATCGGGGTCTGCCGAGATGTCGAAGGTTATCGTAGCCGAAAATCCGCCCGAATTGGAACTGTTCGACTCCATATAGAGCATACCCGGAGTACCGTTCAGCTCCTGTTCTATGGGAGTGGCTACAGCCTGCGAGACGGTCAGCGCACTTGCTCCCGGATAAGAAGCCGTAATCCGCACTACCGGCGGCGTGATTTGCGGATATTGGTCGATAGGAAGCATCGTCAGTCCGATGAGGCCTATTATGACAATCAGGATGGAAATTACCGCAGAGAATACAGGTCGGTCTATAAAGAAACTTACTTTCATCGGTCAAACAATTTTAGATGGTTTCGCAGAGACTATTCCTGTTCGTCCTTATCTTGCCGGGGCTGGGCCACACGCACCTTAACCCCCGGCGACAATTTGTGGTAGCCCTCGCTGACGATTACTTCGCCCGGGATAAGGCCACGCTCCACAACCACATTGTTGCCAAACTCCGGGCCAAGCTCAATGAAACGCCGCTCCACCGTAGAGTCGCGCCGCATCACAAAGATATAGGCTCCGCCTTTTTCTATTATAAGAGATTTTTGCGGCACGACCGTCGCATTCTCGCGTACATCCAACAGAGCACGCACTTTCGTAAACTGCCCGGGAAGCAGCACGCGGTCCGGGTTGGGCATCTCTGCGCGTACCGAGAATGTTCCGGTCTTCGGGTTCACTTGCGGTTCGGCAAAATCAACCAAGCCTTTGTAGGGATACACGCTATTGTCCGGCAACGTGATGGTTATGGAAGGCTGCCAGGAGCGTGTCGAGTCCTTCTGGCCTATAATGATGTTGCGCTCTTTGCTTTTCAAATAGTCCAAAGCCGTCATGCTGAAGTCGACCAGCACCGTGTCGCTCTTGACCACAGTGGCCAGCAACGACTGCCCACCGGTACCGACCAGTGTTCCCAGGTCCACATGACGCTCGCTGATGTGCCCCGATATGGGAGACCGCACCCACGTGTAGCTCAGTTCCTGTTCCGCCTGGTCCAGGTCGGCCTGGCTCATGCCCATGCTGGCCACGGCAGTCTCGTATGCCGCCGTTGCATTGTCCAGGTCCAACTGACTGGCCGCGTTCTGTTCAAACAAAGGCCGGATGCGGTCCAGGTCGCGCTTCGTCTTGCGCACCAAGGCCGAGTCTTTGCGCAATTGCGCCCTCGCCTTGTCGGCCTTGGCCCTGTATTGCCGCTGGTCTATGACAAACAGCACCTGGTTTTTCGTAACATAAGTACCTTCCTCGAAGGCCATGCTCTCCAAGAAGCCCTCCACGCGGGCGCGAACCTCCACAAATTGCTGTGCTCTGATGCGTCCCACGTAATCGCCATAAATCTCCACGTCCTCCACCCCTACGGGTTCCACGTTCACGACAGGAGCCTCAGGTTCCTTCTTCTCCGGCCAAGTCAGGACCACATACAGCCCCACTACAACAGCCATGCAGCCCAGCATCCAAACGATGCGTTTCTTTCTCACCCTCAATTCTTTCTTAGTAAAAAATAGTCTCATGTTTGTTTGTTTTTGTTTACCAGAACTTCGGTTTGATGCTACAAAGATAATACCATTTTTTCAATGAACAACCCCTGTTCTGAAACAAGTTCCTCTGCCTCAACATCCAAACCCTTCGACGGTCGTTTTCCGCATCGGCATACCAACCGGATTTGTGTGGAAAATGTCCTCAATACGCCTCACGCCTCCACAGACCGCGTTCGGACTACCTCCCCCCCCAAGCCTGCAAGTTTTCCTGCCCACCCCCTCAGCCCCCCGGGACGGGCAAAGGTGCACCCCCGAGCGGGCAAAGAAGTGCCACCGAAGGGGCAAAGGGACGCTCCCCGGCGGGGAAAGGCACGCCCCCCCAGAGACAAGGTTCAGCCTCAAAGAGACTCATCCAAACGGCACCGGGCAGAGCCCGGACAAGCCCTTGGCGGAAAAAGCGAGCGAAGAAGCATGTTAAAAAACCAATAAAAAAGCTCCTTTGCTCACCCGGAACCTGGAAAAACATTACCTTTACCGCACACAATCCTAATTCACAAACTTTCTTAACGCAGAAATCATGGCAAATAGAAGACAACTGAAGAAAAGAATCAACTACATCACGGGAGAACTGTTTTGCGAGTGCCTCGTGCACAGCTTGTATGTCCCCGGCGCAGATAAAGAAAAGGCGGATGCCCTGATGGCAGACATCCTCAACCTGCAAAACGATTTCATCAGCCGCGTCTGCCACACGGAGAAAGGCAGCGAAAAGCAGTTCTACAGAAAGCTGCACGCCGACTTCGGCAAGCGGGTTGACGAGATACTGGAGGCCATAGGCAAACTCAAGGCAGAATGAAGCAACGCCTCTGCAAATTCATTTACAGCCATCTGCTGGGATGGAAGATGAACGTGACGGTGCCGGACTATGACAAATGCGTCATCTGTGCGGCACCGCACACATCCAACTGGGACCTCATCATAGGCAAACTGTTCTACTCGGCCATCGGGCGAAAGACATCCTTTATGATGAAAAAGGAGTGGTTCTTTTTCCCCTTAGGATATTTCTTCAAAGCCATCGGGGGCATACCCGTGGACCGAAGCCGACAGACCTCCCTCGTGGAACAGATGGCCGAACGATTTGCCGCCAAGCGGCACTTCCACTTGGCCATCACCCCCGAAGGGACCCGAAAGGCCAACCCCGACTGGAAACGGGGTTTCTACTACATTGCCCTTAAAGCCCAAGTCCCCATTGTGTTGTTCGCCCTGGACTATCCAACCAAAACCATCACCGGGAACAAAGTGGTATACCCTACAGGCAACATAGAAAGAGACATGCACGACATCAAGCAATACTACACCCGCTTCAGAGGCAAAAAAGCCCAGAACTTCGCCATATGACTCCGCTGCGCATCACACTGCTGCAAACCGACATAGTCTGGGAGGACAAAGCAGCCAACTTAGAAAACCTGTTCCACCGGCTGCAAGCCCTCGAAGGGCAGACCGACCTGCTCGTCCTGCCCGAGATGTTCTCCACCGGCTTCAGCATGAATGTGGCGGAACAGGCCGAAACGTCCGACGGGCCTACCATCGGGCGACTGCGGCAATGGGCAACCCAGTTCCACATAGCCCTTGCGGGAAGCTTCATGGCCCGTACGCCCGGCTCCGAGGGCCCGGCCTCCTCCACCGCTTACTACAACCGCGCCTTCTTCGTCGCTCCCGGGCAAGAGCCTTTCTTCCAGGACAAACGCCACCTTTTCCGCATGGGAGGAGAAGCCGACCGCTTCGCTCCCGGGCACAACCGTGCAGTCTGCACCTACAAGGGGTGGAAAATCCTGCTCCTGGTGTGCTACGACCTGCGCTTCCCCGTGTGGAGCCGGAACCGGCACAACGAGTACGACCTCCTGCTCTACGTCGCCAACTGGCCCGCCTCGCGACGCTTGGCCTGGGACACGCTGCTAAAGGCCCGCGCCATCGAGAACCTCTGCTACACCTGCGGCGTGAACCGCGTAGGACACGACGGCAACGACATAGCCTACAACGGCGGGACAGCCCTCATCTCGCCCAAGGGCAAATGCCTGGCCAGCGTCGCCGACGACCTGCCCGGGCACTGCTCGGCCACCATCGACCTGGACCGCCTGCATGCCTTCCGGCAGAAATTCCCGGCCTGGATGGATGCCGACCCCTTTTCGCTCCGGGCCACCGAAGCCTACCGTCCCTGAGACCAAGCCCGTGCCCCTGTGGGCATCCGGCCATCTTTTCATCTGGCCTTCACAGCTATTTCGCCGAAAAGTACTACTTTTGCGGCCATGATTTATCCACAGAACTTTGAACAGAAAATCGGTTTCGGACAGATAAGGCAACTCCTGACAAGCTATTGCCTCAGTTCCTTAGGAGCAGAACGGGTGACGGACATGAGCTTCACCGCCAACTACCGGGAGCTCATGGAACGATTGGAACAGACCGAAGAATTTACCCGCATCTTGGGCGGGAACGACGATTTCCCCGTACAGTTCTTCATCGACATCCGCCCCTCCCTCAAGCGCATACGCATCGAGGGGCTGTACCTGGACGAACAAGAGCTGTTCGACCTGCGACGCTCGCTCGAGACCATCCGCGACATCGTGCGCTTCCTGACCCGCAGCGACAGCAACGACGGCAACGGCACCGCCCCGCAATACCCCCGCCTGCAACGCCTGGCCGAGGACATCGACACGTTCCCCAACCTGATTGCCCAGATAAACCAGATACTTTCACCTTACGGAAAAATCAAGGACAACGCTTCGCCGCAGCTGGCCGACATCCGCCGCGAACTGTCGGCCACGATGGGTTCGATTTCGCGCACGCTCAACAACATATTGCGCAGCGCACAGGCCGACGGTGTGGTAGATAAGGACGCTTCGCCTGCCATGCGCGACGGCCGCCTCGTCATCCCCGTCGCCCCTGCCCTGAAACGGAAAATACGGGGCATTGTCCACGACGAATCGGCCAGCGGCAAGACGGTGTTCATCGAGCCTGCCGAAGTGGTGGAAGCCAACAACCGCATCCGCGAGCTGGAGGCTGACGAACGGCGCGAGATTATCCGCCTGCTAACGGAATTTTCGGCACATGTGCGCCCCCTCATTCCCTCCGTACTGCTGTCCTACGAGTTCCTGGCCGAGATAGACTTCATCCGGGCCAAAGCCCTGCTGGCACGCCGGGTGGGCGCACTGCTGCCCAGTGTGGAAGACCGCTGCGTCATAGACTGGGCAACCGCCACACACCCCCTGCTGTTCCTCTCGCTTGAGAAACACGGGAAGAAAGTCGTGCCGCTCGACATCGAGCTTGAGGGACAGCACCGCATCCTGCTCATCTCCGGCCCCAACGCCGGCGGCAAGTCCGTATGCCTGAAGACGGTGGGCTTGCTACAATACATGCTGCAATGCGGACTGCTCATCCCCGTGGCCGAGAGCAGCCGGGCCGGTCTGTTCACGAGCATCTTCATCGACATTGGCGACGAGCAGTCCATCGAGGACGACCTGAGCACCTACTCCTCCCACCTGCTGAACATGAAAGTAATGATGAAGCACTGCGACACACGCAGCCTGGTCCTCATCGACGAATTTGGCGGGGGAACCGAGCCGCAGATAGGCGGAGCCATAGCCGAAGCCGTACTGCGCCGCCTCAACACTTGCGGCACCTACGGAGTCATCACCACCCACTACCAGAACCTGAAGCACTTCGCCCAAGAGCACGAAGGCGTGGTGAACGGTGCCATGCTCTACGACCGCCACCAGATGCGCCCGCTGTTCCAACTGCAAATAGGCCAGCCCGGCAGTTCCTTTGCCGTGGAGATAGCCCGCAAGATAGGCATCCCGGAAGAGGTGATAGCCGACGCTTCGGCCATCGTCGGGAACGAATACATACAGAGCGACAAGTACCTGCAGGACATCGTGCGGGACAAACGCTACTGGGAAAACAAGCGGCAAGAAATACGCCGACGGGAGAAGCAGCTCGAAGACACGTTGAACCGCTATCAGGCCGAAGCCGACGACCTGCAGCAATCGCGCAAGTCCATCCTGCAACACGCCAAGGAAGAGGCGGAGCAACTGGTACAAGAAGCCAACGCCCGCATCGAGAACACCATACGCTCAATCCGGGAGTCGCAGGCCGAACGCGAAAAAACACGCCAGGCACGTCAGGAACTGGCAGACTTCAAGAAAGCCATTGAAGAACGGACCGCCGCCGAGCAAGAAGAGAAAATTGCCCGGCGCATGCAAAAGCTCAAAGAGAAACAGGCCAGACGGGAAGAACGCAAAGCACAACGTGCGGGCAACGCCTCCACCCCCACCGTCACCCAAGCCGATGGCAAACGCCAGGAAGCAGAACAATCAGCCCGCATCGCGCCCGGAGCTACCGTACGCCTAAAAGGACAGACCTCCGTGGGACAAGTACTCTCCACCGACGGCAACAAAGCCGTGGTGGCCTTCGGAGACATGAAAACCACCGTGGCCCTCAGCCGACTGGAACCAGCCGAAACACGCCCACGCCAAGCCGTCCTGTCCACCCGCAGCACCTATTTGAGCACAGAAACACAGGATGCTATGCACGAAAAAAAACTGCACTTCAAGCAAGACATCGACGTGCGCGGCATGCGTGGAGACGAAGCACTGCAAGCCGTCACCTACTTCATAGACGATGCCCTGCTTGTAGGCGTATCGCGGGTACGCATCCTCCACGGCACAGGCAACGGCATCCTGCGTACCCTCATCCGCCAATACCTTTCCACCGTCCCCGGAGTGGCCCGTTACGCCGACGAGCACGTGCAGTTTGGCGGAGCAGGAATCACCGTTGTCGACTTAGAATAAAGAGAGGTGTACACCGCGCCTGACAAGACACAAACAACTTTACAACAAGACACACCACAATGAAATCCATCAAAGAAATCTACCGCATCGGCACAGGCCCGTCGAGCAGCCACACAATGGCCCCCCGCAAAGCCGCCCAGATATTCCTGCAACGGCACCCTGAGGCCAAACGCTTCCGCGTGACACTCTACGGCAGCCTGGCCGCCACCGGCAAAGGCCACATGACGGACAAAGCCATCATTGACACCCTACAGCCCGTGGCACCCGTGGAAATCGTTTGGGAACCGAAAACGTTCCTGCCCTTCCACCCAAACGGGATGAACTTTGCAGCCCTTGATGCCGACCAGCACGAAACCGACAGCTGGACCGTCTTCAGCATCGGAGGCGGCGCACTGGCCGAAGAAGGGAGCAACAAACTGGAAACTCCAGAAGTGTATGAGTTGAACCACATGACGGACATCCTGCACTGGTGTGAACGCACCGGAAAAAGTTACTGGGAATACGTGCTCGAGCACGAAGAAAGCGACATTTGGGACTATCTGGCCGAAGTATGGAAAACCATGAAAGAAGCTGTCCGCAGAGGGCTTGAACAAGAAGGCGTACTACCCGGCCCGCTCAACCTGAGCCGCAAGGCTTCGACCTACTACATCAAGGCACGAGGATACAAAGCTTCACTACAATCGCGCGGACTGGTATTTGCCTACGCCTTGGCTGTGAGCGAGGAAAACGCCTCGGGTGGCATCATCGTCACAGCACCCACTTGCGGATCGTGCGGCGTAGTCCCCGCCGTACTCTACCACCTGCAGGAGAGCCGGGAATTTAGCGACCTGCGCATTATGCGGGCATTGGCCACGGCAGGTCTGGTGGGCAACATCGTGAAGTACAATGCCTCCATATCGGGAGCGGAAGCCGGTTGCCAGGCAGAAGTAGGCACAGCCTGCTCAATGGCCTCGGCCGCCGCCAACCAACTGTTCGGAGGCAGTCCGGCCCAGATAGAGTATGCAGCCGAAATGGGACTGGAACACCACTTGGGCATGACGTGCGACCCTGTGTGCGGACTGGTACAAATACCCTGCATCGAGCGCAACGCCTACGCCGCAGCGCGGGCACTGGATGCCAACCTCTACTCCTCGTTCACCGACGGCATACACCGCGTGTCGTTCGACAAAGTAGTAGAAGTGATGAAAGAGACCGGAAACGACCTGCCCTCGCTCTACAAAGAAACCAGTGAAGGCGGACTAGCCAAGGACTATCATCCTATGGGCGATGACTTCGAAGAGGAAGTCTACTGACCCACCCATCCCCCTATACACGAAAGCCACAGGACTCTGCTTCCGGCCGGAACGCAGGTCCTGTGGCTTTCGGACTTTCCGGGTACAAAGGCGGGCAATAAGCAGTCCGACAAAGATATCGCGCCGACAAAAGACACAGCTCCATACCAACTTCATTTCACCCAAATCGGTCATTAGACCACCAACTTGGGGTTTGGTTGTCTTTCTTCGGTTTTCCAAACCCTTTCGCTTTGGACTCTAATGACCAATTGGGGTTTCATATTTTCAGCCCGCAGCCCCATTCCGCCTCGAAGTGGCCCTAAACCATTCCCCGAGCCGCTAAGACTTTCTCCTAACCGATTAAATATCAACTTCATTGTATTAATCTACAGGTTTTATTCGATTTTTCCAACGATATACGTTATATTTGTCGGACAAAAACGAGACGCGCCTTGCATGGAGCGCAGCAAAGAAGAACTATTTTACAACCAACACCTATAAAAAGACGAAAAAATATGGGCAAAGTCCTTATCATTGGAGCCGGCGGAGTGGGAACCGTCGTTGCACACAAGGTGGCACAAAATCCCGACACTTTCAGCGAGATTATGATTGCCAGCCGCACAAAGAGAAAATGTGATGACATCGTACAAGCCATCGGCAACCCCGACATAAAGACAGCGCAAGTCGATGCCGACAACGTGGACGAACTGACAGCATTACTGAACAGATTCCGGCCAGACATCGTTATCAACGTGGCACTCCCCTACCAAGATCTGAGTATTATGGAAGCCTGCCTGAAGACCGGAGTCAACTACTTGGACACGGCCAACTACGAGCCCAAAGACATAGCCCACTTTGAGTACAGCTGGCAGTGGGCCTACAAGCAACGCTTTGAGGAGGCAGGTCTAACAGCCATCTTGGGATGTGGCTTTGACCCGGGCGTCAGCGGTGTCTACACAGCCTATGCGGCCAAGCACCATTTCGACGAAATACAGTACCTAGACATTGTGGACTGCAATGCGGGCAACCACCATAAGGCATTTGCCACGAACTTCAACCCCGAAATAAACATCCGCGAAATCACCCAGAACGGACGCTACTACGA
Organism: uncultured Bacteroides sp.; assembly: GCA_944321465.1. GTDB lineage: Bacteria > Bacteroidota > Bacteroidia > Bacteroidales > Bacteroidaceae > Bacteroides. The sequence goes on from CALULL010000009.1 coordinate 104,764, forward strand.
GAACGGACAGTGGATAACAACCCGTCCGCTGGAGATACACAAGGCACTGACCTATCCCAACATTGGCCCCCGTGACTCCTACCTGCTCTACCACGAAGAGCTGGAGTCATTGGTGAAGCACTTCCCCACTATCAGACGAGCACGTTTCTGGATGACCTTCGGACAGGAATACCTGACGCACCTGCGTGTTATTCAGGACATCGGCATGGCACGCATCGACCCTGTAGACTACCAGGGTATGAAAATCGTCCCGCTGCAATTCCTCAAGGCCGTACTGCCCAACCCGCAAGACCTGGGCAAAGACTACGAGGGCGAAACATCCATAGGCTGCCGCATTCGGGGAGTGAAAGACGGCAAGGAGCGCACCTATTATATATATAACAATTGCAGTCACCAGGCAGCCTACAAGGAAACGGGAATGCAAGGCGTGAGCTACACCACCGGCGTACCGGCCATGATCGGTGCCATGATGTATCTGCAAGGACTGTGGAAACGTCCGGGCGTGTGGAACGTCGAAGAGTTCGACCCCGACCCCTTCATGGAACAACTCAACAAGCAGGGCCTGCCCTGGCACGAGGTGTTCGACGGAGACCTGGAACTGTAAGCCCCCGACAACCACACCCGGCAAGAACTATGAACATCGGAGACATAGCCCCGGACTACCTGGGCGTAAACGAAAAAGGAGAGGAAATCCGCCTCAGTGCCTACCGAGGAAAGAAAGTAGCACTCTACTTCTACCCGAAGGACAACACCTCGGGCTGCACGGCACAAGCCTGCAACCTGCGCGACAACTACACAGAGCTGCGCAAGGCCGGTTACGAGGTAATCGGCGTAAGCGTAGACAACGAGAAGTCGCACCAGAAGTTCATCGAGAAGAACCAACTGCCCTTCACGCTCGTTGCCGATACAGACAAAAGACTGGTCCAGCAGTTCGGCGTATGGGGAGAGAAGAGCATGTATGGCAAGAAGTACATGGGCACCTTCCGCACGACATTCATTGTCGACAAAGAAGGCAAAATAGAACGTATCATAGGACCCAAGGAGGTGAAGACCAAGAACCACTCCGCACAAATACTGAACGGCACAGGCACAACCGCACAATGACAATCGCCCGGCGCGTCGTCTCCCTGCACACTACCGCAGGGAGACGGCACGCCGACAACGCTTTCACCAAAACAACACAGACTATACACATGACAAAAAAAGACGAACTGAACTTTGAAGGGAGCGAGACACCTAAAGCCGCCTCAAGCGAAAAGCTGAAGGCGTTGCAGGCCGCAATGGACAAAATAGAAAAGAACTTCGGCAAAGGTTCCATCATGCGCATGGGCGACGAAACCCCCGAACAGGTCGACGTGATACCTACCGGCTCAATAGGGCTTAACGTCGCTTTGGGCGTAGGAGGATACCCACGCGGACGTATCATCGAAATCTACGGACCGGAGTCTTCCGGTAAGACGACACTGGCCATACACGCCATTGCCGAGGCACAAAAGAAAGGGGGCATAGCCGCCTTCATCGATGCCGAACATGCCTTCGACCGCTTCTATGCAGCCAAACTGGGCGTGGACGTGGACAACCTGCTCATCTCCCAGCCCGATAACGGCGAACAGGCCCTCGACATAGCTGAACAGCTCATACGCTCAGCAGCTATCGACATCATCGTCATCGACTCCGTAGCCGCCCTCACTCCAAAGTCAGAGATAGAAGGTGACATGGGCGAGAATAAAGTAGGATTGCAAGCCCGCCTCATGTCACAGGCACTGCGCAAACTGACATCGGCCATCAGCAAGACCAGCACATGCTGCATCTTCATCAATCAACTGCGCGAAAAAATCGGTGTCATGTTCGGCAATCCAGAGACTACAACGGGAGGAAACGCACTAAAATTCTACGCCTCGGTGCGCCTCGACATCCGCAGCGGACAACCCATAAAAAACGGAGACGAAGCCATCGGAAAACCGACCAAGGTAAAAGTTGTAAAGAATAAAGTGGCCCCTCCCTTCCGCAGGGCCGAGTTCGACATCATGTTTGGTGAAGGCATATCACACACGGGCGAAATCGTCGACCTAGGAGTCAACTTGAACATCATCAAGAAGAGCGGCTCATGGTTCAGCTACAACGACACGAAACTAGCCCAAGGACGCGATGCCACCAAACAGGTCATAGCCGACAACCCGGAACTGGCCGAAGAACTGGAACAAAAAATTACCGAGGAACTGAAACACGAGAAATAAAAGTCGATCATGCCCGCATGGCCCCCCCCCGAAAGCCGCCCGCTTCGCCTATGCAGCCCTTGGGATGCTATACCGAAGCGGACGACTTTTTCCTGTCAAAGGGTATGGGCGGCGATATTCGCTATTATGAAAGTGATTTCATTAATCGTCCCTTAAAACGAACTGGTCCATTCCCGCAAGCGCATCGGCGAGAGAGGCATGGAACTGACTTTGTCGGAAAGCATCCGTGTCAACCAGGAAGACGACGACCGCGACCATCATGAGACGGCCTTCATCGATTCCACCGTACAGGAAAAGAATGTGACTTACCCCACGGACGCAAAGTTGCATAAAAAAGATGCCGTGAATGCCCTTCTGGCTGCGGCGGCATACAACTTCAAAAGATCCATGAGGCTTCTTGGGGCACTTGTCGAAAAAATCAGCGAGACACTCTATTGGAAAAATGTCTCGCTGGCATATACTTTTTAAGGGACGACTAATTAGTCGTTCCTTAAAAGATGCGCTACTACTTAATAGTCAATAGATTAATATGCGATTTGCTTTGAGATATCTGCAAGTTTTTGTATCTTTACGGTTGAAAACTTGCAGATTATATGAT